>NZ_JBHSHD010000004.1:0-109884 GCF_042652785.1 Dokdonella ginsengisoli | reverse complement strand
GCTGGCGTGGAGCGACGGAAAACCGTGGCGCATCGACGCGTCCGCCGCGGCGCCGGCGCAGCTCGCGCCCGGCGCGACGGTGCGGACCGGCGCGCAGGAATCGCTGACCATCGCGGTCGCGCGCATCGGCAGCCTCCGCCTGTCGCCGCAGTCGGCGCTGCGCCTGGTGCAGACGCGCAGCGGCCAGCATCGCGTCGCGCTGGATCGCGGTCACCTGCGCGCGCGCATCTGGGCGCCGCCGGGATACTTCGGCGTCGACGCCGGCGCGGCCGAGGTGGTCGATCTCGGCTGCGATTTCGACCTGTGGAAGGATGCCGACGGCCGCGGCAGGGTCTACGTGCGCAGCGGCTGGGTCGCCTACCGCCTCGACGCGCAGGAAGTGCTGCTGCCCGCCGGTTTCGCGATGGACTTCGACGCGCGACGCGCCTCGACGCCGCTGCGGCCGGAGGCGGCGCCAGACTTCGTGCACGCGGTGCGCGAACTCGAGCGGGCGCTCGACGGCGCGGCCGATATGCCCGCCGCCGAAGAGGCCGCCGGCCGCGTCGCCGCCGCGGCTACGGACGCGGACGCGTTCACCTTGCTCAGCCTGCTCACGCGCCATCGGTCGCTGGCGCGCGGCGCGCTGTATCCGCGGCTGGCGCGCGCGCTCGGTGTCGCCGCCGGCGACTCCGCGCATCGCGCCGCCTGGCTTGCCGGCGATGCGTCGGCGATCGACGCCTGGTGGCAGCGCATGCCGGTGCAGCCCAAGCACTGGTGGTCGAACTGGGCCGACGCGCTGCCGTGAGAGGCGGCCGCCGCGCGCCGCACTCCCGTACAATCGCGGCATGCGAAAGCCGCCGATCATCCACGAGACCCGCCGCGTCGACTCGAGCCGTTTCCTGCGCCTGGAGCAGGTGGATCTGGAGTTCTCCAACGGCCAGCAGCGCACCTTCGAGCGCCTGCGCAGCTCCGGCCTGGGCGCGGTCATCATCGTGCCGATGCTCGACCACGACACCGTGCTGCTGGTGCACGAGTACGCGGTCGGCACCGACCGCTACGAACTGGGCCTGCCGAAGGGGCGCCTGGACCGCGACGAGACGGTCGAGCAGGGCGCCGATCGCGAGCTGAAGGAGGAAGTCGGCTACGGCGCGCGCGAGCTGCACATCCTCGGCCGGCTGTCGCTGTCGCCCAACTACATGACCGCGATGACGCACGTGGTGCTGGCGCGCGAGCTGTATCCCGAGCGCCTGGTCGGCGACGAACCGGAGGAGCTGGAAGTGGTGTCGTGGAAACTGTCGGAACTGCACACCCTGCTCGAACGGCCCGACGTGACCGAGGGCCGCTCGATCGCCGCGCTGTTCATGGCGCGCGAATACCTCGCCGGCCGCTTCCGGCCGCAGCCGTGAGCGCCTCGCTGGAGCGGCTCGCGCGCGCCGCGGGAACGATCGCCGAACGCGCGGCGGCGGCGATCCTCGAGGTCTACGAATCGGATTTCGCGGTTTCGCAGAAGGATGATCGATCGCCGCTGACCGCGGCCGATCTCGCCGCGCACCGCCTGATCGTCGCCGCGCTGGCCGAGCTGACGCCCGAGCTGCCGGTGCTGTCGGAGGAGTCGGCCGACGTGCCGTGGAGCGAGCGCTCGCGCTGGTCGCGCTACTGGCTCGTCGATCCGCTCGACGGCACGCGCGAGTTCGTCAAGCGCAACGGCGAATTCACCGTCAACATCGCCCTGATCGACGCGCACCGGCCGGTGCTCGGCGTCGTGCAGAAGCCGGTCGGCGGCGAACTGGCCGTGGCCTGGGACGGCGGTGATGCCTGGCTCGCCGACAGCGCCGGCGCGAAGCCGCGCCGCATCGGCACGCGCCGGCGCGCGACGCCGCTGACGGTGGCCGGCAGCCGCTCGCACGGATCCGAGCACGAGGCGCATCTGCTGGCGCGGCTCGGTCCCTGCGCCAAGCTGCCGCTCGGCTCGTCGCTGAAGTTCCTGCGCATCGCCGCGGCCGAGGCCGACCTGTACCTGCGCCTGGGCCCGACCTCGGAATGGGACACCGCCGCCGGCCAGTGCGTGCTCGAGCAGGCCGGCGGCGCGGTGTTCGATTTCGACGGCCAGCCGCTGCGCTACAACACGCGCGACTCGCTGCTGAATCCGGATTTCTTCGCAGTCGGCGAGCGCGAGGCGGACTGGTCGGCGCTGCTGGCCAGGCCCTGAAGCGGAAGCCGGTCGGCGATACCGCCGTCGTTCCCGCGAACGCGGCGCTTTTCGGCAGCCGCAGGGCGGGTCATCCATGGGCTTCCAAAGACCAACAATGGATTCCCGCTTGCGCGGGAATGACGACAATCCCAGCCCTCAGCCCTCAGCCCTCAGATCAGCTCTCAGCCCTGACACCATGACCCCGACGCCGACACCGCCGTCCATCGACGCCCTGCTCGACATCATGGCGCGCCTGCGCGACCGCGAGCGCGGTTGCCCCTGGGACGTCGAGCAGACGTTCGAGACGATCGCGCCGTACACGATCGAGGAGGCTTACGAGGTCGCCGACGCGATCGACCGCCGCGACCATGCCGACCTGCGCGACGAGCTCGGCGACCTGCTGCTGCAGGTCGTGTTCCACGCGCGCATGGCCGAGGAGGCCGGGCATTTCGCCTTCGGCGACGTCGTCGCCTCGATCTGCGACAAGATGGTGCGCCGCCATCCGCATGTGTTCGCCGACGCGCGCGTGGAATCGGCCGCGGCGCAGACGGCGAACTGGGAAGCATTGAAGGCGGACGAGCGTGCGGCGAAGGGCGAGGCCGACGCGAGCGCGCTGGCCGGCGTGTCGCGCGGCCTGCCGGAATGGCAGCGCGCGCTGAAGCTGCAGAAGAAGGCGGCCAGGGTCGGTTTCGACTGGCCCGACGTCGGCCCGGTGTTCGACAAGCTGCACGAGGAGATCGACGAGGTGCGCGCCGAATTCGCCGCCGGCGCCGATCCCGCGCGCCTCACCGACGAGATCGGCGACGTGCTGTTCGTCTGCGTCAACCTCGCGCGGCACGCGCAGGTGGACGTCTCGCAGGCACTGCGTCACGCGAACGCGAAGTTCGAGCGCCGCTTCCGGCGCATGGAAGCGCTGGCCGCCGAAGCCGGCAGCGGCCTGGCGCAGCAGTCGCTGGCCGAGCAGGACGCGCTGTGGGACCGCGCCAAGGCGGAGGAATCGCGGTAGCGCGGGGATGGCGCCTGCGCGTGTCACGAACGGGCCTTATTGAGCGTTTCTCCGAGCGACGAACCCCGATTCCGGGGATGAGGGGAAGCGACATGCGCGGGAACGGAACAACCGGGTGGCGCCTCGGCACGCTCTGCGTGGCGTGCTGGATGGCCTGCGCGACGACGGCGCAGGCGGCCGACGGCGTGGTCACGGCGGGCAATTGCAACGAGGCCGGCTTCCAGAGCGTGCTCGCCACCGTCGACGGCAGCGGCGGCGGCCGGATCACCTTCCAGTGCGGCACCGCGACGATCGCGTTCACGCACTACAAGACCATCGCCAGCGCGGTCGTCGTCGACGGCGGCGGCACGATCACCTTCGACGGCGGCGACGCCTCGCCGTTCTTCCAGGTGTTCTTCAGCGCGCACGCGACGCTGCGCGGCCTGACCCTGCAGCACGGCCGGAAGGGCGACGTGCACGCGCTGGAGAATTTCGGCACGCTGCGGCTCGATCGCGTGCGCGTGCGCGACAACGTCTCGGACGGCCCCGCAGTGGCCAACGACGGCATCCTGGTCGTGCAGGCGAGCACCTTCAGCGGCAACCGCAACACCGCGTCCGGCGGCGACGGCGGCGCGATCTCGAACCGCAACGGCACCTTGGTAGTGCGCGCCAGCACGTTTGTCGGCAACGTCGCTGCGCGCAACGGCGGCGCGATCCACAGCGCTTCGGGCACGAGCGTGAGCAACTCGACCTTCACCGAAAACGAGGCAGTCGGCGGCGCGGCGTTCTACCAGGAGGGCAGCGGCGAGAGCCGCATCGAGCACGCTACCGTCACCGGCAACGACGCCACCTTCGGCGGCGGCGTCTACAACGAAGGCAGCGCCAGCGCGACGTTGACGATCAGCCGTTCGATCCTCGCCGGCAACGCCGGCGGCAACTGCGACGGCGTGCTGGTCTCGGCCGGCTACAACCTCTGGTCCGGCGCCACGCAATGCCCGTTCTCGCAGGCCGGCGACGGCGCCGGCGACCCGCTGCTGGGTGCTCTGGCGAGCAACGGCGGTGCCACGCAGACGATGCTGCCGGGCGGCGGCAGCGCGGCGATCGATCGCGTGCCGGCTTCGCAATGCCCGATCCGCGTCGACCAGCGCGGCGGCAGCCGGCCGGCCGGGGCGGGCTGCGACAGCGGGGCGGTCGAGGCCGGCGCCGCGCTCGACGTGGTGTTCCAGGACGGATTCGAGTTCTGATGCCGGCCGTGTAAACCTTCCGGCGCTGCGGCGTATCCAACGAGGTTCCACAGCGCACGCCGGAGGTCCCATGCTGTCCCGTACCGCCACCTTCTCCCTGTTGCTCCTGCTGCCGCTGTCGGCCTTCGCCGACGACTGCGCGTTCCGCGCCGAGCGCAAAGTCGACGTCGACGTGCAGGCCCTCGCCACGCTGAGGCTGGACACCGGCGCCGGCGACCTCGACGTCAAGGGCGTGCCTGGCCTGGCTCGCATCGAAGTCCGCGGCAAGGCCTGCGCCAGCGACGAGGCCACGTTGGCCGAGCTGCAGCTCACGCAGCAACGCCAGGGCGACGTGGCGACGGTGGCCACCGTCATCCCCGACAGCGGCAGCGGCATGAAGCTGTTCGGCAGCCGCTACGCCTACATCGACGTCGAAGTGCGCATGCCGCAGACGCTGAAGCTGGAGCTGCGCGATTCCTCCGGCGACATCGAGATCGCCGGCCTGCGCGGCGGCCTGGACCTGACCGACAGCTCCGGCGACATCGACCTGCGCGACCTCGGCGGCGCGGTGCGCATCAGCGACACCTCCGGCGACATCGAGGCGGACGGCGTCGAGGGCAACGTCACCGTCGACGCCGACAGCTCCGGCGACATCGAGATCCGCAACGTGCGCGGCGACGCCTACGTGCGAAACGACAGCTCCGGCGACGTCAAATTCCGGCACGTCAGCGGCCGCGCGCGCATCGACCACGACAGTTCCGGCGACATCGTCTTCGACGACATCGGCGGCGATGCCGGCGTCGGCAGCGACAGCTCCGGCGACATCCGCGCCGACCGCGTGCGCGGCGATTTCACGGTCGAGTCGAAGGCGAACGTCGACGACATCCACTACTCGGACGTCGGCGGCAAGGTCAGCCTGCCGCCGCGTCGCTGATCACCGGCGCTCCTCCGTCATTCCCGCCTGCGCGGGAATGACGTCACTGCAGGGGCGCTACGGCGTGCAGGCCTTGCCGTGCGCGGCGTGGTTGCCCTTGGCCTTCGCCTCGGCTTCGGACAGGTATTCGCCCTGCTTGGTCTTGCCGTAGTAGCGGTCCGACGGGCAGTGGTAGACCTTCGTTTCGAGGTTGACCCAGACCTTGCCGGCGCCGCCACCCGGCGCCGCCGCACGATCGGCGGGATCGGCTTCGGCCGGCTTGCGTACGCTCGGCGGTGCGGTGGTCGGCTGCGGTGCCGCAGTGGCCGGCGGGGCGGCCGGCATCGAAGGAGCGGCGGCGGGCGGCGGAACCGGCGGAGCGGCGGGCCTGGCCGCGGCGGCGACGCTCGCGCCGTACCACTCCTTCACGCCCTTGTGACCGCGGCAGGCGCCTTTCCTGCTGTCGGCGTCCGTGTAGCTGCCGTCCTTGCACAGCCCGGTCGAACCGGACGGCGCGGCCGCGGGCGTGGCCGCGGGAACGGCGCTGCTCGATGCCCTGGCACCGGCACCGGCGCCGTCGCTTTTCGCGGCCGGCGCGGCGTTCGCGGCATACCAGTCCTTGACGCCCTGGTGGCCGCGGCAGGCGCCGCGTTTGGCCTCGGCCGAGGTGTAGCTGCCGTCCTTGCACAGCCCGGTGGTGCCGGCCGGCGCGCCGGTGGGGGCCTGCGCGTGCGCGCCGGCGGCGAAGAGCAGCGCCAGGGGCAGTGCGAAGACGGCGGGGAAAACGTTCATGGCATTCCTCCTGCGTGGTCGTGGACGCGAAGCGACGCTACGCGCGCAGGCTTAGGGAATGCTTTCGGCGATCGTGACGGACGGTGACGAAAGGTGTCGCGCACCCTCGCGTGCCGGGGTCGCGTCCGCGGCAGCGGACGCGACCGGTCCGGTGGAGATTTCTACGGCGGCGTGCCGTCGAAGCCGTCCTCGAAGATCGTGTCGTCCGGTGCCAGCTCGCCGCAGCCGAGCACCTTGACGTCGTCGACGTACCAGCCCTCGCGCGTGACGCTGCTGTTGGTCGCCAGCCGGTAGCGGAACTGCGCGGCGTGGCCGGCGTAGGCGGACAGGTCGACGATCACGTTGGTGTACGGCTGCGAGCCGCACCAGGCGCGGTTGCCGGCGAGCGGATTGCCGCTGCCGGAGGCGATCGGCGCGGTGTACGGGTCGGACAGCAGCTGCGAGGCCGGGACCTGGCTGAACGCGCCGCCGTCGAGGGAGATCTCCAGGATGCCGCCGTCCTTGCACTCGGTCGCCGAGCCTTCGAGCAGGCGCCAGTGCTGGAACTGCAGGTTGAGGCCGCCCAGGCTCGCCGGCAGGGCGACCACCGGCGACAGCAGGCGGCGGTCCGAGACCGAGCCCGGCGCCGAGGTCTTCCACGAATGGGTCGGGCTGTTCGGGCGCGCGGTGGTGATCGCCCAGCCGTCGCTGCCGATCGCCGCGTCGTGCGTCCAGCCGTTCTCGCCGCCTTCGACGTCGTCGTCGAACAGCGTCTGTACCGGCGTGCCGGCGCTGCACTGGCCGGGGCCGGCCTGGGTGGTGAACGAGGACACCGCGCTGACCGTCTCGCCGCACTGGTTGGTCGCGGTGACGCGCCACCAGATCTGCGCGTTCAGCGGCAGCGCGGCGGTCGGCTGGAACGTCGTGGTGGTGACGGTCTGGGCCAGGATCACGTTGGAGAAATCGGCCGCGTCGGAGATCTCGATGTGGTACGAGGTGGCCTGGTCCACCGCCTGCCAGGAGAACAGCGGCTGCGGCGGCACGCTGTCGGCGCCGTCGGCCGGTGCGGTCAGCGTGGTCGCGCCGGCGCCGGCCGTGGCGACGCCGACGACCAGTTCGAGATCGCGCTCGATCGCGCCGGAACTGCCGCGCAGGACGATCGTATGCGAGCCCGGCGCGGCGGTGGCGTCGACCGTCAGGTTGGCGACGGTGGTGCCCGGCGGATTGACCGTGGTGGCCGTGTAGCCGCCGCCGAATCCGGCCGGCAGGCCCGGCACGAAGCTCATCGCGACCGGATCGGCGAAGCCGTTGCGCGCGTTGACGGCGACCGTCACCGGCGCCAGCGCGGTCGCGCCGGGGCCTGCCGCGCAGACGTCCTGGCCGAGGTTGTCGGCGGTCATCGTGAAGGTCGGCGTGCCGCAGGTATCGAAGCGGAACGCGGCGTAGCGCGTGCGCCAGTCGCCGCCGGCCGGCATGTACATGCCGGTGAACCAGAACGTGCAGCCGTCCGCCGGATCGACGCCCATGCCGAAGTAGTCGCCCCAGCGGTCGGCGCCGCTCTGCGAGCTGGCGCCGTCGACGATCGTGGTCTCGCCGGTGGTCATCACGCCCGGCGGATCGCCGGCCTCGCGGCCGACGTAGCGCAGGCCGGGGAACACGCCGGGATCGCGCGCGACGCTGTAGCCCAGCGCGATGTTGCCGGACTCGTCCATGCCGATCGCGCCCATCCAGCGGCTGATCTGCCCGCCGGCGTCGTCCGGCGCATAGGTGCCCTGCTGGTACATCACCCACGGGTTCGCCGGGCCGCCGGTGCGGCGCAGCTCGAACCAGCGCACGCCGGCGACGTTGTTGGTGGTGTCGTCGGGCAGGCGCACGACGTGGTTGCCGACCAGCACTTCGTAGCTGCCGAAGTTGCGGTAGTGCACCGGCACCATCGGCACTTCGAGCAGCGGATCGAGCGTGGTCGAGGTGCCCGGCTGGTGGATCGCGCCGAAGCCGCCGGCGATCTGGAAGCGCGAGTCGAACTCGTTCTCGGCGACGCGGATCGGGCCGGTCAGCACGGTGTTCGCCGGCGTGGTGAAGTCCACGTCCAGCGTGAACAGCTCGATGAAGTCGTTGGCCGGATCGTTCGAGCCGGCGTTGTTGCGTTCGTCGTCGTTGATGCGCACGAAGAAGCCGGGCGCGCCGGCGGGCGGCGGCGTGGTGCCGAACAGCGACACCGGCGGCGTCATCTGGAAGCCGAGGCCGGCCAGTTCCGGCACCGCCTTGCGCTGCATCGTCGCGGTCTGGCCGGCGAGCATGCGCGTGCGGTCCATCGCGTACACGGCCGGGCCTTCGTTGGCGCCGACGTAGTACGCGTCGGACCACACGCCGTACTTGGGATAGTCGGGGAAGCTCGGCGGCGTGAACACGTAGCGCGTCCAGGTCGTCGACACCGGGTTGCCGTCGGCGCTCAGGTAGACGCACAGGTCGTTGCTGCCGCTGGTGAACTCGGTGAACAGCCAGCGCTCGGCGAGATGGTCGTAGACGACCACGCCGTCGCCGCCGCCGTTGGCGCAGGCACCGCCGCCGCCGAGGTCGTCCATGATGAACGGACCGGCGGCGAGCGTGCCGGAAGCGGTGTCGTAGATCGTGTAGGTGGCGCCGCCGCTGGGACCGTTGATGACCTCGACGTAGTAGCCGCCGCCGACGTCGCCGGACGAGTCGGGCGGGACGAAGCCGCTGAAGTCCTGGCCGTCGGCGTTGGCCAGCGGCGTGGTGAAGCCGCCGCCGCGCGGGCCGCGGCGCGCGTCGAACGTGCGCTGCAGTTCGACCAGCACGTCGATGCCCTGCACGACCGGGTTCACCGGCTCGGGCGGGTGCTTCTGCCGTTCCTCCTCGCCGTGGAACTGGCGCGGGATCTCGCGGATCGGGTCGCCCGGCTTCCACGCCGGGATCACCGGGCGCGTGCGCGCGTCGAGGAAGAAGCGCTCCGGCACGGACGGCGGGCTGACGTAGTCGGCGCCGCGCGACACGGCCGGTGCGTCCGCCGCCGCAGCGGAGGCGATGCCGGCGGCCATCAGGGCGGCCGCGGCGAGGAAACGGTATCCCAACTTCATGCGAGCACCCCAGTGGCGAGCGAGCCGGGCGGCGAGGCCGGAGCCGGAAACGAGGTCGCGGCGCTCGGCCTTTGGGCGGAGTCAGTCGTCGTCCTCGGGAGGTTCCTTATCCTCACCCAGCAGGACGAGTTGTTCAAGCACGATCTCCCCGTGCGCGCTGCGCACCTGCAGCGGCGACGTGCCCGCGCCGTAGCGCGCCCGAGCGGCGTGGCCGCCGTCCGGCTGTGCGTGCACGCTGAGGCCGAAATCGGTGCGCAGCGCGCCGCCGGTGCGCGCGTCGAGCGCGATGTCGCCGAAGGTCGGCACGCGCAGCACGATGCGGCCGCCGTCGGTTTCGATCGTGCTGGCGCCGCGCCAGCGCGCGCCGACGGCGGCGGCGCGGATCAGGCCGTCACGCGTGCGCAGCGCCAGGCGCTCGCGCGAGGACGCCACGATGCGGCCCGAGTCGCTGGACGCCTCGACCGGACCGGCGCGCTTCTTCGCCGTGATCGGACCGTCGCGCGTGGTCAGCGCCAGCGCCAGGTCGTCGGGCAGGTACAGCGCGACGTCGATGCGTCCGGGCTGCGCGCGATCGCCGTCGAACGCGACCTCGATGCGCAGGGTGGTGCCGTCGCGGCGCGCGCGGAACGCGGCCCGGGCCGGAGCGGGCGCCTGGCTCTGCACGACCGCGTGGATGCCGACCTCGCGCTCGTCGCGGTTGCGCACGTTGATCATGCCCCAGGGATTGTCGAGCGCGACGCGCTCGACGCCGTCGGCGAGGTCGAACGCCTTGTCGACGCGCTCGGTGTGCACGCCGTCGCCGGCCGGCGCCTTCGGCACGCCGGCGCAGCCGCCGAGCAGGGCCGCGGCGGCGATCGCCAGGAAAACCGTCGCAGGGATTCTCATCGGTTCACTCCTGGAAGATGAAGAATGCGGCGGCGACGATCAGGGCGAAGCCGACCCAGTGGTTCCAGCGGATCGCCGTGCCGAGGTAGGCCACCGAGAACGCGGCGAACACGCACAGCGTGATGATTTCCTGCATCGCCTTCAGCTGCGCCGGATTGAACACGGCGTAGCCGTAGCGGTTGGCCGGCACCTGCAGGCAGTACTCGAAGAACGCGATGCCCCAGCTCGCCAGCACCACCAGCCACAGCGGCCGGTCGGTGTATTTCAGGTGGCCGTACCAGGCGAACGTCATGAACACGTTCGAGCCGATCAGCAGGAGGACGGGCAGCACGGCATTCCACATGGCGGGGCTCGCGGTCGGAAGATCGCGGCATTCTAAGTGCGCCGGCGTGCGCTGGACTTGCCCGGCGGATTTGCGCAAGCTCCGACGCGTTCCCGTCGATGCGGCGCGAGCCGCGCAGGAGGCTTCGATGTCGTGGAAATTGCTGGCCGTTTCCCTGTCCCTGGGCCTTGCGGCCTGCACCGCGATGGCCGACGAGACGCGGCCTTCCGGCCGCTGCGAGATCAACGACTCCAAGCCGGACGTCTGCCGCATGAGCGACACCGTGGCCGCCGACGGCACGCATACGATGGTGTTCATCACCGGCCAGCAGCGCATCGAGTTCGTCGGCAGGTCGCAGACCGGCTGGTGGTCCGGCAAGCTCGAGGGCGAGCCGGCGATGGGGCGCGAGATCAATCGCAGCCACATCATGTTCAGCACGTTCGACCTGAAGACGACGTTCGAGTGGAAATCGAGCCCGGACGTCCCGTAATCGTGCAGCGCCTGCGGCCGCCAGGCGCCGCAGGCGGCGGTCAGGCGCGCCGCAGCACGTTCATCGGCGAGGTGCGCGCGATGCGCAGCGTGCCGGTCCAGCCGGCGAGAGCCACCACCAGCGCGGCGCCGACGACCACCAGCGAGAGCTCGCCCAGCGGCGGCAGGTAGTCGCCCAGGCGGAACACCTGGCGCGCGAGCAGGGTGCCGATCGCGCCGGCGCCGGCGATCGCGATGCAGCCGGCGAGCAGGCCGAGTGCGGCGAACTCGGTCAGCACCGCGACGTCGAGCTGGCGCCGGTGCGCGCCGAGGGTGCGCAGCAGGGCGGTCTCGTGGCGCCGCTCGTCGGCGGTCGAGGCAAGCGCCGCGAGCAGCACGAGCAGGCCGGCGGCGAGGCTGAAACCGAGCACCCAGGCGACCGCGCGGCTGACCCGCGCGATGATGTCGCGCACGCGGTCGAGGATCGCGTTGAGGTCGATCAGCGACAGGTTCGGATGCGCGCGCGACAGCGCCGCCAGCGCCTGCGTCGCGTCGCCGTCGAGATGGAAGCTGGCGACGTGGCTGTGCGGCAGACCGGCGCCGCTGGCCGGATCGAGCATCAGGAAGAAGTTGACGCGGAACGAGTCCCAGTCGACGCCGCGGATGCTGGCGATGGTCGCGGTGATCTCGCGCTCGCCCACGCGCAGGGTCATCGTGTCGCCGAGCTTCAGGTGGAACATGTCGATCCACATCTGGTCGACCGACAGCTGCGGCGTCGACGCCGGCGCGTCGAACCAGCGGCCCTGCAGCAGTTTGTTCGAACCGGGCAGCGTGTCGCTCCAGCTCAGGCGCGTCTCGCCGTTGATCCAGCCGGCCGCGCGGCGGTCCTGGTAGTCGTCCGGATTCGGCGCGCGGCCGTTGATCGCGACCAGCTTGCCGACCGCCAGCGGCAGCGTGTTGAGGCTGCTCGCGCCCAGTTCGCGCAGGCGCTGCTCGACCGCGGCGCGCTGCTCGGTCTGCAGGTTCAGCACGAACCAGTTCGGCGTGTCGCCGGGCAGCTCGTCGCGCCAGCGCGCCAGCAGCGAGGGGCCGACCACCGCCAGCACCGCCAGCGCGGTCAGGCTCAGTGACAGCGCGCCGGCCTGCAGCAGGGTCAGCGCGCGCCGGCGCGCCAGGTTGGCCAGTCCGAAGCGCAGCGCGCCGCGCAGGCGGGTCGCGGCCGTACGCACCAGCCGCAGCAGCAGGAGGCCGAGCGCGAAGGTCGCCAGCGCGACGCCGGCGAAGCCGGCCGCCAGCGTCGCCGCCAGGCGCACGTTGCCGGCGCCGAAGAAGATCAGCACCGCGCCGACCAGCAGCGGCAGCAGGTACAGCGCATCGAAGCGGCGCGCGCGCCGCGTCGGCTCTTGACGGAACACGCGCATCGGCGCCACCTCGCGCAGGCGCAGCAGCGGCGGCAGGGCGAAGCCGAACAGCACCGCCAGGCCGACCGCGACGGCGGCCAGCGGCGGACCCCACGGCAGCGCCGGCGTCGCGCCCGGCAACAGGCCGCGCGCCAGGCCCAGCACCACTTCCTGCAGGCCGAGGCCGAGCGCCAGGCCGAGCAGGCAGGCCGGCAGCGCGAGCAGGCCGAGTTCGAGCAGCAGCGCGGCGAGCACTTCGCCGCGGCTGGCGCCCAGGCAGCGCAGCAGCGCGACCTCTTCCACCTTGCGCCGGGCGAAGCGCTGCGCCGCCAGCGCGATCGCGATGCCCGACAGCAGCGCGGCCAGCAGCGCCGCCAGGCGCAGGAAGCTCTCGCCGCGCTCGAACGCGGTGCGCAGGTTCTGCTGCGCGTCCTCCACCGTGGTCTGTTCGGCGCCGTCGGGCAGGCGCGGCTTGGCCCAGGCGGCGAAGGCCGAGATCGCCGCGGCATCGCCGGCCAGCAGCAGGCGATGCCGCGCGCGGCTGCCGACGCCGATCAGGCCGCTGGCCTGGGCGTCGGCGAGATTCATCAGTACGCGCGGCGCCAGGCGGAACACGTTGCCGCCGTCGGGCGACTGCACGATTTCCCCGGCCACCGCCAGATCGCGGCCGCCCAGCTGCACGTGCGCGCCGACTTCGACGGCCAATGCGGCGAGCGCCGCGCGATCGGCGTAGATCGCGCCGGCGGGCGGCGCGTGCGCGGCCTTCTCCACGCCGTCCGCGCCGAGCACGCGCAGCTCGCCGCGCAGCGGAAAGGCTTCGTCGCTGGCGCGCACGTCGGCCAGCTTGCTCGCCTCGCCGGCGAACACCACGCTCGGAAAATCCGCCAGCCGGTTCGTGGCCAGGCCGCGCCGCCGCGCCTCGTCGGCGAACTCGGCCGGCACCGGCTTGCCGGCGGTCAGGCCGAGGTCGCCGCCGATCAGCTCCGCCGCGGAGGCGAGGATCGCGCGCTCGACGCGGCTGGCCAGGGTCGCCACCGCGGTCAGCGCGGCCACCGCCAGCACCAGCGCCGCCGCCAGCGTCGCCAGCTCGGCCTGGCGGAATTCGCGGCGCAGGCTGCGCGCGGCGAAGGCGAGGGGCCTCACCGGGTCTCCTCCGCGATGCGTCCTTCGCGCAGCGGCAGGCGCCGCGCGCAGCGCGCGGCGAGCTTTTCGTCGTGCGTGACCAGCACCAGGGTGGTGGCGTGTTCGCGGTTCAGCGCGAACAGCAGGTCGCCGACGCTGGCGCCGGTGCGCTGGTCGAGGTTGCCGGTCGGCTCGTCGGCGAACAGGATTTCCGGCTCGTGCACGAAGGCCCTGGCCAGCGCCACGCGCTGCTGCTCGCCGCCGGACAGCTGGTGCGGAAAATGATGCCGGCGCCGGTCCAGGCCGACGCGCGCGAGCGCCTCGGCGGCGCGTTCGCGCGCGTCCGCGCGGCCTTCGAGGTCGAGCGGAAGCATCACGTTCTCCTCCGCGTTCAGCGCCGGCAGCAGGTGAAAGCTCTGGAACACGAAGCCGACCAGGCGCCGGCGCAGGCGTGCGCGTGCTTCCTCGTCGAGCGCGTCCAGGCACTGTCCGGCCAGCGTGATCGTGCCGCGGCTGGGACGGTCCAGTCCGGCGAGCAGGCCGAGCAGGGTGGTCTTGCCCGATCCGGACGCGCCGACGATCGCCAGGCTGTCGCCGCGCGCCACGTCGAGCGCGACACCGTCGAGGATCGTCAGCCGTCCGTCGGGGCCGTCGACGACTTTGCTAATCTCGCTCGCACTCAAGGCGATGGTGTCTGCGCTCATGTTCCTGCTTCGTTTCGTACTGGGATGGGTCTGTCTGGTTTCGCTCGCCGCGGCCGCGCCGGCGCCGCTGCTGGTGCTCGGCGACTCGCTCTCCGCCGCGCACGGCATCGCGCTGAAGGACGGCTGGGTCGCCCTGCTCGAGCAACGCCTGCAAGCCTCGCCGTCGCCGCGTCCGGTCGTCAACGCCAGCATCAGCGGCGAGACCACCGCCGGCGGACTGGCGCGCCTGCCGACCCTGCTCGCCGAACACAAGCCGGCGCTGGTGGTCGTCGAGCTCGGTGCCAACGACGGCCTGCGCGGACTGCCGCTGGCCGAGGCGCGCGCGAACCTAGCGAAGATGCTCGCCGCGATCCGCGCCGCCAAGGCCGGCGTCGTGCTGGTCGGCATCGAGCTGCCGGTCAACTACGGGCCGCAGTATCGCGACGGCCTGCGTTCGATGTATCGGGGCCTGGCCGAGGAATTCAACGCGCCGCTGTTGCCGTTCCTGCTCGACGGCGTGGCCCTGGACCCGGACCTGATGCAGGACGACGGCCTGCACCCGAACGCGAAGGCGCAGCCGCGGCTGCTGGACAACGTCTGGGCCGTGCTGCAGCCGGCGCTGCACGGCCTGCGCTGAGGCCGCCGCGCCGGTGCCGACCGGGCCTAACGGCCTATGTCGGGCCGGCGCCAGTCCGCTAAGCTGCGCGCCCCGGCCGGGCCTGCGGGCGCGGCGCTCCCCTCAGCGAGGACACTCAATGCTGCGCAAACGGCTCCTGGTGACGACGATGAATCTGGTTCTGGTCAGCGGTTTCGGCATCCTGGCGTCGGCGCCGGACGCCTCGGCGAAGGACCCCGCGGCCGCGACGGCGGCCATCGCAGGCAACCCGTTCGCCAAGGCGAGCACGCTGCCGTTCCAGGCGCCGCCGTTCGACAAGATCAAGGACGCCCACTACCAGCCGGCCTTCGAGGCCGGCATGCGCGAGCACCTGGCCGAGATCGCCAAGATCGCCGCGCAGAAGGATGCGCCGACCTTCGACAACACCCTCGTGCCGCTGGAGCGCAGCGGCCAGATGCTGACCCGCGTCGCCGTCGCCTTCAACGCGGTGACCGGCGCCGACACCAACGACACGCTGCAGAAGGTGCAGGAGGCGATCGCGCCGAAGCTGGCCGAGCACCAGGACGCGATCTACCTCGACGACAAGCTGTTCGCGCGCGTCGGCAAGCTCTACGACACGCGCGACACGCTCGGCCTCGACGCCGAGCAGAAGCGCCTGGTCGAGCGCTACTACGACAACTTCGTGCGCGCCGGCGCCAAGCTCGGCGAGGCCGACAAGGCCAAGCTGCGCGAGTTGAACAAGGAAGAGTCGACGCTGACCACGGACTTCTCCAACAAGCTGCTCGCCGCGAACAACGGCGGCGCGCTGGTGGTGGATGACAAGAAGGACCTCGCCGGCTTCTCCGACGCCGACGTCGCCGCCGCCGCCGATGCCGCCAAGACGGCGAAGAAGGACGGCAAGTACCTCGTCGCGCTGCAGAACACGACGCAGCAGCCGGCGCAGGTCTCGCTGCAGGACCGCGGCGTGCGCGAGCGCCTGTTCAAGGCGTCGACCGAGCGCGCCGAGCACGGCGACGCCAACGACACGCGCGCGATCATCCAGCGCCTGGCCGTGCTGCGCGCCGACCGCGCCAAGCTGCTCGGCTACGCGGACTTCGCCTCCTACACGCTGGCCGACCAGATGGCCAAGACGCCGGCGAACGCGATCAAGCTGATGACCGACATGGTGCCGACCGCGACCGCCAAGGCGAAGGGCGAGGCGGCCAAGATGCAGGCCCTGATCGACAAGAACAAAGGCGGCTTCAAGCTCGCGCCGTGGGACTGGCAGTTCTACGCCGAGCAGGTGCGCAAGGCCGAGTACGACCTCGACGAGGCGCAGATCAAGCCGTACTTCGAGATCGACCGCGTCCTCAACGACGGCGTGTTCTACGCCGCCAACCAGCTCTACGGCCTGACCTTCAAGCAGCGCAAGGACATTCCGGTCTATCAGCCGGACGTGCGCGTGTACGAGGTGTTCGACGCCGACGGCAAGTCGCTGGCGCTGTTCTACGCCGACTACTGGAAGCGCGACAGCAAGCGCGGCGGCGCCTGGATGGACAACCTGGTCGGACAGTCGCGCCTGCTCGGCACCAAGCCGGTGGTCTACAACGTCTGCAACTTCACCAAGCCGGCGGCGGGGCAGCCGGCGCTGATCACCTACGACGACGTCACCACGATGTTCCACGAGTTCGGCCATGCGCTGCACGGCATGTTCGCCGACACGCAGTATCCGACCCTGTCGGGCACCAACGTGCCGCGCGACTTCGTCGAGTTCCCGTCGCAGTTCAACGAGCACTGGGCGCGCGATCCGAAGGTGTTCGCCAACTACGCCAAGCACTACCAGACCGGCGCGCCG
This sequence comes from Dokdonella ginsengisoli, assembly GCF_042652785.1. Lineage (NCBI taxonomy): Bacteria > Pseudomonadati > Pseudomonadota > Gammaproteobacteria > Lysobacterales > Rhodanobacteraceae > Dokdonella > Dokdonella ginsengisoli. The sequence continues at coordinate 93,394 of NZ_JBHSHD010000004.1, read as the reverse complement.
ATGCCGGCCGAGCTGGTGGAGAAGATCAACAAGTCGCGCACTTTCGACCAGGGCTTCGCCACCACCGAGTACCTCGCCGCGGCCCTGCTCGACATGGCCTGGCACACGCAGCCGGCCGGCACGCCCAAGCAGGATGTCGACGCGTTCGAGACCAAGGCGCTCGAGCAGTACAAGGTGAACGTCTACGAGGTGCCGCCGCGCTACCGCACCTCGTACTTCGCGCACGTGTGGGGCGGCGGCTACGCAGCCGGCTACTACGCCTACCTGTGGAGCGAGGTGCTCGATCACGACGCGTTCTACTGGTTCCGCGAGCACGGCGGCCTGACGCGCGAGAACGGCCAGCGCTTCCGCGACATGATCCTGTCGCGCGGCAGCACGCAGGACATGGCCGCGCTGTACCGCGCGTTCCGCGGCCGCGATCCGAGCGTCGAGCCGCTGCTGGAGCAGCGCGGCCTGAAGTGATGCGCGCGGGCTGAAGCGATCCGGGCGAGAGGTGCCGCCCATGCGGCACCTCGAAGCCCGAAGGCCTTCATTCCCGCGAGCGCGGCAATCCCTCTCGCCTTCGGGCGAGCCGGAGAAGAATCACGGTGGATCCCTGCGTTCGCGGGGATGACGACGTTCTTCCAGTCGGCCGGATTGCGGACGATGCCTCGGTACCATTCGCCGCCGTTTGCAAAACGAAACCGATTCGGGCCTACTTTTTCACGTCTCGATCACGGCGTCCGGTCCGTAATTTTCACGAAGGTGAAAATGGCGTGCAAAAGGGGGTTTCGTGGACAAGCGCGACAGTCACACCGGTGCGATCCTGCTCGTCGAGGACAGTCGAGGCATCTCGGAAACCGTCGGCGAATTCCTCGAACGGCGCGGCTATTCGGTCGACTATGCAGCGGACGGCATCAGCGGCCTGCGGCTGGCTTCCACCAACAGCTACGACGTCATCGTCCTCGACCTGATGCTGCCCGGCCTGGACGGCATCTCGCTGTGCCGACGCCTGCGCCACGAGGAAAAACGCGCCACACCGGTGCTGATGCTGACCGCACGTGACACCGTCGAGGACAAGCTGGTCGGCCTGGACGCCGGCGCCGACGACTATCTGGTCAAGCCGTTCGAGATCCGCGAACTCGAAGCGCGCCTGCGCTCGCTGATCCGGCGCAACCGTCGCCAGGTCAGCGACGAGGTGCTCAAGGTCGGCGACCTCGTGCTCGACACCGCCACCCTGCGCGTGACGCGTGCCGGCAAGGAGCTGCAGCTGGCGCCGATCGGCGTGAAGCTGCTGATGATCCTGATGCGCGAGTCGCCGCGCGTGGTCAGCCGCCGCGACATCGAGCGCGAAGTCTGGGGCGATCTGCTGCCCGATTCGGACACGTTGCGTAGCCATTTGTACAATTTGCGAAAAATCATCGATCGTCCGTTCACCAACCAGCTGCTGCACACGATCCACAGTTCCGGATACCGCCTCGCCGACCTCGGCGTGGAGGCGGCACCGGACCGCCGCAGCGCCTGAGGTACCGTCCGCGCCGCGCAGGCGGGAGGCCGATCGTCCGGACGCACTGACGCGGCGCGCCGCGGAGACACGGAATGCACCGCCCGATTGGTATCCGCCGCAAGATCTGGGCCGTTTTCATCCAGCAGATGGCTGCGATCAGCCTGGCCGGCCTGCTCGGCGTCTACGTCGTGGCCAGCCTGATCGAGAACCTGATCCTGCGCGAGATCGTGGTGCGCGAAACCGCCCAGTTCACGCAGCGGCAGGCGGACGATCCGAACGCGCCGCCGCCGCAGAACTCGTTCGTGCGCGGCTACCTGCGCGGTGCGGCCGGCGACGTGCCCGAGCTGCCGGCGGAGATCGCCGCGCTGCCGCCCGGCTACCACGGCCCGAACGCCAAGCGGCCGGCGGTGTCGATCGCCGACACGCCGGCCGGGCGTCTCTACGTCGTTTCCGAGCAGCGCCGCCTGCACGCCTTCGTGTTCTGGATCGGCTTCGGCCTGTTCGCGATGATCCTCGGCACGGTCTACGTCACCGCCTGGCTCGCCTACCGCGCCTCGCGGCGCGCACTGGCGCCGATCGTCGTGCTGGCCGAGACCGTGCGCAGCTGGGATCCCAAGGCGCCGGACATCGACGCGCTGCTGCCGGAGAACCTGCCGGTGCAGCTGGAGGTCGACGAGGACGTCGGCAGCCTCGCCCAGGCCCTGCACGGCTTCGCCGTGCGGCTGGAGGAATTCGTCGACCGCGAGCGCAACTTCACGCGCGACGCCAGCCACGAGCTGCGCACGCCGCTGACCGTGATCAAGGTCGGCGCCGACATCCTGCTCGACGAGGACGAACTGCCCGCATTCGCGCGCCGCACCGCCGGCCGCATCCGCCGCGCCGCGCGCGACATGGAGGCGCTCATCGATTCGTTCCTGATCCTCGCCCGCGAGGACGGCGTCGGCCTGCCGGAGGAGGACTTCACCGTCAACGAGGCCGTGCGCGAGGAGGTCGAGCGCGCGCGGCCGCTGATCGACGACAAGCCCGTGCACCTGAGCGTCGAGGAGCGCGCGGTGTACACGCTGCACACCTCGCCGCGCGCGTTCGGCGTGCTGATCGGCAACCTGATCCGCAACGCCTGCATGTACACCGAGCGCGGCTCGATCACGGTCACCATCGACGACGCCTGCGTGATCGTGCAGGACACCGGCGTGGGCATGAGCGAGGAGGACCTCGCACACCTGTTCGAATCGTTCTACCGCGGCTCGGTGCGCAGCAAGGGCGAAGGGCACGGAATCGGCCTGTCGATCGTCAAGCGCCTGGCCGACCGCTTCGGCTGGGAGATCGGCATCTCCAGCCAGCTCGGCGCCGGCACCACCATCCGCGTCGACTTTCCCGCGCTCGTGCAGGAGCAGGAGTGAGCCGCACTATACTGCGCGCCGATCATCGCCGATCGGCCCTGGCAGGAGTGCATTCATGCGGTTTCGTCCTCTGTTCTTGGTGGGTTGCCTGCTGTTCGCCCTGACCGCGGAGGCCGCCGTGCCCGTGCTCGTCATCCACGGCGGCGCCGGCGTGGTCAAGTCCGAGCTGACGCCGGAAAAGGAAAAGCTCGTGCGCGCCGACCTGCAGCGCGCGCTGGAGGCCGGCTACGGCGTGCTGAAATCCGGCGGCAGCAGCCTCGACGCGGTCGGCAAGGCGATCGTGGTGCTGGAAGATTCGCCGCGCTTCAACGCCGGCAAGGGCGCGGTGTTCACGCACGACGGCAAGAACGAACTCGACGCGGCGATCATGGACGGCGCCACCCTGCGCGCCGGCGCGATCGCCGCCGTGCACCGCGTGAAGAACCCGATCCTGCTGGCGCGCGCGGTGATGGAGAAGTCCGAGCACGTGTTCCTGGTCGGCGACGGTGCCGAGGTGTTCGCCAGGACCGCCGGCATCGAGCTGGTCGATCCGAAGTACTTCTATACCGAGGAGCGCTGGCAGGCACTGCAGAGCGCGTTGCGCGAGGAGCGCAAGAAGAAGGCCGAGCCGGGCAAGACGCCGCACCACGGCACCGTCGGCGCGGTCGCCCTCGACACGCAGGGGCGCCTGGCCGCCGGCACCTCGACCGGCGGCATGACCAACAAGCGCTGGGGCCGCGTCGGCGATTCGCCGATCATCGGCGCCGGCACCTACGCCGACGCGCGCTGCGCGGTGTCGGCCACCGGCTGGGGCGAGTACTACATCCGCGCCACCGCCGCGCGCGACATCTGCGCGCGCGTGGAGTACGCCAAGACGCCGGTGGCGGACGCGGCCAGGCAGGTCGTGATGGACGTGATCCCCAAGCTCGGCGGCGACGGCGGCGTGATCGCGCTGGATTCCGACGGCAACTTCGCCACCCCGTTCAACACCGACGGCATGTACCGCGGCTGGGTCGACAAGGACGGCAAGGTGCACGTGGCGATCCTCGGAAACTAGAGTATCGCTTTGGATGCCTCCGTAGTTGTCGGGCACCACATTCGTCCGCACTGGTTCGCGAGAAAAATCCGGAGGTCTCGTGTTAGCACTTCTAAAGTGGATCCCGATGCTTTTGGGAGGCGCTCTGATTTTGAGCGGGCTGGTGACCTATCCGTTTCCGGATCGATCGAGGAACGACGAATCCGGGCACGCAGTCTACGCTGAGGTAGTAGAAAGAAATCTGCAGACGACTTCACCCGATCCGCTGTTGCTGAAAGTCGAAGGGCTTGCGAAGAGCTACGTTTCCGCTCGGGACAACCTTCGTCGAATGGAGCGTTCGCAATCGGTGCTCTTGATTCTTGTCGGGGCCGTGCTCGGGTTCGCCTGCATGCTCGAGTTCGTTCTTTCAAGACATTCGGTTAGGCGGAAGGGTACGCAGACAGAGTCCAATTGATGACCATACGTACCGTCTCCGCCACCCGCTACGTCACCCCGCTGCGCGAAGGCGGCTCGCTGCCGGCGATCGTCGAGGCCGACGACGCCGGCTTGTACGTGCTGAAGTTCCGCGGCGCCGGGCAGGGGCCGAAGGCGCTGATCGCCGAGCTGGTCGCCGGCGAGATCGCGCGTGCGCTCGGTCTGCGCGTGCCGGAGATCGTGTTCGTCGAACTCGACGGCGATCTCGCGCGCACCGAACCCGACCCGGAGATCCAGCACCTGATCCGCGCCAGTGCCGGCCTGAACCTCGCGCTCGACTACCTGCCCGGATCGGTCACGTTCGATCCGGTGGTCGAGAGCGTCGATGCGGAGCTGGCGTCGGCGGTGGTCTGGTTCGACGCCTTCGTCAGCAACGTCGACCGCACCGCGCGCAACACCAACATGCTGATGTGGCACCGCCGGCTGTGGCTGATCGACCACGGCGCGGCGCTGTATTTCCACCACGACTGGAGCGGCTACCTGGAGCGCGCGAACGCGCCGTTCGCGCGCATCCGCGACCACGTGCTGCTGCCGTACGCCGGCGCGCTGCGCGAAGCCGACGCGCGGCTGACCGGCCTGCTGGACGAGGACACGATCCGGCGCATCGTCGCGCAGGTTCCGGACGCATGGCTGCTCGGCGATGCGCCGTTCGCCGATGCCGCCGCGCACCGCGATGCGTACGCGCAGTACCTGTGCCGGCGCCTGCGCCAGCCGCGCGAATTCGTCGAGGAGGCGATCCGTGCTCGCGACGTATGACTACGCGCTGATCCGCGTGGTGCCGCGCGTGGAACGCGGCGAATTCCTCAACGCCGGCGTCGTGCTGTCGTCCAAGTCCGGCGATTTCCTCCAGGCGCGCGTCGAGCTCGATGAGGCGCGCCTGCTCGCGCTCGCGCCGGGGCTGGACCTCGACGCCGTGCGCCGGCACCTCGCCGCGTTTCCGGCGATCTGCGCCGGCGGCGAGGAGGCCGGCCCGATCGGCCGCCTGCCCAAGCGCGAACGCTTCTACTGGCTGACCGCGCCGCGCAGCACGATGATCCAGACCTCGCCGGTGCACACCGGCCGCTGCAGCGACGCTGCGACGATGCTCGAACGCCTGCTCGACACGATGGTGCGCGTGCCGGTGCCCGGCGATCCGCCCGCGTGAAGGCGGCCCGCTTCGACGTCCTGCGCGAGCGCCTGCGCGGACATCGCCTCGCCGCAAATCCCTTCGCCGACGCCGAGCAGGCGGTCGCCACACAGCTCGCCGTGCAGGCGCAGGACTACCTCGGCGCGCTGTGGGGCGTCGGCCAGCGCGTGCGCGGCGCCGACGAGGCGACGATCGAGCGCGCGCTGGCCGAACGGCGCATCGTGCGCAGCTGGCCGCTGCGCGGCACCTTGCACTTCGTCGCGGCGGCCGACCTGCGCTGGCTGCTGGCGCTGGACGGCGCGCGCACCCTGCAGAGGCAGAAGCGCCGCCTTCAGCGCGACTTCGACCTCGACGAGCGCGTCGTCGAGCGTGCGCGCCAGGTCTGCGATCACGCGCTCGGCGGCGGCCGCGCGCTCGCGCGCGACGCGCTGTACGCGCAGTTCGAGGCCGCCGGCATCGCCACCGCCGCGTCGCGCGGCCTGCATCTGGTCTGGTGGCTGGCGCACGAGGGAACGCTGTGCTTCGGCCCGCGCGCCGGCAAGCAGCACACCTTCGTCCGGCTCGACGACTGGCTGCCGCCGGCGCCGGCCCCGTCGCGCGAGGACGCGCTCGCCGCGCTTGCGCGGCGCTACTTCTCCAGCCGCGGCCCGGCCGGCGTGCAGGACTTCGCCTGGTGGTCGGGGCTCGCCGCGGCCGACGCCGCCGCGGCGCACGAGAGCGTGCGTGCGCAGTTCGCGTCCGAGCGCGTCGATGGCGTCGAGTACTGGTACGCGCCGGCGGACGCCGCGGCAGGAGGCGGCGCGCGCGTGCACCTGCTGCCGGCCTGGGACGAATACACCGTCGCCTATCGCGAGCGCGGCGCGTTCCTCGACGCGGCCCACGCGGACCGCGCCGGCAACGGCATCTTCAAGCCGGTGCTGCTCGCCGACGGCCGCATCGCCGGGACCTGGAAGCGCAGCGTGTCCAAAGCCGGTGTCGCGATCGCCGCGGACTGGTTCGACGCGCCGAAGGCGCCGCTGCGCCAGGCCTTCGACGAGGCGGCGGAGCGCTACGCGGCCTTCCTCGGCGCGCCGCGGATCGCCTGAGGCGGATCGCCTTACAACGCGCGCCTAGTGCGATTCGCGCACCGGCCGCTTCGACAGCTTGCGCTGCAGCGTGCGCCGGTGCAGACCGAGCCGGCGCGCAGTCTCGGAGATGTTGCCGCCGCATTCGGTCAGCACGCGCTGGATGTGCTCCCATTCCAGCCGCTTCAGCGGCGGCGTGTGCACTTCCAGCGGCGCGTCGGTTTCCTCGCCCGCGTCGCCGAGCAGCGCCTGTACAACCTGGTCGGCGTCGACCGGCTTGGCCAGGTAGTCGTGCGCGCCGCGCTTGATCGCCTCCACCGCGGTGGCGATCGAGGCGTAGCCGGTCAGCAGCAGGATGCGCAGGTTCGGCTGCGCGGCGAGCAGTTCGGGAATCAGCGCGAGGCCGTTCTCGGCGCCGAGCTTGAGGTCGAGCACGGCGTAGTCGGGCGCGTTCTGGCGCACCTGCGCCAGCGCGGTCGCGCGGTCGGGAGCGGTGGATGCGACGAGGCCGCGTGCGTTCAGCGCGCGCGCGAGCACGGCGCTGAAGACGAGGTCGTCGTCGATCACGATCACATGGCGGTTCGTGGCGAGGTTCATAACCCGCGATTGTCGGCTGCCGACAGCGGCACGCGCAATCGCTGCAGCCAGCCGCCGTCGGCGAGGGCCTCGGCGCTGAGGTCGCCGCCGAGCCGTTCCGCGGTGGCGTGGGCCAGCGCCAGGCCCAGGCCGAGGCCGTGCTGCTTGCTGGTCTGGAAGGCGGTGCCGGTGCCCGGTGCGATGCTGCTGCCCTTGCCGTGGTCGCGCACGAACACCTCGGCGACGCGCCGGCCGGCGACCACGCCCAGCTCGATCACGCTGGAGCCGGCGGCGAGCGAGGCGTCGGCCGCGTTGCTCAGCAGGTTGATGACGGCGTGGCGCAGGTTCGGCTCCGCCTCGATGATGCGCACCTCGGCGCCTTCGCCCATCGAGGTGCGCAGCTCCACTTCCGGGCGCAGCAGGTGGAAATGCGATTCGCAGTCGCGCACGAACTCGGCCAGCGGCATCTTGCGCGGCGTGCCGGCGAGCTGGCGCCGGCCGATCGCGACCAGTTCGCGCAGGATGTCGCGGCAGCGGTCGGCCTGGCCGATCAGCAGGTCCAGGTCGCCGGCCAGCGCGCCGTCGGTCCGTTCGCGGCGCAGTTCGCCGAGCAGGGTGCGGATCGTCGACAGCGGCGTGTTCAGCTCGTGCGCGGTGCCGGCGGCCTGCGTGGCGATGGCGAGAATGCCCTCGTCGCGCAGCGCGCGCTCGTGCTCGCGCTGGATCTGCGCCTCGCGCTCGCGCAGCGCGCGCGCCAGGCGCGAGATGAAGAACGCCAGCACCGCGGCGATGACGCCGAAGTTGATCGCCATGCCGACCACGTGCAGGTTGAAGTTGCCGCCCGCGGCGGAGGGCAGCGACGGCAGCGGCAGATGCCACGGAATCAGCGCCAGGTACGCGGCGGAGGCGAGCAGGGCCACGGCCATCACGTGCCGGCGCGGCAGCGCCGCCGCGGCCAGCGCGATCGGCATCACCAGCAGCGAGACGAACGGATTGGTCACGCCGCCCGAGCAGTACAGCAGGAAGGCGAGCACGCCGATGTCCACCGCGATGTGGCCGAACGCCTCGGCGGCGCTGACCGGCCACGGCTGGCGCAGGCGCCAGAAGGCGAATGCGCCGAACGCGGCCAGCGCGGCGATGCCGCCGGCGAGCGGCAGCAGCGGAATCGGCAGCCGGAACGCGAACGCGACGACGGCGACGGTGAGCGCCTGACCCGACACCGCGCACAGGCGCAGCCAGGCCAGCGTTTCGGTCAGTTCGCGGGCGTGATGCGGGGTGGCCTTGCGCGGAGAGACGAGGGCGTTCATCGGGCCGCGCATTCTGCCATTGCCGGCTTGCGGCTTGCGAGGATCGCTTCGCGGCCGAGCCTTCGTCCGGAGCGCTCTAGAGCGGGTGCCCGGCCTCGATGCGATGGCGCGCGGGCGCGTCCTTGGCCGTCGCGCCCGCGCGCGCCGCGCCGGGTTCGCGCGGCAGCGGCAGGCGGATCAGCACCTCGAGCCCGCCGCCGTCGGCGTTGCGCGCGACGATGCGGCCGCCGTGGCGTTCGATCGCGCGGCGCGCGATGGCCAGGCCCAGGCCGGTGCCGCCGCTGGAGCGCGTGCGCGCCGCGTCGGTGCGGTAGAACGGCTCGAAGATGCGCGTCAGTTCCGCCTCGGGCACGCCGGGGCCGTGGTCGCGCACGCGGATGACCGCGTGGCCGGACTCGTCGCGTTGCAGGCGCACGCCGACCGTGCTGCCGTCGGCGGTGTAGGCCAGCGCGTTGCGGATCACGTTCTCGAACGCGCTGTGCAGCGCCGCGTACGAGCCCGTCATCGACAGCCGCTCGCATTCGGCCAGCACCACCTTGCGTCCGCGCGGCGCGCCTTCGTAGTCGGCGTTGGTGATGACGTCCTCGAGCAGGGTGTCGAGCGCGACGTCGTCGCGCGCGGCATGCGTGGCGGTCTGCAGGCGCGACAGTTCCAGCGCCTGCGCCAGCATGGTCTCCAGGCGGTCGGATTCGTGCTCGATGCGGTCGAGCGCGGCGCTGACCTGCGGCCCGTCGCCGTCGCGCGCGAGTTCGAGCGCCACGCGCAGCCGCGCCAGCGGCGAACGCAGCTCGTGCGAGACGTCGCGCACCAGCAGGCGATGGCTGTCGACCAGCGTCCTGATGCGCTCGGCCATGGTGTCGAATTCGGCCGCCAGCGCGGCGACCTCGGCGCTGCGACCGAAGCGCAGGCGGCCGACGCGCGCGTCGAGATCGCCCTCGGCGAAGCGCCGCGTGCTGACGCGGATGCGCGTCAGCGGCGCGCTCACGTACCAGGCGAGCAGCGCGGCGAACAGCGCGCTGACGATCATCGCGATGCCCAGATGGGTCCAGAACGCGCCCGGCCGGCGCAGCAGCAGGCGGGTCAGGAAATTGCCTTCCAGCGCGGCGACCACCGCGTAGAAGCGGCCGTCGCGCGTGCGCAGCGCGCGGGCGCGCAGGCGCTCGCCGTCGGCGTCCACGCTGCCACGCGGCGGGTCGGCGGCGGCCGCCTGGGCCAGGATCGCCTGCGCCGCGTCGCGCACCGGCTCCGAGGCGGTGCGGCCGAGCAGTTCCTTGCCGTCGGCGGAGAAGACGTAGACGCTGATCGCGCTGACGTCGGGCGTGTTGCGCAGCCAGACGCGCGCGTCGGCCTCGCCGTCGTGGCGCAGTTCGCGCGCGGTGCGGCCGAGCAGGTCGTCCATCTTGGCCTGCAGGCGGGTCACGTCGAGGCCGGGAATGCGCTCGTTCTCGAAGCGGCTGGTGGAGATCCACGCGAACGCCAGCAGCACGACCACGGTCGCGATCCAGAACGCGGCGAACAGGCGCCAGAACAGCCGCCGCATCACGGCGGCGTTCCCCGCGTGCGTGCCGCGGCGGCGGGCGGGCGCGTCATTCCTCTTCCCCGAAACGGCGCAGCAGGTAGCCGTTGCGCGGGATCGTGGTGATCGGCGAGCTGCCGTCGGGCGCGTCGCCGAGCTTGCGGCGCAGGTTGGACACGTGCACGTCGATCGAACGGTCGAACGGCCCCAGCGCGCGGCCGAGCACGCTCTGCGAGATGCGCTCCTTGCTCACCGCGCGGCCGGCCTCGCGCATCAGCAGCGCGAGCAGGTCGAATTCGGTCGCGGTCAGCGTGATCGGGCGCCCGTCGACGCTGACGCTGCGCGAGGCGGCGCGCAGCCAGATCGGGCCGTTGCGCAGGTCGGTCAGCGCCTCGCCGCCTTCGCCGCGCGCGCGCCGCAGCACGGCGCGCAGGCGCGCGGCGAGTTCGCGCGGATTGCAGGGCTTGGGGATGTAGTCGTCGGCGCCCAGTTCCAGGCCGAGGATGCGGTCGATGTCCTCGCCCAGCGCGGTCAGCATCAGCACCGGCACGGCCGATTCGCGGCGCAGCTCGCGCAGCGCATCCAGGCCGGTGCGGCCGGGCATCATGACGTCGAGCACGATCGCGTCGAACGGTTCGCTGCGGGCGGTCGCGACCGCGGCGTCGGCGGTGTGCGCGAGGGCGACGTCGAAACCTTCGCGCGCGAGAAAATCGCGCAGCAGCTGCGCCAGTTCGCGATCGTCGTCGACCAGCAGGATGCGACTCATGCGGACAGCATATCGTCCTGCGACAGGGTCACGGCCCGGCCTTTGCACGGTTTTACGCGGCGGTCCCGGCGCGGGCGCCGGGGCGTCGACAGGCGTGCCGGTCGGGACGAATGCGGCCGTGGCCAGGCCGCCTGTCCGCGTGGAGGAACGGCCGGTCGCACGCCGGCCGGTGAAATGCAACATTCTGTGTCATGAGTCTCCGAGGCCTCCTGCGGCCCCCTCGTTGCGGCCTGGGACGCCGTCAGCGTCGGTAACGAACCGGCGCGTGTCGGCACGGCTGAATAACGTTTCGGTAACGATTGGGTAACGACTGGCGCTGTCAGTCGGCCGGGCCAGGCGTCGTATCATTCGCGGCCGCGGGAGCGCGCGGGCCGGTGCCGTGTGGCGCGCGCTGCGGGCACCCGAATCGACGACCTGCTTTCGCCGCGGGTCCTGGAACGACGTCGAAGACCATGAGCCATGACGCAGGCGCCGCGGCGCCCACCTATTACCGGTACCGATTCGGCAGCGCCGAGTTCGACGAGGCGACGTTCGAGTTGCGCGTGTCGGGCCTGCGCGTGGAGGTGGAGCGTCGTGCGCTGGAAGTGCTGGCGTACCTGCTGCGCCACGCGGGCGAGGTGGTGACCAAGGAAGAACTGTTCCGCGAGGTGTGGGCGGGCCGCGTGACGGTGGACAAGGTGCTGCCGAATGCGATCACCAAGCTGCGCCGCGCGCTGGGCGAGGCGAATGCGGAGCTGCTGCTGACCCAGCCGCGCGTGGGCTATCGCCTCAGCGGCTTGGTGGAGCGGGTCGTGGTGGGACGCAAGCTGGCCAGCCAGCTGGAACTGAGCCCCGGCGAACCGGTGCCGGGACGCGAGAACTTCGTGCTGAAGCGCCAGCTCGGCGGCGGCCACGGCGGCGAGGTGTGGCTGGCCGAGCACGCCAAGACGCATGAGCGGCGCGTGTACAAATTCGGCGTGGACGGAGAACGCCTGCGCGCGCTCAAGCGCGAGGCGACCTTGTCGCGGGTGCTGCAGGAAGGACTGGAAGACCGCGAGCACTTCGTCGAGCTGATCGACTGGAATTTCGAGAGCGCGCCGTTCTTCCTGGAATGCGAGTACGGCGGCGAGAGCCTGTACGACTGGTCGCGCGAAGGTCTGGGTCCGCTGTCGACGGAGGCGCGGCTGGGCCTGTTCCTGCAGATCGCCGACGCGGTGGCGGCGGCACACGGCGTGGGCGTGCTGCACAAGGACCTGAAGCCGGCGAACGTGCTGATCGCGGGGCAGGAGGACGGCTGGCGGATCCGCCTGACGGACTTCGGCAGCGGACGCCTGCTGGACCCGGAGCGGCTGGAAGAGCTGGGCATCACGCAGTTCGGTCTGACCGCGACGCAGAGCATCGGCACGGACTCGTCGACCGGCACGCCGCTGTACGTGGCGCCGGAAGTGTTCGCCGGCCATGCGCCGACGGTGCAGAGCGACGTGTACGCGCTGGGCATCCTGCTGTACCAGATGCTGGCGGGCGACCTGAGCCGTCCGATGGCCTCGGGCTGGGAGCAGGACGTCGGCGACGAGCTGGTGCGCGAAGACATCCGGCTGGCGACGGACGGCAATCCGGCGCGTCGGCTGGCGGGCGCGGGCGAGCTGGCGGCGCGGCTGCGCAGCCGCGAGGCGCGTCATGCGCAGGCGCAGCGGCTGCGCGAGGACGAGGCGCAGGCGCGGATCGCGCGTGAGCAGCTGGCGAAGAGCCGCGCACGGCGGCCGTATCTGGTCGCGCTGGCGGCGGCGGTGATCGCCGGTGTCGCCGTGGTGCTGCTGCTGTACCGCGAAGCGCTGAACGCGCGCGACGCGGCGCAGGATGCGCGCAACGCGGCGCAGCGCGAGCTGGAACGCTCCACCGCGATCAACCGCTTCCTCAACGAGGAACTGATCAGCAACTCCAATCCGTTCGTCGCCGCGAAAGGGCAGAGCGTCTCGCTCAAGGACGCGCTGCTCGGCGCGCGCGACCGCATCGCCAGGCGCTTCGCCGCGCAGCCGCTGACCGAAGCCTCGATCCGCGCGAGTCTGGTCGCCCCGCTGAACATGCTGGAGCTGTTTCCCGAAGCGGCCGCCGAAGCGCAGCAGGCGCTGGCGCTCTACGAACGCGAGGAAGGCGCGACCAGCCGCGACGCGCTGAAGACGCGCTCGATGCTCGCGCGCATCCTCACGCGCACGTCGAAGTTCGACGAGGCGCGCAAGGAAGTCGAAACCCTCGAGGCGCTGACCGCGGGCTCATCCGATCCGTGGTCGAAGTACCTGCTGTCCTCGGCGAAGGCCACCTACGACGCCAATCGCGGCGAATACACCAAGGCGGTGCCGGAATTCCGCACCGCGATCGCGACCATCCGCGAGGCCGACCCCGACGCCGTCGCCACGCGCGATTCGATGCGCATGGACCTGATCAGCATCCTGACCCAGGTCGGCAAGCCCGACGAGGCGCTGCAGGAAGGGCAGAGCCTGATCGACGAGATCACCGCGCGCGGCGAGGGCAACGAACTCGTGCTCGCCTTCGCCAAGGCCAGCGTCGCGCGCGCCTACACGGCCAAGGGCGACGACACGACCGCCGAGCGGCAGCTGCTCGACGCGCAGAAGACCATCGTCGGCCTGCTCGGCGCGGACCACACGCGCAACCTGGTCCTGCTCAGCGACCTCTACGACATCGAGGTCCGGCGCGCGGACTGGCCGAAGGCGCTGGAGTACGCGCAGCGCGTCAGCGACGGCTTCCTCGCCAAGCTCGGGCCCGACCACAACATCACCAATCTCACGCTGATCAACCTCGGCCAGGCGCTGTACGAGAGCGGCCGGGCGAAGGAGGCCGAGGCGCGGCTGCGCCCGGCGTACGGCAAGCTCTCGCAGCAGCTGTCCAGGGACAATCCGCAGACCCAGATCGCCACGTTCTGGCTGGCCGCGGTCGAACTCGACCAGGGCGAACTCGACGAGGCTTCCGCGCTGATCGATGCGCTGGATGCGAAGGCGCTGGAAGTCGGCGGCCCGTCCGACGGCGCATGGGCGTTCCGCTGCGATGCCCTGCGCGGCCTGCTGCGTGCCAGGCGCGGCGACGCGCGCGGCGCCGCGCCGCTGCTCAAATCCGCCCTCGAGGGCCTGCAGCAGAAATCGGCCGCCGAAGGCGCGCTGTACGAGCGGGCCAGCCAGGCGCTGGCGGCGATCGGGCGCAAGCCGGCCTGAACCGTGCATGACGCCCGCGGCGATCTAGCGGTTCTTCCGTACGTAGACATTCGTTGACGGCGCCGGCCGTCGTATGATCGCCTCGGCGCGCAGCCTCGTGCGCCGCGCGGGAGGGAGCTTGCCCGCGCCGTATCGGACGGGTCGCAGGAGCGAAGGCCATGAGCAACGATGCGGGCGCCTCGGCGCCCACCTGGTATCGCTATCGGTTCGGCAGCGCCGAGTTCGACGAGGCGACGTTCGAGTTGCGCGTGTCGGGCCTGCGCGTGGAAGTGGAGCGTCGTGCGCTGGAAGTGCTGGCGTACCTGCTGCGCCACGCAGGCGAGGTGGTGACCAAGGAAGAACTGTTCCGCGAGGTGTGGGCGGGCCGCGTGACGGTGGACAAGGTGCTGCCGAACGCGATCACCAAGCTGCGCCGCGCGCTGGGCGAGGCGAACGCGGAACTGCTGCTGACCCAGCCGCGCGTGGGCTACCGCCTGAACGCGACGGTCGAGCGCAGCAAGATGGGACGCAAGCTGGCCAGCCAGCTGCAGCTGGGCGCGGGGCAGGCGGTGCCCGGGCGGAAGAACTTCGTGCTGCAGCGCCAGCTCGGCGGCAGCCGCGGCAGCGAGGTGTGGCTGGCCGAGCACGCCAAGACGCACGAGCGGCGCGTGTACAAGTTCGGCGTGGACGGCGAACGGCTGCGCGCACTCAAGCGCGAAGCGACCTTGTCGCGGGTGCTGCAGGAAGGACTGGAAGACCGCGAGCACTTCGTCGAGCTGATCGACTGGAACTTCGAGAGCGCGCCGTTCTTCCTGGAATGCGAGTACGGCGGCGAGAGCCTGTACGACTGGTCGCGCGAAGGCCTGGCGTCGCTGTCGACGGAGGCGCGGCTGGGCCTGTTCCTGCAGATCGCCGACGCGGTGGCGGCGGCGCACGGCGTGGGCGTGCTGCACAAGGATCTGAAGCCGGCGAACGTGCTGATCGCGGGGCAGGAGGACGGCTGGCGGATCCGCCTGACGGACTTCGGCAGCGGACGCCTGCTGGACCCGGAGCGGCTGGAGGAGCTGGGCATCACGCAGTTCGGCCTGACCGCGACGCAGAGCATCGGCACGGACTCGTCGACGGGTACACCGCTGTACGTGGCACCGGAAGTGTTCGCCGGCCATGCGCCGACGGTGCAGAGCGACGTGTACGCGCTGGGCATCTTGCTGTACCAGATGCTGGCGGGCGACCTGAGCCGGCCGATGGCCTCGGGCTGGGAGCAGGACATCGGCGACGAGCTGGTGCGCGAGGACATCCGGCTGGCGACGGACGGCAATCCGGCGCGTCGCCTGGCCGGCGCGGGCGAGCTGGCGGCGCGGCTGCGCAGCCGCGAGGCGCGGCATGCGCAGGCGCAGCGGCTGCGCGAGGACGAGGCGCAGGCGCGGATCGCGCGCGAACAGCTGGCCAGGAGCCGCGCACGGCGGCCGTACCTGGTCGCGCTCGTCGGCGCGCTCCTGCTCGGCGTGATCGTTTCGTTCGGCTTCTACCGCGACGCCTCGCGCGCGCGCGACGCGGCGCAGCGCGAACTCGAGCGCGCCAACGCGATCAACCGCTTCCTCGAAGACGACCTGATCAGCCGCGCCAATCCCTTCGTCGCCGCCAAGGGCGCCGGAGCCACCCTGAAGGACGTGCTGCTCAGCGCGCAGGACCGCATCGCCGAACGCTTCGACGCGCAGCCGGCCACCGAAGCCTCGATCCGAACGAATCTGGCCGGGTTGTTCTCCGCCATCGGCCTGCACAAGGAAGCCGAGACGGCCATACGGCGCGGCCTGGTCCTGTACGAACGCGAGGAGGGCCCGACGGGGCCGGGGACATTGAAGGCGCGTTCCCTGCTGGCGGGATACCTGACCAAGACCTCCACGCCGGAGGCGAGCTTGGCGGAGCTGAACGTGCTCGACGCGGCGACGTCGGGAACGACCGACCCTGCGGTGAAATACCGGGTCGCATCGGCCTGGATGCTCTACTACATGAACCAGAAGGAGTACGAGAAGGGACTGGAGCAGTGCCGCAACGCGATCGCGCTGCTGCGCCGATCCGGACCGGACGACACGGCCGCGATGGACAACCTGCGCTCGAACGTCGTCATCGCGCTGACCGGGCTGGGACGATTCGACGAGGCCAAGCGGGAAGCGCAGACGCTGGTCGACGACATCGCCGCGCGCCCCGGCGACCAGAAGCTCCAGCTCGCCTTCGCCCGGCAGATGCTGGGCAAGGCGCATTCCTTCGCGGGCGAATCCGACGCCGCCGGAAAGCTCTTCGCCCAAGCCGAAGGACCGATGATGGAACTGCTGGGGCCGCAGCACAGCAGGACGCTCGGGCTGCTCAGCGATCTTTCCTACCTGGAGTTTCAGCGCGGCGACCTGGACAAGGCGCTGCACTACGCGCAACTGGGCTACGAGGGCGTGCGCGCCCGGTTCGGCGACGACAGCCCGCACACCTACGCGGCGCTGCTGCCGGTGGGCCAGTTCCGGTACGAACACGGCGATCTGCCTGAGGCCGAGGCGACCCTGACCCTGGTCCGTCGCCGGCTCGGCGAGTTGCGATCGCCGGACAACACCGACACGCAGTACGCGACGTTCTTCCTCGCCGCGACGAAGATCGACCTGAAGAAGTTCGACGAAGCGGCCAGGCTGCTCGACACCATCGACGAAGAGGGACTCAAGACCGGCGGCGAAGACCAGCTGTGGAAGGCCAGGCTCGACGCCCTGCACGGCCTGGTGAAGGCGGCCACCGATCCGAAGGCCGCCATCCCCCTGCTGCAGTCGGCGATGGCCGGGTACGAGCAGCAGGACGCGGCGCAAGGCAGCACCTACGAACGCGTCCGGAAGGCGTTGGCGCAGCTGCAGGCCACGCGCTGAGCGGGCGGCCCGGTCGCCGGCCCGCCGCGCCCGGTGCGTGCGGCGATTGCGGATGGCATCATAGCGAGCCCTCGTCCGTACCCTTGCCAGCGCCATGCCGATCCCCGAACGGTCGCCGTCACTCCGCATCGTCGTCGACCACCGGCGCGCAGCTTCCTGACATGCCCAGCACCGAACCGCGCGGTCCGCGCCAGATCTGGCGCGCCTTCCAGTGGTCCATGGCCGGCTTGCGCGCGGCCTGGCGGCACGAGGCCTCGTTCCGCCTGGAAGGCTACCTGTTCGTGATCTTCTTCCCGCTCGGCCTGTGGCTCGGCCACGGCCCGATCGAGAAGGCGATCCTCTGCGGCAGCCTGCTGCTGGTGCTGTCGGCGGAGCTGCTCAATTCCGCCGTGGAGGCGATCGTCGACAAGGCCAGCCCGGAGTTCCACGAACTCGCCGGCCGCGCCAAGGACATGGGCTCGGCCGCCGTTCTGTTGCTGATGTTCAATGTCCTGCTGTGCTGGGGCCTGATACTCTGGCGGTGATTCCTCGCGATCGTGCGTGATCGCGGGAATGCATGCACTGACCGGTCCCGGACGCACGTGGAGAGTTGCGGTTGGATCTGCTGACTGACCCGCAAACCTGGATTGCGCTGCTGACCCTGTCCACGCTCGAGATCGTGCTCGGCGTCGACAACCTCGTCTTCATCTCGATCGCGGTGAGCCGCCTCGCGCCGGAGCGGCGGTCGAGCGCGCGCCGCCTGGGCCTGGCGTTCGCCTGCGTCACGCGCATCCTGCTGCTGCTCTCGCTGGCGCACCTGGCCGGCATGGACGACCGCACCTCGTCGCTGTTCCACCTGTTCGACCAGGTCATCTCGATCCGCGATCTGGTGCTGATCGGCGGCGGCATCTTCCTGGTGGTGAAGGGCGTGATGGAAATCCTCGACGCGATCGGCGGCGGGGAGCAGGAGGCCGGCGGCCGCGCCTCGGCCAGCTTCGCGCTGGTGATCGCGCAGATCGCGCTGATCGACATCGTGTTCTCGCTCGATTCGGTCATCACCGCGGTCGGCATGGTCAACATCCTGCCGGTGATGGTCGCGGCGATCATCCTCGCCGTGCTGGTGATGATCTTCGTCGCCAACCCCGTCGGCGCCTTCATCGACAGCCACCCGACCATCAAGATGCTGGCGCTGGCCTTCATCATCCTGGTCGGCGTCGTGCTGGTGTGCGACGGCCTGGGCGTGCACGTGTCGCGCGCCTACATCTACTTCGCGATGGCGTTCTCCGCCGCGGTCGAATCGCTCAACCTGCTGGCCGAACGCCGCCGCCGCCAGCGGCACGAGCGCGGCATCGGCGTCGGCGACGGCTGAGGCGCGGCCGCCGCCGGCCGGGAGCCGGGGCGTCCGATTGTCAGAAATGCCTACGCCCGCTTGCGCACGAACGGCCTCCACGCCAGAGTAGCGCACGCCCCCGGCAGCCCGGGCCTGGCCGTCAACGGAGAGGGAACATGCGCGCGATCCGGTTCATTTCGTTGTTGCTGCTCGCCACGCTGCTGAGCGGTTGCGGGTACAACCAGATCCAGTCCAAGGACGAGGCCGTCAAGGCCGCCTGGTCCGAAGTGCTCAACCAGTACCAGCGCCGCGCCGACCTGGTGCCGAACCTGGTCAACACGGTCAAGGGCTACGCGCAGCACGAGGAAGAGGTCTTCACCAAGGTGACCGAGGCGCGCGCCAAGGTCGGCCAGATCAACCTCAGCGCCGACGACCTTTCCGACGAGAACAAGATGAAGGCCTTCCAGCAGGCGCAGGGCGAACTGTCGAGCGCGCTGTCGCGCCTGATGGCGATCTCGGAGAACTACCCGCAGCTCAAGGCCGACGGCCTGTTCCAGAACCTGCAGGCGCAGCTGGAAGGCACCGAGAACCGCGTCACCGTTGCACGCAACCGCTACATCCAGGTGATCCAGGACTACAACACCTACATCCGCTCGTTCCCCACCAACCTGACCGCGATGCTGTTCGGCTACAAGACCAAGGCCAACTTCTCGGTCGAGAACGAGAAGCAGATTTCGACGGCGCCGACGGTGGACTTCAATAAACCCTCGCAGCCGCAGCCGCAGCAGCCGCAACCTGCGCACTAGAACGCTCTCGCTGGAAACACGGGCGTGAGCATCCAGGGTTCCACTTCCCCTTCGCCCGCTTGCGGGATCGACGGCCGCCTGCCGGCGGCCGGAGGGTGCCGAAGGCGGATGAGGGAGCTTCCGGAGGCTCACCCGGGGCGAGCTCGCGCGGGCTTTCTCCCGCACGCGAAACAGGCCAGTTCGCCACCCGTCGAGGAGGCGGACACGTGAACCCGAGCGGCCCAAGGCGCCTGGCCATGCGCGCGCTGCATGGCTTGCTGGCCGCGCTGTTCTGCCTCGTCGCCGTCGCCGCATTCGCGGCCGACGGCGACCTGCAGCCGGTTCCGCCGTTCGGCCCGCGCGTCACCGACCTCACCGGCACGCTCGACGCGCAGCAGAAGCAGACGCTGGAATCGCAGCTGCAGGCGCTCGAGCAGAGCAAGGGTTCGCGCGTCGCCGTGCTGATGCTGCCGACGACCGCGCCCGAGGACATCGCGCAGTACGGCATCCGCGTCACCGACGTGTGGAAGCTGTCGCGCAGCGACGGCAAGACGCACGACGGCGTGCTGTTCATCGTCGCCAAGAACGACCGCCGCGTGCGCATCGAAGTGGGCAGCGACCTGGAAGGCGCAATCCCCGACGCCGCCGCCGCGCGCATCATCCGCGAGTACGTCACGCCCAAGTTCCGCGCCAACGACTACTACGGCGGCATCGAGGACGCGCTCGGCGCGCTCACCAAGCTGATCAACGACGAACCGCTGCCGCCGCCGCTGACCGAAGAGGACAGCAAGCGCGGCGAGGGCATGGACCCCGGCGCGGCGTTCATGATCGCGATCTTCATCGGCTTCTGGGCGCGCGGCATGTTCGGACGCCTGTCCACGCCGCCGCGCGCCGGCCTCGTCGCCGCACTCACCGGCGGCGCCGGCTGGCTGCTCAGCGGATGGATTCCGATCGGCATCGGCGCCGGCCTGTTCGGGCTGTTCCTCGGCCTGCTCGGCGGCGGCGGAGGCGGCGGCTTCGCCAACCGCGGCGGCTGGGGCGGCTTCGGCGGCGGAGGCGGCGGCTGGGGCGGTGGAGGAGGCGGCGGCTGGAGCGGCGGCGGAGGCGGCTTCAGCGGCGGCTCCAGCGGCGGATTCTCCGGCGGCGGCGCCTCGGGGAGCTGGTGATGCGCGCACTCAGGCACCTGTTCGATCTCGGCTCCGCGCGGCGGCATTTTCCGCCGGCCGTGCTCGACGCCATCCAGCACGCCATCAAGGCCAGCGAGCACCGCCACCTCGGCGAGATCGTGTTCGCCGTCGAAGGCTCCCTCCCGCCGCTCGACGCGCTGCGCGGAGTCGGCGCACGCGAACGCGCGCAGGAGGCCTTCGCCCGCCTGCGCGTGTGGAACACCGAAGGCAACACCGGCGTGCTGGTCTACGTGCTGCTCGCCGACCACGCGATCGAGATCCTCGCCGACCGCGGCATCGCCGCGAAGGTGGCCGCCGACGAATGGCACGAGGTCTGCGCGCTGATCCAGCGCCACTTCACCGCCGGCGACTACCAGCGCGGCGCCATCGCCGGCGTCGAGGCGATCACCGCGATCCTCGTGCGGCACTTCCCGGCCGATGGGCGCAGCAATCCGGATGAGTTGCCGGATCGGCCGGTGTTGTTGTAGTTGCGCGCTCGGCGCATGGCGTTGTGATTGGCGCGAGGGGAGGAGCGTTGCGCACAGATTGTGCGCCGTCGCTTCGTCGCGCTGGCATCGCGAGCTCACACGAGGCGAGGTTGTAAGAAGGGCTCGCTGTGGTCGTCGCAGTGTAGCGCCGTGCTCGGCGCGTCAAGGCCAGGCCCTTCGGGCGCGCTGCGCGCGGCCTTGACCCGCCTGCGCGCGGCGCTGGGAGGGTTCGCCCACAGCGACCCACTCCGGATCGCGGGCGAATCGGAGAAGCGTCATGAATGACGAACAAGCTCTGCTGATCGCTAACCTGCGCTACGCGTTGTCCTGCCATATTCCGGCGATGAAGCGCCGCGTACGGATTCATACCGGCTATGGCTCGGTCGAGTTCTATGGTCCGCAAGCGCGCAAGATCACGGCGCTGTGCGAGGAACTCCTGCGGCGGCGGTTGCAGCGCCTGGAAAGCAAAGGCGGACGACGCTAGCGCGTCGCGCCGGGCGGCTCGCGCCGCCCGGCGGTTTCTCCTTAGCTGAGAAGCTGTCCGCCTGGGAATATTGGTCACGTCGACTCGGGGGAAGAGCGACGAGAGCCTTGAATTGGTCAGGTGGCTGGTTGGGAAGCGACTGCTTTCGGCCAGAAGCGGACAGTCGCCCCGAAATCCCTCCCTAGCTAAGCGTCGCCACTCCGGAGATTTCCGAAGAAGTCGTGATGCTTGATCGCACGCATGGTGGTTGGTGTGCCCCGTGTATGTTTGTTGGCTACCGCCAACATTTTGTTGTCGTGCAAAGCACTCTATTCGGTGCACTTCAACGCCGTTCCTTCAGATGTTGTGCTTGGCGTCGAATTAGAAGTTCGCGTGCACCCTACTTGCGCGAAGGCCGTTATCGGCTAGATGGAGTACCAGGTCACGGCTGAAGCGCAGCACCGATGTCGAACTGGTCAGTGAAATAGTCCTTTATCACCCGCAGATGGGAAGACTGGATCCCGAACTCGATGCCGAACAGTTCGGCGATACGCTCTGGCGCCGGATCAATAATCGTAACTTTTGGCATGGTCCGGCGTCGCATGAATGCGTTGGTGAAGAGCGCTCGCGAACGAACGTCAGTGCGAGGAAATGAATATCCAATGACAATGATCTCGTCAGTCTGAGCCAAACCGTCTTCGGCAACGCTCCAAAGCTCACCGAACAACCCTCCGTACAAGTCGTAGGTTTTCTCACGAACAGGCGGGATGATCAGCGGCATCGACACGAGCCCGTCATCGCTGGCAGTTCCTTCCGGCCTCAAGCCCTTGGTTCTCGCGCGGACAAGGATATGGCCTGGCGGTGCTTCTCGACCAGGTGCATCAAGGTTCGGTGGGTAGTAGCCATAGGAGAAGGGGACGTAGCCCGGCATGTAGCGGCCGGCGTAGCATGCGTATGGGCCTGCCGCATGCCTAAAGACATGTACCGTGGCCGGGTCCAAACTATGTGTGAGTTCGAACTGGCCTCTTTCCATGGTCGGATGGGCTGTCAGCCAATTCGTCGACCCGTGGAGCTTCAATAGGCGCGGCCCCACTGCCACGTCGGTATCGGCAGGGATTGGATCACGCCACCCATGATCGAATATCTGTCTGGGCGTGATGCCGTAGCCACGCTCGATTGTCCACGACGTTTGCGCTTCGAGCGCTCGGTCCATCAATGTGTCCCAATTGAACGTCACGATTGTATCGGTGGCCGATATCGCACGCGCAAGCCTGAGGTGCGGGGATGAAACAGGACCATTCTGAATCTCGTTGAGAACGCTGGCGAATAGAAAGACAAGCTCGTTGTACGCCTTCCACGGCCATATCCAGGCGAGTGGATTATCCGACGCCTTGGCGGTATAGAGGTCACGAGCAATTGTCGAATGCAGATCTTCAATGTCTATGCCTGATCGGAGGTGCGTGAAGGCGTCAATCCCTTGTTGACCCAAATATCCAATCAATCCTTCCTGCAGAACCCAGGAATTTGTGCTGATGTTTAGCGTGTCAAAGGTCTCAAAAAAATCACGCGCGATGGGCATCCGCACTCCGGTGGGAGACTCCGAATAGCTCTTAGATGCGCCGGCGCCCAATAAAAACACTTTCATCGACTTCGCAGCCCCCGTAATGTTCTTGCGTTTCGGACGCACGCAGTTCCCGCTCGAACGCTTTATATCGCCGAGCACAGCGATACCTCTTTACATAAAGAACCGGTAGTCGTAAACGTCGTTGACGATAGCTGACGACTGCTTCACTACTTCTGCGAATATCTGCGAGTAGACCAACGTCACGGGGAGTGTTTTGTAGAGCGTGTTGTTGTTCCAATCTACTTTGGTCAGCGCGAGGATGCTTGAGCAGGTTGCGTACCAGCCGCCGTCGCCAGTGAAACGACGCAGCAAGATAGGTTTGGGTAGCGGCGCCAAGGGAGCCTCCTTGAAAACCGGCCGGTTAGCGTGCTCTTGATTTATTCCACCTACGCTGCCCTGTGTCCACAGGAGACACTCGTTCTCCGTAAGCGGCTGGCAGGTGCCGCGATCTACGGGATATCCGGCCGGCCCAGATCCCTCTCGCCCGCGGTCAACCTTCAGGCCGTACCAGTTATTGGCACGAACAACCTGAACCAGTTCCAGCTCTGTGTTTACATCAAACGCGTCGAAAGCGCCCTGGATCTCATCCTCGGTGAAATGACTGGACTTATGGACGTAGATCTTCTTCGGAGTTCGTCCGCCGTGCGCGTTCTGGTACAGCAGGAGGCTCTTCGAGAGAACCGACTGCATCTCCTGGTAGCTTAGATAAGGATTGCCCTTCCTATCAGTCGTGAACTCGCGAGTGTCGTAGGCCACAAACTCGAATCCAGTGCCGTCAGGATCAAAGACCTGGCTACAGCAGGTGCTGTACTCGACACCGTCGTCAAGCTGCTTGATGGCGTAACTCAAGCCAATGTACGCCTCGTCCTTGTCCCAGTCGGCCAGCTTCCATGGAATGCCTCCCGCCTTCGCATAAAGAGCAACGCTAATGCCCCACATTACGTTTGCCCGGCAGGTGCGCTGTAAGGCTGTTTCGTTGATAATCTGAATCGGGACATTTAATGGTGCTAACTTGGCCTTAATCCAGTCATGAAGGTCGAATCCTTCGTACTGGTAAGACGCCTTCCAGGTGGCGGGCAAATAGACGATCAGCACGTCGAAAGCGTGTCTAAGTCTCAATAGGCCGGCGAGCCCCCGAAAGATCGCCTCGGTGAGCGCCTTTCCGTCGCCTGCCGCTGCCAATGCATCGCATTCCGGAGCAGTGGCGATACGCAATGCATCTGTCGCGGGGACGAGCGCGCAGCGAAATACCTGCTCAAACCCGTCATAGGCGATGTAGTAGTTCCGCGCCTCCCTAGGCCGATGCTGTCCGCCTAGCTCGTTGACGATCGAATCGATCTTGCGCATCAGGTTGCCAGGTGCCAGATAGGCCAGCCGGACTTGGCTGGGCAGTCCAAAGTCTGCACTGTACGGTCCGATATCCCTCAAGCCTCGCAGAGGATGAGTGTCCGTACGGCTCTTGGCGAACAGCAGGGAGGGCTCCCTGATGGCGAAGTGGCCTGGGAGTTCGTTTGCATCGTTAGCCATTCGCGGCTCCCCGTCGGCTATAAGCGGAGCGCATGTTGATCTCGAACGACGCTGGATACTGGCTGCCTGGATGGGCAACCAACTCGGCCGACCCGGGACCGCCAACGGGCCCAACAAGAATGCCGATCCAAGCACTGAGCAGCTCGTAGGATTGGTTGTTATATCGCTTAAGTTTTTTCTGGCGAAGGAACTCCGCAGCCTCTTGCCGCGCCTTCAAGGGCGATATCCAGATATCTGGTCGCAGTAGCAACCAAAGTACGCCGTTGCGTTCCTCGACGCGTATCGACACGGCTTCGGCCCAATGCACGTCCGCCAAGCCGCGGATGCTGGCGCTGATGCTACCCAGCCCGCCGTTGAACCCAAGAGTTCTGCGCAGGACGTTGAAGGTCTCGCTATTGGTCTTGTCATGCTTGACCACTGCGTACCACGTTCTCTTGGCTCTTCGCAGAAGCAATGGTTTGTTGGCAATCAGCGCCTTGGCAATTGCCTCCTCGACGAACGACTTGATGATGCCAGATTCATTGATGGACTTGGTCAAGTCATCCAGCTTGAATGTATCGATCGCTCGGACCCGCGCAGGGTCGAGGACCTTCTCGACATTGGCCCTATCGCCCCAGAACAGTATGCGGTCGGTGTAAGCCACCGTGCAATCTGGTTGAACCTCGAACAACTTGGAGCGCACGTCGCCGATGTCGATTTCACCGTCGTACGCAATTTCTGCGCATGCTTCCGGCAGCCTGCTGATTCGCAGCGCATTCGTGCGAAGAATCGGGTATTGATTACCTAAAGGTGGTAGCGTGATGGCCGCGGGCTTGGCCGTCGCACTCCGGACCTTCGCATTGAGGTTAGCGGGTTTTCCCGATGTGTTCCGCCAGATCTTTGAAAGCATTTCGTCGAACGTGCCGGTCTGCACCAGCCGAGCGTTGATTCCATTGGTCTGAGCGTAGTCGATCAGATTAGTAACGCTGGTTGCGACATCGGCGAGCCGTGGTGCGCTCCAGTAGAACCCTTGCGGGAATGCGTTGTTCTGATCCATGGCCTCTTTGAACATCGACATGACGTTCTCGTCCCGCCCGCTGTACCCAGAAACAATGAGGCCGAATCGGGTGGCGGCGGCCACGAAGCATCTCTGGAGTTCCTCGTCGTTATGCCGCAGATCGTTGGCGAGGTTTTTGATGCTCTGGTAGCGGAAGTCACCGTGCAGCTTCACATAAATCGGAAACTGGTCCGCGTTGAGCGCATTTACTGCGGCATAGGAGCCTTCGAGGTGAAAGACGGGAAGGTTGGCGCCTGCGACCGCTGAGTAGGCAGTTTCCACGACTTCATCGAAGTTCGTAGTGAATACTAGCCGAGTTTTTCCCATCTTAAGTAATGAGGCAAGAACGCGGTGACCGATGCTGGAAGCAATCTTGCCAGTCGACAGTACTTCTTTTAAGTATCTCTGCTGTGCGCCGTAGTCGGCACCGAACAGCTGGTTGAAATAGAACGAATACTCATGGGGGTCCCAGAGAGGCGGATACCCTTGGCTATCCATGTAGCCCTGAATTCGGGCGCGTATGGCCTTGTTACCTACATCGTGAGATTGAATATCCTGATTCTGTTGCGCGCAGTAGAGCCTACACTTCAGATCCCAGATGATGTCCGTGGCTGTGGGGAGACCGGAGCTGCGTGACGCACCAGCCCCCAAGAACCACATCAAGCGCGGTCCGTCCTGACTGAAGTTCCGCAGGAACTCCGTTTCCGCAATCTCTGACGTCATTTGAAACCCCTGTATTCCGTGCGTTGAACGCGGAAGGTTCAATGCGTAGCCATCTTCCCATTCCTCGACTATATCCGAGGCGAACTTGAGTCGGGAGCTAAGGACCTCCTGAACTATTCCCTGGACGGACGCCAAGTGCATGGGTCAAGCAATCCGTGCTCTATCTGGGCCCTCTTGACCAATGCCTAAAGTGTCTAGAAAGTCGGCCCATGCCTGCATCATCTTCTGACGCGCAAGCAAGATAGTCGCACGGTTCTAGGCGTGGCCCAGTGGATCGCGTACCGTATGTGCGAGCTGATGCTCGATGAAGTCCGAGCGGAAGCCTTAGGACCTCATCTGGGCCGAGAGATAAAGGGCAGGCTTATTTCATCAATGTCTGCTTTGGGTCGCAAGCCGCCACTCCAGTCGCAGCTGGATCTCTTCATTCCCCCGAAGGTAGGAAAGGCACCGAATTGCCTTCGGTGCTAGCTATCGGGCGCCGCGCACCGTTCGAATGCCTCCCGACCCGCACGCCTCGCTGCGCAGGCCTCTCCGTGCTCCCCACCCCTCGGGTCAATCATGAACAACCGTCACCCCATCAAAACTGTGACGTAGTTCTCTGTTAGCCTCCTCCCTGTCCCGTGACAGGGCGCCTCCGCGAGCGGCATGACGCTTCCGCAGACGCGCCCCGCCGCGGTCATGAACGCCTCCGACCGACGCGGGCGCGCCCCAGGCGCGCCGGGCCGGCTCGCACCGATCGCCTCGGTCGGCGGCGTTCCTCCGCGCGGTGCCTGGCCGCGCATCGCCAATCCCTGATGGCATTCGAGCCCGCAGCCGGGAATGCGGCTGCGCGCGCCTTTTTTCACGAAATCGAGGTGAGCGACATGAAACGTACGATGCTGCTGACGGCGCTGCTGCTGGCGATGGCCAATGCCCACGCGAACGGTCCGCCGGGTCCGCCGGTGCCGTCGCCGGACACCTGCTCGGCGCAGGGCGGCGTCGTCGGCGCCAACCTGATCGACGGCACGTTCGGCACGGGCAGCGGCACCTACGGCGAGGCGGCGCCGGCGCCGGGGCTCGGCACGCAGACCACCTACCTGTACGCGCCGTGGGTCAGCTACCGCCCCGACGACGGCGAATACGTGATCGTCAACGCGACCGGGCCGGACAGCCCGTGGAGCACCTGGCACAGCCAGCTGCTCGGCCACACCACCGGCCTGGACGACGACCGCTTCGCCGTGTTCAACGCGAGCATCGAGCCGGGCACGTTCTATTCGCAGACGCTGACCGTCGCGCCGAACACGAACTTCGAAGTCAGCTTCTGGGTGATGAACGTCAACAGCAACGTCAACGACCTGCTGCTGCCGAACCTCGCCACGGTGATCCGCCGCGTCGGCGTCGATCCGCCGGGCGGCGGCGTGGTGGTGGCCACCACCGGCGACATCCCGGAGGCGAACCCGCCGTTCTGGCACCAGTACGCCGCGGTATTCAACAGCGCGAGCGCGACGCAGATCGAGCTGCGCCTGGACAACAACAGCAGCGGCGGCCTGGGCAACGACTTCGCCCTCGACGACATCGCGCTGGCGCCGTGCACGCTCGCCGCCGGCGCGATCGCCGGCACGCTGTACTACGACGCCAACCTCGACGGCGCGCTGCAGGCGGGCGAGCCCGGACTGCCGGCGAACATCCCGGTGCAGATCGTCGACACGCGGGGTACGCCGGACACCGGCGACGACGTGATCGTCGGAACCACGCAGACCGACGCGAGCGGCCACTACGCGTTCGCGAACATCCCGGCCGGCGCGGACTACGTCGTGCACGCGGTGACCACCGATCCGAACGTGCCCGCCGACGTCGCCCTGCACACGCCCAACGACGTGGCGGTGACCGTCACCAGCGGCAGTCAGGCGGCGGCCGACTTCGGCTTCGTCAGCGCCGACGTGCAGATCGTCAAGCAGGGCCCGGCCAGCGTCGGCGGCGGACAGCCGATCACCTACACGCTGACCATCACCAACCCCGGCCCGACCGCCGCCGACGGCGCCAGCTGGGGCGACCTGGTGCCGGTGGAGATCACCGGCGTCAGCGCCTTCTGCGGCAGCGAAGCCGGCGGCGCCGTGTGCGGCCCGGTGCAGGTGAACGGCAACGACGTCTCCGGCACCCTGCCCACGCTGCCGGTCGGCGGCAGCGTGCGCATCACCATCGAGGGCATCACGCCCGCCGCGGTGGCGATCCTGTCCAACACCGGCACCGTCACGCCGGCATCCGGCATCCCCGATCCGGACGAGGACAACAACGCCAGCACCACCAGCACGAGCACGCCGGTCTCGCTGCAGAGCTTCGAGGTGGAGTGACGCGTCGCCCCGTTGCGCGCACCGCCTGCGGCGCGCGCAACGGGAATTTCCTCAAGCGGCATCAGCGGCCGGGGCATCGCCCGTCGCCGCCTTCCTCGAAGCCGTCGGCGAACAGGCAGTCGGTATCGACCGGCGGC
Source organism: Dokdonella ginsengisoli (assembly GCF_042652785.1). Classification (NCBI taxonomy): domain Bacteria; kingdom Pseudomonadati; phylum Pseudomonadota; class Gammaproteobacteria; order Lysobacterales; family Rhodanobacteraceae; genus Dokdonella; species Dokdonella ginsengisoli. The sequence goes on along the minus strand of NZ_JBHSHD010000004.1, from coordinate 64,994 downwards.
GTCACGCTCAGGTGGACGGGCACTTCCGTCAGCGGGTGCCCGCCCATGTCGTTGCTGGCCACGCACACGAGTGCGCTGTAGTCGCCCGGCGCGAGTCCGCCGGCATCCACCTCGATGTTCACCTCGCTGCTGTCGCCCGCGGCGGTGCTGCCGGATGCCGGCGACGCGCTCAGCCACGGGATGTCGTTCGGGTTCTGGCAGCCGGGCAGCGCGGGCGGCTCGTCGTCGACGTTGACGACCAGGATCACGTGCATGTTCGGGAAGCCGATGCTGGCCGGCGTGACCGGCGTGTCGATGCCGCACTCCGGCGCCATGAAGAAGCTCAGATGCGTTTCCGGTGACGGCGTGGAACCCATGTAGAAGTGGGTGCCGTCGCCGGTGCCGTCGCCGACCACTTCGACGACGAGGTCGTTCGCTGCGGTGTCGGCGACGATCGCGCTGACCGGAACGTTGATCGTCGTCAGCGCCATGCCGGCCGGAACGGTGATGCTGCCGGAGCCGATCGGCACCAGGTCGGCGAGCGGAATCGTCTCGGCCACCGTGCCGGCCGGCACCGTGTACAGGTTGACGTGAATGGTCTGGCCGGTGCTCGACTCGACGCCGACGTCCACGCTCTGGATGCTCACGGCGGTGCCGACGCCCGCGTGGTCGGCGAAGTAGAAGCGCCGCAGATAGTGGTTTTCAACCGTGTACAGGTCGTTGTCTTCCTTGCACGCGGCGGAGGTCGTCGGCGAAGGCGTCAGATTGCCGGTCTGCGAAAGCGCCAGCGCGCCGCGCACGGAGCCGAGGCCGGTCAATGAAACCGGCGCCGGGCCGCTGCGCGTCGCGGCCGTGCCGAGCGTGACGTCGCCGCGCTGCGATGGTTTTTCCGCCGGCGCGAGCGGCGTGCGGAGGCTCTTCGCCAGCGCGTCGTGCAGCGACCACTCCAGAAGGCCGGTGCCGACGTTGCCGATGGCGAGAATGCCGCCGCCGGTTTCCCCGGAGGCCAGCGACAGGTCGATCGTGCCGGGGGCGATGTTCGCCAGCGGAATCTGTGCGCTGTCGACGAACTGCACGTTCACGCTGCAGTCGCCGGTGACCGGTGCGGTGGTGTAGACGTCGTCGACGAGGGCGCCCTCGCAGCTGCCGTCGATCGCCCAGATCTGGTGTCCGGGTGCGGGCGTCAGCACGAAGGCGACGGTTTCCCCGGGCACGGTTTCCTGCGGCGTGTCCGGCGAGAGGGTGCCGTTGCCCGCGACCGTCGGCGTGACGAGGTAGCGGACGTCGTCGAGGTTGAACTCCCAGGCGCCGATGTCGGTGGCCGCGCCCAGCGTGCGCGCGTAACCGTCGCCGCGCTGGTCGAAGGGCAGTCCGGACGGATTGCTGCCGGCGTCGATCGCCGGGCTGCCGAAGCGCAGGGCGTGGGTGAGCGTGCCGCCGCCGTTGTCGGCCAGCGCGGCGAGCTGCGGGTCCACGCGCAAGGTGTCGGGCGGCAGCGCGATGGCAGGTCGCACGATCTGCACGAGACTGTGGCTGCCGCTGAGATCGACGACGAAGCCGGCGTTGACCGCGCCGGTGAGGTCGTTCTCCGACTGCGCGTCGTTGCGCGCGACGATCGAGCTTTCCAGCACCAGCGGCGCCTCGAACTGCAGGGCTTCGTTGCCGCCGGTCTGCATCAGGCCGCCGCCGGTGCCGGAGCTGTAGTTGAAGGCGATCGTGCTGTTTCTCACCGTCAGCGCCTGCTGCGCGGAAATCGCGCCGCCGGTGGCCGAGCCCACCGGAAAACCGTCGAGCGAGGCCTGCCCGATGCCGAAGCCGGACAGCAGGCGTCGCGTTTCGGCGTCGACGGCGGCGGCGCCGGCGCCGCTGCTGATCTCGGCGCGGTTTGCCGAGAACGTGCTGTTCACGATCAGGCCCGGATCGGAGAGGCTCTGCGTGTAGAGGCCGCCGCCGATGGCCTGGTTGGAGCCGGCCGCGCGGTTGGCGTCGATCACGCTGTCGGTGACGGTCAGCGCCAGGTTCGCGCTGTAGAGGCCGCCGCCCATTCCGAGCGCGGCGCCGAAGGCGGCGTTGTGGTCGATGCGGCTGCGCGTGATGGTCGTGTTGCGCACCACCGCCGCGCCGCCGCCCTGCGCGCCGGCCGTCGTGCCGTGCGCCTGGTTGTCGTGCAGGCGGCTGTCGGTCAGCGTCAGGTTGCCGTTGACGAACAGGGCGCCGCCGAGCACGGCCGGCGCCGTGGCGACGTTGTCGTGCACGCGGCTGCGGATCAGGGTGACGTCGCCCTTGCCGAACTGGCCGCCGTTCATCGCCATCGCCGCGCTGCCGGCCGCCTGCGAGCTCGACACGCCGGGCGGCACTTCGTTGACGTTGCCGAAGATCTCGCTGTCCTCCGCGGTGATGTTGCCGATCACCGAGAAGGCGCCGCCGCCGAACATGGCGCGGCAGTTGCCGAGCACCGAATCCTTCAGGTACAGGTCGTCGACCGCGAACAGGCAGCCGCCCATGGCGGCCAGGCTGGCGTCGATCGGATCGACCTCCGGCGTCACGCCGCCGCTCAGCGTGAGTCCTTCCAAGCGCAGCTGGCCCATGCGCAGCACGGCGAACAGGCGGTCGCTGCCGGAGCCGGCCAGCGTGAGCTGCGCCGCGCCGGGGCCGCGGAACACCAGGTCGAAGGGCGGCGCGGAAGGATCGAACTCGCCGAGCGTGCCGATCTGGATCGCGCCCTGGCTGAGCGTGAGCGTGCCGCAGGTGAGCGAGGACAGGTCGACGACGTCGCCGTTCGCGGCCGCCGCGGCGACGGCGCGCAGGCTGCCGGCGCTGCCGTCGTCCAGGCAGGTGTCGACAGCCAGCGTGGCGGCGGAGAGCGGGCGCGCCGAAGCGGCGGCGAGAATGCACAGCGACACCAGCACGGCGCAATGGAACATGAGACGGATGGGCATGGACACGACTTCGCTCCTGGGTGCGGTGTGCCGCCCGGCCATCGCTCGGGCGGTATCGCCCGACTCTGCGTGCATTGCGGACGAGGCGCATGCACGCACCCTAGATTGCGCCTGATCGCGCCCGGCAACGCATTGTGAACAAAGGGATTTCTGGCCGACGTCAATCCGGGCCCGGAGCGCCCGCCGCGCCCTGCAGGGGCAGGGGCGCCGCGCGCCAGGCCACGGCCGCCGGCGGGATCGCGCGTTCTCCGGCCAGGCGTCGCGCGCTGCGCAGGGCTTCCGATTCGGCGGCCCACTGGCCCAGCTCGCGGTACAGCCGCGCCTGCGCGAGGCTGCATTCGAAGCACTGGTCCACCCAGGGCGTGATCCGCGCGATCACCCGGCCGGCTTCGTCGACGGCTCCGCCGTCGAGGAGGGCGCCGACCCAGGCGAGGATCGCGTCCACGCGGTCGGCGACGGCGATCGAGGCGGTGGATTGGAGTGTCTTGCGGAACAGTCCATCCGCCCGGGCCCGGTCGCCGCGGGCGAGGGAATGCTCGGCAGCGGCGACGTCCGCGCGCAGCTGCACGAGCGGATCGGAACGGGAAGCGGCCCAGCCGGCCAATCGCTTCGCCTCGCTGGCGGCCTCGTCGAGGCGGCCGGCGCGGTGCAGCGCGCGCAGGCGTTCCAGGCTGAGGGCGCTCAGCCGCTGCGAGGTCGCCAGCGTCGGCGGCTTGTCCGGCGTGACCGCGTCCAGCGCCTCGCCGGCCAGCGTGATCGCCGCGTTCTCGTCGCCTTCGGCCCAGGCGAGCCTGGCTTTCATTTCCTTGAGGCTCGAGGCGAGCGCGTCCAGATCCGATTGCGGCACGGTGACTTCGATGGCGGCCAGGTGCGCCCGCGCCTGCGCGTAGCGGCCGTTGGCCAGGAACGCGCGGATCTGCTGCAGGCGCAGGATCGCCTTCTGCCGCGGTTCGCCCACCTTGTCGAGGAAGTCTTCGGCCTGTTCGGCGACGGCGAGCGCATGCAGCGGCTGGAGCAGGGCGAGATCCAGGTGGATGCGGTTGCCGAGCGCGGAAGCCAGCGTGTCGGTCGGCCCGAATCGCCGCATGCGTTCGATCGCGCCGTCCAGCAGAAGGCTGGCCTCGGCGTGCCTGTGCATCAGCGCGAGCGACGCGGCCTGGTTGGCGTCCACGCGCGCCAGCGTCAGCGAGTCTCCCGCCATCTTCAGTGCAGCCCGCGCGTCGGCGAAGACCCTGGTCGCGCCGTCGCTGCTGCCGCGCAGGGCCTGCAGCACGGCGATGTTCGCCAGCGCCATGCCGTGCAGGTCGACCAGCGATTCCTCTTCCGTCGCGGAAACGGTCTCGGCGAGGAGTTCGCTGCCGCGCGCCGCGTTGTCGAGTTTGACTTCGGTCACGGCCAGGCCGAGCAAGGCGCGCGCGCGCGACCGGGCGTCCAGGCGCTGCGGCGTGCGCGAGGACAGCGCGGCCGCGTAGCGCTCGCGGGCGAACTCGAAGTCGCCGCGCTCGCGCGCCACCTCGGCCTGGCGCAGGATCAGCTCGGGATGATCCGGATACGACAGCGTGTCGCGCGCCTGGTCGATCAGCGCCTGGGCGTTGTCCAGGTCGCGCGCGTACAGCGCCGCGTCGAGCCGATGCAGCCAGGCATCGGGAGATCCCATTCCCGCGTCGCCCGACGGTGCCTTCAGCGGCCGGCCGATCGTGAACATCAGGCGATCCATCGCGTCGCGCGTGGCGACGATCGGATCGGGCGCCTGCGCTTCCGCATCGCGTTCGTCGGCCGCGCCGTCGTGCAGGGTGGCGTGCAGGCGCCATCCCAGCGACGTCCGCTGGATGCGCGTCTCGATCACCTGCCGGGCGCCGGTGGCGGCGGCCACGCCGTCGGCATCGATTCGTCCGCCGTCCGCATCGGCCAGGACGAGCACGTTGTCGAGCGGCACCACGCGAAGGCCCGCTTCGCGCAGCCGCGACGCGGCGAGGTCCATGAGCCCCATGCGCAGCCAGCGCCAGGATTCGTCGGTGTCCTCGTCGACGCGCGTCGGCATGACGGCTACCGCGTACGTGCCGTCCGCCGGCGCGTCGGCGCGCAGCACTCCGCCGCGGTCGCCCGAGCCGCTCAGCGCCAGCCCGGTCGCGACCAGTACCGACGCGAGCACCACGGAACGGGGCGGCCGTCTGCGTAGCGCACCGGGATGCGGCGGCGCCGGTGCGTGCGCCGGCGGCTCGCGGGTGAGGCCTTCGACGTCTTCGACGGGATGCGTCGGCGCGACCCAGCGATAGCCGAAGCGCGGCACCGTGCGGATGAGGCGCTGTTCGCCGCCGGCGTCGCCGAGGACGCGGCGCAGCTTGCGAATGAGCTGGTCGATCTGCGTGTCGGTGACGTTGGCGCGACCCCATACGGCCGCCGCCAGCTCGTCGCGCCCGACCGCGCGATCGGCGTGCTGCAGCAGCCAGACCAGCCCGTCGAACGCACGCGGCCCCAGCTCGACGAGCCGATCGCCGCGGTGGAGCTCGCGCGCAGCCACGTGCAGACGAAATTCGCCAAAGGCCCACAAGGTTTCTTTCACGCAGGCAGTTTAGCCCAGCGCCCATGGGCATGAGGGCGGGTGCCGATGCGCGCGCGGCACGCTCCGCGCGGAATGCGCCGGTCAGTACGCGGCCAGCACATCCGGCTCGGTCGCGGGCGGCTCGCAATGCAGGCCGTGGCAGACGTAGGCGACGCCGCCTTCGCGATGTGCCTGGGCCTGCAGGATGCCGGGCAGGGCGCTTCGGACGGGGGAGTGTTTACGCGATGGATTGGGAGCTGCCTGCGCGGCGGTGAACTCGTCCACGGTCACGGCCTGCGACTCGTCCACTTTCTGAGCTGCCTGCGCGGCAGCGAACCAGAAATCGATTGCGTCGACGGGGGCTGAGTTTTTCTGAGCTGCCTGCGCGGCAGCAAACTCCCCCGTAGATCACCGCCATGCGGCCCCAAATTTCTGAGCTGCCTGCGCGGCAGCGAACAAGGCGGCGCCGAATCCCAAGAACAAGGCGAATTTCTGAGCTGCCTGCGCGGCAGCGAACCTCAGGGTGAATGCCCAGCGATCGCATTCGCTTTTCTGAGCTGCCTGCGCGGCAGCGAACCAACTCCGCGAGGATGTCGCCTGCGTAGTCTTTTTCTGAGCTGCCTGCGCGGCAGCGAACCTCATCAGCCAGTTCTATAAACGGCTGCACTCTTTCTGAGCTGCCTGTGCGGCAGCGAACTCGCCAGCACGCAGATCAAGATCGACCTGATCTTTCTGAGCTGCCTGTGCGGCAGCGAACATCGACGCGTCGATCAGCCGGCAGTTCTACATTTTCTGAGCTGCCTGTGCGGCAGCGAACTCGTTGCGCAGGGAGACGGCCGCGTTCTCCTTTTTCTGAGCTGCCTGTGCGGCAGCGAACGCCGGGTTCATTAAGTCGTCGATCGACGCGCATTTCTGAGCTACCTGTGCGGCAGCGAACAACTATCGGCAGTTCATCGCGCAGTTCCAGCCTTTCTGAGCTGCCTGTGCGGCAGCGAACGACGATGTACGCGGCTCGGTCCAATTCCGTTATTTTCTGAGCTGCCTGTGCGGCAGCGAACATTCTGTCGGTGCTCGCCGCGGTGCTTGTGCTTTTCTGAGCTGCCTGTGCGGCAGCGAACTCGCCGCTGCCTTCGTCCTCGGCCTCTACAATTTTCTGAGCTGCCTGTGCGGCAGCGAACTCGATGAGGGCGGGGCCGAGCGGATCGGCGTATTTCTGAGCTGCCTGTGCGGCAGCGAACGGGGTATCCGGGGGAACTCGGGGGAGTCAGAGTTTCTGAGCTGCCTGTGCGGCAGCGAACCACACTCTCCATGATGATCTGGGCGCTTGTCTTTTCTGAGCTGCCTGTGCGGCAGCGAACGCGAAAGACTCTTGGGACTTCCCTCTCCCAGCTTTTCTGTGCGGCCTGTGCGGCAGCGAACGCGCTTCAACAGTGCGTACAGCGTTGGCCGATTTTCTGAGCTGCCTGTGCGGCAGCGAACTTGTCGGCCAAGGTCCTGGCTGCGGCGTACAATTTCTGAGCTGCCTGCGCGGCAGCGAACGTGCGGCAGCACGGAAGTGACCTCTCCCGAATTTTCTGAGCTGCCTGCGCGGCAGCGAACGCCTTCTTGGCCGGCGCCTTGCCCGCCTTGTCTTTCTGAGCTGCCTGCGCGGCAGCGAACGATGTCGTTCCGCAGACCCTGACCGTCACGCTTTTCTGAGCTGCCTGCGCGGCAGCGAACACCAACAATCGAGGAGTCACGAACATGGGTAATTTCTGAGCTGCCTGCGCGGCAGCGAACGGGCCGAGCCCGCAGCCGCTGTCGTTCCACACTTTCTGAGCTGCCTGCGCGGCAGCGAACCATGTCGGTGATCTCCGGCAGCTTCGCCAGAATTTCTGAGCTGCCTGCGCGGCAGCGAACCATCTCGCCGACCTTCATCTTGCTAGTGCTCTTTTCTGAGCTGCCTGCGCGGCAGCGAACCCACGCTAGCCAAAAAAATGGCGCCGACAAGCTTTCTGAGCTGCCTGCGCGGCAGCGAACGAGGACGTGCCGCTGCGCACGCTCACCGGCAATTTCTGAGCTGCCTGCGCGGCAGCGAACAACTCGATCGCGCCCTGTGGGTGCGGCCGGATTTTCTGAGCTGCCTGCGCGGCAGCGAACAGTCCGCATCCGCTTGCAGCGACGCGCGTGTGTTTCTGAGCTGCCTGCGCGGCAGCGAACCAGACGGTACGGAACATGTCGGCCCCGATGAATTTCTGAGCTGCCTGCGCGGCAGCGAACACCTCCGCGCACGGCGGCGAGGGCGGCATCGATTTCTGAGCTGCCTGCGCGGCAGCGAACCTTTGCGATCTGCTTGCGGCGTTCCTCGGGAATTTCTGAGCTGCCTGCGCGGCAGCGAACGGGATGCCCATCTCAGGCGGCCCTCTTGTCTCTTTCTGAGCTGCCTGCGCGGCAGCGAACCTGCCCACGCTCAGCGACGACGATCTGTACGCTTTCTGAGCTGCCTGCGCGGCAGCGAACGCACCTGTCATCGAGCGAATGGCGAAAGAATTATTTCTGAGCTGCCTGCGCGGCAGCGAACACCAACATGATTTATTTGATCACCGGCCAGAACTTTCTGAGCTGCCTGCGCGGCAGCGAACCGGAGGTGAGTGATGAAGCGTTTCATGGGTGTTTTCTGAGCTGCCTGCGCGGCAGCGAACATTGGGAATGCCGTGCAGGACTTCCCTGATCTTTTCTGAGCTGCCTGCGCGGCAGCGAACCGAACGACCAACGATCGCCGGTCGACCACGACTTTCTGAGCTGCCTGCGCGGCAGCGAACTACACGATGGACGTCGATCCATGTCCGGTGATTTTCTGAGCTGCCTGCGCGGCAGCGAACGGGTCTGCTCGCGGTGCTGAGTTTCGTTCTCGTTTCTGAGCTGCCTGCGCGGCAGCGAACACGGCGGCGGCTGCCTACACGACGCATCATTATTTCTGAGCTGCCTGCGCGGCAGCGAACCGAAGGTCGCATCTTCCTTCCCAGTGATTGGTTTTCTGAGCTGCCTGCGCGGCAGCGAACGATGCGGAGGCTGAGTCACATTAGGTGGCTCATTTCTGAGCTGCCTGCGCGGCAGCGAACCTTGGCTCGCGAGGTCTTGCCGGGTCTTGTCGTTTCTGAGCTGCCTGCGCGGCAGCGAACGTCTGCTTCTATATTGGAGTCGCCTCCGATATTTTCTGAGCTGCCTGCGCGGCAGCGAACAATCTGGACGTACGCTTCCAGGCGATCGCTGCTTTCTGAGCTGCCTGCGCGGCAGCGAACGCCCTTTTGCGCGCTTGGCCAGCATCTCTTGTTTTCTGAGCTGCCTGCGCGGCAGCGAACTCCCGGTCACGCGATCCGATCCTCGGCGCGGATTTCTGAGCTGCCTGCGCGGCAGCGAACCATCCGACGCGCTCGCGCTGGACGCAGGGTACTTTCTGAGCTGCCTGCGCGGCAGCGAACCCTCGCCGAACTCGACCGCGCCCTCTGGGTGCTTTCTGAGCTGCCTGCGCGGCAGCGAACGCCAGCAGCCCCCCGGCCAGTTCGGATTGTTCTTTCTGAGCTGCCTGCGCGGCAGCGAACCTCGGGCGAGTACGGGTTCGAGCTCTACTTCTTTTCTGAGCTGCCTGCGCGGCAGCGAACGTCGACCGAAGTCGTTCGGCTGACTGGCTCCGCCTTTCTGAGCTGCCTGCGCGGCAGCGAACTACATGCACGACCTGACTAAGCGCAACGAAGGTTTCTGAGCTGCCTGCGCGGCAGCGAACTGCAAATGACAACCGCTAACGACATTCAAATTTTTCTGAGCTGCCTGCGCGGCAGCGAACGCTGTGAATGAAGAAGCCCGCCATCAACGACTTTTCTGAGCTGCCTGCGCGGCAGCGAACAACTACGACGGCGCTTTCGACTTCCTGCTACTTTTCTGAGCTGCCTGCGCGGCAGCGAACCTTCGCCACGGCGATGCTCGAACGCATCTCCGTTTCTGAGCTGCCTGCGCGGCAGCGAACTTGGTGTGGGCGATCATGCTCGTGGCCGAGAATTTCTGAGCTGCCTGCGCGGCAGCGAACCCCACGTTCTTGGTCCTGCGCACTGGGCCGATTTTCTGAGCTGCCTGCGCGGCAGCGAACGTGAAAAGGTGACCGGCCAATCCTCACAGGCTTTTCTGAGCTGCCTGCGCGGCAGCGAACATCCCATCCAGCTCGGCACCGAAGATGCGGATTTTCTGAGCTGCCTGCGCGGCAGCGAACACGGAAGGGCCGTCTTGCTAGACCGCTCGTGTTTTCTGAGCTGCCTGCGCGGCAGCGAACGATACCAAAGGTCATGTGCATTGACCATGTACTTTCTGAGCTGCCTGCGCGGCAGCGAACGAAAAACAGCCCTGTGGCTTGCAGGTCGGACATTTCTGAGCTGCCTGCGCGGCAGCGAACGAACCGGCGGTTATGCGTTCGCGCTCGACTCATTTCTGAGCTGCCTGCGCGGCAGCGAACATATGCCGGTGGTATCGCGTGCCCCCCTTCATTTTCTGAGCTGCCTGCGCGGCAGCGAACCGCTATTGCTGAGCGCTGGCGTGTATTGGGGCTTTCTGAGCTGCCTGCGCGGCAGCGAACCGAACGCGCCCCACAGAGCGTCATTGCTTCGATTTCTGAGCTGCCTGCGCGGCAGCGAACTCAACGGCTCAACGGGGCAGATCGTCACGACCTTTCTGAGCTGCCTGCGCGGCAGCGAACGCGTGGATGCGAACGCGCGCTACTACGAAGGCTTTCTGAGCTGCCTGCGCGGCAGCGAACACGCAGCAGACGTTAAAGCCGTGTTGTACTTCTTTCTGAGCTGCCTGCGCGGCAGCGAACATCGACGCCTGCACGGCCTGGCGCAGTTCGTCTTTCTGAGCTGCCTGCGCGGCAGCGAACCTGTCGAAGACACCCTCCTTGCCACCGTAGATTTTCTGAGCTGCCTGCGCGGCAGCGAACACGTGCTGTTCTTCCGGCGAAGGCGCCGGGGCTTTTCTGAGCTGCCTGCGCGGCAGCGAACCTGTCGTTCCTCACCGCGGTGTTCGCGGACGATTTCTGAGCTGCCTGCGCGGCAGCGAACGTTCATGGTGATCTGCTCCAGAGATTCGGAAATTTCTGAGCTGCCTGCGCGGCAGCGAACGTTCACCTCGGCGGCCGTCTGCTTCACGTGCATTTCTGAGCTGCCTGCGCGGCAGCGAACTTCGTGGTGCCGCCGCCCATCGTCTTCGCGATTTTCTGAGCTGCCTGCGCGGCAGCGAACGCACTCGTCGATCGCTCATCGGTCTGATCCGTTTTCTGAGCTGCCTGCGCGGCAGCGAACTAAGCAATTTCCGCGTCAATCCTTTGACGGATATGAAAAAACAGTCAAAGAAGCGCTTGCCTCCATTTCAGGAAGGCAAGCGCAAGAGGTTGATTTTCAAGGATCGCCCGAGGGCTTCAAAAAAAGGGTCAGAACCACGGAACCGTTGCAGTTCCACTCAAACCGTAGCTGTTGAAGTCGCCGGGCACGGGATCCGTGGAGAGGGGGCCCAAGGCGATGAAGAGACAGAACGGTTGGCCGGTGCTGCGGCTTCGGATGTGCAGGTAGGGAAGATCGGGCGTGCGTTCGACGCTGGATGGAATGGCTTTCGCCGCTTGCTCCGCCGTCTCGCTTTTTCGGCGCATGCGTCGGCGGCGCAATCGTTCGGCGCTGGTCTTGAATTGCTTTCGCCGCACGGTCCGATGCCGCGATTGTGCAGGGGCGGCTGCAATCGTCGTCACTCGGACGTGGTCTCGCAGGGCCTTGAGCCAATCCGTTCCGAGCAACCGGCTCAGCGACGCTTCGGTCCCGTGCAGTCGCAGGATCGCGCCCAGGGTTCGTGGCTGAATGCTGTAGCCGGGAAAGCTGATGCCGATGCCCTCCAGCTGGTGCTGCACGAGGGCAACGTGCAGCCGATCGTGCAGCGCTCCGAGCAATTGCGGCGCGCCGGTTTCGGAATCCGGCACGACGGTGAGGTCGACGTAGTGGGTGGTCATGGTGGTCAGCCCGCTTCGCCGAATACGCCGCCTCGAATCAACGTGGCGATGACGAAGTGCTGTTGTTCGGGCTCCGGCGCCTTGTCCTTGAGTACCCAGGCATCGAGCAGGTTGTAAAAGTCCGCCTTTTCCTTCGGCTGCCGATAGGCCTTGCCCTGCGTGGTGACCGAACCGTACGGTTCGACGGCAATCGGGCCGTTGTCGGCGGCTTCCGGATACCAGGTGTCGATGGTGCGCAGCGCATTGCCGATCTTCTGCGAATGAATCGCCGCGACCTCGTCGACGTGATAGAGCGTCCGGCTCTTCTTGCTGTTGTCCTTGTCCAGGATGAGTTCCTGCGATGGGAACACTTCCTGTCCGGCTCCCACGCGAACGAAGGCAGTGACTTGCAGGAGTACGTGACCATCTCCGGCCAGTCCCTTTCCGATGACTCCGGCCAGCTGTTGCAGTTGCGAGGCGTCGGTGGCCGGTGCAGCGAGTTCGCGCAGCGAATGGGCCAGCGCATCGAAGGTCCACTGCATTGCTGGCTTGCCGTCCTTCAAATGAGCGACCGTTACCTCCACTTGCTCGGCACCGATGCGATTGCGCCACAGGAAGCGAGCGTTCGCCAGATTGGCGGCGTAGCGGCGCGCGAGTTCCTCGAAGCCGTGTTGCTGTACATACTCCTTCACGGTGGCGAGCAGCTTCTGCCGGTACGCGGCGTCGTTGCAGGCGGAGGGCTCACCCGTGCCGCCGAGCACGCGAAGCGTGAAGTTCACTTTCAGCGTATCGGCATCGGCGGGAAGAGCAGCCACATCCACGGTTTGCAGGTTCGGGTTCTGGATGGCGGCGTCCAGCTTCGCCGGATCCTGGCCGCTGGTCTTGAGGCGATTGGAAATGGTGCCGCGCACGGATTTTGCGGCGATCCGCACCGGCTTCCAGGCATCGGAGCGGTCGCGCTGCGCCCAGGGACCGGCGTGGAACAGCGCGTCGGAGGGATCGAGCTTGCGTTCAAAGGCCAGGACGGAGGCGGTCTTGAGTTCCTTGGACATGTCGGATTCCTTCTGCGTGGTCAGGTCAGATCAAATTCGGGAATGAAATCCAGCTCGTCGTCGATCGAGCGGGCATGGTCGTTGCTGCACCGGTACAGGCCGGTTTCGGAACGGGTATCGGCGTACCAGAGCAGTTGCTCGGCCGCGGTCACGCGGTGCGGGCTGATCCATTCGCCGACGGAGTACAGGCTTTCGACGAAGCGAAATGGCGTCGTGGCATCGCGTGCATTGGCGACGCTGCCGGCAGGGTGCAGCTCTCCCAGTGCGCCGTAGCCGACCGGGATCGGGACGATCCAGCCTTGGCCGGTGCGATCATTGCGCCAGCGGCCCTTGCCGTCGTCTTCCTCCGCCGACCAATGCCAATTGACGCGCGAGAGCGACAACCACGCGTCCAGGCGTGTCGCATCCGGTGCCGCTTTCTGCAACTGCTGCAAGCGCTGCTCCAGCCGGTCGTCGCGGCTGACGAGGGCGAAGCCTGGCAGCAGCCGCATTCGTGCTTTCCGGAACAGGGCACTGCGATCCTGCGCAGCGCCGGTAAGGTCGATCGCCCACGGCTTGTAGCGATGTCGCCACGGCTGCGCCGGCGGCAACACCGAGCCGCCGGCGATGCGCATGCCGGCCAGATGCTCCGCCAACGCTGCCAGATCGCCGTCAAGTGCTTCGGGCTCGAGGTTCCAGCGCGGGCTGTCCGCGGCCAGCAGCAAGCTCAGTTCCAGATGGATGCGGCCTTCCTCCACGATGGCGGCGCTGCCTCCATCCTTGCCGACGGGATTGCGCGTCAGATGGAAGGCACTGACGAAGCCGCCGCGGGAAGCCTGTTCCTGGTGCCCGTGGCAGACGACGCCGACCGCCCGGAGATGGATGTCGAGTCCGCTCGCGTGTGCCTTGCGTTGAAGCGCCCACATCAGGCCGAGGAAGGCCGTCATCGACGGAAAGCCGTGAGTCAGCGGGCTGGAGATCGCATTGGCGTTCTGAATCCGCAAATGCGGCAGTACGAGCAGATGGCTGAAAGTAGGGCAGGCGTTCATGCCTGACCTCCCTTCGGTGCACGCCGCTGCACCGGTACCGGCCACGCGGCTTCGACGATGGCCTGTTTCGCCCAATGACCGTATTCGGCATCGCCGACGTTGGTCAGGCCGGCTTCGCGCAGGCGTTCGTTGACCCAGTTCGCGAAGTCGCCAGCCACCTGGTCGGGCCAGTTGCCGAAGACGAAGGCGGCATGGAAATCCCTGTCGTCGTCGCTGTGCGCAGGATCGAGAGGGTCCTGTGCGATCTCCTCCGTCCGGCCGGGGTCCAGCCAGATCTTCTGGTGCAGCGGCAAGGTGCACTGCTCGTCACGGGTCCAGCCCGGCTCGAAGCGCGCCCACGTTTCGGCGGCATACAGGGCCAGCTGCGTGCCGAGCTCCTGCTCGATGCGCCGTCGTGTTTCGCGAGTCCTGTCGTTGGCCGGAGGATCGCCGAGCAGGAATTCGGCCAACCGCCTGACGTTGCCGCGCACGCCCTTGAACCAGGTCAGCCGCTCCATGGCCGAGCCGATCCTCAGCAGCTTCTGCGGATGCTCGACATCCCAGCTGGGCGGCAGCGAAGCCAGCAGATAGTTGATGCCGCCACGTTCGCTGTTGAGCTGGGAGATGTTCTGCGGCTTGGTGCCACCCAGCTTGCGCGCGACCAGATTGCGATAGTCACGATAGGCAGACTCGTGTGCGTCCCTGCCGCGGAATGCCTGTCGGGCAATCTTGTTTTCCTCACCGAAGCGCGCTTCCTGAATCTCGGCATGCGCCGCCTGGGCGAGGCTGCTGGAAAACATCGGTTGCAGCAGATGGTAGCCGGCATCGTCGGTGGGTTCCCCCTCGGCCAGCCAGTACACCTGCTTGGCGGCCTCGTGCGAGCCGAGCGCGGCATCGGTGCGAACCAAACCGCCGAACGCCGCCATCCAATCAGCAGCGAGCGTGCTGTCGGCATGCAGCGCGCTACGCAGATCGGTGTCGCCGTCCTGCATCCAGTCCAGCAAGCGGCGGCCATCCACCTCGAGCTTCAGGAGCTTGTAGACGTCCAGGGCCGCGGCATTGCCGACCACGTCTTCGGCGAAGTCCGCGCCGAGGACGTGGCTGCCGATCTCGGCGTGCCGGGGCAGGGTATCGGGCCGTACATGCAGGCTGCTGCCGCGGGCATCTGGATGAGTTGCCTTGAGCACGTGAGTGACGGCCTGGATCTGGCCGACGCGACGTGCGGCATCGGCGAGCCAGGTGTCGTAGTCGTATTTGGACGCCGTGTCGGCATCCTCGTCCTTGCTTTTCAGCTTGGCCTCGCGCCGGGCTTGGATGAAGCCGGCGATGGCTGCGCGAAAGTCTTTTCCTCGATCTGTCAGTTCTGGCACGACCACCCCTCCTTTGGTTGATGACCTGCGTTGCTGAGAAATAAAGCGCAGCTGTCTTATCGAGTGAGACGCTTCCTCCTTTCTCTGGCTTTCATTCGGCAAAGCCCAGCAATGGGTGATACCTCCATCCTTGTTCGCTAGCCGGCACTTCCACGCTGGCCAGCCGTTGCGCGCAAACCCGCAGCGGCAGGTCCAGGTACTCGGCCTGCTCGGCGAGCAAGGCCATGAGGTCGAAGCACCCCCATGCGCCGATCCGCGGCCCCATCGGCAATGTGACGTCGTGACGTTGACTCCGGTCGACGGTGACGTAGAGCGGACGGCCGCGGTGGTGCCGATCGTCTTCGACTCGGTGCAGCAACAGCGTTTCTTCTTCCTCGTCCGGCAGAAACACCAGGGCGACGGACTTCAACGTGTCGTGGCGGAATGGCTGCTGCTGCGGCAGCACGCCGGTCAGCGCGGCCTGCGGGTACTTCCAGCTGGTGAAGGCGTGGTCCGTCTCCAGCGGTGTCGACGCTAGGTCATCCTGACTCGGCGGCGGCAGCATGCTGTTGGCGGTGCGTGCCTGTTCCAGGTCGGTCAGGCTCTGCCGAGACTTCCAATCCGTCATCGGCCGCGGCTGCACGCGCGGCAGGGCGGTCAGGATTCGGTATTCGTCAGGCTCCAGCAGCTCGCCCAGACGATGGCTGACGAGCTGGAAACGGCGCGCCGCCTTGTCTTCACCCTGCTTCTCGAAGCCGGGCCGCACGTACGCCGGTCGTCCGGCCTGATCGTGGGAAAAGTGGCGCAGGTTGGTTTCGAACACCAACACATTGGGCTGGTTGGGCGGCGTTCCCCGGTGTCGCTGCACGCGACCGGCCAATTGGATCAGTGAGCGCATCGACGAAGGTTCGGCAATGGCCCAGGACGCGTCCCAGTCCCGGCCGACTTCGCAGACAGGGCTGGCCAGTACGATGAACAGATGGTCCTGTTGCGCATGCGCGTCCAGCGCATTGCGAATGGCGGGCAGGCGGAACACGGCTTCGCCGTCGCCGCGGCGGTTGAGGCTCGTATCCAGCAAATGCTCGATGGCGGACCGCTGCACGAGCGGGAATCGTGCGTGATAGACGCACAGATGAACGCGAGTGCCTTCCGGGGCACCCAGGGCGAACAGTTCCGTGGCGACATCGAACAGCGGATCGATATTGGCCATGCGTATCAGGCCGAAGCTGGCGCGCTTGCCTGTGACCGGATCGGTTTCGGCGTGGGCATGGTGCAGGCGCAGACAGGCGTCGCGCAGCTGCGCGGCGAATTGCGCGTGCTGCTGCTCGGCTTTGCGGGCGCTGATGGCCAGCGGAAGCAGTTCGCAACGGCGCAGCGGTAGGGCCGCGCGCAGTTTCGCGGCGCGCCCTTCGACGAATCGCGAGTGTTGCTGCATGAAGCTGCCGCCATCGCTGCAGTCGTCGACCTGTACACCGAATTCGTCGGTCCACAAGCAGGGGATTTCGGCGTCGACGTGCGCGGCTCCCGGCGTCCCTCGGTTGCGGTGGAACTGCCGTCGTCCTGCGCGATACGCCAGGTACATGCCGGTGACCAGCGCTGGTGGCAAGGTCGCGGAGGAAAGCACCAGACGGGTGCCGAGGAGGCCGGCCCAGTGCACCAGGCGGGCCAGCGCCGGCAGGTCGTCCAGGTCGTAGTCGTCCAGTTCGTCCAGTACCAGGTCGGCGCTCATCAGCCGCAGCATCGGTGCGATCTGGCGTCCGGCCCGAAGCGACTCGGTGGCCGGGGTGAGGTGATCGACCGTGCAGACCAGCATCGGCGCGGACAGAAGCTTGCGGATGTCGGCGTCGCGCATCGCGCGCGCGAGCAGAGGGTGGTCGGTGACATTGCCCTCGTAGAGGACGTGGCAGTCCTCCTCGATCAGGCTCTGCGCAGAGGCCGAGCCGTGTGCCTCGGCCTTGCGCTCGTGGAACTCGAACAGGCTGCGACTGGCGCTCCCGCCAACCAGCACGGCCAGTTCGTCGTCGCTCAGGTTCAGATCGTGTCGGTAGCTGCGGCCCGTCTGCAGGGTCAGGGTGCGCAAGCCCAGCGCGTAGGTAGCGCGCAGGCCGCGTTGCGGATCGGCCAGAGCGTAGAGGATGCGCGCGTTGGCCAGCGTCTTGCCGCAGCCGGTGGAGGCCATGTTGACGACGAAGGCGCCACGTTCACGGGCGCGCTCGCGCAGTCCGATCGCCGCATCGGCGGCTTTGTCCTGCCACGCGAAGCGCGTGTCGGTGCTCCGCTTGCGCAGGCGGCGATGATTGGCCAATCGCGGGAGATGCCGTTCGAAGCCGGGCAGGGCGTGGACGACCAGGCCGGCATCGCGGGCGACGCCGAGCAAGTGTTCATCCAGAGGTTGCTTCAGCGCGCCGCTGCAGTCGGTATTGGCGTACAGGCGAGTATTGCCGTCGCCGCGCACGCGCAGTGCCGAATTCGGCGGCAAACTGGAATAGTGGTGATCGGCGAGCATCAGCCCCAGTCGCGCCAGATGCATCACGTACGGATTGTCCAGCCATTCGCTGCTGCGATCCTGCGAACGTTCCAGCAATCCGCGTGCGATTCTGGCGGCGTGCGCGCGCCAGCTCGCTTCGACGACCGGCAGCGGTCCGGCGGGTTGCCAGTACGGCGTAGTCTCGGCCGTCGTTGCGTCTTGGCGGATCTCGTTCCAATCGTGGCTGACGTGCATCAGCGGTCGATCCAGCCATGCCGCGCTCCAGTGGCGGGCGCGCTTGCCCAGCCGTGCCTGCTTGCCATCGTCACCGTGGACCGGAACCACCGGCAGACGATGATGGCTGACCACCAGCCAGGCAATTGCAGCGGCGAGCGGAGGAAGCTGACGGAAAGGATGGGCATCCACGGCATCGAGTCCATCGCGCTGGTAACGCGCAGGCGCGATCCACTCCTGCTCGTCGAACTTTTCCGGATCGGCCAGTCGGTGCAACCAGCCGTCGTCGTCGTCGTGCCCCACGAAGGCCTGGAACAGCCTCAAGGAAACCCATTCGTGGCGATACAGATTGCGCTCGGTGCGCTTGCCTCGGAGCCGTTCCTGGAAGGCGACGCTGGCTTTGCCGAGGTCGTGCAGCAGCGCGGCCAATTGCGCGAGCAGGCGGATGTCCCGTGCCGTGTGCCAGTCGTTCTCGTCCTCGCCGCGCAGCACGTTGCGGACGGTAGTATCGGTCGGCACTGCACCTTCCGCGTTGAAGCGACGCGCGTCGCCCACGATCCAGAGCAGTTCGCTGTGGTCGAGGCCGCGTATCCAATGGCATGCAACGGCGGTGTTCTTGCGCGCGGTCTTGCGCAGCAGCTTGCGCAAGGTGTCCAGTCCGTCCTGCGTGATCGGTGTTTGCCACGTGCGGTCGCCGCGACGTTCGGCGAACTGGTCGAGGATGCGACGCGTTTCGGTCAAGGCGCGCTTGTCGCACTGGCTGACCAGCAGGACGTTCACGCCGCACCTTCCGGTGTGTTGGCGCCCTTCAGCGCGGCTGTGTCCAGCGCGACGGACTTGAGCGTATCGATCATGAAATCGAGCGACTCGCTGCGCGTAAGCGCCTCGATGCAGGCGCGGCGGAATGCTTGCTCGTCGTCGCCGCGCATGGCGGAGAGGAAGGCCTGCGGCAGGATCGCGGCGTCCTTGATCAGATCGGCCACGTCGAATACCAGGCCGCCACGACGTGTCTTGCCGTGCAGGACGGCGAGACCGTGCGGCAGGCCGAGTACCCAGGTCGCCGTCGCGCCGAGGCCGTAGGCGAGATAGTTGCCGTGGTCGAGGAATCGGTTCGCAGGATCGGTGCCGGTTCCGCGCTTGGCGCGCGTGAACTCTCCGTAGCCGACGGTATCCACGGCCAGCTTGAACAGCGCCTTCGTCAGGCGCGCTTCCTCGGTCAGCAGCGCGGTATTGTCCTGAGCCAGTCCGATCTGGCGTGACGTGCGTTCGAGCAGTTCGTCGAGTCGCCCCATCTCCGGGGTGAAGCCGGCCTCACGAAGGGAGCGGTGCTGCCATTGCGCGCGGATGCGCTGGGCGCGTGCCTGCTGGAATGCCTTCGCGGCAGTCAGGCGCAGATCGTCGTCGAACCAGAAGCGCACCCAAGCCTGCAGGTATTCGGTCGGCCGATATTCGCTCTGCGGTGAAAACCAGGCGACTTCCACGTCGACTTCGTTGGCGCTGAACAACGGTGTCCCGCCGCCCCCGGAAAAGCCGACCAGGACGCCAGCCTTGGCGAGTTCGCGCATCGCGGCCTGGGTGATCGAGGTTCCCGTGCCAAGCAGCAGGGCCGTCGTGTTCGCGATCGGAATGTTCCAGTACAGCGATCGCTTGCCTTGGTCGGTCACGTATTCGACGCGGCCGCCATTGACCAATACCCGGCAATGCTCGAGGTAGTAGAGATTCGCTCGCTTGGAATGAAGGATGGACTTCAGGTCGCTCGGCGAAAGATCGTCCATGTGAGCACGCCCCCCGACGCGCCAGTCCCTGCACGCCGATCATGGTACAGCGGGTCGCCTCGTCCTGCGAAATGGCCGGAAATGCCCGATGGGGCTATCGATGGATGCCCAGCTCACCCGGCTGTGTGACCGGCGGCAGACAGCTGGCTCCCTGGCAGACGTAGGCAACGCCGTCGGGCCGGTGCGGCTGGGCGGCGAGCACGCCGGGCAGGGGCGAGGATTCCGGCGGAATCCGGTAGAGATCCGTTTTCGATGTGCTGGATGTGATCGCGGTCTGCCAGCGCTGCGCCTCGTCGCCGTCGGCCGCACGCAGCACCACGTGCGTGCGCGGGCGCAGGAAGTCGCCGAGCGCGAGCAGCAGCGTGCAGCAGGCGTGCGGGAGTTCGGCCAGCGTCGGCCACGCGGCGCGCAGGCAGCGTTCGGCGGCGTCGAGGTAACGCGTGTCGCCGAGCAGGTGGCCGAGCCTGAGCAGCGCGCGTGCGGCGACGCCGTTGCCGGAGGGCAGGGATTCGTCCATCCACGGCTTGGGCCGTTGCGGCAGCGCTTCGGCATCGTGCGCGGTGAACCAGAAGCCGCCGCGTTCGCGGTCCTCGAAGCGTTCGAGCAGGGTGTCGGCGAGCGCGATCGCCCAGTCCAGGTCGCGGCGGTTCCAGCGCAGCTGCAGCATTGCGAGCAGGGCGTCGAGCAAGAATGCGTGGTCGTCGAGATAGGCCGGGAACTTGGTCTCGTCGCGCGCATGGCTGGCGTAGAGGCGGCCGTCGCGCCACAGCCGCGCGTGCAGGAAATCGAGCGCGCGTTCGGCCTCGACGGCCAGCGCGGCGAGTTCGCCGTCGGCGCGCACCGCGCGCGCCGCGCCGGCGATGGTCAGCGCGTTCCACGCGGTCAGGATCTTGTCGTCGAGCGCGGGCCGGACGCGCCCGCCGCGTGCGACGAGCAGCCGCCGGCGCGCGCGCAGCCAGCGTTCCTCGGCTTGCGCGGCGTCGAGGCCGAGCGCGATCGCGGTTTCCTCCAACGACGCGACGGCGCGCAGATGCCAGGCGTGGTGCTCGAAATTCGGTTCGCGATCGAGGCCGAAGCGGTGCTCGATCAGCGCGTACTCGTCGTCGTCGAGCAGGCCGTGCACGTCGTCGCGGTCCCACACGTAGAAGCGTCCTTCCTCGCCTTCCGAGTCGGCGTCGAGCGAGCTGAAGAAGCCGCCGCCCGGCGCGCTCATCTCGCCGACCAGCCAGGTCGCCGCGTCGAAGGCCGCGGCGGCGAACGCCGGATCGCCGCCGCGCGCGTACAGCGGCAGCAGCTGGGCGTTGTCGTACAGCATCTTCTCGAAATGCGGGATGTCCCATTGCGCGTCGACGCAGTAGCGGAAGAAGCCGCCGCCGAGGTGGTCGCGCAGGCCGCGCTCGGCCATGCAGCGCAGCGTGAAGCGGGCCATCGCGGCGCCGGCTTCGCCGCCCGCGTCGAGCAGCAGCTCGATCTCGCTCGCGTGCGGAAACTTCGGGCCGCCGCGGCGGCCGCCGTTGTCGGGATCGAATTCCGCGGCGAGGCGTTCGAGCGCGCGTGCGACCGGCGCGTCGTCGAGCGCTTCGGCGTGCGCGGCGGCTTCGCCGTAGTCGGCCAGGAAGCGCGCCAGCGCATCGTTCTGCGCGCGCATCTCGCCCGGCTTCTCGTCGTGCCAGCGGCGCACGCCTTCGAGCACCTGCACGAAGCCCGGCATGCCGTAGCGCGGCGTCTTCGGGAAGTAGGTGCCGGCGAAGAACGGCAGGCGGTCGTCGGCGGTGAGGAACATCGTCAGCGGCCAGCCGCCACCGCGCCGCGCGAGCGCCTGGTGCGCGAGCTGGTAGACCTTGTCGACGTCGGGCCGCTCCTCGCGGTCGAGCTTGATGTTCACGTAGAGCGCGTTCATGACGCGCGCGGTCGCCTCGTCCTCGAAGCTCTCGTGAGCCATCACGTGGCACCAGTGGCAGGCGGCGTAGCCGATCGACAGCAGCACCGGCTTGTTCTCGCGGCGCGCGGTGGCGAAGGCTTCCTCGCACCACGGCCACCAGTCGACCGGGTTGTCGGCGTGCTGGCGCAGATAGGGACTGGTTTCGGCGGCGAGGCGGTTGGGCATGGCGCGAGTGTACGCCTCGGGTTGTGACGCGCGCGGCCAGGCGCTACCGTGCGCCACCCGAAAGCGAGCCTGCGACGTGAGCGAAGAGATCGAATATCCGGCCCTGTACCTGAAGCGTGGCGAGGACGCGCGCCTGCGCGCCGGTCACCTGTGGGTGTACTCGAACGAGGTCGACGTGGCGCGTTCGCCGCTGACCGCGTTCGAACCGGGCGAGGCCTGCGCGATCGTCGATCATCGCGGCAAGCCGGTCGGCATCGGCTACGTCAACCCGAACTCGCTGATCGCGGCGCGACTGGTCTCGCGCGGCGTCGAGCACGCGCTCGACCGCTCGCTGATCGTGCACCGGCTCAACGTCGCGCTCGCCCTGCGCGAGCGGCTCTATGCCGAACCGTACTACCGGCTGGTGTTCGGCGAGTCCGACGGCCTGCCGGGCCTGGTGCTCGACCGCTTCGGCGACGTCGTCGTCGGCCAGATCGCGACGGCCGGCATGGAACGGCTGAAGGACGAGATCACGGCAGCGGTGGTGAAGGTGCTCAAGCCGCGCCAGCTGTGGTGGAAGAACGACGCCTCGATCCGCACGATGGAGCACCTGCCCGAGTACGCCGACCTCGGCCACGGCGAGTACGGCGGCGAGACGATCGCGCGCGAAGGCGGCCTGGAATTCGCGATCGACCCGGTCAGCGGGCAGAAGACCGGCTGGTTCTACGACCAGCGCGAGAACCGCGACCTGCTGGCGCGTTTCGTCGACGGCAAGCGCGTGCTCGACATGTTCAGCTACCTCGGCGCCTGGGGCCTGCGCGCAGCCGCGGCCGGCGCGAGCGAAGTGGTCTGCGTCGACGCGTCGGCGGCCGCGGTCGAGTCGATCGCGCGCAATGCCGAACGCAACGGCCTCGCCGATCGAGTGACGGCCGTGCGCGCGGATGCATTCGATCACCTGAAGGCGCTGCGCGAGGCGCGCGAGCAATACGACGTCGTGATCCTCGACCCGCCGGCATTCATCAAGCGCAAGAAGGATTTCACCGAAGGCCGGCTGGCGTATCGGCGCCTCAACGAACTGGGCATGCAGGTGCTGGCGCGCGACGGCCTGCTGGTGACGTGCTCGTGCTCGCACCACATGCCGCGCGCGGCCCTGCTCGAAGCCGTGCAGCAGGGCGTGCGCCATCTCGACCGGCAGGCGCAGATGCTGATCGCCCTGCAGCAGGCGCCGGACCACCCGGTGCATCCGGCGATTGCGGAGACCGATTACCTCAAGGGATACGTGTTGCGCGTGTTGCCGGCGTAGGAGCGGTTTCCTTGCTGGGGCCTCGGGTCTCGCGCCGCATTCGAACGTCTTCGTGCCGGCGAATGGGATGAATGCCCGCCGGCGAGCCGCGAAGTCGCCGCATCCGTCGTGGACGATGAGCGGAGCAGGGCGGTAGCGGGTTCCGAAGCGCTGCCCGGACGGAACGGCGTCGCCGTGTTTGCGTAGAATGGCGCCGATACGCAATCGGCGTTCGTCTGCTCCTTCCCTCGATGCCCTATTTCGTCGACATCAACCCGATCGCCGTCCAGCTCGGCCCCGTCGCCGTGCACTGGTACGGCCTGATGTACTTGGCCGGTTTCGCCGGCGCGTGGTGGCTCGGCCAGCGCCGCCGCGCGGCGGGGCGCCTGCCGGTCACCAGCGAGCAGTTCTCCGATCTCGCCTTCTACGTGATGCTTGGCGTCGTGATCGGCGGGCGCATCGGCTACATGGTGTTCTACAACACGGCCGAACTGGTCGCCCATCCGTTCAGCCTGTTCCGGGTCTGGGAGGGCGGGATGTCGTTCCACGGCGGCCTGCTCGGCGTGCTGGTCGCCGGCCTGCTGTGGTCGCGCAAGCACGGCCTGCATTTCTTCGACGTGGTCGATTTCGTCGCGCCGCTGGTGCCGATCGGGCTCGGCCTCGGGCGCCTGGGCAACTTCATCAACGGCGAGCTGTGGGGCGCGCTGACCGACAAGCCGTGGGGCATGATCTTCCCGACCGCACTGGAATCGCTCGGCAAGACCCGCGACGAACTGCACGCGATGTACCTGGCCGGGCAGTTGAACGACCAGGCGCGGCATCCGTCGATGCTGTACGAGTTCGCGCTGGAAGGCGTCGTGCTGTTCGCCGTACTGTGGATCTACTCGCGCAAGCCGCGGCCGCGCTACGCGGTGTCGGGCCTGTTCGCGCTGCTCTACGGCATCTTCCGCTTCGCGGTCGAATTCGTGCGCGTGCCCGACGTGCAGCTGGGCTATCTCGCCTTCGGCTGGCTGACGATGGGACAGATCCTGTCCGTGCCGCTGATCCTGGTCGGCCTGCTCCTGCTGTGGCTGTCGCGCAGGGCGCCGACGCTGCGTCTGTACTCGGTTACGATGCCCGACCAGGGCGAAACCCAGAACGGCGACGCAAACTGATGCGCCAATATCTCGACCTGCTGCGCCACGTGCACGAGCACGGCGCCGAGAAATCCGACCGCACCGGCACCGGCACGCGCAGCGTGTTCGGCTGGCAGATGCGCTTCGACCTCGCGCAGGGCTTTCCGCTGGTCACCACCAAGAAACTGCACCTGCGCTCGATCGTGCACGAGCTGATCTGGTTCCTGCGCGGCGAGACCAACGTCCGCTACCTCAAGGAAAACGGCGTCTCGATCTGGGACGAGTGGGCCGACGCCGACGGCGAACTCGGTCCGGTCTACGGCAAGCAGTGGCGCAGCTGGGCGGGCGCCGACGGCCGCACGGTCGACCAGATCGCCTGGGTCGTCGACGAGATCCGGCGCAATCCGGATTCGCGCCGGCTCCTCGTCAGCGCCTGGAACGTCGCCGACCTGCCGAAGATGGCGCTGCAGCCGTGCCACGCGCTGTTCCAGTTCTACGTCGCCGACGGACGGCTGTCGTGCCAGCTGTACCAGCGCTCGGGCGACATCTTCCTCGGCGTGCCGTTCAACATTGCCAGCTACGCGCTGCTGACGCAGATGGTCGCGCAGGTGACCGGGCTGCAGCCGGGCGACTTCGTGCACACGCTCGGCGACGCGCACCTGTACTCGAATCATTTCGAGCAGGCGCGCGAGCAGCTCTCGCGCGAGCCGCGGCCGCTGCCGAAGCTGGTGCTCAATCCCGACGTGCGCTCGCTGTTCGACTTCCGCTACGAGGACGTCGCCTTCGTCGACTACGCCCCGCACGCGGCGATCAAGGCGCCGGTGGCGGTGTAACCGGCTTGCAGCCGCGCGAACAGGTGAAGTAGGCGGCGGCGCCCGGGTAGTCGATCGTCATGCGCAAGGGCGCCAGCGCGTTGCCGCCGAGCGCGCCCTCGACCGGCCGGTCGGTCATGCTCGACATCATCTTGCGGAACGCGTCGTCCGGCCGCTCGGTGAACCACACCGGCCCGACCGTCCAGCCGGCGATCTCCACTTCCGGAACACGGATCGCGCGGGCGCGGAAGCGCGGCGCGAGCAGGTCGTCGGCGTTCCCGACCACGGTCCAGTCCGGATGCGCCGCGCGCCACGCCTCCAGCGTGGAGGTCGTCACGAAGCTCGTCGCGCGTGCGCCCTTCACCGGCGCGGGAGCGGGCTGCGCGGCCAGCGCGACGCGCGTCGGATAACCGGTCGCGCCGGTGTCGAGCAGCAGGTCGAGGTTGCGGCCGTCGACGCGCACGGTGAGGCGCGGCATGTGGAAGGTCGCCGATCCGGCCGTCGCGGGCTTGAAGCCGATCTCCGCGCGATGCGCCGCGGACGGCGCCTTCCAGCCGGCGTCCTCGAGCGTCAGGCGCCGCGCGGCGTAGTCCCAGGTCCACACGCGTCCGGCGAACCAGTGCTGGCTGAGCAGCCCGTCGCCCAGGCTCGCGGCGGAGGCGCCGTTGCGGTCCTTGCATTCGTGCACCAGCATCGAGCCGTCGCCGTCCGCGTTGGCCGGGACGCCGGCGCCGGGCTTGAACGGCGGCAGCTTCGCGCGGCTGAGATTGCGGCCGAGTTCGGCTTCCAGTTCCTCGTCCGGCGGCAGCGGTTCGAGTTCGAGCCGCAGGCGCAGGGCGGCCTGGCGGCACAGCAGGTTGCCGCCGCCGCCGGTGTCGGTGTACAGGCGCAGCGATTCGCCGTTCGCGGTGGTCGGCGTGGCGAAGACGCGGTCCGCTTCGAAGCGCGTGGGAATCGTCGCGGCGTGCGTACTCGCCAGGGGCAGCGTCAGGAGCAGTGCGAGAGGGCGCATCGTCGGTCGTCGTGTGCGGAGTCGGGAGTGAAAGTCGCCGACGCCCGGCGATCGCGGCAGTGCTCAAAGTCACGCCGCTCGCTCGGCCTGCCGACAACGGTCAGAATACGCTCATGCACATCTGCCTAGTCGCGGCCCTGGACCGCAATCACGCAATCGGCCGCGACGGCGCGATGCCGTGGCACCTGCCGGACGATCTCAAGCGCTTCAAGGCGCTCACGCTCGGCAAGCCGGTGCTGATGGGACGCAAGACCGCGCTCGCGATCGGACGCCCGCTGCCGGGCCGTACGAACCTGGTGCTGACGCGCGGTGCGCACGCACCGTTCGAGGGGCAGATCGTCGTGCACTCGCTGGACGAGGCGCTCGCGCGCGCCGGCGAGGCGGAGGAGCTGGCCGTGATCGGCGGCGGCGAGGTCTACGCGCTGGCGCTGCCGCGCGCGACGCGCCTGCACCTGACCTGGATCGATACCGAAGCGAGCGATGCCGACGCGTTCTTTCCGCGCTTCGACGCGGACGAGTGGATCGAGATCGCGCGCGAGCCGCATCCGGCCGACGCGCGGCACGCGTACGCGATGAGCTTCGTCGACTACGCGCGGCGAACGGCGGCTTAGCGGCAGCAAGCCTCCCCTCACCCGGCGCGCCTTGCGCGCCGACCTCTCCCGCACGCGGGAGAGGTGGCAGCCGGGACTTCAGTCCTGCTCTTTCCCCGGCGCCGGCTTGCGGTCCGACTTGATGCTGACGACTTCCGGTTCCTCGGAATCCAGGCGCAGCGCGGTCAGTGCGCCGCCCCAGACGCAGCCGGTGTCGATCGCGTAGATGCCCAGGCCGGCGAAGCGGCCGAGCGTGGACCAGTGGCCGCAGACCACGCGCAGATCGCGTTTGACCTGGCCGGGCACTTCGTACCACGGATACAGGCCGGGCCGCTGCGTGCCGGGCGCGCCCTTGTCGCTGAAGGCGATGCGGCCGCGCACGTCGACGTAGCGCATGCGCGTGAACACGTTGATGCCGGCGCGCCAGCGGTCGGTGCCGCGCAGCTTGGGCGTCCACAGGTCTGGCTTGTTGCCGAACATCTGCTTGAGCAGGCGGCGATAGCTGTCGCTGCGCAGCTTGTCCTCGATCTCGCGCGCCATCTCCTCGGCCTGCTGCGTGGTCCAGCGCGGGAACAGGCCGGCGTGCACGAGCAGGAAGCCGAGATTGCGGTCCACGTGCACGAGGTTGCGCTTGCGCAGCCAGCCGAGCAGGTCGTCGCGGTCCGGCGCGAACAGCACTTCGCGCAGCTCCGGATTCACGCGCGCCTGTTCCTCGCGCTTGCGTTCGGCGATCGCGAGCAGGGAAAGATCGTGGTTGCCGAGCACGACGGTGGCGCTGTCGCCGAGCGCCTTCACCGTGCGCAGCACGGCCAGCGACTGGCCGCCGCGGTTGACGAGGTCGCCGCAGAACCAGAGGCGGTCGACGGCCGGATCGAAGCGCAGCTTGTCGATCAGGCGGGCGAGTTCGTCGTGGCAACCCTGGACGTCACCGATGGCCCAGACTGCCATCAGTGCAGAGTCCGCGGGATCGACAGCACGAAGGCCGGAATGTGCGCGTCGAATTGGGTGCCGTCGTCGGCGATCATCTGGTAGCTGCCGCGCATCGTGCCGAGCGCGGTCTCGAGCACGGCACCGGAGGTGTACTCGTAGTCCGAGCCGGGGCGCACCCAGGGCTGTTCGCCGACCACGCCTTCGCCGTGCACTTCGCGCACCTTGCCGTTGCCGTCGGTGATGACCCAGTGGCGCGACATCAGGCGCGCGCCGATCGTTCCGTGGTTGGCGATCGTGATCGTGTAGGCGAACGCGTAGCGATTGTCGGACGGGGCCGACTGATCGTCGAGGAAACGCGTGTCGACCGAGATCGAGATGTCGTAAGGCTTCTTGCCGCTCATGGGCGATGATTTTCCGGGACGCGGGGCGCGGCGGCAAGCGGTGGGTGAGGACTGAGAGCTGAGGGCCGAGGGCTGAGGGCTGAAGAACTGGGGCGTCGCTTCGAGAAATCTGCGAACCCAGCCCTCAGCCCTTAGCCCTCAGCCCTCACCAACCGCGCCATCGCGACGAAGGCGGCCGGCGCGAGCTGCTCGGCGCGCGCCTTCGGATCGACACCGGCTTCCGCCATGCGCTCGGGCGTGACTAGGCCGTGCAGCGCGTTCGCCAGCGTCTTGCGGCGCTGGCCGAAGGCGGCCTTGACCACGCGTGCGATCGCCGCCGCATCGGCGTCCGGGCGTTCGGAGGGCGGGCGCGGGATCAGCCGGACCACGGCCGAATCGACCTTCGGCGGCGGCCGGAACGCACCCGGCGGCACCGACAGCAGCGGCTCGACGCGGCAGGCGAGCTGCAGCATCACCGACAGGCGCCCGTAGACCTTGCTGCCCGGCGCGGCCGCCATGCGGTCGACGACTTCCTTCTGCAGCATGAAGTGCATGTCGCCGATCGCCTCGACGCGGTCGAGGCAGTGGAACAGGATCGGCGAGGAAATGTTGTAGGGCAGGTTGCCGACCACGCGCAGCGGCGCGCCCTGCGCGAGCGCGCCGAGGTCGACGCCGAGCACGTCGGCGTGGACGATCTCCAGTTCGCCGACGCCTTCCGCGGCGGCGCGCAGGCGCGGGATCAGGTCGCGGTCGAGTTCGATCACGCGCAGGCGGCCGAGCGCGCGCAGCAGGGGCAGGGTCAGCGCGCCGTCACCGGGGCCGATCTCCACGACCTGCTCGCCGGGCTTCGGGTCGATCGCCTGCACGATGCGGCGCAGGATGCCGGGATCGTGCAGGAAGTGCTGGCCGAAGCGTTTCTTGTGGACGTGCCGGTCGCTGGAGGAGGCGTGCATCGGGCAATGGTAGCTGGTGATCGGCGATTCGTGGTTCGTGAAACCCCCGCTGCTGCTGCCGCCGCCGCCTTTTTTTTTCACCAATCACCAATCACCAACCTCGTCAGCCAGTAGCCGCCGACCGTCAGCCAGACGAACAGCGCGAAGGCGAGCAGCAGCGGCTTGGGGCCCAGCGCGCGCAGGCGCGAGAAGCGCGTTTCCAAGCCGAGCGCGCCCATCGCGGTCGCCAGCAGCAGGGTGTCGACGTCGAGCAGGACGCTGCGCAGCGCCGGCGGCAGTTCGACCACGGAGTTCAGCGCGCACACGCCGACGAAGGCCAGCGCGAACCACGGAATCGTGATGCGTCCGGCGCTCGCGCCGCTGCGCGCCTGCCAGCCGCCGAGCAGGAACAGGAACGGCACCAGCAGCAGCACGCGCGTCAGCTTGACGATGACCGCGGTGTCCGCCGCGGCCGGGCCGACCGCGTTGCCGGCGGCGACGACCTGCGCCACCTCGTGCACGGTGGCGCCGGTGTAGATGCCGTACACGTCCGGCGACAGCGCGAGCCAGGAGGCGAGCTGCGGATAGAGGAAGATGTTGAGCGTGCCGAATAGGACCACGCCGGCCACCGCGATCGCCACCTTGCTCGCTTCCGGCTTCAGCAGGCGCTCGGTGGCGAGCACGGCGGCGGCACCGCAGATCGCGCTGCCGCAGGCGGTCAGGAGGGCGGTGTCGCGGTCGAGCCCGAGCCAGCGGCGGCCGATCCACAGGCCGAGCGCGAGCGTGCTGGCGACGACGATCACGTCGAGAATCAGCGCGCCGGGCCCGATCGCGGCGATCTGCTGGAAGCTGATGCGCAGTCCGTACAGCACGATGCCGGCGCGCAGCAGGTTGCGCTGCGCGAACGCGATGCCGGGCGCCATCCGCTCGGGCAGGCGCACGCCGGCCAGGTTGCCGACCAGCATGCCCAGCGCGATCGCCAAGGTCAGCGCCGACAGCTGCAGGCCGGCCAGCGCCGGGACGGCGGCCAGGCCGAGGCCGGCGAGGCCGAGCGCGAGGGCGAACAGGAGGCCGGGAAGGCGGGCGGCGAACGGAAACATGGTCGTTCCGGAGCGGGGAATGCATGCATTCTCCAAGCGGCCGTTATATAAAGATAATCGATTGTCATGATATCGGTGATAAGGACTTCTGATGATCGCGATCAGCCCGCGGCAGCTCGAAGTGTTCAGTGCGATCGCCGCCGCCGGCAGCGTGCGCGCCGCCGCCGACCAGCTCGGACTGACCCAGCCTGCGGCGAGCATGGCGCTGGCCGAACTGGAACGGCTGCTCGGCGCGCCGCTGTTCGATCGCCACCAGCGCCGCCTGCACCTCAACGCACGGGGTCGCGCGCTGCTGCCGCGCGCGCGAGAGATCGTCGAGCGCCTGCGCGAACTGGGCGACGGCATCGCCGGCGCCGAGCCGCACGGCGCGCTCGCGATCGGCGCCAGCAACACGATCGGCAACTACCTCGTCGGCGAACTGCTCGGCCGTTTCGTCGCCGCATATCCGGCGGTGAAGCCGAGCCTGCGCGTGGCGAACACGGCCGAGATCGTCGCCGGGCTGCTCGATTTCAGCCTCGACGTCGGTTGCATCGAAGGGCCGGCGGCGCATGCGGAGATCGAGAGCCTGGCCTGGCGCGAGGACGAGCTGAAGGTCTGCGTGCGCGCCGACCATCCGCTGGCGCGGCGCCGCCGGCTGCGCGTGGACGACCTGCGCGGCGAGCGCTGGATCGTGCGCGAGAGCGGTTCGGCGACGCGGGCGATCGTCGAGGACGCCGTTCGCGGTGCGCTCGGCACGCTCGACGTGGCGCTCGAACTCGGCCAGAGCGAGGCGATCAAGCAGGCGGTGATCGCCGGCCTCGGCGTGGCCTGCCTGCCTTCCGTCGCGATCGCCGACGCGGTGGCCGCCGGCCGGCTGGTCGCGCTGCGCACGCCGTTCCTGGACCTGCGCCGCATGCTGTGGCTGGTCCTGCATCGCGGACGCTACCGCGGCGCGACCTTGCAGGCGTTCCTGCGTCACGCGCGCGCGTGACGCGCGGCGTCAGGCGCGCGTGGGCGAGGCCAGCTCGAGCGCGAGGCGCGTGGCGGCGATCAGGCTGCCCGGATCGGCGCGGTCGCCGCCGGCGAGGTCGAGCGCGGTGCCGTGGTCGACCGAGGTGCGCAGGTACGGCAGGCCGAGCGTGACGTTGACGGCGTGACCGAAGCCGGCGTGCTTGAGCACCGGCAGGCCCTGGTCGTGGTACATCGCGAACACGGCGTCGTAGCGCGCCAGCTGCGCCGGCACGAAGGCGGTGTCGGCGGGGATCGGGCCCTGCACGTCGAAGCCTTCCGCGCGCAGCTGCGCGATCGCCGGCGCGATCTCGTCGATTTCCTCGCGGCCGAGATGGCCGCCTTCGCCGGCGTGCGGATTGAGGCCGAGCACGGCGATGCGCGGCGTGGCGATGCGGAAGCGCGCGACGAGGTCGCCACGCAGGATGCGCAGGTGCCCGACGAGATCGGCGCGGCGGATCGCCGCCGGCACCGCGGCCAGCGGCAGATGCGTCGTCGCCAGCGCCACGCGCAGGTGGCCGCCGGCGTTCGCGGCGGTCAGCATCATGACCACGTCGCACCCGGCGCGCTGGGCGAAGAACTCGGTGTGGCCGGTGAACGCGACGCCGGCGTCGTTGACGACACCCTTGTGCACCGGCGCGGTCACGATCGCGTCGAACTCGCCGCTGCCCGCGCCGTCGGCGGCGCGCGCGAGCATGTCGAGCACGTAGGCGGCGTTGCGCGGATCGAGCCGGCCCGGCGTCGAGGCGACGCGCAGCGGCACGGCCGCGACGCGCAAATGGCCCGAAGGGCGCGACGACGGCGCGGCGGCCGGATCGTAGGACTCCAGATGCAGTGCGATGCCGGCGCGGCGCGCGGCGTCGGCGAGCAGCTCCGGATCGGCGATCGCGACGAGGTCGGCGGCGAGGTCGGTCGCCGCCAGCTTCGCGATCAGCTCCGCTCCGATGCCGGCCGGCTCGCCGGCGGTCAGCGCCAGTCGCGGCAGCCGGGGCGCGGCCACGCAGACGTCAGGGCGCGCCGGACTTCGGCGGCGCGCTGTTGCCGCCGGGCAGGCGGATGTCGACGTAGGCTTCGCTGCGGATCTGGCGCAGGAAGCTCTCGTACTCGTCCTCGGCCTTGCGCTGGAACAGGATGGTCTTGGCTTGGTCGCGCTGCAGCTCGCCGGACTTGTCGGTGCTGCGCGTGTCGACCAGCTGCACGATGTGCCAGCCGGCGTCGGTCTCGAACGGCTGCGAGATGTCACCGGGCTTCATGCTCTGCAGCTGTTCGGCGACGCGCGTGCCGTAGGCGGTGCCGGAGAACCAGCCGAGGTCGCCGCCCAGGCGCGCGGTGGCCTCGTCCTGCGAGGATTCCTGGGCCGCTTTCTCGAAGTCCTCGCCGGAGGCGATCTTCTGGCGCACCGCGTCGGCCTTCTTGTGCGCTTCCGCGCTCGGCACCAGCTCGCTCGGTTTGATCAGGATGTGGCGCGCGTGGTACTCGGTGACCATCTGCGCACCGCCGTCGCGCTTGCCCAGCAGCTTGATGATGTGGAAGCCGTTCGGCCCGCGCATCGGCGGCGAGACCTGTCCTTCCTGCAGCTTGTCGGCCGCGTCGGCCAGCGCCGGCGGCAGCTCGTCGCGGCTGCGCCAGCCCAGATCGCCGCCTTGCAGCGCGTTCTGCGCGCTGGAGTAGCGGATCGCGGCGGCGGCGAAGTCCATGCCTTCGTCGATCTGCTTCTTGGCGTCCTCGGCCTTGGCGTGCGCCTCGTCGATCTGCTCCGGCGTCGCGCCGTCCGGCACGTTGACGACGATGTAACCCAGATGCAGCTGGCCGCCGCGCAGGTTGCCGTTGCGGATCAGGCTGTCGATCTCGGCGTCGCTGACCTGGGCGCGGCTCTGCGCGATGCGCTGGCGCAAGGTCTGCACGATCAGCTGGTCGCGCACGTTGCGGCGGAACTGGTCGTAGTCGATGCCCTGCTGGGAGAGCGCGCC
This sequence comes from Dokdonella ginsengisoli, assembly GCF_042652785.1. Lineage (NCBI taxonomy): Bacteria > Pseudomonadati > Pseudomonadota > Gammaproteobacteria > Lysobacterales > Rhodanobacteraceae > Dokdonella > Dokdonella ginsengisoli. The sequence continues at coordinate 32,456 of NZ_JBHSHD010000004.1, read as the reverse complement.
GCGCAGCTGGCTGAGGTCCAGGCCGTTCTGCTGGGCGATCTGCCCCATCGAGCGGTCGATCTCGGCGTCGGAGACCTTCACGCCGGTGCCGTCCGCGCGCGCCAGCTGCAGCTTCTGCAGGATCAGGCGGTCCAGCACCTGGCGCTCGAGCACGTCGCGCGGCGGCAGCTGCTGCGGGTTCTGCGCGTACTGCGAGGTGATGCGCGAGACGTCGCGGTCGAGCTCGCTCTGCAGCACGACGTCCTCGTCGACGACGGCGACGATGCGGTCCAGCGGTTCGGCGGAGGCCTGGGCCTGCGCGGCGAGCGGAGCGGCGAGGGCGAAGGTGGCGATGGTGAGGGCGGCAAGCAGGGATTTCATGCGGAATTCCGGTGGTTCGGCGCGCGCGGCGCACGGCGGTGTGGACAGGCGGAACGGCTCTGGGTTCCGCCGCCGGCTGCGGATCGCGCGGCCGGCATCGAGGAGGGAATGCGGCCTAGCTCATTGAAATCCAAGGATACCACGGCGCAGGAAGTCGTCCGTCTTCTGGCCGATCGAGCCGACGCCCTTGAACTCCAGTTCGAAATAGATCGCCTTGTCGCGCTCGCCTTCGATGTTGCGGATCCAGTCGCGCACGAGCAGGCGCCAGGACACGCAGCAGGTGTCGTGCTCGACGCCGACGAAGCGCTCCAGCGTGCGGCCGTCGTAGCCCTTCGGATCGGCAGGGTTCGGGTTCGGATTGTTCAGCGCGTAGTTCCAGCGTGCGATCAGGCGCCAGCCGGGCGACAGCGGCACCAGGCCGGAGAGGTCGACCTGTTCGAGGAAGTCGCGCCGGTAGCGATACGAGAAGTTGACCACGCCCTCGCTGCCGAAGCGGTTCTGCACGGTGACCATGGACAGGTCGGTGCGGTCGGTGTTCGGGTTCCACTGCTGGTTCAGCACCAAACGCCAGCGGTCGGACGGACGCACGTCGATCTCGGCGGCGTAGGTCGAGCCGGACCAGTCGGTCGGCGGCCGGCCTGGCAACTGCACGCGCTGGTCGTCGAAGTAGCGGATCTGGCCGATGCTGGCGGACAGCCGCTCGGCGCCGGTCGCGTCCTCGAGGAAGCGCGTGGTCAGCGCCAGCGACAGGTTGTTGGCGTCCATCTGGCGGTCGGCGCCGACGAAGCGGTTGCTGCGGAACATCTGGCCGAACGTGAACGGCACTTCCTGCGTGTCGAACACCGGCAGGTCGTCCTGGTCGCGGTACGGCACGCGCAGGTAGTACGCGCGCGGTTCCAGCGTCTGCGTCCAGCCGGCGTCGCGGAAGGTGAACTCGCGCTCGAAGATCAGGCCGGTGTCGAGGCTGAAGATCGGCGTGCCGCGGCTCGGGTCGCGGTCGCGCAGCAGCGGGTTGTACTGCGGGTCGCCGGGCTTGGCCAGGTGGTCGAGCGAATAGGTCGTGTAGCGGTAGCCGATCTGCGGCCGGATGAAGTAGGCCGAGGTCTCGATCGGATAGGCCAGGTACGGGAACAGGTCCAGGCGCTGGCCTTCGAGCGGGCGCGTGCGGATGCGCTGATCCTCCGGGCCGCTCCAGAAGCTGCTCTTGCCGAACGCCACGTACTCGGACTCGACGCCGCCGGTCAGATCGCCGAGGAAGGCTTTCTCGGCGGTGAACGTCGCGCGCGGCAGGCGGCGGTACGGCTGGTACTGGTCGGGCAGGGTCGGATCGGTGATCTGGTAGTCGTCGCCGCCGATCGAGGCGTTCCACCAGCTGCCGCGGCCGTTGAGGTAGGCGGTGGACTGCAGGAAGCTGATCGCCGAGCTGTACAGGCCGCGGCCGAAGTCCTCGAAGTAGCGGCTGTCGGAGACGCGGTTGACGTCGATGCCCACGCCCCAGTTCGCATTCAGCGAGGTGGAGTTGCGCCAGCGGTACCACCAGCGGCTGTCGGGCACGCGCTGGTCGTAGTCGCGCGCCTCGTCGGCCGCCATGTCGTCCTTGGGGATGTAGTCGAAATTGAATTCGCCCTTGCTGCTGTCGGTCAGGTAGCGGAATTCGCCGCCGAACATGAAGCCGCGCTGGCTCATGAAGCGCGGCAGCAGGGTCGCGTCGTAGTTCGGCGCGAGGTTGAGGTAGTAGGGCAGCGTCACGTCGAGGCCGCGGCGGCTGCCGTAGCCGATGGTCGGCGCGAGGAAGCCAGTGATGCGGCGGTCGTCGAGCGGGAAGCGCAGGTACGGCAGCCAGAACACCGGCACGTTCAGCACGCGGAAGGTGACGTTGCGCGCGCGGCCGACGCCTTCGACGCGGTCGAGCACCATCTCGCGCGCGGCGAACGCCCACTGCTGGTTGCCCAGGTCGCAGGTCGAGTAGCGCGCGCCGGTCAGGTGGGTGCGGTCGGGGTCTTCCATCACCGCGACCTGGGCGACGCCGTTGCCGCGCGAGCTGAGCAGCTGGTACTGCACGCCCTCGAGCGTGCAGCGGTCCAGGTCGGCGTTGCCCTGCGCGCGCTCGGCCGACATCAGCATCGCGCGATCCTGGAAGCGCACGTGGCCTTCGGTGGAGTAGTCGGTGGTCTCGGTGTCGTAGGTGATGCGGTCGGCGCGCAGCAGCAGGTCGAGCTGCTTGATCTGCGCCTGGCCTTCGAGCACGTAGCGGGTCTTGTCGGGGCTGGTCACCTTCAGCGCGCTGGCGTCGCGCGGCACGCTGCTGCGGTCGCCGGTGGTCGGCAGGTCCGCCACGTAGAAGTCGAGCAGGTCGCTCTTCGTGCACATCTCCCAGCTGACCGGCTTCGTGGGGCACTTGAACACGCCGACCGGACAGTTCGGCGCGTCGTCGCCCTTGGCGTGCGCGAGCGAACCGAGGGCGAGGAAAATGGCGGCCGCGAGCAGACGCTGCTGGCGCAAAGCGGAGCGAGTGGGCACGGAGTCGATTCTGGTTGGACGCAAGACCGCTAGCTTGCCGGAAGCGCCCGCGGCCGGCAAACGACGACGTTCAGGAACCTCGCCGCCGACGTGCCGCGGCCGGCCAGCCCGCGGATGACCTCGGGGTTGGCGTCGGCGATCGTGCGCGGCGAAGCGGACGTCAGCCGAGCAGCGCGCCGACGTGGGCCGCGGTCGACTCGCGCAGCGCGGTCAGGCTGTAGCCGCCTTCCAGGCTCGACACCAGGCGGCCCTGCGCATGACGGCCGGCGAGGTCGACCAGGCGCGTGGTCAGCCAGGCGTAGTCGCCGGCGTCGAGGTTGAGATTGGCCAGCGGGTCGAGCCGGTGCGCATCGAAGCCGGCGGAGATCAGCACCAGCTGCGGCGCGAACGCCTCTAGCGCCGGCAGCAGGAGGATCTCGTAGGCGGCGCGGAACGCGGCCGAGCCGCTGTCGGGCAGCAGCGGTGCGTTGACGATGTTTCCCGCGCCGGTTTCCTCGCGCGCGCCGCTGCCGGGATACAGCGGCGACTGGTGCGAGGATGCATACAGCACGCGCGGATCGTCCCAGAAGATGTCCTGCGTGCCGTTGCCGTGGTGCACGTCGAAATCGATGATCGCCACGCGCTCCAGGCCGTGCGCGAGCGCGTGCGCCGCGCCGACGGCGACGTTGTTGAACAGGCAGAAGCCCATCGCGCTGTCGGGCGTGGCGTGATGGCCGGGCGGGCGCACCGCGCAGAACGCGCGACGGCGCGGATCGGCGAGCGCGGCGTCCACTGCCGCGACCACCGCGCCGGCCGCGCGCAGCGCCGCCTCGGCCGAGCCCGGCGACATCCAGGTGTCCGCATCCAGCGGCCGCCAGGCCGGCGCGTCCGGATCGAGCACCCGCTCGATCAGGCTCGGCGCGTGCACGCGCGCGAGCTGCGCGCGCGTCGCCCGCGGCGCCTGCGCGCGCGGCAGGCCGGCGAACGGCGCCTCGGCCAGCGTCTCGAGCACGGCGGCCAGGCGCGACGGCGACTCCGGGTGCCCCTCGCCGGTGTCGTGCTCGCGGCAACTGGGGTGGGTGTAGATGGTGACGCTCACGGCGGCGATTCGCTGGGGAAAGAAGAGGGGGCGCCAACGTCGCGCGCGTGCCGGTGCGCGTCAAGGGGCGTATCGCCGCGGGATCGCGACGTTGCGCTCCGCCGGGCCGGACACTTCTTCAGGGCTTCTTGCGCCGCTCGTGCTGCCACAGCACTTCGCCGTGGCCGGAGGTGCGCGCCAGCACGCGGGCGAGGACGAACAGCAGGTCCGACAGGCGGTTCAGGTAGCGGATCGCCTCGGCGCGGATCGCGTCGTGCCGCGACAGCGTGACGACCTCGCGTTCGGCGCGGCGGCAGATCGTGCGCGCGAGATGGCAGTGCGCGGCGGCGAGGCCGCCGCCGGGCAGGATGAAATCCTTCAGCGGCGGCAGGTCCTCGTTGAACGCATCGAGCGTGCGCTCGAGCCGCTCCACGTCGGCCTCCTGCACCATCGCCATGCCCGGGATGCACAGCTCGCCGCCGAGGTCGAACAGGTCGTGCTGGACCTGGGTCAGCGTCTCGCGCACGCGCTCGGGCAGCTCGACCGCGAGCACGATGCCCAGTGCGCTGTTGAGTTCGTCGACCGTGCCGTACGCGGCCACGCGCGCCGAGTCCTTCGCCACGCGCGTACCGTCGCCGAGGCCGGTCGTGCCGTCGTCGCCGGTGCGCGTATAGATTTTCGAGAGGCGGTTACCCACGATCGCCGGCGTCAGCGCCGCTGCTTGCCGGCCTCGCCCTGCGGCAGCCAGCCCAGCGTGCGCACCGCCAGCACGTGCAGCACGGCGGCGATCGCGACGTAGACCAGCGCCATGCCGACGAAGGACAGGTACCAGTCACCGAGGTTCTTGGTCCAGCCGGCGAGGCTGGGCGTGGCGCCGGAAGCGGCCTGCCAGTGGTTGCTGAGCCAGTAGTAGCTGCCGTTGGAGACCAGGTAGCACACGCTGGCGGCGACGACCACGCTGACCAGCAGCAGTCCGAGTTCGCGCGCGTGCAGGCCGGCGTAGCGCTCGCGCAGCCAGGCGCCGCCGAACCACAGCGCGGCATAGCTGGGCACCAGGAACCAGTACGCCGGCGACACGCAGTAGTGGCTCCAGAAGCTCAGGCCCTGGGCGGTGATGACGAAGTAGTCGATCGCGACCGCCAGCGCCATCAGCGCCGGGAACGCCCAGCGCACCGATCCGCGCAGGTAGAACCCGGCGATGAAGAACACCGCCCACGACGCGTCCGGCAGCGAGCCGATGTGCGTGCCGAGCGAGATCAGGTTCGAGCGCGTGGCCAGCATCACGATCGCCAGGATCGCGAATAGGCCGAAGCGCCAGGAGGTGGAGAGGTGGGAATCGGTGGCGGTCATGGTCGTGTTCCGGTCGAACGAAGCGCTAGTTTAGCCGAACGCTGCGTCGCGGCGCCGCAGGCATCCGTGCCGGCGGCGGGCGGTTATCATCGCCGCATGAGAGAAACCTTCGATGTCCTCGTCGTCGGCGGCGGCCTGGTCGGGGCGAGCCTGGCGATCGCGCTGGACGGCGCCGGCCTCGCGGTCGCGCTGGCCGAATCGGCCGCGCCGCGCGCCGACCTGCAGCCGAGCTACGACGAACGCAACCTCGCCCTCGCGCGCGTCAGCCTCAATGCCTTGGAAGCGCTCGGCGTGCTCGACGCGAGCGCGCCGGCGACGCCGATCCGGCGCATCCACGTCAGCCGCCGCGGCGATTTCGGCGCGGTGCGCCTGGACGCGGCCGAACTCGGCCTGCCGCCGTTCGGTGCGGTGCTGCCGGCGCGCGAACTCGGCAACGCGCTGCTGCGGCGGCTCGACGGCTGCGCCTCGCTGGTCCGGCTGGCCCCGGCGCAGGCGGTCGGCGTGGAGGCCGGCGACGAATTCGTCACGGTCGAGCTGCGCGTGGGCGACGCCACGCGGCGCGTGCGCACACGCCTGCTGGTCGGCGCCGACGGCACCGAATCCTTCGTGCGCAACGCCTTCGGCATCGGCGCCGAGCGCCACGACTACGCGCAGTCGGCTTTCGTCACGACGGTGACCACCGAGCGCCCGCTCGACGGCACCGCCTACGAGCGTTTCACCGATTCCGGCCCGGTCGCGCTGCTGCCGCTGGGCGAGCGCCGTGCGGGCCTGGTGCTCAGCGTGCCGTCGGCGGAGGCCGCGCGCGTCGCCGCGCTGGACGATGCGGCCTTCCTCGACGTCGTGCACGAGCGCTTCGGCTGGCGCGCCGGACGATTCTCGCGACCAGGCAAGCGCAAGCCGTATCCGCTGGCGCGCCTGCTCGCCTCGCGCACCACCGCTTCGCGCCTGGTGCTGGTCGGCAATGCCGCGCAGACCGTGCATCCGCTCGGCGCACAGGGCTTCAACCTCGGCCTGCGCGACGCGCTGACCCTGTCCGAACTGCTGCGCGCCGCACAGGCGACGGCGGGCGATCCGGGTGCGGCCGAGCTGCTCGCGCGCCACGTCGAGCGTCGTGCCGGGGACCGCGCCGCAACCACCTCCTTCAGCGACGACCTCGTGCGCCTGATGGGCAACGAGTTTGCGCCGCTGCGCCTGCTGCGCTCGATCGGCTTCCACGCGCTCGACCGCATCGGTCCGCTCAAGCGCCGCTTCGCGCTGCGCGGCATGGGTTATCGCGGCGACGTGCCGGCGCTGGGGCTGCTGCGATGAGCCGCCGCGGCGAGCTGGACGCGATCGTCGTCGGCGCCGGTCCGGTCGGCGCCGCGCTGGCGGCGGCATTGGCACGCGACGGTTTCGAGGTGGCCCTGGTCGAGGCGCGCACGCCGAAGCCGTGGCACGCCGGGGACGAAGTCGATCCGCGTGTCGTCGCGCTCGCGCCGGACGCGCGCGACCTGCTCGACGATCTCGGCGTGTGGCCCTCGATCGCCGCGTCGCGCGCCGGCGCCTACCGCCACATGCACGTGTGGGACGCGACCGCGCCCGGCGAGCTGCATTTCGACGCGGCCGAGCGTGGCGAGGCCGCGCTCGGCTGGATCGTGGAGAACCGCCTGATCCAGCACGCCCTGTGGAATGCGCTCGTTCCTGATCGCGAAGATCGGGAAGCGGCCGTCCATGGCCGCAGTTTTCACCCGTCTTCCGGCACCGTGCGCGTGCATTGCCCGAACGAAGTCGTCGAAGTGGAGAACGGCGAGGACGCCGTGGTCGCCACGCTCGACGACGGCACGCGCCTGCGCGCGCGGCTGCTGGTCGCCGCCGAAGGCGCCGAGTCCGCGCTGCGCGGCCGGCTCGGCATCGCTTTCGAGGGACGCGACTACGGCCAGCGCGCGGTGGTCGCGCACGTCGCCACCGAGCGCGCGCACGAGTCCACCGCCTGGCAGCGCTTCCTGCCCGGCGGTCCGCTGGCGTTCCTGCCGCTCGCCGACGGGCGCTGCTCGATCGTCTGGTCGCTGCCCGACGCCGAGGCCGCGCGCGTGCTCGCGCAGGGCGACGCGGCGTTCCGCGCGGAACTGGGCTGCGCCTTCGATTTCCGTCTCGGCGCGATCACCGCCGCGACGCCGCGGCTCGCCTTTCCACTGCGCCTGCGCCTAGCCGAGCGCTACCTCGCCGGCCGCTGCGTGCTGATCGGCGACGCCGCCCACGTCGTGCATCCGCTGGCGGGGCAGGGCGTGAACCTCGGTTTTCGCGACGTCGCCTGCCTGCGCCGCGTGCTGCGCGAGGCGCGCGAACGCGACAACGACCCCGGCGCCGCGCACGTGCTGCGCCGCTACGAACGCGAGCGGCGCAGCGAGAACGCGCTGGCCGCGCGCAGCTTCGACCTGATCGAGCGCGTGTTCGGCTCGTCCTCGGCGCCGTCGGCCGGCCTGCGTGCGGCGGGCCTGGCGCTGGCTTCGCGCGTGGCGCCGCTGCGGCGCGTACTCGCCGATGCGGCGGCGGGACGGCGTTGAATCAGAGTATCGCCCAGGTGATCACGCCGCAGACGATGGTCATCAGCAGCAGGCCGGCGAGGAAGATCGCGTCGGCGACGCGTTCGAGGCGGTGCATGCGGCGCGAGCTGCGCGAGCGCAGCGCCCAGTAGGCCAGCACGCAGGCGAGCATGAACAAGGTCGCGTCGGCGGCGAGCAGGTCGTCGCCGATGGTGGCGACCTTGGTCGTCGCGGTGACGATGTGGAGCAGGCCGATGACCGTCAGGCAGACGCCGACCAGGGCGGCCGAGGCGGTGAAGATGTGGATGCACAGGTCCGCCTCCAGCGTGCGGTTCACGTGGCGCGTATCGGCGTGCGGATGGCTCTCGTGCGCGGCGGGCATGACGGGAATGTGACAGGCTCGCGCCGCGCGAAGTTCACGCCGGCGGCGTTCGTCTTTTTTTGTAAAGCCGCCTGCGCCGGATTCGCATGCCGCTATGCTCTGCGCATGTCGAATTTCGCCTACCGCTTCGGCGATTGCGTCATCGATCCGGCGACTCGCGTGCTGCGTCGCGCGGGAAGAATCGTCTCGTTGCCACCCAATGCCTTCGACTGCATCGCGTACCTGATCGAGCATCGCGATCGTGCCGTGGGAAGAGACGAGCTGATCGCCGCGGTCTGGGGCAAGGCGGACGTCGACGATGCGCAACTCGCCCATGTGGTGCGCAAGGCCCGCCGGGCGATCGGCGACAACGGCACCGAGCAATCCGCTATCCACACGCTTCCACGCTTCGGATTTCGCTGGGCGCGCGAGGTCGAGCTGCGGTCGGTGGCTGCGGGCGAGGTTCCACCGGCTGCCCCGGCCTTCACCGCTCCTGCGGCGGAAGCGAAGGCGGCGCTTCCATGGCAGCGAATCCGGCGTCCCGGAGTATGGGTGCCGCTCTGCGTATCGGCCATCCTGCTGGTCGTCGGCTACCTCTGGCACGGCCATCGGACGGAGCCGGCCGTTCAGGATGTCGATTCGGCGCTCTCGGCGACCAAGGCCGGCGATGCGATCGCCGTGCTTCCGGTCGACACCGGCACGATCACGGGATCGGAGTGGGCCTGGTTGCGGCTGGGCCTGATGGACCTGATCAGCACGCGGCTGCGCGACGCTGGTCTGGTTGTCGTGACCAGCAGCAATGTCGTCGCACTGTTGCGGGACAAATCGTCTTCCGCGTCGGCAATGGATGAACTGCGCTCCGCCACGGGCGCGCGTTACTTGATAGCGCCGTCACTGGCGAAAAGCAGTTCCGGATGGGTCGCTCGCCTGAGCTGGGGCGAGAACGGTCAGTTTACGAATGAGGTCGAGGCGCACGCCAAGGACGCCCCGAGCGCTGCAATAGCCGTCACGGAACGCGTTCTCGATCAACTCGACCGCCGCAGGAAACGCGGAGCGGGGTCGCCGACGGACCTGCCGGCGACGGAACTGTTCCAGCGCGCCGAGGCCGCCGCCCTCGTCGGCGACTTCAGCCAGGCGAGGAGGCTGCTCACGTCGGCCCCGTCCGAGCTGCGCGACAGCCCGGAGTTGCTGCTGAATCTTGCCCGCGTCGAACTGAGAGGGGGCGACTTCGAGTCTGCGTCGCAGCGCTTTGCGGAACTGGAAAAGCGTATCTCGGCCGAAAATGATCCCGCGCTGCGGGCGCGAGCCCTGATCGGGCTGGGCACCGCGAAATTCCGCCTGCGGCATTTCGACGAGGTCGAGCCGCTGATGACTGAAGCCCTGGTCCTGCTGACGGCCGACGACGCATCGACCGACGTCGGCGAAGCCTTCCTCCGCCGCGGATCCGTGCACCTGTTTCGCTCGCGAATCGCCGAGGCGGCTGCCGATTTCTCAAGAGCACGCATCGCCTTCGAGCTGGCCGGCGACTCGCTGGCGCTCGCGCGAGTGGATTTCAACATGGGCGTGCTCCAGGATGCGCTGGGGCGTACGGCAAGCTCACTCCCGCTGTACGAACGGGCCGCCAGGCAATTCGATCGCTTCGGCGCGATGCCTGATCTCGTCATCGCGACGAGCAATCAGATCACTACGCACCTTGACCTGATGCAACCCGCGGAGGCGTTGAGGGTGGTCGGCTTGGCCGGAACCCGATTCGAGAAACTGGATGCCCCGCACTTGCGCCATCTGTTCAAGTGGCAGCATGCGCGAGCTTTGCTCGGCAACGGACGCGTCACCGAAGCTCGCGTATTGCTGGACGAACTGGTCGGCGGCATCGATCCGCAAACGGAGGCGGTTGCACTTTCACGGGCGCGTGCCGTGCAAGCCCAGATGGCGCTCGATGCCGACGCGCACGAGAGCGCTGCCGCGCTCGCCCTGGACGTGGTCCGTGGCCCACCAGGGTCCGTTGACGAAACGACCCGCACGTTGACCTGGTTGATCGCCACTCGAGCCTTGCGCGCGCTCGGCCGCAATTCCGAAGCCGCCGAAGAATCACGACAGTTCCGTGCCTGGGCGGGATCCACGGCAAAGGTCTTCGGCGACGAGACTTTCGAGCGCCTCGCGCAACTGGGCGAGGCGGAGCAAGCGCGAGCGGAGAAGAAGTACGCCCAAGCCGTGCGTCTGTACGAGGACGTCCTCGCCTGGTCGATTCGCAGCGCGCCTCCCGCGAGGATGGCCGAAGTGGCGGGGTCCTACCTGGATTTCCTTTTGGATCAAGGGAATATTGAGCGAGCAACCGCCATCGCAGGCCAGCTTGGGCCGTGGGCCGAGAGCGATTTCCGCTGCGCGCAGCTGCGGGCGCGCTTGTATCGCGCACTCGGCCAGACAGACGCCTGGCAGACGGCACTGGTGCAGGTTCGGCGTCTCGCCGGCGAGCGCCCTGTGCCGACGTCGGTCGCCGCCGCCCTGTGATCCGGCTCGAACAGGCGTAGCCGTCGTCCGCACACGCTCGTCCGGCACGCCTCCTTTTCGACGACGCAGGACGCATTTCGGCCCAGGGCGCGCCCGAAGCAACGTCTCGCCAGGCTTCGCCATGGATCGTCATCCCAACGTAAGCCTGTCGTCAAACCTCGACGAGGGTGCGCGATCCCGACCCCGTAGTAGGTTCGCTCCCCTCATCCGGCCGCTGCACGGCGCGGCCGGACCGGGTTTGCTCGTCATCTTGGGGAGGAAGATCGGCCATGCGTCACATCGTCATTGCGTCATGCCTTGCGGGAATGTTCGTCGTCCAGGGCGGAACGGTGCATGCGGAGCCTCCGCAATCGTCCGCCCGGCCCAGTGGAGCGCATCCCCGATCCATTTCGGAACGTCCGGCGATGCCGCCGATCGGGAAGATCGATCCGCTCACGCTCGACGTGAGCGGCCAGACCAGCGGGGGACCCGGTACCAGCCTCAGCGTCGGCCTCGCCATCGATGACGGCAGCGGGACGCTGTGCGGCAGCGACACCACCCTGACGGTCTACCCCGGCGACCGGATCAATTTCTGCTACACGATGACCAACCAGTCGTCCACGACGCTGAACAATCATTGGCTTGCGCACTACGATACGGGAGCCGGTTCCACCACGTACGTGTTCGAGAACCAGGAATACGCGCTGGCCCCCGGCGAGAGTCGGCAGTACAACCATGTCGTCACGGCCGCCGCCAGCCAGGCGATCAGGGTCATCTGGCTGGCGATGGACCATCCGGACGACTATGCGGTCACGCCTGGAACCTACCAGTTCATCGATATCCGCCAGACGGGCACGCTGTTGAATCCGCGATGGGATGATCTCGCCCACGTCACCCTGCCGTTTGAATTCAATTTCTTCGGGCTTTCCGCAGACTTCTACCAGTTGGACCTGCTGGGCATCGCACCCCAAGGCGGGATGTCATTCGGATCGTTCGGAGCCGCGCTTCCCTGGTACGACAACAGTCCACTGACGGGAGGATTGTCGACACCGTTCCTTTTCCCTTACTGGGACGACCTGTCGGACGATGGCGACGTGTACTGGCAGGCGATGGGCGAAGCCCCCAACCGGTTCGTCGTTGTTCAATGGAACAGGGGCCATTGGAATGCCGCGGGCACCGTCAGTTCGCCCGGCAGGATCAACTTTGAAGCCATCCTGCGCGAAGACGGCACTTTCACCTTCCAGTACGAAAAAATGACGTTCGAGGATCCGCAGCATCCGGAATGGGATCACGGCGGCAGCGCGACGATCGGAATCCAGGGCGACTTCGGGGACTTCGTGCAGTTCTCCTACGACGATCCGATCGTGGCCGATCAGTCGGCGATCGATTGGGTGTACACGCCGCGCACGGAATACCTTGCCCGCACCGACGTAGGCATCACCGTCGTTCCCCCGCCGGAAATCGGCCTCGCGCCGGGTTCGATCGGCGCACGTGCCAATCCCGGTGATTTCTACCTCGTGCGCGAATTGGCGGTGACGAACAGCGGCGGCAGCGACCTGTCCTGGAGCATCAACGAAGCCTCCAGTTCGCGCGCCCACTTTCCGCGCCATCCGGTGCGCGTTCCGCACAAGCTCGCCCCCGACGCAAGCGTGCTCGCCACTCGCAGCCAGGCACCTGCGCGGCCCGCCTCATCCGCGCCGTGGGCGGTCGCCTATGACGAGGCGTTCGGCGCGTCGGGAGTCCCGGCATTCGGCTTCACCAGCTGGACCCATTTCGACTTCGTTTCGCTCGATCTCGAGCGCCCGGGGAGCCTGACGGCCGTTGCCAGCCCCTGGCCGGCCATCGTCTATGCCGCGACCTTCGTCGATGACGACTTCACCAAGGTCTACGTGATCACCGCAGCCGGGCAATTCGATCCGATCTACTTCGGCACGATCGACACGACGAACGGCGCATTGACCGTCATCCGCGAGATCGACCCGACGCTGGGAGTGACGTTCGTCGGCATGAAACAGGACCCGACCACCGGGAACCTGTATGCGCTGGGCGTCTATGACGACGGCAGTGGAACCCATGCCCTCTACGCGATCGACCGGCACTCCGGAGCGCCCACGCGTATCGGCTACGTCACGGGCCCGGATTTGAATCCTTACCCCGCGCTCGTCAACTTGGCGATCAGCCCCGCCGGGTTGTTGTATGCGATCGACATCGTCGACGACGTGCTGATCGCTATCGACAAGCGCAATGCCGAGGCCGCAGTGATCGGTCCTACGGGCCTCGACGCGGACTTCGCGCAAGGGATGGATTTCGACGCCTCGACAGGCATTCTCTACTGGGCCGCCTACGGACCCGTCGGAAACAGCAACGTCTTCACCTTCGACACGGATACCGGCGTATCGACCCGGGTCGGCCGGGTGCAGGACAATGCCGAGCTGTTCGGTCTGTCCATCGCAAAACCAGGCCCATGCAGCCGTTTGCAGGACATACCCTGGCTATCGGTCCCCACCAGCAACGGCGTGCTCGGACCGAACCAGCGCAGCCCCTTGGAGATCATGCTCGATCCGGCCGAGCTGGGCGACGGCGTCTACACGGCCAACCTGTGCGTGTTCAGCAACGACCCGAGGCGCCCGCGTAGCGTCGTGCCCATCACGTTTACCGTCGGTGAAGTCGCCGCTGCGGGCCAGGTGCAGCCGGAAATCCTGGCTGCGACCGTGGAAACCGGCGGCACGGCGAGCATGGCGCTGACCCTCTCCAACTCAGGCACGCCCGGCAGCCGCCTGGACTACTCGATTTTTGAAGCGGCCGACGATTGCTCCGCTCCCGCGGATCAGTCCTGGTTGCGCGCAAGCCCGCTTCAAGGCGAAGTCGCCGCCGCCGCGGAAACGTCGATCCGCATCGACATCGACGCCACCGGGCTGGAGGCAGAGACCACTCATGCCGCGTGGTTGTGCATGGTGACCAACGACAGCGCGCATCCGGTTTTTGGCGTGCCGGTGAACCTTGCGGTCACGAAACCGAATAGGGTCTTCGCCGACGGCTTTGAACCGCGTCCAACCCTGCTCGCGTACGACGACGGCGTATTCGATGCCTCCATCGGCCGGGCGGGCGGGGGGCAGTTCATCTGGCTGAACCGCTTCACGCCCGACGCTGCGCAGTTGCCCATGCAGCTCGAGCAAGTCCAGGTGTACTGGTCGTCGTCGCAGTCCCGCGTCGGTCAGGGCAACGTCTTCGACGTCTTCGTGTACACCGATGCGGACGGCGACCCGTGGAACGGCGCGACCCTGGTCGCTTCCGTCCGGGAGCAGCAGGTGACGACAACCGAAGATTTTCAGGCCATCGCCTTGCCGGCGCCGATTGCCATCGATGCACGCAGCGGCGACGTGCTCATCGCCATCGTCAACCGTCGGGAGATGGATCAAGCCCAGCAGTTCCCCGCGGCCCTGGACACGGACGAACCGCGCTTCCGCTCGTACTTCGGAATCTACGACGGAGGAAATCCATCCGGTGCGCCGGAGCTGCCAGCGGACCTTTACTTCCGCACGGTGGAAGATCTTGGCATCGGTATAAGCGGCAACTGGATGCTGCGCGGTGCCGGCACCACCGCGGCCGGCGTCCCCGTGTTGCTGCGGTAGGCTCGAAACCGGATCGAAGTCCGACGCGGAGGTTCGCGTCGGATTTCGGCGCCGCGGCGCATCGGCGGCGGCCCGCGGCACCGCCGTCGCCGCGGCAGAGGCGCCGGCCATGGCCGTGCTGCCGACGCCGGTCGGCGCAGGGCGGCATCAGCGTCTGCTTATCGTCGGCGGCCTTCGCTTTGCAAGGCCGCCTGCAGCAGCAGCGACAGCGGCCGGCCGCTGGCGGCGTCGACGGGTTCGGCGACGCGCTCGACGGCGTAGCCGCTCGCGGCGAACGCGGCCAGCCACGAGGCCAGCGTGCGGAAGTACCACGGCATCGGCTCGCGGAATTGGTCGCCGAAGCCGGCGAACGTCTCCACGCGCCAGCCGTCGACGTAGGGCGCGTCGCCGCAGGCGGTCCACGGGTGCACGGTCTGCACGACCAGCCGGCCTTCGGGTTCGAGCCGGCGGCCGAGCGCGCGCAGCGGTTCTTGCAGGTCTTCGCCGAGCAGGGCGAAGTTGCACGCGATCGCGTCGAAACGGCCCAGTTGCGCGTGGCGGTCATCGAGATCGGCGTAGCCGGCGACCGCGAAGCGCGCGCCGCCGAGTTCGTTCGCCGCGGCGATCAGTTCCGCGCTGGCGTCGACGCCGACCACGTCCAGTCCCTTCGCGGCCAGTGCACGCGCCAGCCAGCCTTCGCCGCAGCCGGCGTCGAGCACGCGGCGCGCGCCGGTCGCCAGCACGGCGTCGAGGACGGCCGCATCGGTCCCGGCGCGGCGGCTCGCGATGCGCTGCTCGCGTACCGCGCGCGTCCAGGCGGACGCGTTCGTGCGCCAGCTGCGCGCGAGGCGCGATTCGTGATCGGCGGCGGCGGGCGTGTCGCGATCGTTCATCGGGCGGCTCCGGCGGCGGCGGAACGCAGCAGCTCGCCGATCGAGTGCGCGTCGGGATACCCGTGGCGCACGCCGAGGCCGAACGCGACCAGTCCGGCGAGCATCAGCACGAACGGCACGAACGTGCGCCGCACGGCGGTGTCGAGCCAGTGCCGCGCCTCGCTCCGGCGCAGCCGGCGGTACAGCCCGGCGGCGAGCACGGCGTCGAACAGCAGCTCCGCCAGCAGGGCCGGCGCGGCGTAGACGATCCACAGCGAGGCGAACAGCGCGGCCAGCACGAGCACGCCGATCACGATCGGCAGGCCGATGTCGTCGAGATAGCCGAGCACGTCGAGCGGCGAGGAATCGACGTCGACGCGCGGCCTCTGCCCCTCCGGCGGCGGCGCGTCGCCGTCGTCCGCATCGACGGCGGCGAAGGGCTCGTGTGCGCGCGTGCGCAGCCAGAGCCAGAGCAGCAGCAGGAACACGGCATAGGCGATGCACAGCGCGAGCGGATAGCGCAGCGCGATCGAGCCGACGCCCGAGCGCAGCAGCACCACCGAGGCGAGAAAGCCGCAGCCGCCGGTGAGCGCCACGATCAGCAGCATGCCCAGGCGCGGGTACTGCTCGTGCTCGAGCACGGCGCGCAGCCGCTCGATGGCGCGTTCGCGATTCACCGTGTCCTTCCCCGGCAGGACGAGGCTCAGTGCTCGTAGCGGTAGTTCACGCCGGCGCGGTTGCCGGTGGTGGCGTTCTGCGCCTCGAAGTTGAAGCGCTTGTTGAACAGGTAGCGCAGCGTGATGACTTCGCCCGGCGTGAACAGGCCGACGCCGTAGCTCAGGTACAGCTTCGGCGAAAGGTACTTGCCGACGGTGAACGCGCTGCCGCCGAGCGCGCTGCTGTCCGACACGCCGGCGTCCACGCCCATGCGCGCGCCGATGCCCTTGGCGAGCAGGTCGCCGCCGGCCGAGCCGAGCGCACGCGCGGCGGTGCCGACCATGTCGCCTTCGCCGCTCTTCAGGCTCGACAGCGGCTTGCCGGTCATGATGTAGGAGAGCGCGTCGGACTGTTCCATCGCCGGCTCGGAGAACACGGTCAGCACCGGCACCAGGGCGGTGCCGCGCACCATCAGGCCGGCCTTGATGTTGTCGTCGCCCAGCCCCGAGCTGCCGAGGATGGTGCGCACGGCGCGGATGTCCAGGCCCGGATTGTCGAGCGCGGTGCCGGCGAACAGCAGGCGCCCGGATTCGATCGTGAGGTCCTGGCCGTAGGCCTTGTAGGTGCCGCCGACGTTGAGGGTGCCGGTGCCGGTGGCGACCTTGCCCGGACGCTGGTCGATCTTGATCTGGCCGCCGATGTTGCCGTCGAGACCGAAGCCGGCGAGCTTCACCTCGTCGCCGAGCTTGACCGTGACCGCGACCACCACCGGCAGCGGCTTGCCCGGCGCCGGCTGCTCGGCGTCGGTGATGACGACGTCCGGCGAACCCTTGGCGACGCCGCCGCCGGGCAGCTTGGCGAGGTCGACGTCGGTCTTGGGGATCTCGACGGTGCCGCCGACGCTGAGGCGGTCGGCGTCGCGGTCGATGGTGAGGTCCGGCGAGATGAACACCTTCGCGGCCGGGATATCGGCGGCGAGGAAGTTCTTGCCCTGGATCGTCGCGTGCAGCGGCGCGGTTGCGCCGACACCGCCGCTGCCGGACAGCTTCAGCGTGCCGTCGCCGGACTTGAGCGTGCCGTCGAGCGCGAAGTGCTCGCTGTCGGTGGCCTTCACCGAAATGTCGCCGTCGTGCAGCTTGAGTCCGGCCGCCGGCACTTCGGCGGCGAACTCCTTCAGGGTCAGCGCGCCGCTGAGCTGCGGCGCGGCGGTGGTGCCGCCGAGCGTGTAGTTCGCGGCGACGCGGCCCTTGACGTTGGCGACCTCGGCGGTCAGCAGCTCGACGAAGGCGAGCGAGTTCAGCGCGAGATCGACGCGGCCGGACAGGCCCTGCGCCGAGCCGGGCGCGCCGCTCAGCGTGACCTCGCCGTCGAGCTTGCCGTCGTGGTCGAGCGCGGCGCGCACGGTGGCGTGCGTGGACTGCGGCGAGAGCCGCGCGTCGACGGCGAAGCCGGTATAGGAAAGCAGCGGCTGGGTGGCGTTGTCCGGATAGGCGACGCTGCCCTTGTCCGAGGCGATCGTCGCCGTGCCGTTCAGCCCGCCACCGGCATCGCCGCGGATGTCGCCGCTGCCGCCGATGATGCCGTCGGCCTTGAACGGCGCGTCCGGTGCGGCGAGCTTGGTGATCAGCGCCAGCGGCAGCTGCTCGATGCGATAGCGCGCGGCGAACGCGCCGTCGGCGCCGCCGTTGCCGGCCACGCACAGCCGCGGCCCGCCGCCGGCGAGGCAGATCTCGCCCGCGTTGAACTGCTTGCCGTCCCAGGCGAGCTGCGCGGGCTGCTCGAGCGCGAGCTTGGGCGCGTCCTTGATGTCGAGGTCGAGCGCTTTGAGCGTACCGTTCCAGCGGCCGTCGTCCTTGGCGCCGCCGGACAGCGCCAGCGCGGTCGACAGCGGCGTGCCGGTCGCGGCGAGCTTGAGTTCGTGCGCCTGCTGCGTGCCGCCGGCGTCGAGGTCGAGCGAGTCGAAGGCGAGGCCGCCGGCGGCGACCTTGGCCGCCTTGAGGTTGACGCTGCCGCGCGGCGGCTGGATCTCGGGAACGTCGACGCGCAGCTGCAGCGAGCCGACCTGGGTGGTGCCCGAAGCGATGCCGCTGCCGTTCGCGCTGCCGGTGACGGCCAGCTTGGGCCACTTGCCCTGCACGCGGAAGTCGCCGTCGACGCTGCCGCCGGCGTCCGGCAGCCAGTCGCCGAGCGAGGCGACGGCGAGCTTGATGGTGGCGTCGGTCTGGTTGGCGCCGCCGCGGCCGGTCACGTCGACGCGGCTCTTGCCGGAGGCCAGCGCGAGCGTGCCGTCGACGACGAACTCGGGCTTGATCGAAAGATCCGCCGAGCCGGACACCGGGCGCTTGCGCAGCGTGCCGCCGAGGCCGGCGAGCTTGATCGTCGCGTCGGGGCCCTTGTCGGTCATGGTGCCGCCGGTGGCGAGGTCGAAGTTCAGCGCGCCGGGCCATTCGGCGGCGAACGCGCCCGGATCGAGCTGGTTCGCCTTCGCGGTCAGCTGCCAGCCGATCGCCGGCTTCAGCGTGACCGTGCCCTGCGCGTCGAGGCCGCCCTTCGCGCCGCCCTTGGCGGACTGCACCAGGGCCAGCTGCTTCAAGGTGATCGTCTCCGGCGTGCCGTCGACGTTCAGTGCGAGGTCGGCGAGCTTGCCCGGCGGGCCGATCGACAGCGTGCCGTCGCTGTGGAAGCGCTCCGCGCTGCCGGCGAAGCTCAGCTTGCCGTGCGTGGCGAGCGCCTGGCCGGCGAGGTCGGCCGGCAGCTCGACACCGTCCCAGTCCAGCGCGAGGTTCGCCGACACCGGCTTGGCGTCGAGCTGGATCTCGCCGTTCGCGTTCAGCGCACCGGCGGCTTCCGGCGACTTCAGGGTCAGCGCCTCGATCTTCAGCTTCTGCCCGTCGAGCGCGTAGCGCAGCGGCGCCAGCAGCACGCGGTGTTCGTTGAGGTCGAGCGTGGCCTGCACGTCGCCGCGCCGCTTGTCGCCCGAGCCCTGCAGCGACAGCGCCAGCGCGTTCAGGCCGGCATCCTTTTGGATGGTGTTGGGATCGAAGCGCGGCACGTCGATCTTCGCCGTCCACGGCAAGTCGTCCGACTGCGTCAGCACCGCCTCGATCGTCGCCGGCGTCGGTGCGCTGAGGACCAGGTCGAGCTTGGCCTGCTTGCCGTCGCCGTTCGCCTTCAGCGTGCCGGCGATGGTCTGCTCGGCGGCCTTCCAGCGGAATGTCGTCTCGCCCTGGCCGGGATAGCCGGCCAGCGCGGAAATGGTGCCCTGCAGGTCGACGCTGCCGTCCGGGGCGCGCAGCGCGAGCTGCTTGATCGCCGCGCCCTGCCGGGTCCACTCGGCGCCGAGATCGAGCGTGTCCAGCGCGAACACCGGCTGGCCGTCCTGGCTGATCGCCGCCTGTTTCAGCGCGAAGCGATCGAGCAGGACGTCGATCGGCGCGGCGAGGGAGAACGGCTCGGAGGCGGGCGGTTCCGGCTTCGGCGGCAGCGTGGTGAGCGCGACGTCGAGGCGATCGACTTCCAGGCGGGTGACGTGCACGCGCTTGGACAGCAGCGCCAGCGGCTTCAGCTCGAGCAGGACGCGGCCGAGTTTGGCGTCGACGCCGACCGCAGGATCGTTGTAGCGAACGCCCTCGAGCGTCAGCGGTCCGCTCAGCGGCCCGCTCGAACGCTCCACCGCGAGCTTGCCTTCCATCGCGCCGACCGCGCGCGCCAGCGCGAAGCGCGCACCCGATTCGGTGCGCAGCAGCCAGAACAGCGCGAGCGCGAGGATCAGCAGCAGAACGAGCAGGCCGATGCCCAGCCATTTCAGCAGCCGGCGCGCCGCGAAGCCGCGCACCGGGCGCGGCTGCCGTTGGATTCTTGCGTGCATGGACGGTCGCATCACAAATCCGGCCCGATCACGATGTGCAGCTCGAACGAGCTGGTGTCCTTGTCCTTGTTCAGCGGCACGCCGACGTCGGCGCGGATCATGCCGACCGGCGAACGCCAGCGCAGGCCGACGCCGACGCCGGTCTTCTGCTTGTACGAATCGAAGCTGGAGAACGCGTCGCCGCTGTCGACGAAGGTGGCGATGCCCCAGTTCGGCTTGAAGTAGTACTCGTATTCGGCGCTGGCGACGAGCAGGTTCTTGCCGCCGACGACGAAGTTCTTGCAGCTCTTCTTGTTCTCGCGCAGCCGGTCGCAGCGCGCCTGCGCGATCGGCATCAGCTCGGTGCCGAGCGGCGGGCCGACGGTCTGGTAGGCGTAGCCGCGGATCGAGCGGTCGCCGCCGGCGAAGAAGCGCAGCTCCGGCGGCAGCTTGTCGAAACCGTTGATGGGAACGCCGTTGCGGTCGCGTTCGCTGGAGTCGCCGACGTAGGTCGCGCCGGCCGAGCCGCGCGCGATGAAGCGCGACTTCTCGCCGAGGCCGCGAATCCACTTCGCATCCGCCGTGACCTGCGCGAAGCTGACGTCCGACAGCAGCGACTCGTGGCCGGCGCGCGCGGCGAACGTGAGCGAGTAGCCCTTGCGCACGAACATCGGATCGTCCGCCCGCTTGCGCGACAGCGAGACTTCCGGATAGAGCAGGGTGGTGTCGCCCTGCAGGTTGGCGACCTCGAAATTGCCGGTCAGGAACTTCAGGCCGAGCGTGCGCGTCCAGCCGCGCCAGATGCGCGAGTCGGTTGCGGCCAGGCCCCAGGTCCGCGACGTGCTGGTGTCGGTGTCCTCGTCGCGGAAGGTCGCGCCGAAGTTCAGGCTGTGGTTGTCGTGGCCGGGCAGCGGAATGGTGTAGGTCGCCGCGGCGGTCTTCAGCTGCGTGGCGACCAGCGCCTCGACCTTCATCTTGTGGCCGCGCCGGTTGACCCAGCGCCGCTCGATGCCGCCGCGCACGCCCGGGCCGGTGTCGGTGCCGAAGAACACGCCGGCGGTATAGATCGTGCGCTTGGCCGGGCCGAGCATGACCTTGATCGGCACCACGCCGTCGTGCGCGTTCTCGGTGTCCGGCTGCACCTGCGCGACGGCGAAGTAGTCGGCGTCGATCAGCTTCTGCTGCAGCAGGAGCACCTGCTCCTGCGTGTAGAAATCGCCTTCGTGCCACGGGATGTAGCGGTCGAGGAATTCGTCCGGGAATTGCGCGCCCTCGAACGTGGTCTTGCCGAGGCGGTAGCGCGTGCCGACCTTCCAGGCGAGATGGATCTCGGCGCTGTTGGTGGAGCGCTGCACCTCGACCTGGTGCGTGACGAGTTCGGCGTCGAGATAGCCGGCGCCGAACAGCGCGGCCTGCACCGTGGCCTTGCTCTTCTCGTAGGCGGTGTGGTCCAGCGCCTGGCCCTTGCCCGGCGCGAACGCGGCGACCGCCTTCTGCACGCCCCTCTGGCCGTCGGCGTCGCCGTCGAGCTGGATGTCCAGCGCGTTGATGCGCACCGGTTCGCCCGGCGTCACGTGCAACTCCGCGGTGTAGTTGCCGCCGCCGGTTTCCTTCAGCTCGCCCTGCACCTTGGCGTCGTAATAGCCGTACGGCTCCAGCGCCGTGCGCGCCTGGTTCTCGGTGTTGTCGTACAGGCGCCGGACCTGCGCCGCGGTCACGTCGCGCTCGCCGTACTGGCTGATCTCCACGCCGGCGACGACGGCGTCGTGCAGCGGTCCTTCGACTCCGTCCACCTGCACGGCGACGCGACCGGCCTGCGCCGTCCCGGCGATCAGCAGCAGGACGATCAGCGGCGAGGAAACGATGCGGCGTTGGCGGAGCGGACCGTCGGGCGTGCGCATTGTGTAGTTATAACAGGAACCGTGTCGCGATCCGGAGATGCGTCCGGGCCGTTGCGGAGATCGGCACTCTTTTTCACGACTGCGCGAGCGGCGGCCTGCGTCGTCCGACGGCCGGTTCGAGGTCCGAAACGTCCGATCCGATGCGTCCGGACGATTTCCGCGGGGCGATTGCCTCAACTGCGCTGGCGGCACGCCTGCGTTCCGGGCGGGTGCATCGATCCGCCGTACGGCGCAAACCCTTCCCGAGAACCTCATGCATCGACCGACCGTCCCTTCGCCGAACGCCGCAGCTCGCCGCACGGCGGCCGCGGCCGGGTCCGCCTCAGCGGGACGAAGCGCCGCGGCGGAATTCGCGCGGCGTCATTCCGGACATACGCTTGAACACGGCGTTGAAGGTCGACTTGCTGCCGAAGCCGCAAGCCAGGGCGATGTCCAGGGTGGTCCTGCGATCGTCCGGATCGGCCAGGCATCGCTGCGCGGCGGCGATGCGGAAGCCGTTCACGAACTCGAAGAAGTTCTGTCGCAGGCCCTGGTTGAGCGCCTGCGAAATGTAGCTCGGCGGCCAGCCGCTGCGCCGGCTCAGTTCGCGCAAGTCGAAGCGGCTGTCGGCGTACAGGTGCCCGCTGCGCATCAGCTGCGCGAGTTCGTCGGCGATGCGTGCGCACTGCGCCGGGTCGAGGCCGGATCGTTCGTAGCGCGCGACCGCGCCCTCCTCGCCGGTCGGCAGCGACTCGGTCACCTCGGGCGGGATCAGCACGCGCTGCCGCAGCGCGAACCAGGCCAGCAGGAACAGCGCGCCGAAGGTCAGCCAGGCCAGCGCCAGGTTGAACCCTTCGTATCCGGCCAGGCCCGCCACGCGCGGGATGCGGTCGATCGCCTCGAGCAGCCACATCGCGCCGATCACGGCGACCAGCCGGCGCAGCCAGGCCAGGTGCAGCGCGGCTTCGTCGGCGTTGACCTGTTCCAGCAGCGGCCGCGCCGTGTAGGTCCGGCGCGCGGCCAGCACGAGGTAGGGCACGCCCTGCAGTACCCAGGCGTGCAGGGTGAGCTGGACCAGCATGCGGCCGATCGGCGAGCGGTCGAACGCGGCCAGTGCGTTGCCGAGCGAGAGGGCCAGTACGACGGTGCAGGGCAGCGCATGCCGGAGATCGCGCCGCACCTGGACACCCGGCCCCGCCGAAGTCAGTGCCTTGGCGTAGCCGTACAGCAGCGGCCCGAGCAGATAGGCGTTGGGCACCACCACGACGCGAAACCAGCGCAGGGCGTCTTCGGACAGCCATTCGCGGAGCGCGAACGGAATTCCGCCGAACAGGCTGTCGAGAGTGACGCATGCGAAAAATCCGGCCAGATAGCCTGACACGCGGGTGCGCGAAGCGAAGGCGAGAGCGGCGGCGAGTGCGGTCAGGCCGAGCGTCGCGCCGATCGACAGGGCATTGAGAATGTGCACAGCCGTCATCCGCGCGCGCCGCAGCGAGCATCGGCTCGCACTGTTCGGTGCCATTCAACAGGGCATCGAGCGCCGAGCGCAAGCCGGTCGTCGCGAGGCCGGATCTTCCTTTCCGGCCTAGCGACGAGGCCGTTACCCACCCGCGTTTCCACCAGCCGACCCGAAGCGATGAACATTCCATTCCTTGTAGAACCGCATCATACGGCCGGGACTTCCGGCATGTGCGCAAGACCCGTGTCGCACCGGACGATCCAGTCGTTTCGCCAACTCCTGCAGCGGAGCGTCCGCATGTCGCGTAGAACTTTTCTCGCGCTGTCCGCGCTGTTCGCCTGTGGCGGCGTGCAGGCCGCGCCCGCGCTGCTGCTGCAGACACCGACGATCTCGCAGAGCCGGCTCGTATTCGCCTACGCCGACGATTTGTGGATCGCGCCGCGCGAAGGCGGCGAGGCGCGCATGCTGGTGCGTGCGCAGGGCCGTGCCAGCCGTCCGCATTTCTCGCCGGACGGCCGTCGCGTCGCCTACAGCGCACGCGTCGGCGGCAACACCGACGTCTACGTCGTCGACGCGGACGGCGGCGAGCCGAAGCGGCTGACCTGGCATCCCGGCGACGACCGGGTGGTCGGTTGGAGTCCCGACGGTGCGCGCGTGCTGTTCGCCTCGAACCGCGCCACGCCGAACGGGATGCGCCAGTTCTACACGGTGCCGCTCGCCGGCGGTCCGCAGACCGTGCTGCCGCTCGAGCGCGCCGACGGCGGTGCCTATTCGCCGGACGGTTCGGCGATCGCGTACACGCCGCATCCGCAGTCGCAGCCCGACTGGAACGCCTACCGCGGCGGCCAGACCTCGCCGATCTGGATCGCGCGCCTGTCCGATTCCTCGATCGTGCGCGTGCCGCACGAGAACGCCACCGACCGCAATCCGATGTGGATCGGCGACACCGTCTATTTCCTGTCCGACCGCGCCGGCCCCAGTACGCTGTACGCCTACGACACCAAGACCGCGCAGGTCGCGCAGGTGCTGAGGAACGACGGCTTTCCGATCGACTCGGCGACGGCCGGAGCGGGCGCGATCGTCTATTCGCAGATGGGCGCGCTGCACCTGTTCGACCCGGCGACGAACACGCAGCGATCGATCCAGGTGCACCTCGCCGCCGACGGCGCGCGCCTCGCACCGCGCTACGAAAACGTCGGCGACCGCGTCGCCAAGGCGGCGCTGTCGCCGACCGGCGCGCGCGCCGTGTTCGAGGCGCGCGGCGAAATCCTCAGCGTGCCGGCCGAGAAGGGCGACGTGCGCAACCTGACGCGGACGCCGGGCGCGGCGGAACGCGATCCGGCCTGGTCGCCCGACGGCCGCTCGATCGCCTACTTCTCCGACGCCGCCGGTGAGTACGCCCTGCACGTGCGCGCGCAGAACGGGCTCGGTGAAGCGCGCGCGATCGCGCTCGGCGATCCGCCGTCGTTCTTCTACGCGCCGCTGTGGTCGCCGGACGGCAAGCGCATCGCCTACAGCGACAAGCGCCTGAACCTGTGGCTGGTGGAGCTGGACCGGCCGACGCCGCGCCGGATCGACACCGATGCGTTCGACCAGCCGACCCAGAGCTTCGATCCGGCCTGGTCGCCGGACGGCCGCTGGCTCGCCTACACCAAGCAGCTGCCCAATCATCTATACGCGGTGTTCGTCCACTCGCTCGACAGCGGCAAGACGACCCAGGTCAGCGACGGCATGAGCGATTGCCGCTATCCCGCCTTCGACAAGAACGGCAAGTATCTCTACTTCACCGCCAGCACCGACATGGGCCTGACGCCGGGCTGGCTCGACCTCAGCAGCCAGGCGCACCCGGTCACCCGTTCCGTCTATGTCGCCGTGCTGCGCAAGGACCTGCCGTCGCCGCTGGCGCCGCAGAGCGACGAGGACGCCGGCGCGCGCAGCGATGGCGCCGAGAGCAAGCCGGAAGAGAAGGGGGCGCCGGCGCCCGTGCGCGTCGCCATCGACTTCGAGGGCCTGCCGCAGCGCACGCTGAGCCTGCCGGTCGAGAGCGCGAACTACATCGGCCTCCAGGCCGGCCGCAGCGGCGAACTGTTCCTGTCGCAGGCGCCGCAGATCGCCGAGGGCATCGAGGACGACATCAAGAATCAGCCGGTCACGGTGCGCAAGTTCAGCCTCGACTCGCGCAAGACCGACAAGCTGCTCGACCAGGTCGTGCATTTCAGCGTGTCCCTCGACGGCCGCAAGATGCTCTATGCGCAATCCGCCGGCGCACGCATCGACGACGGTTTCGTGGGCCCGCCGCGTTGGGAGGGAGGGGTCCGCTGGCACATCGCCAAGACCGACGCCGCGCCGAAGGCGGACGAGGGCGCGATCGCCGCCGACGCGATGCAGGTGCGCGTCGATCCGCGCGCGGAATGGGCGCAGATCTACCGCGAGGTGTGGCGTGCCGAGCGCGACTTCTTCTACGACCCGCGTCACCACGGCTACGACCTGGACGCCGCGCAGAAGCGCTTCGAGCCGTACCTCGCCGGCATCGGCAGCCGCGAGGACCTCGACGTGCTGCTGCGCCGGATGCTGTCCTACCTGTCGGCCGGCCACGTCTTCGTGCTGTCGCCGCCGCCGGCGGACGAGCGCACGATCGGCATCGGCCTGCTCGGCGCCGACTACGCCATCGAGCACGGGCGCTACCGCTTCGCCAGGGTCTACGACGGCGAGAACTGGAACCCGGACCTGACCGCGCCGCTGACCCAGCCCGGCGTGAACGTCGAGGCCGGCGACTATCTGCTGGCGGTCAACGGACGCGAACTCGGCGCCGGCGACGACGTCTACGCGCTGTTCGAGGAAACCGCCGGCAAGCAGACCGTGCTGCGCATCGCGCGCGATGCCGGCGGCACCGGCGCGCGCGAGGTGACGGTGGTGCCGATCGCGGACGAGCGCGGCCTGCGCCATCGCGCCTGGGTCGAGGCGAACCGGCGCAAGGTCGACCGGCTCAGCGGCGGACGCCTGGCCTACGTGCACCTGCCCGACACCGCGACCGCCGGCCTGACCAGCTTCAACCGCTACTTCTTCGCGCAGACCGACAAGCAGGGCGTGCTGATCGACGAACGCTACAACCGCGGCGGCTCGCTGGCCGACTACGTCATCGACGTGCTGCGCCGGCAGCCGATGACGCTGGCGACGACGCGCGAAGGCGCCACGACGCTGTGGCCGTCGCAGGCGATCTTCGGGCCGAAGGCGATGCTGATCAACGAGTTCGCCGGTTCCGGCGGCGACGCGCTGCCGTGGTACTTCAAGCGCACAGGCCTTGGGCCGCTGATCGGCAAGCGCACCTGGGGCGGCCTGATCGGCATCTATGGCGAGCCGAGCCTGATCGACGGCGGCCGCGTGACCGCGCCGCGCCTGGCACTGTCCGGCCTGGTCGGCGAGTGGGAAGTCGAGAACCGCGGCGTCGCGCCCGACATCGAAGTCGACGACGACCCGCAGGCGGAGCGCGCCGGGCACGATCCCCAGCTCGAACGCGGCGTCGAGTACCTGCTGAAGGCGCTGGCCGAGCATCCGCCGGCGACGTACAAGGCGCCGCCGTATCCGGACTTCAAGCCGGTGCTGCCGCCGTTGCCCTAGAGCGAAGCGAGGTCCACCTCTCCCGCGAGCGGGAGAGGTGGCGCAGCGCAGCGCGCCGCTCAGCCCAGGCGCAACAACCCGATCACGCCGATCGCGATCAGGTACAGCGCGACCACGTAGTTCAGCAGGCGCGGCATCACCAGGATCAGGATGCCGGCGATCAGCGCGATCAGCGGTTGCAGCGAGATGTGAAGGTTCATGCGCGATGACTCCCGGCGGTTGGAAACCGTCGAGCTTACGCGCCGCCGGGGTCGCCGCGCCATCGCACCGGACGCGTTCAGTCGTCCTCGACGTGCGGCTTGTAGGCGTCGGTCAGCTGCTTCTGCACCTGCGCGGGCACCGGCTCGTAGTGGCTGAACTCGATCGCGTAGCGGCCCTGGCCGCCGGTCATCGCCTTGAGTTCGGTCTGGTAGTCGGCGACCTCGGCCAGCGGCACCTGCGCCTTGATGATGATCTCGCCGCCGCGCAGCGAATCGGTGCCGTTGATGCGCGCGCGCTTGGACGACAGTCCGCCGGTGACGTCGCCCATGTGCGCGTCGGGCACGAACACGTCGAGATTGACGATCGGTTCGAGCACCTGCGGGCGCGCCTTCGTGATCGCGTCGAGGAAGGCCTTCTTGCCGGCGCTGACGAAGGCGACTTCCTTCGAGTCGACCGGATGGTACTTGCCGTCGTAGACGACCACGCGCACGTCCTGCAGCTGGTAGCCGGCGATCGCGCCCTGTTCGAGCACCTGGCGCACGCCCTTCTCGACGGCGGGGATGAACTGGCCCGGGATCGTGCCGCCCTTGACCTCGTCGGCGAACTCGAAGCCGGCGCCGCGCGGCAGCGGCTCGATGCGCAGGAACACCTCGCCGAACTGGCCGGCGCCGCCGGTCTGTTTCTTGTGGCGGTGATGACCTTCGGCCCGCGCCGCGATCGTCTCGCGGTAGGCGATGCGCGGCGGCCGTGTCGTCACCTCGACGCCGTAGCGTTCCTTCATGCGCTCGAGCATCAGCTTCAGATGCAGGTCCGACAGGCCGCGGATGATCGTCTCGTTGAGTTCCTTGTTGTGCTCGATGCGGAAGCACGGATCTTCCTCGCCCAGGCGCGCCAGCGCGGTCGCCAGCTTCTGCTCCTGGCCCTTGTGCGCGGGCGTCACGGCGAGGCCGAACATCGGCAGCGGGAAGTCGAGCGGCTTCAAGTGGATCTGGTCCTCGTCGTGCGAGTCGTGCAGGACGGCGTCGAAGTGGATCTCCTCGATCTTGGCGACTGCGGCGATGTCGCCGGGGATCGCCTGCTCGATCTCGACGTGGTCCTTGCCGCGCAGCTTGAACAGGTGGCCGACCTTGAACGGCTTCTTGCCGTCGTCGACGAACAGCTGCGTGTCGCGCCGCACCGTGCCCTGGTAGACGCGGAACGCGCTCAGCTTGCCGACGAACGGATCGTTGACGATCTTGAACACGTCGGCGATCACGTGCCGGTCCGGGTCGGGCAGCGCCTGGATCGGCTGCGCGGCGGCGCCGCCGCCCTTGAGGAATTCGGGCGGATTGCCTTCCTTCGGGTTCGGCAGCAGTCGCGCGACGAGGTTGAGCAGTTCCTTCACGCCGGCGCCGCTGCGCGCGGAGACGAAGCAGATCGGCACCAGGTGGCCTTCGCGCAGGCACTGCTCGAACGCGTCGTGCAGCTCCTGGCCGGACAGGCCGGATTCGCCGTCGTCGAGGTAGTGGCCCATGACCGTCTCGTTGATCTCGACGACCTGGTCGATGATGTGCTGGTGCGCCGCCGAGACCGACGAGAAGTCCGCCTCGCCGTTCGGCTGGAAGAAGCAGTCGACCACCGCGCTGCCGCCGTTCGCCGGCAGGTTGATCGGCAGGCATTCGCTGCCGAACTCGTCGCGCAGCGCCTCGACCATGCCTTCGAGGTCGACGCCGGCCTGGTCGATCTTGTTGACGACCAGCACGCGGCAGAGGTTGCGCTGGCGCGCGCGGTCCATCATGCGCCGCGTGGCGTGCGCGATGCCGGCCGCCGCGTCGACGACGATCGCGCAGGTCTCCACCGCGGCCATCGCGGACAGGGTCGGGCCGCGGAATTCGGGCAGTCCGGGCGTGTCGATCAGGTTGACGTGCACGTCGCCGAGGTCGATCGAGGCGATCGAGCTGCCCATCGAGTGCTTGCGCTCCTTTTCCATCGGGTCGTAGTCGGACACGGTGTTGCCGCGTTCGACCGAGCCTGCCGTCTGGATCGCGCCGCCGGCATGCAGCAGGGCTTCGAACAGCGTGGTTTTGCCGGCGCTCGCCTGGCCTGCGAGTGCGATGTTGCGGATGCCGTCGGTGCTGTAAGGCATGTCGATCCTCCCGTGCTGCGTCGAGTGGTCCGTCCGTGGAGGGACTTCGTCCGTGTCGTCAGGGCAGGGCGGCGCGGCGTTTTCGTGATCGCCGTATGGCCGTCGTCGCAGGCCCCATCCGATCCCGATGCGGTCGCGGCGGAGTCGATCCGTCCGCGGCGCGAGGAGGAGTGACGGAGTGAACGACGGCCCTAGCCTTGCGCGATCGGCAGGGAGGGTCAAGGCGCAGCGCGCAAGCCGCGCCGCGGAAATTTCGCGCGTTCGTCGTCGCCGTTTCATGCGCGGGCACTAGCGTGGAAATCCCTTTCCCGCCAGGCCAGCTCCGATGCGCAAAGCCAGCTCGCAATCCGTATCCCCGCAACTCTCGCGCCGCCGTTTCCTCGGCCAGGCGCTTGCCGGCGCCGGCATGCTCGCCGTCGGCGGCCAGGTGCTGGCCGGCGTCAACCAGGCCACGCGCGCGCTCAGCGGCATGGGCGACGCCGTTCGCCGCAACCGCTTCTTCGAGGCGCTCGGCGGCGGCCTGCTGCCGCCGGACGAGAACGGCGTGCGCCTGCCGGCCGGATTCTCCTCGCGCATCGTCGCGCGCTCCAGCCAGGCGCCGGTCGACGGCGGCAGCTACGCGTGGCATCCGGCGCCGGACGGCGGCGCCACCTACGCCGTGCCGGAAGGCGGCTGGATCTACGTCAGTAACAGCGAAGTGGCGCCGCTGACCGGCGGCGTCGGCGCGCTCAGGTTCGACGCGCAGGGCAACGTCGTCGACGCCTACCGCATCCTGTCGGGCACCAGCCAGAACTGCGCCGGCGGCTGGACGCCGTGGAACACCTGGCTGTCGTGCGAGGAGCACGACCAGGGCCTGGTGTGGGAGTGCGATCCGTTCGCCGCCGGCCAGGGCACGGCGCGGCCGGCGCTGGGCACGTTCGCGCACGAGGCGGCCTGCGTCGATCCGGTGAACCTGCGCCTGTACCTGACCGAGGACAAGGGCGACAGCGGCTTCTACCGCTTCACGCCGGGCACCTATCCGGACCTTTCCGCCGGCCTGCTCGAGGTGGCCGAAGTGCTCGGTGATCCGACCAGCGGACGCCAGAGCGTCGTCTGGCACGCGGTGCCGAATCCGAATCCGGGCGCGCTCGACACGCCCACGCGCAACCAGGTCGCCGGTACGGCGCGCTTCAACCGCGGCGAGGGCATGTACTACCACGGCGGCGTGGTCTACTTCACCACCACCGGCGACGACCGCGTCTGGGCCTACCGCACGCAGGACGACACCATCGGCATTTTCTACGACGCCGCGCTGATCGCCGACGCGCCGCTGCACGAGCCGGACAACGTCGTCGTCGACAGCCGCGGCTACGTCTACGTCGCCGAGGACAGCGACGACCTGCAGGTGGTGCTGATCACGCCTGAAGGCGTGCCGATGCCGCTGCTGCAGCTGTCCGGCCACGACGATTCGGAGATCACCGGCCCGGCCTTCAGCCCGGACGGCACGCGCTTCTATTTCAGCTCGCAGCGCGGCACCAGCGGCGAGAGCGCCGCCGGCATCACGTTCGAGGTGGTCGGTCCGTTCCCCAACAGCGACCTGGTGTTCGCCAGCGGTTTCGACACGCGCCTGGACACCTGAGCCGGCGCCGCCGGCGCGCGGCCGGCATAATCGGCCGCGAAAGCCCCGCGAGGGGCGTTGCGGAACCGGACCATGCGCGAAAGCTCCCCGCGCACCGCGCCGTGCACGATCGTCTGCGTGCACGGCGCCGGTGGCGGCGGCTGGGAATGGGCGATCTGGGCGCGCGTGTTCGCCGCGCGCGGCCACGGCGTGATCGCGCCGGACCTGCAGCCCGCCGCCGCCGGCCTGGCGGCGACGCGCTACGCCGATTACCTCGAGCAGGTCGTGCAGTGGTGCCGCGGCGTCGGCGCGCCACTGGCGCTGCTCGGCGCCAGCCTCGGCGGCTCGCTGGCGCTCGCCGCGGCGGAAACCGCCGGCGCGCAGGCGCTGATCCTGGTCAACCCGCTGGTGCCGCGCGCGCCGCGTCCGCAGCCGCGCCCGGCGGTCATTCCTTGGGGACGCGAACGTTCGCTCGGCGGCACCCGGCGCGCGATGGCCGATGCCGACGACGCGGCCTGCGTGTACGCGTTCCGGCGCTGGCGCGACGAATCGGGCGCGGTGCTCGACGAAGCCGAAGCCGCCGCGGCGACGGCGCCGCCGTGCGCGACCCTGGTGCTCGCCGGCGAGCGCGACGAGGACGTGCCGCCGCCGCTCAGCCGCGCGCTGGCGATCCGCCTCGACGCGGACTTCGAGCGCGTCGCCGGAGCCGGTCACCTCGGGCCGCTGTTCGGCCGCGGTGCGGCCAGCGTCGCCGAACGCGCCGCCGACTGGCTGGAACATCGCCGGCTCGCCTCGCACGACGGCGCCGCCGGCGCGATTTAACCGCCCTTTAGCGACGTTTCACTATTCTCGCCGCTTTGCCCCAACGCCGACATCCGTGGCATCGCATCATTCAACCCCGCCACCACCGATGCCGTCGTCGCGAACGCAAGCCCAGGCGCCGTCGCTGGCCGAACCGGGAGCCTTGCGCTTCCGCACGGATGGCCTGCCCTGGCAGCGCAGCCTGCGCTGGGCCAACCCCGTACGCGATCGCCGCCGGTTCCTGCTCGGCGGCCTGCTCGCGCTGCTGGTCACGGTGCTCGAGCTGGTCGGCTTCGGCCTCGGCATGAAGCCGTATCGCCAGCTGCCCAGGCGCGACACCGCGATCCACGTGGTCCTGATCGAGCCGGAGCCGCCACCGCCTCCGCCGCCGCCGGAACCCGAGCCGCCGGAGATCGTGCGCCGCGCGAGCCGCATCGCGATCGAACCGCCGAAAGTCCGCACCACGCCGCCGCCGCCGCGCCAGGCCGAACCGGTCGAGCCGAACGCGCGCATCGGCAGCGCCGGCGTACAGGCGCCGCAGCTGTTCAATCCGGACGGCTCCGTGCGGCTCGGCGCCGGTGCCCCCGCCGTCGCGCCGGCGGAGAAGCCGGCCAGCCCGCGCGAAGCGGCGAAGGCGCGCTGGGCCGAGATCGAGAAGCGCGGCAATCCGATCGACTGCAAGAAGACGCGCTTCGCCGGTGCCTTCAGCAAGGACGAATCGCTCGGCGACCAGGTCGCCGGCAAGTACCTCAAGTGGATCGGCCTGGCCGATCACGAGGCGATCGCGCACCGCCGACAGCAGCGCGCCGAAGCCGGCGGCTGCGAACCGGCGCAATGACCCTCTCCGCCGTACGCGTCGACGCCGACGAACGCTGGCGCCGTCGCGTCGCCGTCGCGGTCGCGCTGCTGCTCAATCTCGCCTTCCTCGTCGCGCTCGATTCGGTCATGCGTCCGCTGGCGGGCGAGCGCCGGCCCTGGGTCCGCGCCGAGCCGACCGACGTGCTGCAGGTGCGGCTGATCGACGCCGCGCCGCCGGCCGCGCCGGTCGCCGAGCCGTCGCCGTCGTCGTCGCTACCCGAGCCGGCGCCTCCGCCGCGCCCGTCCGCGTCGGCCGAACGGCCGCCGCGCGCG
>NZ_JBHSHD010000003.1:0-472711 GCF_042652785.1 Dokdonella ginsengisoli | reverse complement strand
GCGGCGTCGTGCTGGTCGCGCCGGCGGCGCCGCCGAAGCCGGCCGGGCTGCTCGCCGACGTCGCGCGCGCGCTGCGCTTCGCGCGCCTGGACTGCACCGCCTGCGAGGCGCCGGACGAGGCCGCGCTGCAGGAGGCGCGCGCCTTCGTGCTGTTCGGCGAGGCGCAGGTGCGCTCGCTCGGCGCGCGCCTGCCGGCGCAGCGCCAGCGCGAAGTCGGCTGGGTGGTCACCGGAGAGGCCGTCGCCCTGGCCGGCGACGCGCAGGCCAAGCGTGCGCTGTGGAGCGAGCTGCGCCGCCTGGTGCGGGCGCTGAGGTGAACCGGCGGTGGTCGCGATCCCGAAACAGTCCGCGGCCGAGTTCCGCCGCATGCGCGCCGAGGACGTCGACCGCGTCGCGGCGATCGAGGCCAGCGCCTACGCGTTTCCGTGGAGCCGCACGATCTTCGCCGACTGCCTGCGTGCCGGCTACGAGTGCATCGTGCTCGTGCGCGACGGCGGGATCGTCGGCTACGGCGTGCTCTCCACCGGCGCCAACGAGGCGCACATCCTCAACGTGTGCGTCGCGCCGGAGGAGCAGGGCAAGGGCCATGGCCGCCGCGTCGTCGGCCGCCTGATCGAGCTGGCGCGCTGGCAGCGCAGCGAGCGCGTGTTCCTCGAGGTGCGGCCGTCGAATCCGAACGCGATCGCGTTGTACGAGTCGATGGGCTTCAACGAATTCGGCCGGCGGCCGAACTACTACCCGGCAAAGAAGGGACGCGAGGACGCGCTGGTCATGGCGATGGAGCTGCTCGGCGCGGAGTGAGCGCGGGCGCGGCGCATCCGCGCCGCCAATGGCTCAGTCCGCGGGCGTCGCGTCGGCCGGCTTCGGCGCCGCCGACGCCGCTTCGGCCGCCGCGCGCTCGCGCCATTTCGCGGTCCATTGCGCGTCCTCGTCGATCGAGACGGGCGTGTCGCGCATGAGGCCGTCGACGAAGCCGGCGAAGTCGGCCGGAAAGCGCGGGCGCACGTGCTGCCACAAGGCGCGGAAGCCCGGCGAGGGGCAGCGCGATTTCAGATGGCCGATCACCGAGGCGTACTGCGCGTCGCTGATCATGCCGTCGCGGTGCTGGTAGTAGCTGTCCTCGAAATGCAGGATCAGCGGATACACGCTCCACAGGTAGCGGTGGCATTCGAGCGAGGTCAGGGTCGGGTCGCCGGCGTGGCCGCGCAGCAGCAGCGCCGCGACGTCCGGCTGCGCCACGTACTGCAGCCATTCGCCAACCTGCTGCGAACGCCCGCGATCCATCTTCGAGCGCTGGTTCAGCGCGCCCTGGCGGATCTGCCGGTTCAGGTACACCAGCGAGATCAGCACCGCGACGCTGCTGATCAGGCTGCCGATGTTGACCAGGGTGGCGAGCGTCACGGCGACCTCCTCCAACGGCGCCGGCGGCCCGGCCGGCGCACGGGACTCTACAATGCGCCGAGCTTGGCGGACTGCTCCTGCAAGGCGGCCAGCGTGTTGGCGAACTCGGCGACGCGCTGCTTTTCCTGCTCGACGACGTTGGGCGGCGTCTTCGGGCCGAAGTTGGCGAGCTTGGCGTTCGACTTCGTCATCTCGCCGTCGAGCCGCTTGATCTCCTTTTCCAGGCGCGCGCGTTCCGCGCCGAGGTCGATCAGGCCGGCGAGCGGGATCAGCAGCTTCATCTCGCCGACGACCGCCGCCGCGGCGGCGGGCTCCGCCTCGCCGGCGTCGAGCCAGCGCTGCGACTCGGTGCGCGCGAGGAACGCCAGTTGCGCGGCGAACCGGTCGGCGCGCTCGCGATCGCCCGCGCTGCCGTTGGCGTACAGCAACGGAATCGCCTTGCCCGGCGCGATGTTCATTTCGCTGCGGATGCGGCGGATCTGCGTCAGCACGGCGCGCAGCCATTCGATGTCGGCGCTGGCTGCGGCGTCGTCGGCCGGCAGGTCCTCGGCGCGGGGATAGCTGCGCTGGGTGATGCTGGCTTGCGTGAGGCCGAGCAGCGGCGCGACGGCTTGGTAGATTTCCTCGGTGATGAACGGCGTGATCGGATGCAGCGCGCGCAGCGCGGCTTCGAGCACGTACAGCAGCGTGTGTCGCGTCGACTCCGCCGCGGCCTTGTCCTCGCCGCCGAGCGCCGGCTTGGCCAGCTCGACGAACCAGTCGCAGTATTCGTTCCAGACGAATTCGTACAGCGCCTGCGCGACGAGGTCGAAGCGATAGAGCTTCATCTGCGCCTCCACCTCGGCGAGCGTGGCGCGCAGGCGCGCGACGATCCATTTCTCCGCCGCGGTCCTCGGCGCGAGGGCGCTTCCTTCCGCCGTGGCCGGGGCCGTCTCGCAGTTCATCAGCACGAAGCGCGCCGCGTTCCACAGCTTGTTGCAGAACGCCTTGTAGCCCTCGGCGCGCTTGAGATCGAAGTTGATCGTGCGGCCGTAGGTGGCGAGTGCGGCGAAGGTGAAGCGCAGCGCGTCGGTGCCGACTGCGGCGATGCCGTCGGGGTAGTCCTTGCGCACGCGCTTTTCGACCTTCTCGCGCACCTGCGGGATCAGCAGCGAGGCGGTCGACTTCTTGACCAGTGCTTCGAGGTCGATGCCGTCGATCAGGTCGAGCGGGTCGAGGGTGTTGCCCTTGGACTTGGACATCTTCTGGCCTTCGGCATCGCGCACGATGGCGTTGATGTAGACCTCGCGGAACGGCACCCGGCCGGTGAAATACTGCGTCGCCATCACCATGCGCGCGACCCAGAAGAAGATGATGTCGAAGCCGGTGACCAGCACCGCGCTCGGCAGGAAGGCCTGGTCCTGCGGCCAGTCGGCGACGACGTCGCCGCGCTCGTCGCGCACCGGCGCCTCGGACGGCCAGCCCAGCGTCGAGAACGGCCACAGCGCGGAGGAGAACCAGGTGTCGAGCACGTCCTCGTCCTGCTTCAGCGCGCCGACCGGCGCGACGTCCGCGTGCGCCAGCGCGTCGGCCTCGTCCTCGCCGACGAAGATGTTGCCGGCCTCGTCGTACCAGGCCGGGATCTGGTGGCCCCACCACAACTGGCGGCTGACGCACCAGTCCTGGATGTTCTCCAGCCACTGGTTGTAGGTCGTCGCCCAGTTTTCCGGCACGAACTTGATCGCACCGCCCTGCACGGCGGCGAGCGCGGGCTCGGTGATCGCCTTGCGGCCGCCCGGGCCGGGCTTGCCGTCGACGCGCGTGTCGCTGGTGAGGTCGAGGAACCACTGGTCGGTCAGCATCGGCTCGATCACCGCGTCGGTGCGCTGGCTGACCGGCACCTGCAGCTTGTGCTTCCTGGTCTCGACCAGCAGGCCTTCGGCTTCGAGGTCGGCGAGCACCGCCTTGCGCGCGGCGAAGCGGTCGAGGCCGCGGTACTTCGCCGGCGCTTCGTCATTGATCTTCGCGTCGAGCGTGAGGATCGTGATCGGCGCGAGCTTGTGCCGCGCGCCGATCTGCCAGTCGTTGAAGTCGTGTGCCGGCGTGATCTTGACCGCGCCGGTGCCGAACTCGCGCTCGACGTAGTCATCGGCGATCACCGGGATCTCGCGACCGCTCAGCGGCAGCTTCAGCGTCTTGCCGATCAGCGCCTGGTAGCGCTCGTCCTCCGGATGCACCGCCACGGCGACGTCGCCGAGCATCGTCTCCGGGCGCGTGGTGGCGACGACCAGCCCCTCGCCGCCGTCGGCGGCGGGGTAGCGGATCGACCACAGCGAGCCTTCCTTCTCCTGGTTGTCCACTTCCAGGTCGGACACGGCCGTCATCAGCACCGGGTCCCAGTTCACCAGGCGGCGGCCGCGGTAGAGCAGGCCGTCGCGATACCACTGCACGAACACGCGCTTGACCGCCGCCGACAGGCCGGGGTCCATCGTGAAGCGCTCGCGCGACCAGTCGACCGAGGCGCCGAGGCGGCGCATCTGGCGCGTGATGGTCGAGCCCGATTCCTGCTTCCAGTCCCACACGCGCTCGACGAACGCGGCGCGGCCGAAATCGTGGCGCGACTTGCCTTCCGCGGCGAGCTGGTTCTCGACGATCTTCTGCGTGGCGATGCCGGCGTGGTCGGTGCCGCCCTGCCACAGCGTGCGGAAGCCGCGCATGCGGTGGTAGCGCGTGAGCGCGTCCATGATCGTCTGCTGGAACGCATGGCCCATGTGCAGGGTGCCGGTGACGTTCGGCGGCGGCAGCAGGATGCAGTACGGCGCACCGTCGCCGCTCGGGCGGAAGTCGCCGGCGGCTTCCCAGGCGGCGTACCACTTGGATTCGATCTGGCTGGGCTCGAAACTCTTTTCCATCGGCGTAGAGGCGGCGTCCCGCGCGAGCGGGCCGCGAAGTTGAGGCGGGACGGCGATTGTACGGGCGGGCGCCGCGCAGCCCAAGGTTGCGCGCGGGGGCGCTGCGTTCGTCCTACAATCGTCTCCGGTCCCGTCGGTCCATCCCGCCATGCGGGAGGAGGCTGCGATGTATCCGCGCGTGGAAGGCATGGTTGCGCTGCTGCAGGTGTTCGACATGCCGGCGTCGCTGGTGTTCTACCGCGACCTGCTCGGCTTCGAGCACGTGCAGGACTCCGGCGGCGGCGACCGTTGCGGCTGGGTCTGGCTGCGCCGCGGACCGGTCGACCTGATGCTCAACACCGCCTATGAGGCCGGCGACCGGCCGCCCGCGCCGGACGCGGCGCGCGTCGCGGCGCACCGCGACACCGGCCTGTTCTTCGCCTGCCCCGACGTCGATGCGGCCCATGCCGCGTTCCGCGCGAAGGGCCTCGCGGTCGAGCCGCCGACGATCACCGGCTACGGCATGAAGCAGCTGTATCTGTCCGACCCCGACGGCTACGTGCTGTGCTTCCAGTGGCCGTCGCCGGCCTGACGGGCCGGGATGGTCGTGTTCGCGAACGAACGCGGGGGAGGGCCGCCGTGAGCGGAAGGATCGTGCCGATGCTCCACGTATCCGATGGGCGGGCGGCTGCGGCCAGGTACCCGCCGACGGCGAGATGACGTCCACGACGGCCCTCACGCTGCGCGATGCGCGCTTCCGCGCCGCGCTGGCGGCGTTCGACGCCGGCGACGAAGCCGCCTTGAGGCGCGTGCTGGCCGAACACCCCGGGCTCGGCGCGGAGCGGCTGGAGGAGCCGGGCGCGTGGCTGCGCGAGCAGGTCGGCGAGGCGCTCGACGGCTACTTCCGGCGGCCGTTCCTGCTCTGGTTCGCCGCCGGCAATCCGGTGCGCGGCGGGCGGCTGCCGCCGAATGCGGCCAGCCTGGCGGCGATCCTGATCGAGGCGGCGCGCCGCGACGACGCCGAAGGCCTGCGCGATCAGCTCGAGCACACCCTGGAGCTCGTCGCGAGCGGCCGCGTCGCGCGCGAGAGCGGCGTGCAGATCGCCTTGCTCGACGTCCTGATCGACGCCGGCGCACGTCCCGGCGACGGCCTCGCCGCGCTCGGCGCCGGTCACCTCCAGGCCGCCGCGCACCTGCTCGAGCGCGGCGGCACGCTCGGCCTCGCCGGTGCGCTGTGCCTGGGCCGTTTCGACGAGGCGCCGCGGCTCGCCGCCGGAGCGAGCGCGGGCGAGCGGCAGGACGCCCTGATCGCCGCGGCCGTCAACGCGCGTCCGGATGCGCAGGCGTGGCTGCTCGCCTTCGGCGTGGACGTCGACGCCCGCGGCAGCGGCATTCATCCGCACGCGACCGCCCTGCACCAGGCGGTGGCTGCCGGCTGCCTGCCGGCGGTGCAGCGGCTGGTCGAGGCGGGCGCCCGCCTCGACGTGCGCGACACGGTCCATCGCGGCACGCCGCTGGATTGGGCCAGATACGCCGGGCAGGCGCAGATCGCGAGCTATCTCGAAGCCGCCGGCGAGCGGCGGTAACGTTCGAACCATGCGCTCGTCTCTTCGCGCCGCCGCGTGGCGGCGCCGGGCGAAGACGCGCTATCGTTCCGGGCCGCGAAACGAGGATTCCGCATGCCCGCCGCCGTCCACGTCGTCGATCATCCGCTGGTGCAGCACAAGCTGACGCTGCTGCGCCGCAAGACCACCAGTACCGCCGACTTCCGCCGCCTGCTCGGCGAGCTGTCGGCGCTGATGGCCTACGAGGTGACGCGCGACCTGCCGCTGCGCGAGGTGACGATCGAGACGCCGGTCGCCACGACCACGGGCCATCTCGTCGACGGCAAGAAGACCGTCTTCGTGGTGATCCTGCGCGCCGGCATCGGCATCCTCGACGGCATGCTCGGCGTGGTGCCCGGCGCGCGCGTCGGCCACGTCGGCCTGTACCGCGATCCGCAGACCCTGCGCGCGGTCGAGTACTACTTCAAGATGCCGCGCGGGATGCGCGAGCGCGACGCGATCGTGGTCGACCCGATGCTCGCGACCGGCCATTCCGCGGTCGCCGCGCTGAACCGGCTGAAGGAGACGCAACCGCGCTCGATCCGCTACGTGTGCCTGGTCAGCTGCCCCGAGGGCATCGCCCACCTGCACGAGCACCATCCCGAAGTGCCGATCTACACGGCCTCGATCGACGAGGGCCTCAACGACCACGGCTACATCGTGCCGGGGCTGGGTGACGCCGGCGACCGTTTCTTCGGCACCAAGTCCTAGCGGTCACATGTCGTGCTTGGCGACCTCGAAGCCGGCCTGGCGGTAGGTCTTCCAGCGCTCGCGTGAGCCGGCGCGCTGCGCCTCGTCGGCGGGCACCACTTCGAGCACGCGCTCGAACAGGCCCGGCGCGCAGTCGTCGCGCAGGTTGATGACCAGCGGCCGGTCGGCGGTGCTCACCCCGGGCGGCACGATCAGCACGGCGGTGATCGCGTCGTCGTCGTCGCCGGCGAGCTGGTGCGGGATGAAGGCGTGCTCGTCGAACTCCCACAGCTTCTCGTCGAGCGCCTCGGCCTGGTCCTGCGAGCGGGCCAGGATCAGCGCCGGCTGCTCGCTCGCGTAGGCGCGCTTGGCCAGCTCGCACACCAGCAGCAGCGGGTCGTCGCGGAACCGCGGCTTGTCGATCAGGTAGAAGTCCGCGCGGGGCATCGCCGCCTCAGAGCCGCGTGCCGGGTTCGATCGTGCCGGGATGCAGCGCCAGCGCGAGGAACATGCCGATCATCATCGCGATCACGCTGCCGAACACCACGCCGAGGAAGCTCAGGATCGCTTGGCCGCGCTGGCCGGGCGGGCGCGTCTTGTACAGGTAGTACGGCACGAACACCGACGTGACCAGCACGATGCCGACGTTGAGCCACCACGGGCGCCGGATGTCGAGCTGGCGCGAATCCAGGTGCAGCCAGGCGAAGCAGGCGATCAGGGTCGCCAGCTGGTACACGATGTTGATCGGGCTGCCGCGCAGTTCCTCGATCGTCGCCTGCGCGCTGGCCGGGTCGGTCAGGCCCGGGAACAGCCCGACCAGCAGCGCGCCGAAGACGAGATTGATGCCGAAAACGGCGGCAATCGCCTGGGCCTTCCTGCGCTGGGTGGGGTCGGTCGCGTTCACGCGCTGCGGTCGATCAGGTATTGCGTGAGCAGCGGCACCGGGCGGCCGGTGGCCAGTCCCTTGCGGCCTTCTTCCCAGGCCGTGCCGGCGATGTCCAGGTGCGCCCAGCGGCGGCCGTTGACGAAGCGCGACAGGAAGCAGCCGGCGGTGATCGCGCCGGCGTACTTGCCGCCGATGTTGGCGACGTCGGCGAAGCCGGAGTCGAGCTGGTTCTGGTAGTCGTCCCACAGCGGCAGGCGCCAGGCGCGGTCGTGCGTGAGGTTGCCGGCGGCGAGCAGCTGTTCGGCGAGTTCGTCGTCCTTGCTCATCAGGCCGGAGGCGTGCTTGCCGAGCGCGACCACGCAGGCGCCGGTCAGGGTCGCCGCGTCGATGATCACCTGCGGATCGAAGCTCTGCGCGTAGGTCAGCGCGTCGCACAGGATCAGGCGGCCCTCGGCGTCGGTGTTGAGCACCTCGATGGTCAGGCCCGACATGCTGGTGAGGATGTCGCTCGGGCGGTAGGCGTTGCCGTCGGGCATGTTCTCCACCGCCGGCACGATGCACACGAGGTTGATCGGCAGCTTCAGCTCGACCGCGGCGAGGAAGGTGCCGAGCACGCCGGCCGCGCCGCACATGTCGAACTTCATCTCCTCCATGCCGGCGCCGGGCTTGATCGAGATGCCGCCGGTGTCGAAGGTGATGCCCTTGCCGACCAGCGCGTACGGCCTGGCGTCGCCGCCGCCCTTCCACTGCAGCACGATCAGCTTGGGCGCATTGGCCGAGCCCTGCGCGACGCCGAGCAGCGAGCCCATGCCGAGCTTGGCCATGTCCTCGCGCTCGAGCACGCTCAGCGCCACGCCGGCGTGCGCGTCGGCGAGCTTCTTCGCCTCGGTGGCGAGGTAGGCCGGATTGCAGATGTTCGGCGGCAGGTTGCCCAGCTCGCGCGCGAAGCGCACGCCGGCGGCGATGGCGGCGGCCTCGCCCAGCGCGCGGTCGCTGCGGTCGGCGCCCGCCGCGAAGGCGATCGCTTCGATCTGCGGCGCCTTCGGCGTTTCCTTCGGCTTGAACGTCGCGGTATAGCGGTACGCCTGCGAATCGGCGGCCAGCGCGGCGGTGCGCAGCTTCCAGGCGAGGTCGCGCCCGGGCACGTCGATTTCGGTGAGGAAGGACGCGGCGGCCTCGATCGGCAGGTTCTTCAGCGCGCGCCCGGCGTCGTGCGAAGCACGCAGGAACGCGGTGGCGTCGAACTTCTTCTGCTCGCCCAGTCCGACCACCAGCACGCGCGGCGCGGCCACGCCGGCCAGGCCGAACAGCAGGGTCGTGCTGCCGGGCCGGCCGGTGGCGTCGCCGCTGTCGATCAGGCGCTTGATCGCACCGCCCGAGCGTTCGTCGATGCGCGCGGCGGCGCTGCTCAGCACGCGGTCTTCGTAGAGCCCGACCACCAGGCACGGCGTGGCGGCGGTTTCGGGGGCGTCGGAGGTGGTGCTGAACGTCAGAGTCATCTGGGATTCCGTGTGCATCTGCATGATGGGCGCGCCGCGCGGGGTACACTTGCCGGCTGGCCGGGGCGAGGCGATCCGCCCGGCCCGATCCGCCAGGAGCAGACCCGCTGCATGACCGACACGCACGCGAAGCCGTCCATTCTAAGGCAAAGCCTCGCCGCCCTGCGCGGATCGAGGTGGCTGCGCCTGCGCATCGTCGACCGCTACCTGCTGGGCGAGGTCGCCACCAGCGTGCTGGCGGCGAGCGTGATCCTGCTGCTGGTGATGGTCGGCGGCGCGGTCGCCGACCTGCTGGCGAAGATCGCGCGCGGCCGCATCCCGGCC
This sequence comes from Dokdonella ginsengisoli, assembly GCF_042652785.1. NCBI lineage: Bacteria > Pseudomonadati > Pseudomonadota > Gammaproteobacteria > Lysobacterales > Rhodanobacteraceae > Dokdonella > Dokdonella ginsengisoli. Next base: position 463,437 of record NZ_JBHSHD010000003.1, on the reverse strand, counting down.
GACCTGCTGTTCACCCTGATCGGCCTGCGCAGCGTCGGCGCGCTGACGATCCTGCTGCCGCTGGCGATCCTGCTCGGCGTGCTGCTGGCCTACGGGCGCCTGTGGCGCGACAGCGAGATGGCCGTGCTGCAGTCGTCCGGGCTGGACGCGCGCGGCCTGCTGCGGCCGCTGGCGCTGTTCGCGCTGCCGGCGATGGTCGTGCTCGGCGTGCTCTCGTTCTGGCTCGCGCCGGCGGCAGACCGGTTGTCGCAGCGCCTGATGCAGGAGGCCAGCCGCTCGCTGATCGTGGCCGGGCTGGAGCCGGGGCGCTTCGTCGACCTGCCCGGCCGCGACGGCGTCATCTACGTCGGCGAGATGTCCGCCGACGGCACGCAGTTCAAGCGCATGTTCATCGAGAACGAGCGCCCGGACAAGCAGAGCGGCAAGACGCGCATCGACGTGATCACCGCCACCCACGGCTACCTCTACCACGACGCCGACGGGATCGGCCGCTACATCGCCCTGCAGGACGGCTTCCGCGTCGAAGGCAAGCTCGGCGAGGACGACTTCCGCCTGGTGCGCTTCGCGCGCAACGACATCAAGCTGCCCGACGGCGAGGGTGACGCCAACGAGATCAGTGCCAAGCGCTCCGCGCCGACCGGCGCGCTGCTGCGTGCGAGCGACGATCCGGTCATGCGCGCCGAGCTGCACTGGCGCCTCGCCGCGCCGCTGTCGGTGCTGGTGCTGACCCTGCTCGCGCTGCCGCTGTCCAAGTCCAGCCCGCGCGAACCGCGCTATGCGCGCCTGCTGCTGGCGCTGCTCGCCTGGCTGGTCTACTACAACGGCCTGCTGCTGGGCCGTTCGTGGATCAGCGCCGGCAAGCTGGCGCCGGGCTTCGGCCTGTGGTGGGTGTATCTGCCGGCGCTCGCGCTGGCGGCCTGGCTGATCTGGAGCAGCCAGCGCCTGCGCGCACCGAGGAGGGCGGCGTGATGGTGATGTTCAAGCGCGTCGACCGTCTCGTCGCGATGGCCGTACTGACCGCGGTCGGCCTGACCTGGTGCACGCTGGTGGCGCTGGATGCGTTCCGCATCTTCGTCGCCGAGCTGAACGACGTCGGCCAGGGCCAGTACACGCTGGCGAAGGCGGCCACTTACGTGCTGCTGACGATCCCGCGGCGCTTCTACGAGATGTTCGGCTACGCCGCCCTGATCGGCGGCCTGCTCGGCCTCGGCGGCCTGGCCAACAGCGGCGAGCTGACCGCGCTGCGCGCGGCCGGATTGTCCAAGCTGCGCATCTGTGCCTCGGTCGCGCTCGGGCTCGGCCTGCTCACCCTCGGCACGGCCGTGCTCGGCGAGACGCTGGGGCCGTGGGGCGAGCGCAAGGCGCAGGCCTTGTCGCTGGCGGCCAAGTCCAAGGACGTGGCGCTGGCCAAGGGCGGTTCCCTGTGGGCGCGCGACGGCGAGACCGTGATCAGCGCGCGCCGCGGCCGCACGCAGGCCGGCTCGGCCGAGGTCGACCTGGACGGCGTGCGGGTGTTCGAATTCGACAAGGAAGGCCGCCTGCTGTCGCTGTCGGTGGCCGGCACCGCCGTGCACGTGCGCAACGACTGGACCCTGCGCGACGTGCGCCGCACAGACTTCGGCCCGGACAGCGCCAGCAGCACGCAGCAGACGGAAGCGGGCTGGAAATCCGGGCTCGATCCGCGCCTGCTCGCGCTGAGCATCATCCAGCCGCAGTACATGACCCTGGGCGATCTGGGCCGCAACATCTACTACCTCGACCGCAACAACCAGGACGCCTCCAGTTACCGCGGCGCGTACTGGACGCGCCTGTTCTACCCGATCAACGTGCTCGTGCTGGCGTTCTGCGCGGTGCCGTTCGCGTTCGGCACGCTGCGCAGCGGCGGCCTGTCCAAGCGCCTGTTCGTCGGCATCGTGCTCGCGCTCGGCTTCTACTTCCTGCAGCGCGCGATCGTCAGCTTCGGCGCGGTCTACAACCTGCATCCGGCGTTCGCCAACGCGATCCCGCCGCTGATCCTCGTGCTCGCCGCGCGGTTCTATTTCCGCCGCAACGCCTGAGCTTGCCGTTGCAGGCACGAAGCTTGCTTTCTCCCTCCCGGCGCGCGTCCGGGCGAGCGGCGACGCGTCGTTTCGCCGTTCGTCCATCGACGGGGACGTGAACGTTCCCGGGCCGCTCGGTCCATCAAACGGGGGGTTCACCATGTTCAAGTTCCTGCGCGTCCTCGCGCTGGCGTGCTTTTCCGCCGGTGCGGCGGCGCAGACGATTCCGCCGGTCGACGGCTTCTATCTGGATCCGGGTCAGGGAGGCCGCGGCTATGCGGTGGAGACTCAGGACGACCAGATGTTCGTCGCTCTTTTCAACTACGACGAGGATTCGAGGCCGACGTTCTACACCATTCAAGGCACCTGGAACCCGGCGACGCGACGGGTGAACAACGCCTCCCTCTACCAGGTCTCGTCCGGACCGTGGATCGGCGGCGCGTACATGCAACCCGGGCCGGCCATCAACAAGGGACCGGTGACGCTCGAGTTTCCGACTCCCACCACGGGACGGCTCGTCTACAACGGCCGCACCTCGACGCTGCAGCGCTTTCTTTTCGGCTACGGCGCGAGTGCCAGCTCGCTGATGCAGGGAGCGTGGCACACCACGTTCGGCAGCGTGGTGGCCTTCGGCGATTTTATCGAGGTGACCGGCCCCTGCACGCTGTCGAGCTGTTCGACGATTCCGGAGGCGTTCGTCGGCAGGCGCCTGGGCTCGAGCTCGAATGTGCTCGTCGGAGGAAAGCTGCCGGACGGCCGCGTGATGATCCTGCTCGACAGTTCGCCCTCGTACTACGCGCTGTACGTCTTCGAACTGCGCGTCAATCAATGGGTCGGTTTCGAGAACACCTTCCTCAAGACCGAAACCGACACCCCGACCAGCGGGGTGACGATGGTCGCCGCACGCCTGCTGCCGCCGTCCCTGCTGAAAACGGAAGGCGCGCAGTCCACCGCCGACATGGAAGCGTTGAACGCGCTCAGCCATGAAGCATCGGTGCGGGCCGTGACGGCCTCGGCGAGCGGGAAGTCCTCTGTGGAAGCGAGCGCGATGCTGCCTCGGCTGAGGAGCGCTCTGGGCGAACTTCGCTGACGGAACCGCGTTTCGACGGGCGTGCCGCCGAGCCGCCCGCCGCTGCGCCGCACGGATGCGCGCGCCGGCGGCCGGCCGCTATAGTCCGCGGTCGCAGAATCGGAGCCTTGCACGAGTGCGCGACCCCGGCCGCCCGTTCGGAAACGCAGGACCCCACGCGAGGCCGGTCACCCGCCCGCGCGATGGCGGGTTTGCGTGCGCATGACGCCGCGCCTGCGCATCTGGCTGGCGTCGCGGACGGCACGCAACCTCGCGCTCGCCGCGCTCGCGCTGCTGCTGTTGCTGCGCATCCCGTATGCGGGCGTGCACATGGGCCTGGCGCGCGACTTCTTCGCCGCGTACCGGATCGTCCACGGCGACGAATTCCCGCCGTACGGTCCGGTGCTGAACGAGACGATCCATCTCGGCCCGGTGTGGTTCTACCTGCTCGCGCTGCTGCTGGCGGTGGGGCGCACGTGGCTGTCCACGCTGCTGCTGCTCGGCGCCGTCGCCGCGCTGCAGGTGCCGCTCGCCTATCTGCTGGGCAAGGCCCTGCACGGGCGCCGCGCGGGTCTGCTGTTCGCGGTCGGCCTGCTGGTTCCGAGCTGGTCCACTTTCGAGTGGCTGCTGCCGTCGCATCCGCTGCTGTCGCCGGCGCTGGATCTGGCCTTCCTGCTGTGCGCGGTGCGCTACTGCCGGCGGCCGCGCACACGCTATCTGGTCGGCATGGCACTGTTCGGCGTGCTGGCGATCCACGCGCATCCGGCCAATGCCGGCCTGCTCTGGGTGGCGCCCGCGGTGGCGGCATGGGCGTGGCGTCGCGGTGTGCTGCGCGCGCGCGACGTGTTGCTGGCCGCGGCGGCGGCGCTGCTGCCGCTGCTGCCGTTCCTGTGGTGGGATTTCACGCACGGATTCGCCGAGTGGAAGCGCGCCGGCGCCTACCTCGGCAACGGCCGCACGACCGGCAGCGTGTTCGACCTGGCCCGCCTGTTCGCCGGCGTTGCCTGGGGCGGTGCGCGCGAATGGTTCGAGCCGACGCTGGGCTGGCCGGCGCCGTGGGCGGGCCTCGCGACGCTGACGGTCGCGGCCGGCGGCGCCGCCGGTGCACTCGGACTCGTCGCCGGCCTGCGCGACGCGCGCACGCGTCGCGTCGTCCTCTGCGGACTGGCGACCCTGCTCGCCGTGCTGCTGACGACCGTGCTGGTGCGCGTGGACACGCCGTACTACATGGCCGCGTCGACCTGGATCGTGCTGGCCGGCCTGGTCGCGATCGGGCTGGCCTCGCTCGGCGAGACGCGCGCGGCGCACGCGGTTCGCGTTTGCGCGGCGGCCGTCGCGCTGGCCGCCTGCGCGGTCACGATCGCCGGCACGGCGAGGTTCCAGGCGCAGGGAACCTGGGCCTTCGAGTGGGTGCCCTGGTTCGACATCAAGCGTCCGCGCGATGGTCAGCTGCAGATCCTGCCGCTGATGCCGGCCTACGCCCAGCGCGCCAGCGGAAAGTTCCTCTGCGCGCAGCCGGCGCCTGCCGTGCACGGCGTCTACGCGGCGCAGCTGACCAGCGATCATGCGATCGCGATGCGTCTGTTCTGCGATCGCGGCGACGTGCACATCGGCGGCAACGCGCCCGATCGCGAACACTGGCTGGGACTGTCGCGCGCAATGCTGGCGCACGTCGGCGTGCGCCCGGCGCGCCGGATCGGGCCGCTCGGGCTGGTGCCGGCCAGGCCGGTCGGCGACACGCCGCCCCTGCTGCCGCCGGACGTGCCGGTGTATCCGGCGCAGGTGCCGCCGCCGGCGTCGGCGCACAGCCGCGTACCGGCGTTCCGGCTCGCCGCTTCCGAGCATCTGGCGGTCACGCACATGGCCTACGCCCTGGCGGAAAAGCCGGCGATCGTCGTGCGCATGGACGGCCGTCCCGTCGCGCCCGCGTTCGAGGACGGATTCGTCTCTGTCTACGCCTGCGACTGCGCGCGCGGTGCGAGCGCGGAGGTCGACATCGAGATGCGCGGCGGCAATTCGCGCGGCGTCGACCTCGCCGTGTTCTGAGCCGGCCGGCGCGGGGGAAAACCCGTTCGCGCCGGCGTCCTGCGGCCTTTTTCCGGCCCGCAAAACCATGCAGGCGTCGCAGTGGGCCGGCGTCGGCGAGGTGTAAGATGCCCGGGCGGAGCGAGGCCGTCCCGCGCGGTGCGCGGCGCGAACGGCTCCGGTCGCCGACGGGCGCGGCCGCGCCGTCCGGCATCCATAGGGGAACTGCAAAGATGAGCAGCGTCGATTTCACCTCGTACCTGAAGCTGATGTCGCACAAGAAGGCGTCGGACCTGTTCATCACGGCCGGCGTCGCGCCGTCGATGAAGGTCAACGGACGCATCGCGCCGATCACGCAGAACGCGCTGACGCCGCAGCAGTCGCGCGACATGGTGCTGAACGTGATGACGCCCTCGCAGCGCGAGGAGTTCGAGAAGACGCACGAGTGCCAGTTCGCGATCTCGGTGACCGGCGTCGGCCGCTTCCGCGTCTCGTGCTTCTACCAGCGCAACTGCGTCGGCATGGTGCTGCGCCGGATCGAGACGCGCATCCCGACGATCGAGGAGCTGAGCCTGCCGGCGGTGATCAAGTCGCTGGCGATGACCAAGCGCGGCATCATCATCTTCGTCGGCGCGACCGGCACCGGCAAGTCGACCTCGCTCGCGGCGATGATCGGCTACCGCAACCAGAACTCCACCGGCCACATCATCACGATCGAGGATCCGATCGAGTACGTGCACCAGCACGCCGGCTGCATCGTCACCCAGCGCGAGCTGGGCATCGACACCGACAGCTGGGACAACGCGCTGAAGAACACGCTGCGCCAGGCGCCGGACGTCATCATGATCGGCGAGGTGCGCACGCGCGAGACGATGGAGCACGCGATCAACTTCTCCGAAACCGGCCACCTGTGCCTGTGCACGCTGCACGCCAACAACGCCAACCAGGCGATGGACCGCATCATCCATTTCTTCGCCGAGGACCGCCGCCAGCAGCTGTTCATGGACCTTTCGCTGAACCTCAAGGGCGTGGTCGCGCAGCAGCTGATCCCGACCCCGGACGGCAAGGCGCGACGCGTGGCGATGGAGGTCATGCTCGGCACGCCGCTGATCGCCGACTACATCCGCCAGGGCGAGATCCACAAGCTCAAGGACGTGATGAAGGAGTCGACCAACCTCGGCATGCGCACGTTCGACCAGAGCCTGTTCGAGCTGTACCAGGCCGGCGAGATCAGCTACGAGGACGCCCTGCGCCACGCCGACTCGGCCAACGAGGTGCGCCTGAAGATCAAGCTCGCCCAGGGCGGCGATGCGCACACGCTGAGCCAGGGCCTGGACGGCGTCGAGCTGGTCGAGACCTGAAGACGGCGGCGTCCGTCCGGGCGCCGCTCGCAACGAACTTCGCAACGAACGAAGAGCCGACCCCGCCTCGCATGCGCGAGGCGGGGTCGTTCCGTGAAAGGCAGGCCGGCGCGAAGCTACTGCCTGGCGTATTCCACGTCCTGCGTGATGTCGATGCCTTCGGCGCCGAAGCTCATGTCGCCGCCGATGCGCCTGAACCACTGCGCGTACATCGCGTAGAGCTTGCGCTGCATGTCGAGGGTGGGGCGGTCCTTGGCCGGCAGGCTGTCGCCGAACTGGTCGAAGGCCTGGCCGAGCAGCTTGTACACCTCGCCGCTGAGGCTCGATTCGATCGCCACCCCGGGCGTTCCCGCGGCGGCGGTCACGGCCGTCTCGAGCCGCGCGGCCTGGTCCTTGCCGACCGAAAGGCCCAGCGTCTTCGCACCCATCGCAGCGTGGATCTCGTGGCCTTCGGCGTAGCCGCCGGGAATCGCATCCGCCGGAATCGCCACCGCCTTGCCGTCCGGCGACAGCGCGATCTTCTGCAGCGCCGGCACCGACATCTGTGCGAGGCTGGTCAGGAAGGCCGGGTTGTTGCTGCCGACCAGCACGCGGCCGGCGACGTCGAACGCCGTGCTGCCGTCCGGGGCGGGCAGCACGACGCGGTCGACCGTGAGGCGCACGCCGAGCAGGTCGGCCAGCGGCGGCGGGATCGTCGCCTCGATCTTGGTCTTCATTTCCGCGAGCTGCTCGTTCAGCGGCTCGAGCATCCCGCAGCGGAACGGCGCCGCGGCGACCGCATCCGCCTGGGCGACGAGGAAGTCGCGGCCGCGCAGCACCGGCAGCGCGAAGGCGAAGTCGAACAGCGCGTCGTTCGACTTCGCGCCCGGCAGGGCCACCGGCAGCGACGCCAGCGATTTCGCCAGCGCCGGATCGAGATCCAGGCGCATGTGCATGGTCATGCGTTCGGTGTCGAACTTCGTGTAGCCCAGCGCCAGGCGCGGCGCCTTCGCGGCGAGCGCGTCGAGTTCGCCGCGGCAGGCGGCGTCGAGTTCGGGCTTCGGTTCGCCGGCGGCCTTGGCGAACGCGGCCACCGCCGGATCGTCGTTGAGCAGCGCCAGCACGCGGCGCGTGTCGACCCAGCCGCTGGCGTAGGGCAGGTAGCCGCGCGCCTTGTTGAAATCGGCCAGCGCGTTCGTGTCGGCCAGGCTCTTGTCGGGGCGGTCGAGGCCGAGCACGCGGCGCTTGAGCGCCTCGTCGGCGCCGGCCGGCACGACCGTGACCACCAGGTGCTTGGCCTGGATCGCCATCAGGCCGAGCACCGGCTCGCCGCCGATCGTCCAGACGTCCTGTTCGCCGATGCGCGCGGTGCCGAGCTTCTCGCCGGCGTTCTGCTCGATGCGCGCGATCATCGCGCGCAGCGCGTCGGCGTCGAGGATCTCGGCGCGCAGCACGGGCAGCAGGCCGACGCCGTAGATGGCCGAGCGCACCTGCGTGCCGAGGCCGACTTCGCGCCACTTCTCGGGCGTGTCGCGGGTGCGGATCTCGTCCATCACCGCCTTCACCACGCGGCGCGTCTTGGCGCGCAGCGCGAGCTGCTCGGGCGTGGCTTCCTCGTCCGCATTCTGCTCGCTCTCGGCCAGCATCTGGTCGAACATCGGGAAGATCACCGACCAGATGCCCTGCGCCTGAGCGCTGAGGTACTTCGCGGTGGCGTCCGGCACCGGCTCGAGCGCGGCGATCACGTACGGCGTATCCGCCGGTACGAAAGCGATCGGTGCGTCGTGCTCGGCTTTCTTGCCGCAGGCGGCAGCCAATGCGGCGATGAGGGTGATGAATCCAATCCTGACGTGTCTGCGCATACGGCGTCTTCCGGTGGTTGAACCGACTTCTGGCGGCCGTCGGTATGGCCGTCGTTGGAAACGGATCACGGAACCGCGCACGGATGCGTCATTCCGGACGGACGGATGCGAAGCTTAGCGGCGCAGCAGCGCTTCCAGTACGGCCATGCGGGCGAACACGCCGTTGGCGACCTGCTCCAGCACCGCGGACTGTGCGCCGTCGGCGACTTCGGAGGCGATTTCGACGCCGCGGTTCATCGGTCCCGGATGCATGACGACCGCGTCGGGCCGCGCCCGCGTGAGGCGTTTCGCGTCCAGCCCGTAGCGGGCGAAATAGGTATCCTCGTCGAAGGCGAGGCGCTCCATGCGCTCCTTCTGCAGGCGCAGCATGACGATCACGTCGGCGCCCTCGACCGCGGCGTCGAAGTCCTCGAACACGCGGCAGTGCTGAAACTCGTCGGCGGCCGGCAGCAGCGCGGCCGGGCCGCACAGGCGGATCTCGCCGGCGCCGAGCGCGGCCAGGCCGTGCACGTCCGAGCGTGCCACGCGCGAGTGGCGGACGTCGCCGCAGATCGTCACGGTCAGCCCGTCGACACGGCCCTTGCGGTCGCGGATGGTCAGCAGGTCGAGCAGCCCCTGCGTCGGATGCGCGTGGTTGCCGTCGCCGGCGTTGAGCACGGCGGCGCGGCGCGCGTGCGCGGCCAGGCGCGCCGGCGTGCCGTTCTCCTTGTGGCGCACGACGAAGGCGTCGGCGTCCATCGCCTCCAGCGTCGCCAGCGTGTCCTCGAGCGTCTCGCCCTTGCTGGTGGAGGAACTGGCGATGTCGAAGTTCACCACCAGCGCGCCGAGCCGGCGCGCGGCGAGTTCGAAGCTGGTGCGCGTGCGCGTCGACGGCTCGAAGAACAGGTTCACCACCGTGCGCCCGGCCAGCAGCGGCGGCAGCGCGCCGGCGCGGAACTGCGCGCGCAGCCCGGCGGCGCGATCGAGCAGGGTGAGGATGCGCTCGCGGCCGAGGTCCTGCAGGGTCAGCAGATGTCGCGGGGGCTCGTGGGGCTTGGACATGCGGAAGGTCGTGCTCAGGAGGTGGCGGAATTGGGTTGCGGGCCGGTGGAGAACCAGTGCTCGAGGATGATCTGCGCGGCGAGCGCGTCGATGTCGGCGGCGTGCTTGCGCCGTGCGGCTCCGCTCGCACGCTGCTCGGCGAAGCGGCGTGCGGCTTCGCGCGAGGTGTGGCGTTCGTCGACGAGGTCGACCGGCCGCGCGTAGCGGCGTTCGAGCGCGCGCGCGAACTCGCGCGCGCGGCGCGTCATCGGCTGTTCGCCGCCGTCCAGCGCGAGCGGCAGGCCGACGACGAGGCGCTCCGGCCGCCATTCGCCGACCAGCGCGTCCAGGCGGGGCCAGTCGTCGCTGGCGATCGCGGCGAGCGCGCGCGCGCCGGAGGTCAGCCGGTTGCCGAGCGCGACGCCGATCAGGCGCGTGCCGACGTCGAAAGCGAGAACGTTGCCGGTCGGAAGGCCTGCGCTCGAACCCGTGTCCGGGTTCTCAGGCGTGGCCGGCATAGCTGGCCATCTGGAACAGGTTCACGCCGACCAGGTGCGCGGCCGCTTCCCAGCGCTGGTCCAGCGGCGTCTCGAACAGCACCTGCTCGGAAGCCGGCGCGGTCAGCCAGTGGTTCTCGACCAGTTCCTGCTCGAGCTGGCCCGGGCTCCAGCCGGAATAGCCGAGCGCGACCACCGCGTGGCGCGGCCCGTTGCCGGCCGCGATCGCGACCAGGATGTCGCGCGAGGTCGTCACGCTGACGCGCTCGGAAATGCGGAACGAGGATTCCCACTCGCCGTTCGGCGTGTGCAGCACGAAGCCGCGCTCGGGCTGCACCGGGCCACCGATCAGCACCGGCGCGTCGACCACGTCCGGGATCTCCGAATGCATGTTCATCTGCGCCAGCACGTCGCCCAGGCGGTACTCGGACAGGCGGTTGATCATCAGGCCCATCGCGCCGTCCTCGCCGTGCTGGCACAGGAAGGTCACGCCGCGCGCGAAGTTCGGATCGCGCAGGCTCGGCATCGCGATCAGCAGCTGGTTCGTCAGCGGGGTGGGGTCGGGCATGGGGCGGATTGTACCCGGGAGCGGAGCGGGCGTCCGGCGCGCGACTGCGTCGGATGGCGACTGGTTACGTGTCGCTCATGTTGGTCGCCGACCGCAGCGGGTCTCGACGACGGAACCCATGTGGGCAGTTCGAGTTGACCAGGGCCGGATACGTACGTTCGCAGCCGTAAGAGCCGGCAAGAGGGCAGAACCCTGCGGATTTGGATCGAATCGGCCGCGATATACTGCCGCGAGCGCTTCGAGGCGCGATGTCACCGGCGGTCTCTCCGATACGGCGAGAGGCGAATATTCATGCAGGGATGGGGGAGATAAGGAATGCACCACGTCACAGCGAGCGCCATCGGGCTTGCCGGCGGAATCGTGCGAGTCTGCTTGGCTGCGATCATCGGCCTTTTCGCAGTAGCGCTTTCATCGCGCGATGTCGAGGCGGATACGCTCAGCGCAGGCTTCGGTCATACGTGCGCAGTCACGCGCCTGGGTGGCGTGAAATGCTGGGGAGACAACAGTTATTTCGGTCTCGGTGACGGCACACGCGATCCCACTTCGTCGCCCGTCGACGTGATCGGTCTGCAGGACAGGGTGACGGACGTATCCGCCGGATCGTTCTACACCTGCGCGTTGATGGCGGGTGGCGCCGTGAAATGTTGGGGTTACGGCCTCAACGGCCAGCTCGGCATCGGCATCGAAACGGTTTCGGACGGTCCGGTTCTCGTTTCTGGACTGCCGGCCAAGGTGCGCGCGATCACGGCGGGGCCGAGACATGCCTGCGCGCTCACCAGCGCGGGCGACGTCCTGTGCTGGGGCAACAATGAATTCGGCCAGCTCGGAGACGGCACTGAAACGAACTCCGCAGTCCCTGTCCACGTCGCAGGTCTCGGGCCCGGAGTGTTGGCGATTGCTGCCGGCGACTATTACTCGTGCGCCCTGACGGCTGCGCGAGGAGTGAAATGCTGGGGGCAGAACGGCGCCGGCCAGCTCGGCGACGGCACGTTTGCGAACAGCTCGACACCGGTGAACGTACTCGGCCTGGACTCCGGAATTGCGGCCGTCTCTCCTGCCGTCGGGCATACCTGCGCGTTGACCGTCGCAGGGCGAGTCAAGTGCTGGGGCACAAATGGAGTCGGTGAACTCGGAAACGGAATCCCGTCGAGCAGCCTCCCCGCGCCGGTGGATGCAACAACGCTGAAGGAGGCCGCCGTAGCCATCGTCACGGCCTCTTGGCACACCTGTGCACTCACGGATCGTGGCGCCGTGAAATGTTGGGGCTCCAACTTCGATGGGCAGCTCGGTGATGGAACCACGAACGACAGTTCAAGTGCGGTCGACGTCGGGGGCCTGGGATCGGGCGTCGTTGCGTTGGCGGCCGGTCACTCGCACACGTGTGCGAGGTTGAGAACGGGCGAGGTGCGCTGTTGGGGAAGCGGCGACATGGACCAGCTCGGAAATGGCGTTCCCACGGTACGCGAAGTCCCGACCGATGTCGTCGGTCTGGGTGCGGGCGCAATCGAGGTGGCGACGGCGGAACACTATGCCTGCGCGCTCTCGGAAGATGGAAAGGCGAGTTGTTGGGGGCAGAATTTCTCCGGCGAGCTCGGTGATGGAACGACGAGTCCTCGTTCGGTCGCGTCGGCAGTGGCCGGGATTGGTTCCCCTCTGATCGCAATTGCCACGGGCACTGCGCATTCGTGTGCGATCACGCAAGGAAACGCCGTTTGGTGTTGGGGTTTCGGCGTGTACGGACAGCTCGGCGACGGCTACAAGGAAAATCGCGCTGAACCCATCGCGACGATGAGATTGGGTGGAAACGCCGCCGAGCTCGCTCTGGGCAGCGTCCACAGTTGTGCCCTGACGTTGGACGGCGAAGTGCGTTGTTGGGGCAGCAACGAGGTTGGACAGCTGGGCGTGGGCCTCAATATCGCGGGGCGTCCGGTTCCTCTCACGGTGATCGAGCTGGGGCTCGGGGTCAAGGCGATTGCCGCGGGGGCATACCATTCCTGCGCAGTCACTGCGGCGGGTGGGGTGAAATGCTGGGGGCAGAACGCCACCGGCGAACTCGGCGACGGCACGACGACCAACAGGAACACGCCGGTCGACGTGCAAGGGCTGGACACGGATGTCGTCGCCATCAGCGCCCACGAGCAACGAACCTGTGCTCTCACTCGATCCGACGCGGTGAAATGTTGGGGAGACCGCCAGCAAACGGCCGTGGACGTTGCCGGTCTCGACGGGAAAATCGCCTTGATCGCCACAGGCGCGGCGCATGGTTGCGCGTTGATGGCCGCAGGAAGCTTGAAGTGCTGGGGCTCCAACTACTACGGCCAGATCGGAGACGGAACGCGGGACGATCGACCTTATGCCGTCGATGTGATCGGGGCGTCTCGCGACGTGAGCTGGGTTGCGGCTTCAAGCAGGAACACGTGCGCCATCGTGGCTGGAGTCGCGAAGTGTTGGGGAAGCAATGCGTTCGGTCAGATCGGGAATGGAGAGGTCGGCTACGCTCTGGCCCCGGAAAAGGTCGTCGGCTCTCCGTTCAACTCGGCACTGCCTCGGCTCAGGTGGGATCCAGTGCGGCTCCGGTCGCATCGCTGATTCGAGCCGCGTGCCATCTGCGGAAGGCGCATCACCGCAAGTGATGCGCGCGTAGCTCTCGTTCGATGGGCTCGTGAACGCCGAGCCATCACCGATTGCGCAGAATATCCCCCGGCAGGAACTGCCACGTCCGCGAGATGTACAGCTCGTCGACCTTCTCCTTGCTCTCCGGCAGCGGCGGGTACGGCTCGGCCAGGCGCGTGATGCGCACGGCGGCGTCGTCGAGCACCTTGTGGCCGCTGGACTGGATCACGTCGATGCTCTTGATCTTGCCGGCGCGGTCCAGGCCGACGGTCAGCACGAGCTGGCCGTGCAGCTGCTTGCGGCGCGCCTCGTCGGGGTAGTTCAGGTTGCCGACGCGCTCGATGCGCGCGACCCAGGCGCGCATGTAGGCGGCGAATTCGTATTCCTGCGTGTTGGCCGAGATGTACTTGCGCTTGGGGCGCTTGGCGTACTGCTCGGCTTCCTTCTGGATCTCCTGCGCGAGCTTGGCCATCTCGAGCCGGCGCTGCTCGGTTTCCAGTTCGGTCGTGCTCGAGGTTTCCGGGGCTTCCGGCGCCTGGCGCTCGGTCTCCACGCTGAAGTCGGACTTGCGCTGCGTCAGGCGCTCGACCGGAGTCGGCGGCGTCGGCCGCGGCGCGCCGTCCTCGAGCGGGATCGGCGCCACGCCGGTCTGCAGTTTCGGCACCGGGCCGGACAGCGGCTGCGCGGGGCGATGCGCCTTGTCGGAATCGCCGCCGCCGCTGTTGCTGGCCTGCGCGATGAAATCGGCCTTCTCCGGCTTCTCGCTGTTGGCCGACTGCACCAGGATCACGTCGAGCGAGGGCAGGCGCGGCGCCGGCTTCTCGAACTCGAAGGTGATGCCGAGCGCGAGCACGGCGTGCGCGACGACCGAAAAGAGCAGGGTGACGCCGAGGCGGTCCGCGCCGCCGGGCGCGACGTCGGCCGGAACGGAATCGCTCATCGCGTCGCTTCGAGGCGGTCGAACAGCTGGCCTGCGATGTTCAGGCCGAAGGCGGCGTCGAGTTCGCGCACGCAGGTCGGCGAGGTCACGTTGACCTCGGTCAGCCAGTCGCCGATCACGTCCAGCCCGACGAAGCGCAGGCCGCGGCGGACCAGCTCGGGGCCGACCTGGGCGGCGATCCAGCGGTCGCGCTCGGTCAGCGGCACGCCTTCGCCGCGCCCGCCGGCGGCGAGGTTGCCGCGGAACTCGTCGCCCTGCGGGATGCGCGCCAGCGCGTAGGGCACCGGTTCGCCGTCGATCAGCAGCACGCGCTTGTCGCCGGAGCGGATCTCGGGGATGAACTTCTGCGCGATGGCGAAATCGCGGCCGTTGGCGGTCAGCGTCTCGAGGATCACGTTGAGGTTCGGGTCGCCGTGGTGCGAACGGAAGATGCTGCGGCCGCCCATGCCGTCGAGCGGCTTGAGCACCACTTCGCCGTGGCGGGCGACGAAGTTCTTGATGTCCGCCGCGCGCCGCGCGACCGTGGTCGGCGCGCAGCACTGCGGGAAATGCAGCGCGAACAGCTTCTCGTTGCAGTCGCGCAGGCTCTGCGGCCGGTTGATGACGACGGCGCCGTCGCGCTCGGCCAGCTCGAGCACCATCGTGTCGTAGATGAACTGGGAGTCCACCGGCGGGTCCTTGCGCGCCAGCACGTAGTCGATGCCGGCGAAATCGCGCCAGCTCGCCTCGCCGAGGCTGAACCAGTCGCGCGGGTCGTCGCGCACGGTCAGCTCGGTCATGTGCGCCCAGGCCTTGCCGTCGAGCAGGGCGAGATCGCCCTGGGTCATGTAGAGCAGGCGGTAGCCGCGGCGCTGGGCTTCCAGCAGCAGGGCGAGGGTGGTGTCCTTCTTCGGCTGGATCCGCGCAATCGGATCCATCAGAACGGCGAGGGTGCGGGTCATCGGGCGTGGTCCGGAAAGCGGCAAGGATAGGGGGCAAGCGCATGCCCGTGCTGCGAACCCTGCCGCGCCGGCGGGAGCCGGGCGGGGCCGGCGCGGAGCGCGTGACGCGACGCGCGTCGCATTGGCGCGGGCTGGCCTATATTACACTCGGAGGGGTCATGGACAGGACGGGACGCGGGCTCGATCTTTCGTCAATTCGCGGGCTTACGGCAATAACTTGACAGCTTCGCTGACGTGTTGGATAAGGCGGGTTCTTGGGTTGCTCCGTGCCGCGCTCGAACGTCATCGGGTATGGGCCTTGCCTGTTCGCGGCAAGGTGCCGGGCCGGCGGCGCGTCATCGGTTTCACGCAGGGGGACGAGTGGACGACAGCAACGAGGGTGGCCTGGCCGGCATCAAGGTGATGGTCATCGATGACTCGAAGACCATCCGCCGCACGGCCGAAACGCTGCTGCGCAAGGAAGGCTGCGAGGTCGTCACCGCGACCGACGGTTTCGAGGCGCTGGCGAAGATCTCCGATCAGCAGCCGCAGATCATCTTCGTCGACATCATGATGCCGCGGCTGGACGGCTACCAGACCTGCGCGCTGATCAAGAACAACCAGATGTTCAAGTCGACGCCGGTGATCATGCTGTCGTCGAAGGACGGCCTGTTCGACAAGGCGCGCGGACGCATCGTCGGATCGGAGCAGTACC
This sequence comes from Dokdonella ginsengisoli, assembly GCF_042652785.1. Lineage (NCBI taxonomy): Bacteria > Pseudomonadati > Pseudomonadota > Gammaproteobacteria > Lysobacterales > Rhodanobacteraceae > Dokdonella > Dokdonella ginsengisoli. Next base: position 447,829 of record NZ_JBHSHD010000003.1, on the reverse strand, counting down.
TGACCAAGCCGTTCACGCGCGAGGAGCTGCTCGGAGCGATCCGCCGCCACGTGGACTGGAAGTAAGTTTCGACTTGCCATTCGATCGACAGGGGAAGAGATGGCAGCCATTCACCAGCACGAAGCCCGCCTGCCGCGCGCGCGACGCATCGGCGCGGGATGCGCCGCCGCCGACGCCGCGTTCGGCCGCGCGCGGCCGCCGTGCGTTCGCCGGAGCCGCGCATGAGCCGCGTCGACGTCTCCGCCCTGTCGCCGTTCGAGGCGCTGGCGGCCTACGAGCAGCGCAGTCTCGGGCACGCGGCCGGCGCGCCCGAGCAGATCGAGGCGCCGGGCCTGTGGCGCGGCATCGGTTTCCGCCTCGGCGCGCGCCACTTCGTCAGCAGCATCGCCGAGGTCAACGAAATCCTGACCCTGCCGCCGCTGACCGCCGTCCCCGGCGCGCGCGGCTGGCTGCTGGGCATCGCCAACGTGCGCGGCAACCTGGTCCCGGTGGTGGACCTGTACGAATTCATCGCCGGCCAGCGCAGCGCGATCGGCGAGACCAGCCGCGTGCTGGTCGTGCGCCAGCCAGGCGGCAGCGTCGGCCTGCTCGTGGACGAGGTGCTGGGGCAGCGCAGCTTTTCGCTGGAGCAGATCGCCGCGGCCGTCGGCGAGATCGACGAGCGCTACACGCGCTTCGTCGGCGAGAACGTGCAGCTGGGGGAAGTCCTGTGGGGGTTGTTCAGCGTGGCCGAGCTGGTGCGCACGGCGGAATTCCAGCAGGCGGCGGCATGATCGGGTTGCAATGGCATTCGCAGAAGGTAGGGGGTGAAGTGTGAGTACTACGTCGGGTGCACTCGGCCGCGAGCGCAGCGGCGGTGCGAACACCGTACTGTTCGTGCTGCTCGGATTCCTGTTCTTGTTCGCGATCGTCGACTTCGTGTTCCTGTACCTGGCCGGCGCCGACGATCGCAAGGCGACCGCGCTGACCACGCAGATCCAGGTTTCGTCCCAGCAGCTGGCCAAGTACGCCGGCGAAGCGGCGGCGGGTAACGAACTGGCCTTCCAGGAGCTGGAAAGCACCCGCGCGAACATCGACGTCTACGTGAAGGCGCTCAACAACGGCGATCCGAAGACCGGCATGCCGACGTACGCGGGCAAGCCCAGCGTCGCTCCCGAGCTTCAGGCGCTGACCAAGGCCTGGGCGCAGCTGCAGGCCAACGCGAAGAAGATCCTCGACAACAAGGACCTCGTGCTCGGCGCCGTGGCGGGGGCGAAGGACTTCACCGACAGGCTGTCCGGCCTCAACGCGCGCATGAGCGAGGTCGTCAACATCCTGACCGACCGCAACGCGAGCGCCTCGCAGGTTTACATCACCTCGCGCCAGATGCAGCTCGCCGACCGCATGGGCGGCCGCGTCAACCGCATCGTCGCCGGCGGTGCCGACACGCAGAGCTCGGCCGCCGGGCTCGAGCGCGACGCGCGCCTGTACCAGACCGTCGTCACCGGCCTGCTCGACGGCGCGTCCGAACTCAACATCAAGCCGCTCGACAACGCCAACGCCAAGCAGATCGTCGGCGACGTGGCGCAGCAGTGGACCGCGGCCGACGCCTCGATCCGCACGATCCTCAACGCCGCGACCAACCTGCAGGAAGCCAAGGACGCGGCCGACGCGAGCTTCAACGAGAGCTTGAGCGTGCTGGTGCGTGCGGGCGCCGTCGCCCAGCGCATCGAGCAGCTGCCCAGCAAGGACATCATGCGCAGCCCGATCTGGGGCGCGATCGCCGCCGCCGGCGCGCTGCTCCTGCTGCTCGTGCTCGGCTACAACCTGGTCCGCGACCAGCAGCGCCGCTACCAGCAGACGGTCGAGCTCAACCAGCGCAACCAGGACGCCATTCTGCGCCTGCTCGACGAGATGGGCTCGCTCGCCGAAGGCGACCTGACGGTCAAGGCGACCGTCACCGAGGACATCACCGGCGCGATCGCGGACTCGGTCAACTTCGCGGTGGAAGCGCTGCGCAGCCTGGTCACGACGATCAACGAGACCGCCGTGCAGGTCTCGGCCGCGGCGCAGGAGACGCAGGGCACCGCGATGCAGCTGGCCGACGCCGCCGAACACCAGGCGCGCCAGATCACCTCCGCCTCGGGCGCGATCAACGAGATGGCCTCGTCGATCGACAACGTGTCGCAGAACTCGAGCGAGAGCGCCGAGGTGGCGCAGCGTTCGGTGCAGATCGCCACCAACGGCGCCGCCGTGGTGCGCCAGACCATCCAGGGCATGGACTCGATCCGCGACCAGATCCAGGAGACCTCCAAGCGCATCAAGCGCCTGGGCGAGTCCTCGCAGGAGATCGGCTCGATCGTCGAACTCATCAACGACATCGCCGAGCAGACCAACATCCTCGCGCTCAACGCGGCCATCCAGGCCGCCTCGGCGGGCGAGGCGGGCCGCGGCTTCGCGGTCGTCGCCGACGAGGTGCAGCGCCTGGCCGAACGCGCCTCCGGCGCGACCAAGCGAATCGAGACGCTGGTGCAGACGATTCAGTCCGACACCAACGAGGCGGTCAGCTCGATGGAGCAGACCACCGCCGAAGTGGTCTCCGGCGCGCGCCTGGCCGAAGACGCCGGCCACGCGCTGGGCGAGATCGAAACGGTGTCCAGCGACCTCGCCGAGCTGATCCAGAACATCTCCGGCTCGGCGCGCCAGCAGTCGTCGGCGGCGACCAACATTTCCTCCACGATGAACGTGATTCAGGAGATCACCTCGCAGACCTCGGTCGGCGCCAGCCAGACGGCCGCCTCGATCGGCAACCTCGCCCAGCTCGCCGCGGATCTGCGCCGTTCGGTCGCGGACTTCAAGCTGCCCGGATAGGCCGACGCCCATGCAGCGGGGTTTCGCACACATTGATTCCGTCGCTCGCGCGCTCCCCGCGCGACGACGACTGTCGCCGGCAGAGGATGCGACATGAAACTGCACGAGGACGGCGACTTCACCGCACTCAACTGGATCAAGCCGGCGCTCGACGCGACCCTGGCGCAGGCGCGGGACGCGCTCGAGCGCTACGTGGAGGCGCCGGAGGATCTGACGCCGATGCGCGAGTGCGTGACGCACCTGCACCAGGTCCAGGGCACGCTGCGCATGGTCGAGCTGTACGGCGCGGCCATGGTGGTGGAGAACATGGAGCGTCTGGCCGACGCGCTCGTCGCCGACACCGTGCGCCAGCGCGACGAGGCGTACTCGGTGCTGATGCGCGGCATGGTGCAGCTGCCGGACTATCTCGAACGCCTGCAGAGCGGCCACAAGGACATCCCGATCGTCCTGCTGCCGCTGCTCAACGACCTGCGCGCCTGCCGCGGCGAGAACCTGCTCAGCGAATCGGCGCTGTTTTCGCCCGACCTCGCCGCCGCGCTGCCGCTTTCCGCGGCCGGCAGCGCGCAGCCGCTGGCGGCGGCCGAACGCCGCACGCAGGCGCTGCGCCTGCGCCTGGGCTTCCAGGCGGCGCTGCTGAAGTGGTTCCGCGACGAGGGTGCCTCCGAACACCTCAACCGCCTGATCGACGTGCTCGACCGCCTGCGCGCGATCTCGCATTCCGATCCGGCACGGCGCCTGTGGTGGATCGCCGCCGGCGCGATCGAGGCGGTGCGCGACGGCGGGCTCGAGGCCAGCGTCGCGGTGAAGCTGCTGTTCGGCCGCGTCGATCGCGAGATCCACCGCTACGCCGGCGAGGGCGACGCCGGCTTCGACGCGGCGCCGCCGCGCGAGCTGACCAAGAACCTCCTGTACTACGTGGCGCATTCCGGCGCGCGCGGTCCGCGCTGCGCCGAGATCAGTCGCGTCTACCGGCTCGACACGCTGCTGCCGACCGAAGTCGAGCTGCAGCACGCGCAAGGCTCGATGACCGGGCGCAACAAGAACCTGCTCGGCACCGTGTCCGCCGCGATCAAGGACGACCTGCTGCGCGTGAAGGAAGCGCTGGACATCTTCCTGCGCAGCCGCGACGCCGATCCGGCCGAGCTGCAGGGCCAGGTCGAGGTGCTGCGCCGCGTCGGCGACACGCTCGGCATGCTCGGCCTGGGCGTGCCGCGCCGCGTCGTCGACGAGCAGCGCGACATCGTCGAGGAGATGGCCGCGCGCCAGCGCGGCGTCGACGAAGGCGCGCTGCTCGACGTCGCCGGCGCGCTGCTCTACGTCGAAGCTTCTCTGGACGACCACATCGAACGCCTCGGTGACGCCGTCGACGGCAGCACCGCGCGCATCGAAGGGCTGGAACTGCCCAAGGCCGAGGTGCGCCGCATCCTCGACGCGCTGATGCGCGAGGCCTCGGTCAACATCGTGCAGGCCAAGCACGACATCGTCGCCTTCATCGAGTCGCCGTGGGACCACGAGCGGGTCGGCCAGATCCCGCGCCTGCTGGAGGAGATCTCCGGCGCGCTGCGCATGCTCGGGCTGCCCGACGCGGCCGAGCTGATGGCTGCGGTGGTGCGTTTCGTCGAGGTCGAGCTGATCGCGCACCGGCGCGTGCCGACCGCCGAGCAGATGGACAAGCTCGCCGATGCGCTGGCGGCGATCGAGTACTACCTCGAGGCGACGCGCGAACAGCGCCGCCATCGCGAGAAGATCCTCGACGTCGCGCGCGAAAGCCTGGAGGCGCTCGGCTACTGGCCGCTGGAACGCGCGCCGGCGCGGCCGTTCACCGAACTGCCGCTGCAGACCGCGGACGAGCCGGCGGACGGATCCCCGGCGCGACCGGCCGCCGGCGACATGGGCCAGACGCCGACGCCGCACGTCGCGGTCGCTCCCGGCCGTGATCTGCACGACCTGCTGATCGGCGAGGCCGGTGCGAGCGCGCCGTACGAACACGACCTGACCGGTTTGCGTTTTGCGGACACCGGCGCCGACGAGGACGCCGGCTGGATCGAGATCGACGAGGAGATCGAGGAAGAGGTTCCGTTCGACGACGAACCGCTGCCGGGCTTCCAGGCCGCGCCGGGCGAGGACATCGACGACGGCATCCGCGAGATCTTCGTCGAGGAAGTGGACGAGGAGATTTCCAACCTGCGCCAGCAGATGCCGGTCTGGAAGCGCGACGTCGACAACCTCGACGAGCTGAAGTCCGTGCGGCGCTCGTTCCACACGCTGAAGGGCTCCGGCCGCCTGGTCGGCGCGCGCGCGCTCGGCGAGTTCAGCTGGAAAGTCGAGAACCTGCTCAACCGCGTGCTCGACGGCACGGTCAAGCCCGGTCATCACGTCATCGCGCTGGTCGACGAGGCGATCGACGCGGTGCCCTCGCTGCTGTCCGCGCTGCGCGGCGAGCGCGTGGGCGCGGCGCGCGTCGACGCGATCGCCGACGTCGCCGAGCGCCTGGCCGCCGGCGAGGACGCGGTGCTGCCGCCGGCGGGCGCGGCGACGCGCACGCAGCGTCGCGTCGTGCGCCGGCGCGTGCCGCCGGCCGATACCGTGCTGCCGGCCTTTTCCGAGGACGTCCACGGCGACGACGCGCTGGCCGCGTTCGAGGCGCCGGGCGAGGAGCTGGTCGCCGGTCCGCTGCCGAACGTCGATCCGGTGCTGTTCGACATCCTGCAGAGCGAAGTCGCCGCGCACCTGGGCACGATCGAAGACTACCTCGCGCGCTGCGCGCCCGAGCCGGTGCGCGCCAGCGAGCCGCTGCTGCGCGCGGTGCACACGCTCAACGGCGCGATCGCGATGGTCGACATCCCGGCCATCGGCAACGTGCTGGCGCCGCTGGAGAGCTACGTCAAGCGTCTGCGCGGTGCCTCCGCCGCACCGGAGCCGGAAGGCATCGCGGCGCTGCACGAAACCGTCGCGCTGACGCGCGAGGTCATGCAGCGCCTGGAGTCGCGTCGGCCGGATCTGCCCGATTCGGACGCACTGGCCGACCGCGTCGCCGCGCTGCGCGACTCGCTGCCCGAACCGGAGGCGGTGCTGTCGCTGTACGACGCCGGTGCCGATGCCGGCGGGCCGGCTGCGCCGCAGGCGTACGACGGCGAGGCCAGTGTGGGCACGTTCGAACGCGAGTCCGCGTTCGCGTCCGAACCGTCGTCGCCGGTGGGCAGCGGCGACTCCGTCGACGATCTCGAACGTGCCCTGCAGGCGATCGAGACCGAGCCGGACGACACTCTGCGCAACATCGCGATTCCGGAAGACCTGATCGCCTCGCTGGAAAGCTTCGATCCCGATGCGCCGACGGCGGACACGCCGGAGTCCGCGCCGACCGTTCACGAATTCTCGCTCGAGGATCTGTCCGGCGAGCGTTCCCTGTCCTTCGAGGCGGAGGACGAGCGCGACGCGGATATCGGAGACGACGCAACGATCGACACCGGATCGCCTGCGGAACGTGCGGACGAGCTCGACGAGCCGGTGGCGTTCTTCGCGCCGGAAGCGGCCGACGAGCCGGCATCCGGATCCGCGTCGTCCGAGATCGAGGAATTCGTGCTGGAGAGCACGGCCGGCACGGACCTTCCCCACGCGCCCGCCGACGACACGGCGGCGCCGGTCGACGAGCCGGTGCCGTTCGAGCCGCCGTTCGAACCGGTGGCGAACGAGCCGGTGGCGCAGGCCCCCGCGCCCGCGCCGGTGCGCGTGCCGCTGTTCGGTGCTCCGGCGCCGGCGATCGCCGACGATCCGCAGCCGGACGGTCCGCTCGACGCACCGGACATCGATTCGGACCTGCTCGACATCTTCGCGCAGGAAGGCGCCGACATCCTCGACCAGGCCGACGCGCTCGTCGCGCAGCTGCGCGAGGCGCCGCACGAACGCGCGCCGATCGCCGGCCTGCAGCGCGAGCTGCACACGCTCAAGGGCGGCGCGCGCATGGCCGGGCTCGCGCCGATCGGCGATCTCAGCCATGCGATGGAATCGCTGGTCGATGCACTCGGCGACGGCCGTCGCGAGGTCGACCGCGCCGCCGTCGAATCGCTCGAACGCGGCTTCGACCGGCTGCACGGCCTGGTCCAGCGTGTCGCGCACCGTCGCGCGATCGCCATGCCCGATCACGCGATCGCGCACTTCGAGCGGCTGGTCGCCGGCGAAGGCCAGGTCGCCGAGCGCCTGTCCGTGCTCGACCGCGCCGCGGTGGAGCCGGCACCGACGCCGGAACCCGCGGCGCCGCAGCGTCCGGCACCGCGGCATCTGACCGCGACGGTCGACGACGACACCGCGCGCGCGCCGCAGGAAATGATCCGCGTGCGCTCGGATCTGCTCGACTCGCTGGTCAACTACGCCGGCGAGGTGTCGATCTACCGCTCGCGCCTGGAGCAGCAGGTTTCCACCTTCCGCTTCAACCTGGTCGAGTTCGACCAGACCGTCACGCGTCTGCGCGACCAGCTGCGCAAGCTGGAGATCGAAACGGAGGCGCAGATCATCGCGCGCTACCAGCGCGAACAGCACGACCACGGCGCCACCGCATTCGATCCGCTCGAGCTGGACCGCTTCTCCCAGCTGCAGCAGCTGTCGCGCGCGCTGAGCGAGTCGGTGTCCGACCTGATCTCGATCCAGGGCCTGCTCGACGAGCAGACGCGCCAGTCCGAGACGCTGCTTCTGCAGCAGTCGCGCGTGAACTCCGAGCTGCAGGAAGGCCTCATGCGTACGCGCATGGTGCCGTTCGATTCGCTGGTGCCGAACCTGCGCCGCACGCTGCGGCAGGCCGCACAGGAAACCGGCCGGCGCGTGCAGCTGAAGGTGGACGGCGCGCACGGCGAAATGGACCGCAACCTGCTCGAGCGCATGAAGGCGCCGTTCGAGCACATGCTGCGCAACGCGCTCGCGCACGGCATCGAGGCGCCGGAGGACCGCGTCGCCGCGGGCAAGCCGGCCGAAGGCACGGTCGACATCGCGGTCAGCCGCGAAGCCACCGAAGTCGTGCTGCACGTGTCCGACGACGGCCGCGGCATGGATCGCGAGGCGATCCGCCGCAAGGCCATCGAGCGCGGCCTGCTCGCCGCCGACGCGGTGCTGTCCGACCGCGACCTGTACGGATTCGTGCTGGAGAGCGGATTCTCGACCGCGGCCGAGGTCACCCAGCTGGCGGGGCGCGGCGTCGGCATGGACGTCGTGCACAACGAGATCAAGCAGCTCGGCGGCTCGCTGGCGATCGACTCGACGCCCGGCAAGGGCACGATGTTCACCATCCGCCTGCCGTTCACGCTGGCGGTCACGCAGGCGATCCTGGTCAAGCTCGGCGATGCCAGCTACGCCATTCCGATGTCGTCGGTGCAGGGCGTGGCGCGCGTCGCGCGCGACGACCTCGAACGCCGTCTCGCGGCCGGCGACCCGAAGCACGTCTACGCCGGCGAGGAATACGTGATCCACGACCTGGCGCAGCTGCTCGGCCTGCCGCGCCAGCGCGCGGGAGAAGACGTGCAGGTGCCGCTGCTGATGACGCGCAGCGGCGACCAGCGCGCCGCCGTGCGCATCGACAGCGTGGTCGGCTCGCGCGAAATCGTGGTCAAGTCGGTCGGCCCGCAGCTCAGCTCGGTGCCCGGCATCTTCGGCGCGACGATCATGGGCGACGGCGCGGTCGTGATCATTCTCGACCTCGCGCCGCTGGTGCGCCGTCTCGCCTCGCTGCGCGCACGCGTCGAGGCCGGCGCGGTCGACGAGGCGCCGGCCTGGCTCGACGCCGAAATCGGCCACGCGCCGGAGACGCGCCAGAAGCCGCTGGTGATGGTGGTCGACGATTCCATCACGATGCGCAAGGTCACCACGCGCGTGCTCGAGCGCGCCGACCTCGACGTGATCACCGCGAAGGACGGACTCGACGCGCTGGAGAAGCTGCAGGACAGCGTGCCGGACCTGATGCTGCTGGACATCGAGATGCCGCGCATGGACGGCTACGAGCTGGCCACCTACATGCGCAACGATCCGCGCATGCAGGCGGTGCCGATCATCATGATCACCTCGCGCACCGGCGAGAAGCACCGCCAGCGCGCGCTGGAAATCGGCGTCGAGCGGTATCTGGGCAAGCCGTACCAGGAAGACGATCTGCTGCGGCACGTGCAGGAAATCCTGAGGCGCGATCATGTCTAGAGACGCCGTCGCCGTCGCCCTGCTGAGCCAGACGCCCGAGCGCGGCGCGCACCTGCGCGAAGCGCTGCTCTCGCTCGGCGCGCCGGTGGTCTATGAAACCTCCACCCACGACGTCGATCGCGCCGCGCTGGAGCGCTCGCACGCGAACGTCGTCGTGGTCAATCTCGATTCGCAATCCGAGCCGCAGCTGGACGATCTCGACGGGCTGCTCGCCGATACGCGCTATCGGGTCGTCTTCAACGACGCCGAGGTGTCGAGCGCGTTGTCCGGCTGGGATCAGGCGCGCTGGGCGCGCCATCTGGCGGCCAAGGTGCTCGGCCAGGCCGACATCGATCCGCCGCGGCCGGCGGACGCGCAGGCGGTGCCTTCGCCGTGGCGCGCAGAGGCCCAAGACGCCGTGGCGAGCGTCGCGGACGCCGAAGCCGAGGCGTTCCCGCTGCACGAGGTCGCTCCGCAGAACGACGCGCCGCTCGAAGCGGCCGACGACGCGGGCGGTCTGGTGCTGGCCGAATCGGCCTTCGTCGTCGAGACCGGCGAGACTCAGGCGGACGACGAGATCGAGGCCCTGCTGCTGGAGCCCTTCGACCTGACCGATTTCGACGACTCCGCGGCGCCGGGCGAGGCGGCCGCGGAGCCGGTCGTGCCGGCCCTCGAACGACCGGGTGAAATGGCGCAAGCGGACTCCGGCGAGGTCGACTTCGACGCCGCCGCGCTCGACGACTTCGACGTGCAGGATTTCGCCATCGACCAGACGCTGGTGGCGGCCTTCGACGAAGACGCGCCTGCGCCGCCGCCCTCTGCGGAGGCGGCGCCCGGCGCGCCGTCGCACTGGTCGCTCGAGGACGTGCTCGACGCCGGCGAGGCGGAAGCCTCCGACGACACCGCGGCGTTCGGCATCGAAACGCTCAGCGCCGAGGAATACCTCGCCCCGCAGGGCGCCGACGACGAAGCGCCGCCGGTGCCGGCCGTGGCGGAAGGCGGGCGCGTGCTGGAGCTGATCCCGATGGAGGAGGCGGTCGCGCCGGCGGCGGTCGAATCCGAGCCGCACGAGGCCTGGCTCGACCCGGATGCGGTGGTCGTGCCGGCGAAGGTGCGCCGCGTGTGGGTGCTCGGCGCCTCGATCGGCGGACCGGAATCGGTGCGCGAGTTCCTGGCCGGGCTGCCGCGCGACTATCCGGCGCTGTTCCTGCTGGCGCAGCACCTGGGCAACGAATTCGTCGACCTGATGGCGCGCCAGCTCGCCAAGGCGACACCGCTGACCGTGCGCATGCCCACGCACGGCGAGCGCATCGGCCACGGCGAGGTCGCGGTGGTGCCCGCCACGCACCGGCTGCAGGTCGATCCCGAAGGCATCGTGGTGCTCGAACGCGACGGCACGCGCGGCGAATACAGCCCGTCGATCGACCGCGTGCTGCGCGACGTCGCCGACCGCTTCGGCCCCGCCGCCGGCGCGATCATCTTCTCGGGCATGTCCAACGACGCCGTCGAGGGCTGCCGCTACCTGGCGGAGAAGGGCGGCCGCGTCTACGCGCAGGACCCGGAAACCTGCGTGGTCAGCGCGATGGTCGACGGCGTGCGCGACACCGGCGTGGTCGGCTTCGTCGGCTCGCCGCGCGACCTGGCCGAACAGCTGCTGGCGGAATCGAAACAGGGGATCTGAAGATGGCCGATCTACCGCGCGAAATCCGCGGCGTCATGGTGCCCGTCACCGGCGGGCGCGTCCTGCTGCCCAACGCGACCGTGGCCGAAGTCATCAGCTATACGCCGCCCGAGCGCGTCGCCAACGCGCCGGTCTGGCTGCTCGGGCGGCTGGCCTGGCGCGGCTGGCGGCTGCCGCTGTTCTCCTTCCCGATGCTGACCGGCGCGCTGGCCGAGGAAAGCCGCGCGAACGCGCGCGTCGCGGTGCTGAAGGCGATCGGCGGCAATGCCGGCATGCCGTTCATCGCGCTGCTCGCGCAGGGCTTCCCGCGCCTGACCACGATTACCTCGGAGCTGCTGCTGCCGACCGCCGACGAGACGCCGCACGCGGTCGGCGTGCATTCCGAAGTTCTGGTGCGCGACGACCGCGCGGTGATCCCGGACCTGGACGCGATCGAAGGCCTGATCGCGCAGGCGCTGGCGGCCTGACCCGCCGCCGCCGCGCGCTAGCGCGCGGGCAGTCGCTCCATGCGGCTGCGGGCGGCCAGATCGTGCCAGCTGCGGCGTTCGCGGTCGATCAGGCACCACACGAAGCCCAGGCCGAGCGCGAACAGCGACACCAGCGCGACCGCGAAGCGCAGCAGCGCGCGCGACCACGGCAGCGCGCCACCCTCGGCCGCGACCACGCGCAGCCGCCACGCGCGCATGCCGATGGTCTGGCCGCCGCGCGCCCAGGAAACCACGAAATAGGCGGCCGTCACGGCGAGCGTGGCCAGCTGCTGCGCCAGATGGAACGTCGCCGGCGGATGCGCCACGTCGACCTCGCCGCGGACGGCGAGCAGGAACAGCGCCGCGGTCAGCATCCACAGCGCGATCAGGGGAAACAGGTCGTAGACGGCGGCGGCCAGTCGCAGCAGCAGCGGAGCGGACGGTTGCGGGGTCATCGAGGGCGGACGGCAGTGACGAAGGCTAGGGTCACGGTTTAGGCTGCCCGGCGCAAGCGCGCGCCGCGCGCGACGGATCGCATCCGGCATGAAATCTCCCACGGCGGCGGCCGGCCTCGCAGCGGACGACGCGCGCCTGATCGCCGACTTCCGCGAACGCGCCTGGTCCGAACTCGGCCTCGCCGATAACACGCTGGCGAGCTACCAGCGCGACCTGGAAGGCTACGCGCGCTGGCTCGCCGCGCGCGGCCTGTCGCTGTCCAGCGCCGGCCGCGAGCAGGTGCAGGCCTATCTCGGCGAACGCAGCGCGGGCGGCTACGCCGCGCGCTCGAACGCGCGCCTGCTGTCGAGCCTGCGTCATTTCCATCGCCTGCTGGTGCGCCTGGGGCGACTCGACGCCGACCCGACCCTGCTGGTCGACGCCCCGAAACTGCCGCGCAACCTGCCCAAGGCGCTGTCCGAAGGCGAGATCGAGAACCTGCTGCGCGCGCCGCCGGAAACGCCGCTCGGCCTGCGCGATCGCGCCATGCTCGAACTGATGTACGCGACCGGCCTGCGCGTCAGCGAGCTGGTCGGCCTGGTCGCCGCCCAGGTCAACCTGCGCCAGGGCGTGCTGCGCGTGCTCGGCAAGGGCGGCAAGGAGCGCCTGGTTCCGCTCGGCGACGAGGCCGCGCACTGGCTGACCCGCTACGTCGGCGAGGCGCGTCCGGTGCTGCTCAAGGGCGGGCGCAGCGAGGCGCTGTTCGTCAGCAACCGCCGCGCGGCGATGACGCGGCAGATGTTCTGGACCCTGGTCAAGAAGCACGCGCTGGCGGTCGGCGTCTCGCCGCAACGCATTTCGCCGCACGTGCTGCGGCATTCTTTCGCCACGCACCTGCTCAACCACGGTGCCGACCTGCGCGCACTGCAGCTGATGCTCGGCCACAGCTCGCTGTCGACGACGCAGATCTACACCCTGGTGGCCAAGGAGGGCCTGAAACGCCTCCACCAGAAACACCACCCGAGGGGGTGAGTCATCGCGCTTACGCGATGCCGCCGGGCATCGCGTGCGATGACGAACGCCGAGGGCAGGAGCCCGAGGCCGGGTTGCTTGGCGAGGCCGGGAAGGCCGAGCCTAGCAACAGCGTCCGCTCGCGCAGCGAGCGCTGCTGCGTTCAGACGACGCCATCGGGCGTCGTCTGCAGCGACGAACGCCGAGGTCGAGCGGCGCCCTCCGGTGCCGCGAGGAGGAGGCAGGAGCCGACTGGCGTCGGCACCAGGGACGGTTGCCGGGAAATACCTCCCAGAGGAATAGAACCAAGCATCACCCGCCAGCACCCGGCGCCGACAGCCGGGCGATCACTGGAGCCCCCATTTTCGGCCACCCGCACTGGGTCCGCCCTTCCACATCCCTTTCGCACCTGTCAAGAGCTTCACTTTCCCCCGTCCACCCCCACGTGCGAGAATCGCCGGCCTTCGCGGAACCAAGCCGTCCGGCGGCGGTCCGATCCCTTCTGCAGGGAACTCGCGCCGGTCGCGTGCAAGCCGAGCCGCCTGTGGCCGGTCCTGGATTCCGCTTCCTTTCCGAACTACGAGGTCGTCATGCGTCTTCCCCTGTTCATTGCCGGCCTGCTGGCTGCCGTCACGGCCACGGCGGCCACTCCCGAGGAGACGGCCCAGAAGGCGATGGCGGCGCTGGCGCCCAACATCAAAGTGGACGTGGCGCAGGAGTCGACGATTCCCGGCTTCTACGAGGCGATGGCCGGCGGCCAGTTCCTCTACATCAGCAAGGACGGGCGCTACATCGTCGACGGCAACGCCTACGACGTCGCCAACAAGCGCGACCTCACCGCGAAGTCGCGCGCCAAGGCGCGCAAGATCGCCCTCGACAAGGTCGGGCCGGAAAAGCGCATCGTGTTCGCGCCGCAGCCGCCGATGCAGACCAAGCACACCATCACCGTCTTCACGGACATCGACTGTCCGTTCTGCCGTCGTTTCCACCAGCAGATCGCCGGCTACAACGCCAAGGGCATCGCGGTGGAATACCTGTTCTACCCGTTGACGATCCATCCCGGCGCCGACAAGAAGGCCGAGGCCGTGTGGTGCGCGAAGGATCGCTCGACCGCCTTCACCGCCGCGATGAGCGGGCAGGATCCGGGCAAGGGAACCTGCCCGAACCCGGTCCCGGAGCTGTCGCGGCTGGCCACCTCGCTGGGCATCGGCGGTACGCCGACGATCCTCGGCCCGGACGGCACGCAGATCCCGACGCAGCTCGCGCAGTCGCCCGACCAGCTCGCCGCCGAACTCGATCGCCTGGCGCAGGTCGCCGTGGCGAAGAACTGACCCTGGGACTTTTCGAAATGAACCTCCGCCGTTCCGTCCTCCGTACCTCTCTCCTCGCCGCCTGCGCGGTGGCGCCGCTGGCCCAGGCCGCCGATTCCCCGGCCGATGCCGCCGCACGCAAGGCGCTGCAGGCGCTGGTGCCGCAGGCGAAGATCGACAAGATCGAGGAAGCGCCGATTCCGGGCTATCGCCAGGTCATCATCGGCAGCCAGATGCTCTACATCAGCGACGACGGCCAGTACCTCATGCAGGGCTCGCTCTACGACGCGCAGGAAAAACGCGACCTGACCGCTGCGCGCATCGCCCAGCAGAGCAAGGTCAAGCTCGACGCGGTGCCCGCCGACCAGCGCATCGTGTTTCCCGCCGCCGGCGGCAAGCCGAAGTACAAGGTGACGGTGTTCACCGACATCGACTGCGGCTACTGCCGCAAGATGCACACGCAGATCGCCGAGTACAACAAGCGCGGCATCGAGGTGGACTACCTGTTCTTCCCGCGCACCGGCCTCAACACGCCCTCGTACGACAAGGCGGTCTCGGTGTGGTGCGCGAAGGACCGCAATGCGGCCTTCACCGACGCCAAGGCCGGCAAGGCGCTGCCGCCGGCGAAGTGCGACAACCCGATTGCCGACCAGTTCAAGCTCGGCACCCAGGTCGGCGTCGACGGCACGCCGACGATCCTCGCCGCGGACGGCACCAAGATCGGCGGCTACCTGCCGCCGGACCAGATGGTCGCCAAGCTGCAGTCGCTCGGCGCGGTGCATCTGGCCGGGAACTGACCTGCGCGATCGTCCGTGACTGCCGCGGTCGCGGAGCACATGGCTCCGCGGCCGACGGCTGCGTGCGGATCCGGCCGCGGCTGTGCCTGGCCGCAGGTTCCGGCAGGCACTCGTCTTCCGCGTTGCAGGCGGGCATCCGGTATCATAGCGAGCTGTTCCTGATCGCCCGAGCGCCATGATCGCCCTCGACGGCCTGCCTGCGCTGTCTCCGTTCCGCATCGACCGCCTCAACATCGAACTCGCGCGCACCGCGCCCGATTGCAAGGTGCTGGCGGCGCATCACGTCTATTTCGTCGACCCGGCCGCCGACGCGGCGCTCGACCTGCCGCGCCTGTGCGAGGTGGTCGAGGCGCAGGCCGGCCCCGCCCGCGCCGCCACCGTGTGGGTCGTGCCGCGGCTCGGCACGCGCTCGCCGTGGTCGAGCAAGGCGACCGACATCCTGCAGGAGTGCGGTTTCGCCGTCCGGCGCATCGAGCGCGGCCTGGCCTTCGACCTCGTCGGGCTGCCCGCCGCCGGTGAGGCGCGCGACGCGGTCGTGCGCATCCTGCACGACCCGATGACGCAGTCGGTGGTTTCCTCGCTGGATGACGCCGCGCACCTGTTCGATGCCGGTGCGCCGGGGCCGCTGCTGCGCGTGGAACTGCACGCCGCCGCGGCGGCGGCGCTGGCCGAGGCGAACACGCGGCTCGGTCTGGCGCTGGCCGACGACGAGATCGCCTACCTCGCCGAACGCTACGCGGAACTCGGCCGCGATCCGAGCGACGCCGAGCTGATGATGTTCGCGCAGGCCAATTCCGAGCACTGCCGGCACAAGGTCTTCAACGCCTCGTTCAGCGTCGACGGCCAGGCGCAGGCGCGCTCGCTGTTCGCGATGATCAAGCACACGCACCAGTCCTCGCCGGCGTACACGCTGTCGGCGTATCACGACAACGCCGCGGTGATCGAAGGCAATCCGGTGCAGCGCTTCTTCGCCGACGCGGGCGACGGCGTGTTCCGCCGCCACGCCGAGAGCGCGCCGTACGCGATCAAGGTCGAGACGCACAACCATCCGACGGCGATCTCGCCGTATCCGGGCGCGTCGACCGGCTCGGGCGGGGAAATCCGCGACGAAGGCGCGACCGGCCGCGGCGGCAAGCCGAAGGCCGGACTGGTCGGCTTCACGGTTTCGCACCTGCGCATTCCGGACCTGCCGCGGCCGTGGGAGAAGGAACGTCCGCTGCCGCCGCGCTTCGCCAGCGCGTTCGAGATCATGCGCGACGGCCCGCTCGGTGGCGCCGCGTTCAACAACGAATTCGGCCGCCCCTGCCTGGGCGGCTATTTCCGCACCTTCGAGCAGCCCGGCGCGACGCCGCAGGTGCGCAGCGGCTACGACAAGCCGATCATGATCGCCGGCGGCCTGGCCAACCTGCGTCCGCAGCACGTCGAAAAGCGCCGCCTGCAGGATGGCGATGCGGTCGTCGTGCTCGGCGGTCCGGCCATGCTGATCGGCCTCGGCGGCGGTGCCGCCTCGTCGATGGCCGGCGGCGCCAGCAGCGAACAGCTCGATTTCGCCTCCGTGCAGCGCGACAACCCGGAAATGCAGCGACGCTGCCAGGAAGTCATCGACGCATGCTGGGCGCGAGGCGACGACAACCCGATCGTCTCCATCCACGACGTCGGCGCCGGCGGCCTGTCGAACGCGATCCCCGAGCTGCTCAACGACTCCGGCGTCGGCGGCCGCATCGAACTGCGCAAGATTCCCAGCGACGACGCGCAGCTGTCGCCGATGCAGATCTGGTGCAACGAATCGCAGGAGCGCTACGTGCTCGGCGTGCACGCGCACGACCTGGCCGGCTTCGAGGCGATCTGCGCGCGCGAGCGCTGCCCGTTCGCGGTGGTCGGCACGGCGACCGCCGAGCGCCGTCTTCTGGTCAGTGACGAACTGCTCGGCGGCGAACCGATCGACCTGCCGCTCGACGTGCTGTTCGGCAAGGCGCCGCGCATGCAGCGCGACGCACGCCGCCGCGACGTGCGCGTCGACCTGGTGCCGGACATCGAAGGCATCGAGCTCGACGAGGCGATCGGGCGCGTGCTGCGCCTGCCGGCGGTGGGTAGCAAGTCGTTCCTGGTCACGATCGGCGACCGCACGGTCGGCGGCCTGTGCTCGCGCGATCCGATGGTCGGACCCTGGCAGGTGCCGGTGGCCGACTGCGCGGTCACGCTCGGCGACTTCGACGGCTACGCCGGCGAGGCGATGGCGATGGGCGAACGCACGCCGCTGGCGCTGCTCGATGCCGCCGCGAGCGCGCGCATGGCGGTCGGCGAGGCGCTGACGAATCTGGCCGCTGCGCCGGTGGCGCTCGACCAGGTACGCCTGTCGGCGAACTGGATGGCCGCGGTCGGCGTCCCTGGCGAGGACGCGGCGCTGTACGACGCGGTGCAGGCCGTCGGCATGGAGCTGTGCCCCGCGCTGGGCGTGTCGATTCCGGTCGGCAAGGATTCGCTGTCGATGCAGACGCGCTGGTCGAGCGCGGGCGGCGCCGGCTTGGAAACGATCGACCAGCAGACGGTATCCCCGGTGTCGCTGATCGTCTCGGCGTTCGCGCGCGCGTTCGACGTGCGCCAGGCGCTGACGCCGCAGCTGGCGCTGGACCAGGGCGACAGCGAGCTGTGGCTGCTCGACGTCGGCGCCGGCGCCAACCGCCTCGGCGGCTCGGCACTGCTGCAGGTATTCGGCCGCGACGGCGGCGCCCCGCCGGATCTGGACGATCCGCGCCGGTTCGCCGGTTTCTTCGCCGCGGTCCAGGCGGCCAACGCGCAGGGCCTGCTGCTCGCCTACCACGATCGCAGCGACGGCGGCGTCCTCGTCGCCCTGCTCGAAATGGCCTTCGCCGGGCACTGCGGCCTGGATCTCAAGCTCGACGGCTGGGCCGAGCATTCGCTGGCGGCGCTGTTCAACGAGGAGCTCGGCGCGGTCGTGCAGATCCGCACGGTCGACCGCGAGGCATTCCTCGCGCTGCTGGACGCGCACGGCGTGCGCGAGCTGGCCCACCGCGTCGGTGCACCGAATCCGCGCATGCGCGTGAAGCTCGCCGTCGGCGGCGAGCCGGTGGCCAAGTGGAAGTGGGCCGAGCTGATGCGCGCATGGTCGGAAACCAGCCACGCGATGCAGCGCCGGCGCGACAATCCGGCGAGCGCCGACGGCGAGAACGACTGGCGCTGCGACGACTGCGATCCGGGCATCACGCCCAGGCTCGGCTTCGATCCGGCCGAGGACGTGGCCGCGCCGTTCATCGCCACGGGCGCGCGTCCGCGCGTGGCCGTGCTGCGCGACCAGGGCGTCAACGGGCAGGTCGAGATGGCGGCCGCGTTCACGCGCGCCGGCTTCGACGCGGTGGACGTGCACATGACCGATCTGCAGACCGGCCGGCGCCGGCTGTCGGAATTCGCCGGGCTGGCCGCCTGCGGCGGCTTCAGCTACGGCGACGTGCTCGGTGCCGGCCGCGGCTGGGCCGCGTCGATCCTGTACAACGAGCGCCTGCGCGAGGAATTCGCCGCGTTCTTCGCCGATGCGTCGAAATTCGCGCTCGGCGTCTGCAACGGCTGCCAGATGCTGGCCAGCCTGAAATCGATCATCCCCGGTGCGGAACACTGGCCGCGCTTCGTGCGCAACGCCAGCGAACAGTACGAGGCGCGTCTGGTCACGCTCGAAGTGCTGGATTCGCCGTCGATCTTCTTCGCCGGCATGGCCGGATCGCGCATTCCGGTCGCCGTCGCGCACGGCGAGGGCCGCACCGAATTCGCCGCCGTGGCGGACGCCGCGCGTGCGATTGCCAGCGTGCGCTTCGTCGACAACCACGGGCACGCCACCGCGCGGTTCCCGCTGAACTCCAACGGCTCGGCCGACGGAAACGCCGGCTTCACCGCGGCGGACGGGCGCGTGACGATCCTGATGCCGCATCCGGAGCGGGTGTTCCGCAGCGCGCAGCTGAGCTGGCGACCGCGCGAATGGAGCGAGGATTCGCCGTGGATGCGCATGTTCCGCAACGCGCGCGTCTGGGTCGGCTGATGCGTCTGTCGCCGATCCGCGAATTCGCGCTGAAGGCGCTGCTCTGGCTGCCGCTGTGCTTCGTGGTGTGGTTCTGGCTGGCGCCGCTGTGGGTGCAGCCGGCGGTGGCGCTGGCGCGGATGATGCTGCTCGGCATGTGGAACGAACTCTTCACGGCGGTCGTGCAGGGCGGTGAAATCCTCGACGCCGGCGGCAAGGTCGTCGCGCACGCCGGCTACCTGGTGCAGCTCACGACCACGGTGGTGGTCACCATCCCGGCCGGGCCGGGCGGGCCCGGCGGCGTCGGCGTGCTCGAGCCGACGATCAATCCGATGGTCTACGGATATTCCCTGCCGCTGTTCAGCGGCCTGGCGATGGCGACGCCGCTGAACATGCGGCGGCGGCTGGTGCAGATGCTGTTCGCGTTCCTCGCGATCTGGCTCGCGCAGGCCTGCGGCGTGGTCGCCGAGAGCCTGAAAGTGATCGCCTTCGACTCCGGCGCCGAAGGCGCCGCGGCGGCCGCCCGCGCCGGGCTGGCGCCCAATGCGATCGCGTTCGCCTACCAGTTCGGCTACCTGATCCTGCCGGCGGTGGTGCCGGCGGCGCTGTGGATCGGACTGAACCAGGCGTTCATCGAACGGCTGGTGCGGCCGGCGAGGGAACCGGAAGGGGAAAGCCGGGGTCAGAACAGCGCTTGATCCCGCACAGTGCCAATGTGAAACAATCCGTTTTTCACTGAAATGCGCGGCCAGGAATGGCCGTTCCTCGACCGTCGCGATCACGGAAGGTCGCACAGGTGGACATTATGGTAGCCGTCGCTCCGCTCGAATCCGCCGCTTCGCGGCCCGCCGTCGAGGCCAGCCTCGACGACCGCATCTGCCAGTTCCTGGTCGCGCGCGGCCGCCTGAAGGAAACCGACCTCGTGCGCGGCCGCCGCCTGCACGAGGAAGACCCCGCCTCGGGCAGCCTGGTGTCGCTGCTGACGCGGCTCGGACTCGTCTCCGAGCGCGAGATGGCCGAAGCGGTGTCCGAACTGCTGTCGCTGCCGCTGCTGTCGGCGAAGGAATTCCCCGAGACGCCGCCGCAGAACGTGCAGACCTCGGTGCGGTTCCTCAAGCATCACCACCTCTGCCCGATCGGCGAGACCGACGAGGAAGTGACGGTGCTGGTGGCCGACCCCGCCGACGCCTTCCCGCTGCAGGCGCTCAGGCTGGCGACCGGCCGCGAGATCAAGCTCAACATCGGCCTGCGCAGCGAGATCGACGACCTCATCGAGCGCTACTACGGCTCCGGCCGTTCGGCGATGGGCACGATCGTGGAGAACCTGACCGACGAGAACAATCGCAGCGAGGACGACATCGAGCACCTGCGCGATCTCGCCTCGGAAGCGCCGGTCATCCGCCTGGTCAACCTGATCATCCAGCGCGCGGTCGAGCAGCGCACCTCGGACATCCACGTCGAACCGTTCGAGAACCGCCTCAAGGTGCGCTACCGCATCGACGGCGTGCTGCACGAGGTCGAGTCGCCGCCGGCGGCGTCGACCGCCGCGGTCATCTCGCGCATCAAGATCATGGCCAAGCTCAACATCGCCGAGCGCCGCCTGCCGCAGGACGGCCGCATCATGATCCGCGTGCAGGGCAAGGAGCTCGACCTGCGCGTGTCGACGGTGCCGACCGCGCACGGCGAATCGGTGGTCATGCGTATCCTCGACCGCGAAGCGGTCGTGTTCGACTTCAAGACGCTCGGCTTCACCGACCAGTTCCTGCAGAAGTTCCTCAACGTGCTGGAGCTGCCGCACGGCATCATGCTGGTCACCGGCCCGACCGGCTCGGGCAAGACGACCACGCTCTACACGGCGCTGTCCAAGCTCAACACCGACGACGTCAAGATCATCACGGTCGAGGACCCGGTCGAGTACCAGATCGAAGGCATCAACCAGATCCAGGCCAAGGCGGCGATCGGCCTGGATTTCTCGCATGCCCTGCGCTCGATCGTGCGCCAGGACCCGGACATCATCATGATCGGCGAAATGCGCGACCTGGAAACCGCGAAGATCGCGATCCAGTCCGCGCTGACCGGCCACTTGGTGCTCTCCACCCTGCACACCAACAACGCCGCCGGCGGCATCACGCGCATGCTCGACATGGGCGTGGAGGACTACCTGCTGACCTCTACCGTCAACGGCATCCTCGCGCAGCGTCTCGTGCGGCGGCTCGACCTGCCCAATGCGCAGCGGGTCGAGGCGATGCCCGAGGTGATCAAGGAATACGAACTGGAGAAGTTCACCGACGAACGTCCGATCAAGATCTACAAGCCCGGCTCCAGCGTGGCGAATCCGACCGGCTACTTCGGCCGTACGACGATCATGGAATTCCTCGTCATGTCCGACGCGATCCGCCGCCAGATCATGCAGCACGCCGGCATGGGCGACATCGAGCAGCAGGCCCGCGCCGAAGGCATGCGCACGATGTTCGAGGACGGGCTGGTCAAGTCCCTGCAGGGCAGCACCACGATCGAGGAGGTGCTGCGCGTGACCTCGTCGGAGAACTGACCGCATGACCCTGTACTACTACAAGGCGGTGACGCCCTCCGGCGAGACGCTGGAAGGCCAGCTCGACGTCGGCACCCACGAGGAGGCGATCGGCAAGCTGCAGGACGCCGGCAACATTCCGCTGGAGGTGCGCGAGGCGGACGGCGGCGATTCCGCCAGCCTGTTCGCCGCCCTGTTCAAGCGCGCGACCCTGAGCGAGGCGCAGGTCGTGCAGTTCACCCAGCAGCTGGCGACCCTGCTCGGTGCCGGCCAGCCGCTCGACCGCGCGCTGCAGATCCTGCTCGACCTGCCCGAGGGCGAGAAAGCCAAGCGCATGCTCGAGCGCATCCGCGATCAGGTGCGCGGCGGCACGCCGCTGTCGGACGCGCTCGAGGCCGAGCACGGCAGCTTCTCGCGCCTGTACGTGAACATGGTGCGCGCGGGCGAGGCCGGCGGTTCGCTCGACGACACGCTCGCGCGCCTGGCCGACTACCTCGAGCGCAGCGCGCAGCTCAAGAGCAGCGTCATCAACGCAATGATCTATCCGGCCTTCCTGGTCGGCATGGTGCTGCTGTCGCTGATGGTGCTGCTGATCTACGTGGTGCCGCAGTTCGCGCCGATGTTCCAGGACATGAACATCGAGATGCCGCTGATCACCAAGATCGTGCTCGCGGTCGGCTCGACCCTGCAGAACTTCTGGTGGGCGATCCTCGGCGCGGTCATCTTCGGTGCCGGCTGGCTGCGGCGGCAGATGGCCGATCCGGTGTCGCGGCTGAAGGTCGACGAGCGCCTGCTGAAGCTGCGCGTCGCCGGCGACGTCATCCGCAAGGTCGAGACCGCGCGCCTGGCGCGCACGCTCGGCACGCTGCTGAAGAACGGCGTGCCGCTGCTGAACGGGCTGACCGTCGCGCGCAACGTGATGGGCAACAGCGTGCTCGCCGAGGCGGTCGGCAATGCGGCGGAAGAGGTCAAGACCGGCGGCGGCCTCGGCTACGCGCTGACGCAGTCCAAGCGCTTCCCGAAGCTCGCGCTGCAGATGATCAGCGTCGGCGAGGAATCGGGCGAGCTCGACACGATGCTGCTGAAGGTCGCCGACACGTTCGACGTCGAGGTGAAGAACACGCTGGATCGTCTGCTCGCCGCGCTGGTGCCGGCGACGACGATCGTGATGACGGTCATCGTGGCGATGATCATGATGGCGATCGTGCTGCCGATCATGAACATCGCCGGTGCGGTGCAGTGAGAACGACGGAATTTCGGGTTCGGGGTTCGTAGAAGAGGAAGCAGAGATGAAAGCAAAGCGTAACCATCGCCTGCCGCGCGCGGCGGGCTTCAGCTTGATCGAGATGCTGGCCGTGATCGTGCTGATCGGCATCGTCGCGGGCATCGTCGTGCAGCAGGTCGGCAAGAACGTCGACAAGGGCAAGTACGGCTCGGGCAAGGCGCAGGTGCAGGCGCTGGCCGGAAAGATCGAAGGCTATGCGCTGGACAACGGCTCGCCGCCGGCGCGCCTGGAGGATCTGGTCAGCAAGCCGGGCAATGCCTCGAACTGGCAGGGGCCGTACGCGAAGGAATCCGACCTGAAGGATCCGTTCGGCCGTCCGTTCCAGTACAAGTCGCCCGGCGAGCACGGCGACTTCGACATCGTCTTCCTCGGCAAGGACGGCCAGGCCGGCGGCGATGGCGTGAACCAGGACTACGGCAACTGGCAATGAAAAGCCGGGAATCGGGAATAGGGAATGGGGAATGGGGAAGAGCGGTCGCACCCGCGCGCTCTTCCGATTCCCGTTTCCCGATTCCCCATTCCCAGCCGTTCGCGCGCAGTCGCGCGAACGGCTTCACCCTCGTCGAACTGATGGCGGTGATCGTGCTGCTGGCGATCGCGCTGACGGCGGTGACGTTCTCTTTTTCCAAGAGCCTGCAGAGCGCCAAGATCCGCGGCGCCAGCCGCGATCTCGTCGCGGCGCTGCGCTACACGCGCGGACAGGCGATCGTGAAGGGCAAGCAGTCGGTCCTGCTGCTCGATCTGGACAACAATTCCTACACCGCGCCCGGCAAGGGCGCCGTCAAGCTGCCCAAGGGCATGAACCTGCGCCTGACCACGGCCGAGACGGAGGTCACCGGCGGCAATTCGGGCGGCATCCGCTTCTTCCCGGACGGAAGTTCGACCGGCGGCCACATCTCGGTGCTGCAGGGCCAGCGCGAGTGGCGCGTCAACGTCGCCTGGCTGACCGGCGAAATCGCGCTCGACGAAGCGCCGGAAGCGAACTAGCCGCGGTTCGCGCGGTCCACTCTTTCCGATGAATCGCCAGCGCCCCCCAGCCAACGCACGCCGCATGCGCGGCTTCAGCCTGATCGAGATGGTCGCGGCCTTTCTCGTCTTCGCGATCGGCATCGGCGTGCTGATGCAGGTGCTGGCCGGCTCGATGCGCAACACACGGCAGTCGTCGGACTACACGATGGCCGCGCTGTGGGCGCAATCCAAGCTCGACGTCGTCGGCGTCGGCGAGCCGATCGAACCGGGCCGCAGCAGCGGCCGCTTCGACGACGTCTACGGCTGGGAACTCGACATCCAGCAGGTCGATCCGGCCGCGATCGAACCGCCGCCGCAGCAGCAGACGCTGGCGGCCGGCAACCAGGCCGTCGGCGGCGCGCAGCGCAACGGGCAGTCGTCGGTGTCGAACGCCGGCCTCGGCGGCGGCATGCAGGCGTCGCCGTTCGATCTCTACCAGATCGACCTCACGGTCTTCTGGGGCGGTCGCTTCGGCGGTCGCCCGCGCACCGCGACCTTCAGCACCCTGCGTGCGCAGAATCCCGATCCGAACAACGGCATGCCCGGCGTCGGCCTGAACCAGCAGCAGGGCGCGATGGCCAATCCGCGCTTCGGCGGGGGCACGCGATGACGCGGCCCTTTCCGCCGTCGCGTGCGCGGGGCTTCACCCTGCTCGAGGTAATGCTCGCGATCCTGCTGCTGGCGCTGCTGCTGGCCGGCACCTATGGCGCGATCCGCACCGCCGTCAACGCGATGCATTCGGGCGAGGCGGCGATCGATCGCACCAATCGCGTACGCGTGGCGCAGGAATTCCTGCGCCGCCAGATCAGCCGCATCATGCCGCTGTCCTTTGGCACCGACGAAAACGAGAACACGAACATCGTGTTCGAGGGCGACGGCAAGCTCATGCGCTTCGTCGCGCCGATGCCGGGCTACCTGTCGAAGGGCGGCGCCTACGTGCAGACGCTGGAATTCGCCGGCAACCGCAGCGGCGGGCGCCAGCTGATGTTCGGCAACGAGATGCTGAACGGCTTCGACCCCGAGGAGAAGTCGGGCAACGAGCCGGTGGTCCTGCTCGACCAGATCGCCGAGGGCCGTTTCGAGTACCGCATGCTCGACGAAAACGGCGAGCTGACCGACTGGCTCGACGACTGGGAGGATCCGAGCGTGACGCCGGTGATGGTGCGCATCGTGGTGCGCATGCAGCCGCAGGCGCACGTCGAGTTTCCGGAGATGGAGATTCCGCTGATGCTCGACGTGGGCGCGATGCGCGTGAACCGGCCGGGACAGACGCTGCGCGGCGTGGGTCTGCAGAGCAACATGGGCGGGATGCGCTCCCGCTCGGGGCGGTCGCGATGAGCGCCGCCGCGATCCCCGTCCGCCCGCCGAAACGGCGCGCCCGCCCGGCGTTCGCGCCGGCGCGGACGCGCGGCGTGGCCTTCGTGCTCGTGCTGTGGGTCATCGCGATGCTGGCGATCCTGCTCGGCAGCTTTTCGCTGATCGCGCGCACCGAGAACCTGCAGGCGCGGCACATGTTCGACACCACGCAGGCGCGCTACGCGGCCGAGGCCGGGCTCAATCTCGCCGTCTACGAATTGCGCAAGGCCGATCCGATCGAGCGCTGGGTCGGCGACGGCCGCCCGTACCGCTTCAACTACGGCGGCGCCGAGATCGAAGTCCAGATCACCGACGAATCGGGCAAGATCGACCTCAATTCGGCGTGCAACTCGGGCATGAGCGCCGGCGCGGGCACCGGTACGGGCGCGGCGGGAGGAACGATGGGTTCCAACATCCTGGTGAACCTGTTCATGTCGAAAGGGGTGCCGCTGGAACAGGCCGAGGCGCTCGGCGCGGCGATCGCCGACTGGTGCGATCCCGACGACCTGAGCCAGCCCAACGGCGCCGAAATCGACGACTACAAGGCTGCCGGCCTGTCCTACGGGCCAAAGAACGCGCCGTTCGACACCGTTTCCGAGCTGCAGCAGGTGTTCGGCATGAACTACGACCTGTTTTCCAAGGTCGAACCGGCGCTGACGATCTATTCCGGCCGTTCCTCGCCCAGCGCCGGCGCGGCGCCGCTGGAAGCGCTGCAGGCGATGTTCCCTGAATCCTCGCCGGAAGAGCTGCAGGCGCTGATCCAGATGCGCCAGTCGATGTCCCCCAACGATCTCGCCGGCGCCGGGCTGACCCTGCCGGACGGCACCCCGCTCATGGCGGGCGGCGGGGGGCTGACGTATAGTGTGAAGTCCCGTGCGAAGCTGCCGAACGGCGCCAGCACAACCTTGGATGCCACCATCCGCATGGGCGGGGTCGGTACGGGCGGACGGCCGTACTCGATCCTGCGCTGGCGCGATGGGGAAGCTTCTTAGAATCCGCCGTGAATCCTGCCCTCGACAGACAACTCGCGCGTCTGCGGACGCGCCTTGCCAAGACGCCGCTGCCGGGATTCTTCGCCTGGTGGGGGCGCGAACTGCTCGCCTGCCTGCCGGAACGCTGGCGCAAGGTGCTGACCGAGCGTTCCGAATCGCTGCTGCTCGACCTGCGCGGCGAGGAGATTGTGGTCTGGCGCGAGCACGGTGCGGGAATCCGCGAATACGCACGCATCCGCCGTGACCTGCCGGCGGAGGCGCAGGTGGCCGAGTTCCGGCGCCTGCGCGAGGCGATCGACGATCCGATGGTGCGCGCCGTGTTCTGCATTCCGGCCGAGCGGGTGCTCACGCGCACGCTGAGCCTGCCGGCCGCGGCCGAGGACAACCTGCGCCAGGTGCTCTCGTTCGAGATGGACCGGCAGACGCCGTTCAAGGCCGACCAGGTCTATTTCGACAGCCGGGTGATCGGCCGCGACGCGAACGGCCGCAGCGTGCAGGTGGAGCTAGTGCTGATTCCGCGCGCGCAGCTCGACCAGGAGCTGTCGGCGCTGCCGGCCGGGGCCGCCGACCTCGATGCCGTCGACAGCTGGAAGGGCACGCCCGGCAGCGGGCGCCGGCACACCAACCTGCTGCCGCCGGAGCGCCGCGCGCGCCGGCGCGACATGCGTCTGCCGCTGAATCTCGGCCTCGCCGCGCTCGCCGTGATCCTGCTCATCGTCAACATGAACGAGTCGCTGGCCAACCGCGCCGCGGCGGTCGAGTCGATGCGCGCGGAGGTCGACAAGGCCGGCGTCGAGGCCAAGCAGGTCGCGGCGCTGCGCAAGACGCTGGCCGATTCCATTTCGGGAGCGAACTTCCTGACCGACCGCAAGCGCAAGGGGCCGCTGACCGTCGCGCTGATCAACGACCTGACCGAGCGCGTTCCGGAAGATACCTATCTCGAACGCCTGCAGATCGAGAACAAGCAGGTGCAGCTGCAGGGCCAGGGCCAGGAAGCGGCCAAGCTGATCGCCCTGCTGGCCGCCTCGCCGTGCCTGGGCAACCCGGGTTTCCAGGGCCAGGTGCAGCCGGATGCGCGCACCGGCAAGGAGCGCTTCCAGATCAATGCGGAGCTGAAGGAATGCGATCCGGCTCCGGCGCCGAAGACTGCGGCAGCGGCCGCGCCCAAGGGCGCCGCTGCCAAGCCGGCGGAAACCGGCAAGCCGGAGGCGGCCAGGCCGCCGGCCGGCGCGAAGGCGGATCCGGCCAAGCCGGCCGCGAAACCGGCGGCCAAGCCGACAGACAAGCCCAAGACCGTCCTCGACGTGCCGCCGGCCAACGATCGCTCGAAGAAGCCCGGGTCCGCGCCGTCCGCCGAGGACAAGCGCGGTTCCGCCGCGAATGCGCCCAGGCGCCCGCCGCCGAGCCGGGCCGCGCAGGAGAAGGCGGCACAGGAAAAGGCCGAGCGCGACAAGCGCGCCGCCGGCAACGATCCGGGCAAGGACGCGGAGGCCGTGCGTGAAGACTAGTCGCTTCCAGCCCAAGGACGGCCGCTTCCTCGCGATCGTGCTGCTCCTGATCGTGCTCATGCTGGTCTATCTGATCGGCGTGCACTGGTGGTTCGTGGCACCGCACCTGCAGTTCCGCGCGGACATGCGGGACCTGCGCGAGCAGCAGCTGCGGTTCCGTCAGACCACGGCCGAGAAGCCCGAGATCGAGAAGCGCCTGGCCGAGGTCAAGGATTACGAGCAGGGCAATCAGGCGTTCCTGTCCGAGGCGGATGCGAATGCCGCGTCGGCTGCGCTGATCCAGCGCCTGAACCAGTCGCTGAAGGACCATGCCAAGGACGAGAAGCGCTGTCAGAGCGTCGGCACGCAGAACTTCAGCGGTCCGGACGACGAGGTGTACAAGCGCGTCACCGTTCAGGCGCGTCTGAAGTGCGACCTCGAACCGCTGGCGGCGATCCTTTACGATCTGGAGAACGGGAAACCCTACCTGTTCGTCGACCAGGTGATGATCTACAAGCAGCAGACCTACACGCCGCCGGGCGCGAAGACGGTGGCGAGTCCGCTCGACGTGCGCTTCAACCTGTCCGGCTATCTGCGTCAGGCCGGCGCCAAGGCGGCGAAGGGGGGCGGCAAATGAACGTACAGACCGCCCGTCTCGTCACGAACGGTCTCGCCGGCGTCTGCGGCGTGCTGGCGCTGCTGGCCGTGGTGCAGTACGCCGGCTTCGGTCGCGGCTACGGCTGGGCTCCCGACTCCGAGGGCGAGGCGAATCACTCGCAGATCGGCGCGATCGACAGCAAGCCGGTGCAGCTGCCGTCGGCATCGGCGTTCGCGAGCATCGAGGAGCACCCGCTGTTCAACGAGGACCGCCAGCCGACGCCGGTGAGCGCCGGCGACGGGGAGGGTACGGAAGAAGCCGCGCCGCCCAGTCCGCTGAACATCGCGCTGACCGGTGTCATTCTCGACGACGCCAACAACGTGCGCATCGCGATGGTGCAGGACAAGTCCCGGAACCAAGCGGTGGCCCTGCGGGTCGGAATGCCGCTGGAGGGCGAACAGGCGAGCTGGACCCTGGTCGACGTCAAACCGCGCGGCGTCGTGTTCAAGAGCGCCGCGAACGAAACGACCGAGGTTGCACTGGAAACTTCGGTCGTGCAGCCCGCGCCGCCGAAGCCGGCGCCGCGCGCACCGGCCAGGCCGGCCGCCGGCGGCAAGGCGCCGGCGGTACCCGGCAAGGGAGCCGCCGGCGGTGCCAAGACCGGCTCCAATGCGAAGGAAGACGCGTCCGGCAGCAGCGCCGATCTGGCGCGTCGGATCGAAGAGCGGCGTCGGCAGATGCGTGAAGATGCCGAACGCCTGCGCAACGGCGGGAACAAGCCCGCGACCGAGAAGAAGTGATGGAGAGCCACGTGCGATCGAGAACCCCGACATTCCTGACCGTCCTCGGCCTGGCCTTGCTGGCCGGCTGTGCGACACCGGGCAAGAAGGAAGGAAAGCGCGACGGCGACATCCTGACCGCGGAGACGATCCTGAAGCCTGCTCCGCCGATGAAGGCCGACGACAGCATCAACGGCATCTCGGTCACCCCGGACGTGAAGTCGAATCGCCCGCCGCCGAAGCCCGAGATCGATCTCGGCACCGGCAAGTTCGTCAATCCGCAGCCGGCGGCGAAGGCGCCGAGCGGCGAGGGGCAGGTCACGTTCAACTTCGAGAATCAGCCGGTGCAGGCGGTCGTCAAGGCGATCCTCGGCGACATGCTGCAGGAGAACTACACGATTGCGCCGAACGTCGGCGGCAACGTGACCTATTCCACGTCGCGGCCGATCCGTCGCGAGGACGCGCTACCGGTGCTGGAAATGCTGCTGTCGTGGACCGGCAACGCGCTCGTGCGCGAGGGCGGCCGCTACACGGTGATGCAGGCGAAGGACGCGATTCCGGGCAAGCTCACGCCGCGCCTGGGCGCTTCGCAGCAGCCCGGCTATGGCCTGCGCATCTTCCCGCTCAAGTACATCTCGGCCAGCGAGACGGCCAAGCTGCTCAAGCCCTACGCGAAGGCGGATGCGTTCGTACAGATCGATCCGAACCGCAGCCTGCTCGTGCTCGCCGGCACGCCGAGCGAGCTCGACAACTACCAGCGCACGATCGACACGTTCGACGTTGACTGGATGCGCGGCATGTCGATCGGCGTGTTCACGCTACAGCACGTCGAAGTCGCCAAGATGATCCCGGACCTGCAGAAGCTGTTCGGCACCGAAGGCGAGTCGCCCCTGGCCGGCATGTTCCGCTTCATGCCGATCGAATCGACCAACTCGATCGTCGCGATCACGCCGCAGCCGGAATACCTGAAACAGGCCGAGGAATGGCTGTACCGCCTCGATCGCGGCGGTGCCGAGAATTCGGTGCAGTTGTACGTCTACAACGTCAAGAACGTGAAGGCGCCGGATCTGGCCGACTATTTGAGCCAGATTTTCCTCGGCGCTTCCTCCGGTACGTCGCGTCGTAGCAGCACGTCGGGGAGAGTCGGGCAGGGCCTGCGGCCGATGACCGTCGGTGGCATCGGCGGAGCAGGGGGTTCCGCGATGAACTACCAGAACTCGTTGCGGCAGCAATCGGCGCAGGAGAAGAACGCGCCGGCGACGACTCCAAGCACCACCTCGACGCCGACAAGTGGGGGTGGAACCGGCTCGAAGAGGGAAACCGACATCCGCATCTCGGCGATCGAGGAAAACAATCAGCTGATGATCATGGCGACGCCTTATGAATGGGAAAGCATTCAATCGGCGATTCGCAAGCTCGACGTGGTGCCGCTGCAGGTGCAGATCGAGGCTCGAATTCTCGAGGTGGTTCTCAAGGGAGACCTCAATCTCGGAGTGCAGTGGTATCTCGGCGGTCTGATTGGTACTGCTACAGGATCCGTCGGAAACGGTACGGATTACGATGCTCGGTTCCGCGGCAACAAGCAGGACAGGCACAGGTCTCAAGTTGGTGCTACGGGAGCGATCGCTCCGTACAACAATGGTGCCGGGGGTTTCTACTACTCGTTCCTCAACAGGAATTTTGAAGTGGCGATCAACGCACTCGAGTCGAATGGTACGGCGAAGACGCTTTCCGCTCCCTCGTTGGTTGTAGCGAACAACCAGGAAGCGCAGATCAACGTGGGTCAGCAGATTCCGGTCACTCAGACTTCCGTTGCCGGCTTCGGAACGACGGCGACATACAACAGCGTTCAATATCTCAACACCGGCGTGCAGCTTTCCGTGACGCCTCGCGTCAATCCGGGTGGATTGGTTTACCTGGATGTGCAGCAAGAGGTGAGCAGCCCGGGAATCCCCGCGACGGGAACCAACAACCCACCGATCAATCAGCGCCAGATCCAGACGCAGGTTGCCGTTCAGAGCGGCGAAACCGTTTTGCTGGGCGGGTTGATTTCAGAGTTCACCAACGAACAGGCAAACAGTCTTCCCGGTGTGGCGAAGATTCCGATCCTGCGCAGCTTGTTCGGAAATTCGACCAATCATCGCGATCGCACCGAGCTGATCGTATTGATCACGCCGCGTGTCGTGTCGAGTGTCGACGAGACGCGCCAGATGACAGTGGATTACAGTCGTCAGTTCGAGTCGCTGGCGCCGTTGCGAGTTCAGGGCGATGCAGATTCACGTCCGGCACAACCGGAATCGCCATCTCCCACGCCGGCGCACACTTATCCCGTTCCTCAGAACGCAAAGCCGCAAGAGGATTGATCGTGCGGGGGGAGGGGGCGTCTAGATCCCATGTGAGCTGGGTGAGCAGTTGATTATAACTATAAGAGGTTAACTTCTGCTGTGGGGGTGGTTGTCTCAATACAATCCAAGGGATCAGCGATGAAATACATTTCCTGCGCTTTAATTTTATTATTACTGTTATTTTTCTCCAGGGAATCTCATGCGGCAGAGGAGGCCACCATATGTTACGGAAGTGCTTTGCCGCAGGGGTGGCTTGTAAAGAGCACGGATTGGGATCCTACTGCCTGTGGCGGTACGAACGGAATATATGGGAATGTATTAACGATAGTTCGATATGATAATTTGCCAGTCGGATCGCAGTTGACTGTTTGCGCGATTTCAAGCGCGCCACCAGGGTGGCAAATCAACTCCACGGAATCCGCTCACTTGGTCTGCAATCCTTCGGGATTTGCAAATGTCTCTAAATTGTCTCATGTGCAGTGCGTCGGGCAGCCGGCTAGTACATGTTATGGGACCGGTTCAATTACGGCGGCGCCAAATCCTGTCATTATTCCCTATGGCCAGGACAAGGGTACGACGCAGATATCGTATAGCACCTTTGGGACTCTGAATAATTTGGCTTGCGTCTGGGTGAGTCAGAATGGAGGGGGGCTCCAGGTTGCTGCATGTGCATCCGGAAATTCTGGCGTTCTTTCGTGGCCTTATGTGCCCGTTGGCGGCAATAGTCGCTTTGTTGTTACGTCCTCGGGAACTTCAAATAGTCCGGAATTGGCTTCGATTATTGTTCGGGGGCAGGCGGCAGCACAGCCTTCATTGAGTGCCAGCCCGAACCCGGTGATCGTTCCTTACGGTCAGGCAAACGGGAGTACGGTTGTCAATTGGAATGCCCCCGCATATCCTGGTGCGTGTGTGTGGATCAGCAACAATGGCGCGACGCCTACGCCCTGGACTTGTGGCGCCTCTACAGCAGGTAGTGGGACTTGGCCTTACATTCCGTCAGGAGGCAATACCAAGTTTATTCTGACGCCCAGTAATTCAACGCCCAGCTCCGCTTTGGCTACCATGACGGTGAACGGCATAGCGGGTGCGCAGCCCACTTTGAAGCTGGTGCCGAAGTACAACCTCGTACAGACGGGCCCGTCGTCCGGCAACGTGCTGATCCCTGCCACGGCGTCTCCGACGTCCGGTCCGTTCACCTTCAGCTGGAACGCGCCGGGATACCCGTCGCTGGATCTGCAGGGACAGGTCAATGGCGGGGCGTGGCTGAGCCCACTCAATATCCCTGCATCTGGAACCAGTGACCAGCCGATATCGCTCGGCACCACCTATACCTACAGGTTGCTGCCTCGCGGCGCGACGTCGCCGATCCTGGCGACCCTGTCGGTGAGTGGCGTCGCGGCTCCGGCTCCGACGTTCAGCATCAGTCCGGCGCACGTCGTGGTTCCTCCCGGGGCCAATGAGGGCAGCTTCACGTTCACGTGGAATGCCCCGGGGTACGAGTCCCTGGATCTGGCCGGTCAGGTCAATGGCGGTGCGTGGGGTGCGCCGTTCGCGATCTCGAAGTCGGGCTCGTCGACTCAGCCCATTCCTGTCGGAACGACATACAACTATCGTTTCTATCCTCCGGGAGACACGGTGCACATCATCGGAACGCTCAGCGTGAGCGCCAGCCGCTGATTGCGCTACGTCGCCGCAGCGACTTGCAGCACGCAGTGCTGCAAGTCGTTTCGGTCGAAAGTCCAGGTTCAGTGGGTGGATAACCGGAACATGACGGTCGCGAAAGAACTGGAAATTGGTCGCCGGGCTGGTGGGCGCTACAATGGGTGGTTTGGTGGCCGTGCAGCTTCCGCGTGGCGTACTGACCTCGAACATCGTTCCCGGTGCGCGGCACCAGGTCTCGCGTCGGCAGAACCTTTCACCAGCAGACGTCAAGCCCCAAGAGGACACTTTGCGTGACCGCTAATTTCTTCAAAGCCCAAGGTGGCCTCGCACTGCTCGGCGTGCTGCTCGCCGTGGCGGGCTGCACGGACAAGTCCAGTCCGGACACCATCGATCGCCGCTCGGTCGAGCGCTGGAACTACCTGATCGCGCATCAGGCCGAGAAGGCCTACGACTACCTCACGCCCGGCTTCCGCCAGACGCAGACGCGCGAAAACTACGCGGCGGCGATGAACTCGCGGCCGGTGCAGTGGAAGACGGTCAAGTTCAACAAGAAGGAATGCGACGCCGACCGGTGCAAGGTGACGGTCGACGTGACCTATGCGGTCACGCTCGGCGGTGGTGCGGTCGCCGATATGACCTCGTCCCGTTCAGAGACGTGGCTGCTCATCGACGGAGAATGGTTCCTTCTCCCAAGCGGTTGATTTGCTTGTGGAAACTGTTCGTTTCGGCAGGGGATTGCGTGGTTGTTTCCTTTGCCTTAACATGGCGGCGCTGTTGCCTAACCTCGCCCTCGCCCGCCGGGCATCCGTTTGCATCATTCGGAGTGAGGTTGGCGGTAAAGCAAAAAAGCCCTGTGGTCAAATTTAGGAGTGTTGCGATGAAGAGAAACAGCTTGACGACCGCCGTCGTCGCCGGTATCGCCGGCGTCGCTGGCTTCGCGGGCCTGGCGAACGCTGTCGACCTGAATCCTGATGGTCTCGGCCAGGTTCTTATCTATCCGTACTACACGGTCAATAAGGGCCAGGACACGCTGCTGTCCGTGGTCAACACCTCGAGCATCGGTAAGGGCGTTAAGGTCCGCTTCCTCGAGGGCTACAACAGCCGCGAAGTGCTCGACTTCAACCTGTTCCTGTCTCCGTACGACGTGTGGACGGCGGGTATCACGGCGAAGGGCGACGAGACCACCGGCGGTAAGCTGATCACGTCCGACAAGAGCTGCGTGTACCCGGAGACGGCTGCTGGCGAGAACATCCGCACGACCGGCTTCAGCTTCCGTACGGCGGCGTTCGACGGCGGCTATGCTCCGTTCCCGCTCGACGGCGGTCCGAAGGACATCACGCGTACGCGTGAAGGCTACTTCGAGATCATCTCGATGGGCGACATCCGTCCGGGCAGCGCTCTCGACGACGCGACCCTGCACGCCCAGACCGGTGTGCCGAACGAAGGTACGCCGAGCTGCACGAACAGCGTGATCAACAACAACGCCGGCACCTACCTCGACGCGCCGACCGGCGGTCTGTTCGGTTCGGTTGGCATCGTGAACGTCGACGAAGGTACGTACTTCACGTACAACGCCGATGCGCTCGATGGCTTCACCGACACGCCGCTGTTCTCCGGTTCGTCGCTGCTGACGCCGTCGCTGGCTCAGGCCAACAACAACGCGTCGACCGCGCTGGGCGCTCTCGCCTACGTCTTCACGGGCGGCGGCACGCTGGTCCAGCTCGACTACGCGGACGGCATCGACGCGGTCAGCGCGGTGCTGACGGCCAACAACATCTACAACGAGTACATCGTTTCGGATAACGTTGGTTCGAACACCGACTGGGTCGTCACCTTCCCGACCAAGCGCTTCTACGTCGACACCTACTACACCCTGGGTGCCGGCGCGATCCCGCCGTTCGTGGAAGAGTTCGACGGCGAATCGAACGTCGAGATCGGCATCGTTGTGTATGACCGCGAAGAAGGTCACGGCACGACGCAGGACGACATCTCGCCGCCGATCAGCTCGCGCCCGAACTCGCTGCCGTTCGAAGTGAACGTGATCAGCTGGCTGGCCGATACGGGTGCGGGTGAGCCGTCCGGTGTGTTCGGTTCGTTCCTGCGTCCGAACATCCCGCCGTATGCCGATACGGGTTGGGCGTCCTTCGACCTCGCTTCGGGTGACGGCGGTCATGCGCTGCGTCCGGACGTGGCGGGCAAGGTGCTGCACGGTCTGCCGGTCACCGGCTTCATGGCCTACAGCCTGGTCAACAACAACGTGCAGAACGGCGTTCTGGCCAACTACGGTGGTCTGTTCCGTCACCGCGCCAGCCGCAGCTGCACCGTTGCTGGTGCCGCTTGCTCCTGATCGGTTGAAGGTAAAAAGTAAGTTCCAGAGGGGGTCGCATTGCGACCCCCTTTTTTTTGATGCTACGCATGTCTCAGATGTGGCTGGCGTGCCGCTTGTCAGGGGGGGTACAATCGCGCGCCAACCCCCTCCCAGCAGTCGAATAACACTCCATGTCATCGAAAATGCATTCAGTGATCTTCCGGAGCGCGCCCCTGATGGCCGGCGCAATGCTCCTGGCCTCCGGATCGTCGGCGCATGCGCAAGCCGTCGTCCGCATGACCACGACGCAGCAGACCAGCTGTGTCGCGACCACCGACGCCAGCGGGCTCCAGCTTGTTCCTGGAAGCACGGATTTGCAGGCGACCGGCGTCAGTCTTTCCGGTACGGGGTGTGGGGGCTCCGGAGGCCAGACTGACGATTACCAGGTTGCCGTCACCGCTCCGCCCACGGCGACGGTCGGTGGTTCGTTCAATGTCACCTGGTCGGCCTCATCGGCGGCCACATCCTGCACCTACGGCGGATCGACGTCGGGTGTGTCCGGATGGAATGTCGGAGCCAGCGCGTGTACGGGGGCGGCCTGCGCGGGTTCGCATAATGTTCCGGTGACCATCACCTCGTCCGGTGCCTACACGTTCGGCGTGACGTGCACGAATTCGACCGGCACGGCGAGCGCCGGCGTGAATGCCGGCGTCGGTGCTCCGACTCCGGCGAACTTCGCGCTCACCGCTCCGACGAGCGTCGGTGTGAACGAGCAGTTCCAGGTTTCCTGGGCCGTTCAGAATGCGACGAAGTGCGTAGGAACGGCGACCAAGGACGGCGCTGCCGTGACCTTGAGCGGCTGGACCACGGTCGAGACGACCAGCTCGCCTCGCAACGTGACGGCCTCGCAGGAAGGGTCTTACGTTCTGTCCATGCGCTGTGAGAACACGGCAGGCTCCGTGACGAGCCAGAATGCGACAGTTGCCGTTACGCAGAACACGACTTCCTGTCCTGCCGGATTGCAGAACATCGGAGATCTCGCTTACAGCGTCAATTTCAACGATGCACCCACCAATCCCAAGAACGTCGACTTGACGCAGTTCAAGAACATCTGGGGCCGCAAGTCCACGTCCGACACGATCGTCGATTTCCCTGGTGTGAATTTCTACGCGATCTTCAAGACGCTCGACAGGACGAAGTACATCAGCGCCAAGTTCCGCGTGCCGGCGAACGGGCTCAACCCCGCCACGGTCGGATCCTTGAGCAAGGGTGAAAACTACATCGGTCCGTACGTCACGACGTCGATTAGCACCACCTGCGGCGAATTCAATCAGGCGAACATTGCGCCTTACTGCCTGACCACGAACCGTGGTGCCGCGGGCGCCGTGCTCGCGAAGTGGAAGCTCACCACCGGGTCGCCCGGAGTATTCGCCTGCGCTCTCACGCCTGGGCAGGAGTACTACCTCAATATCAAGGTGACGGATCCGGCCGCTCCGAACGCAGATTGCGCGGGCAACATCTGCAAGATGAACGTGCAGAATCGTTCGCAATAGCGCGAAGGCCCGAATTTCGCAGCTTGGTTTCAACACACCTCCGCGTCACTCGAGCCAGAGCTCGAGCGACGCGGAGGTTGTGCTTTATTCATTCCGCTGATTCGAAGAGATGTTCATGAGCATGATTTTGCGCTCCGTTATGGTTGTCGGCGCAGGTATGGCGATGGCGTGGACGCTGTTCGCGTCTGCGCAGGACGTGGCGAAGGGAAAAGACGACTCCAGTGCCGTCGTTGCGAGTCAGGGGGGAGTGAGCATCACCCTCGGCGAGCTGGACGCGTATGCGGCCTCCCGCATTCCCGAAAAGGACCGCGCAGGGTTCTTCAACAGCCCGCAGCGTATCGAAATGCTGATCACCAACCAGCTGGTGCAGAAGCAGATGGCCGCCGAAGCGCGCAAGGCGGGTCTGCAGAACGATCCCGTGGTCAAGAGCCAGATCGAACTCGCAGCGGACGAAACCTTGAGCAAGGTTCGTCTCGAGCGCCTGCGCAAGGAGATCAAGGTGCCGGACTTCAGCGCCATGGCCAAGGAGGAGTACTCGGCGCGGAAGGAAAAGTATGTGACGCCGGGCAGGTTCGACGTCAAGCACGTACTGATCACGACGAACAACCGCACCGATGAGGAAGCGAAGGCGCTCGCTGAGACGGTGGAGAAGGAAGCGAAAGCCAATCCGGACCAGTTCGACGCCCTGGTCGAGAAGTACTCCGAAGATCCGAGCAAGACCGCCAATCTCGGCTTGATGTCCCAGGTGGACAGTGGTCGATACGTCTCCGAATTTTCGGATGCGGCAAAAGCCCTGAAGAATCCAGGCGACATTTCCCCGATCGTGAAGACCAAATTCGGTTATCACGTCATCAAGTTGATCGCGCGCACCCCTCAGCAGCAGCGATCCTTTGCGGACGTACGCGAGGAAATCATCTCCCGCATGTCGAATGAGTACGTCGACAAGCAGGTCAAGAACTATGCCGATCAGCTGCGCAATCAGAAGATGGACGCCAATCCGGACGTCGTCGCTTCGCTGCGCGATCGCTACGTGAAGCAGCCGCCGGCCAATGCTGCCGCGCCGGCCAAGACGCCTTGAGCGGAATCGCCATGACGAGGTCGCGCGGCGCTCGTTCGCTGCGATGACCCGGCCCGAAGCGTCGAGACCGCATCCGCTCGACGCTCCGCGGACGACGAAGCGGATGCGAATCCGCTGTGCGGAGCGTCATTTCGGGACTGGCCAGGATCCATGTTCGCTCCGACGCTGATTTCGCGCTTCTTCCGTCGTGAGCTGAGCAATCGCTTCGCGGGCAGCCTCTCGGGCGGGTTGTGGGCGCTGCTGCAGCCCTTGCTGCAGCTGGCGATCACGAGCTTCGTCTTCGTGCACGTGTTCAAGGCGCGCGTCCCCGGCGCCGACAGCCCCGGCTACATTCCTTTCCTGGCCGTCGCGTTCTGGCCGTGGACGGCTTTCGCGGAAGCCGTGCTGCGTTCGACGACGGCGATCCAGGACAACGCCGCACTGATCGGCAAGGTGGCTCTGCCGCGCGAGATCCTCGTCGTCGCCAGCGTGGCGTCGAGCTTCGCGATCCACATCGTCGGTTTCCTCGCCGTCGTACTCGTGCTGGCGGCCCTGGGCTACGGCCTGCAGCTTGGTCATGTCCCGCTCGCGCTGCTGCTCTACGTCCCGCTGTTCGCGCTCGCGCTCGGCTGCGCCCTGCTGTGCGCGGCGGTGCAGGTCTTCGTGCGCGATCTCGTGCAGGCGCTGGGCCAGATCCTTCCGCTGCTGATGTTCACGGCGCCGATCTACTACGCGCGCGATCTGCTTCCCGAACGGTTCCGCGGGATGATCGACTTCAATCCCTTCACGTTCTACGCCGAATCGTTCCGCGTCGCGCTGCTCGACTACGGCCAGTTCGACGCGACCAGGCTGGCTGTCGCGCTGCTGACGGCGCTGCTCGCGCTGCTCGTGGGCCATTGGACGTTCCGCCGCCTCGATCGCCACTTCGAGGACTTCCTGTGAGCGAGCTGCTGGTCGAGGCGCAGGGTCTTGGCAAGGCCTATCCGAAGGTCCATCGCAGCAGCGATCGCCTGCGCTCGCTCGGCCGCCTGCTGTTCAGCAGCCGGGGCGCCGAGCGGATCAGCGTGCTGCGCGACGTGGATCTGCAGATCCGCCGCGGCGAATCGCTCGGGCTCGTCGGCGAGAACGGCGCCGGAAAATCCACACTGCTCAAACTGATCACCGGCGTGCTGACGCCGACCACCGGCAGCGTGCGCGTGCGCGGCGAGATCGGCGCCCTGCTCGAACTCGGTGCGGGCTTCCATCCGGAATACAGCGGCCGCGACAATGTCGCGATGGCGGCCGCGCTGCACGGCCTTTCCGGCACGGAGCTGCGCGAGCGCCTGCCGGAGATCATCGACTTCGCCGACATCGGCCAGTACATCGACGAACCGGTCAAACACTATTCGTCCGGCATGGTCGTGCGCCTGGGCTTCGCGGTCATCGCCACGCTCAAGCCCGACCTGCTCGTCACCGACGAGGTGCTCGCGGTCGGCGACGAATCGTTCCAGAAGAAATGCGTGCAGTGGATCGAGAACTACCTTGCCGGCGGCGGCACGCTGATCCTCGTCTCGCACAGCATGTACCACATCCAGAAGCTCTGCCGGCACGCGTGCTGGCTGCGCGGCGGCGAGATCGCCATGCAGGGCGACGTGTTCGACGTGACCCAGGCGTATCTCGCCTATCACGAGCGAAAATCCGCTTCGGTGGCCGAGCGCCGCGAGATCGCGCAGGCGGGCGTCGAATTCAGCGTGATCGCGGTCGCGGTGAACGACGACGAATCGGAGCGCCCGGCCTTGCTGGAGTTGGGCGACGCATTGCGTATACGCGCACGCGTGCGCTCGCGTGACGGCCGCACGCCCGGCGTGATGGTCGGCATCGTGCGCGCGGACGGGACGGCGGTCTACGGCACCAGCACCGAAATCGACGCGGTGGCGCCCGAGCGCGTCGCCGAAGGCGAGTACCTGTGCGAGCTGCAGCTCGACGGACTCCCGCTGCTGCCGGGAAGCTATCGCATCCGCGTGCATCCGATGGACACCGAAGGCGTGCGCATCTTCGACACGATCGAGCGCAGCTTCGTCGTGCGCGGCGCCTCGCGCGAATTCGGCCTGGTGCGCCTGGCCCATCGCTGGAATCACGTCTGCGCAAACGGCTCCGGATCATGAGCGGCGAACAGAACCCACTGCCGTTCACCGGCGAACGTTTCACGCCCGAATGCGTGCGCGAGATCTGGTACGAACACTGGCATCGCTACGCATTCGCCCGGCCGCTGGCCGCCGGCAAGCGCGTGCTCGATGCCGCCTGCGGCGAAGGCTACGGCTCGGCCCTGCTCGCCGACGTGGCCGCCGACGTGATCGGCGTGGACGTCGACGAGGCGACGATCGGCCACGCACGCATGCGCTACGGCGCCAAGCCGCGTCTGCGCTACGAGCGGGCCGATGCGACGAACCTGCCGTTCGCGGACAAGTCCTTCGACGTGATCGTCTCGTTCGAAACGCTGGAGCACCTCGCGGCGCAGGAAGAACTGCTGGCCGGCTTCGCCCGCGTGCTCGCGGACGACGGCGTGCTGGTCATTTCCTCGCCCGACAAGCGGACCTACAGTGAGGCGGCGGGATTCCGCAACGAATTCCACGTGCGCGAGCTCTACCGCGAGGAGCTGCTCGCGCTGCTGAAGCCGCATTTCCCCCATATTCGCCTGTACGGTCAAAAGCTGCTGTTCCAGTCCGTACTGTGGACGCTGGACGGGGCCTCCGGCCGCAGCGAGACCTGGACCGCGGAGCAGGAAGGCGCGATCGCCGCGGGCCTCGGCTACGAGCCGATCTACTACGTGGCCGTCTGCACCCGCGGGGAGCTGCCGCCGGACCTGCCGGAACACTCGTTCTTCGGCGACCGCCGGGAAGCGGTGTACGAGCACTACAATCACGAGATTCGCAAGAACATGGGTGCCGGCGCGCGCATCGCCGAGCTCGAAGCCGAGCTCGCGCGACTGAAGACCCAGGTGGAAGAAAGCCGATCGCCGCAAGCGACCGCCCCCCGACGCGCCTGGCCCTGGTGGCGTGGCAAACGACCGAACGAATGAGCACAGAACTCAACTACCAGATCGACTACGGCAGCTTCGCTGCCACCCCGCAGCGGACGCGGCCGGATCCGGATGCGCCGTTGTACGCGTCCGAGGACGGCGTCGTCGCCTCGCTGTCGAACAACGAATGCATCTTCCAGGTCAAGCGCAACGGCGACACGCACGTCATGACCTTCCAGGTGCTGCAGGCGCTCGACCAGAGTCGCGAGTTCCGCACGCTGGACGAGCACGTCGCCCGCGTCATGGCGGCCGTGCCGGGCCTGCAGGCGCAGCGCGAGGGCGTGGCGCGTGTCTTCGAAGGCCTGATCGCGCGCGGGCTGATGCTGTCCGACCGCGGCTTCCTCGATCGGCTGGCGCGGGCCGGCTCGCGCGAACCGGCGCCGATGCGCGCCGTGTTCATCCGCGCGTGCGATCGGCCGGCGCAATTGGAGCACCTGCTTGGTTCGCTGGCCGAGTACGAGCGCCGTTTCCGCGCGAACCGTCACTACGTCCTGCTCGACGATTCGGCCACGCGCGAGGCGGCGAACCGGCACCGCGACCTGCTGCGCGAGTTCGCGCGTTCGTCCGGCTGCAAGCTGACCTACATCGGCAGTTCCGAGCGCGAGCGCCTGATCACGCGCCTCGCCCGCGCCGTGCCGAAGGCCGCCACGATCCTGCCGCATCTGCTGGGCGGGACGAGCGACGGCGCGCGCTTCGGCGGCGGGCGTGGCTGGAATCTCGCCCTGCTGCTGTCGGCAGGTGCCCGCCTGACCCTGTTCGACGACGATCACCGCCTGCCGCTGCGCCGCGCCGAACGCGCCAGCACCGGGCTCGATCCGAATCCCTCGTCGCGCGCGAGCACGCAGTTCTATCGCAACATCGAGAACGCGCTCGGCGCCGGAGAGGAGATCGACGTCGATCCCTTCGAACTGCACCTCGCGGCCGTCGGCCGACCGCTCGGCGCGCTGACCGGCGGCACGGAGTACGCGATCGAGCGCAATGCATTGCGCGGTCTGCCGCTGAGCCGTCTGGATCACCTCGACGGCGATGCCCCGATCCTCGCCACGCATCACGGCAGCTACGGCAGTTCCCGCTCCGAATCGGGGACGTGGCTCTACCAGCTCCCGCCCGCCGAGCGCGCCGAGTTCGTGCGCGACAGGGACAGCTACCTGCGCAACGTCGAACTGGGCAGCATCTGGTACGGCTATCGGCAGGCGCGCGCGGCGATCGCCGCCACGTTCACGCCGTTCGCGCTCGACAACACCGTGATGCTGCCGTGCACGAATCCGTTCGGTCGCGGCGAGGACGCGCTGTTCTCGCAGGTCGTGCGCCTGTGTCATCCGAACGCGCTCACGCTGGAGCTTCCGGTCGCGATCGGTCACGTGCAGGAGGGCCAGCGTTCGCGCTCGGCGCGCACGCTGGCCGCCCATACGCCGCGCTTCAACTACTTCGTCACCGACTTCGTGCAGCGCCAGCTGTCGGAGTTCTACGCCGAGGCGCCGGCGCAGCGGCTGCGCCTGCTCGCCGCGCACCTGCGCGACGTCGGAGCGGCCAGCGAACGCGGCCGCCTGCATCAGCTGCGCGAATACCTCGCCTACGTGCGCGCCGACCTGATCGAACGCCTGCAGCAGCAGTACGACGGGGCGCAGGACGCGCCGGTCTACTGGCAGGCCGACGTGCGCTCGATCATCGAAGCCAATGGACGCGCGCTGATCGCCAAGGGTGCGCCGCGCCTGGGCGACTGGAACGAATCGGTCGACGCCGCCGCCTGCGCGACCCTGCTGCGCGAGGAAACCTCGCTGCTCGCCGACGCCTACGAGGCGTGGCCGGACCTGTGGGAGCACGCGAGCGAGCAGGGCGAACGCCTGCTCGGCGCAATCTGAGTCCGCAGGGGGCGGCATGCCCGACGTCGTCCCCGGCCTGACTAGCATCGTCGTCGTCGCGGCCGACAGCGGCCCGCTGCTGGCGAAATCCGTCGGCACCGCGCTGGCGTCGTCCGTCCCGGTCGAGGTGATTCTGGTCGACAACGCCTCGAGCGACGGCGAAGTCGAGCGCGTCGCCGCGGAACACGTCGCGGACGCGAGACTTCGCCTGCTGCGCAACGGCGCGAACCTCGGCTTCGGGCCGGCCTGTAATCGTGGCGCGGCGACGGCGCGCGGCGACGTGCTCGTATTTCTCAATCCCGATTGCGAGCTGCTCGGGGACAGCATCGGCGGCATGCGCGAGGCGTTGCACGCGGATGACCGGATCGGCTTGCTCGGGGTCGCGGTCTGCAATGCGGACGGTACGCCGGCGCGCGGCAACCGGCGTCGCGACCCGACCCTGCGGCGCGCATTGGCGAGCCTGAGCGGACTGGCGCGCTTCGAGTCGCGCTGGCCATCGCTGCAGGGCGTCGAGATGCCGCCGTCGCCTGCGGGGGGCTCCGGAGTGGAGTTCGTGGAAGCCGTTTCGGGCGCCTGCATGGCGATGCCGCGCGCGGTTTTCGAGTCGATCGGCGGTTTCGACGAGGGCTACTTCCTGCACGTGGAAGACCTGGACCTGTGCCGCCGCACGCGCGACGCCGGGTGGCGCGTCGCCATGGCCGGCGATTTGCGCATCGTGCATGCGCAGGGTTCGTCGAGCCGCTCGCGTCCGGTGTTCGTTTCCCGCCACAAGCACCGCGGCATGTGGCGCTATTTCCGGAAGTTCGATTCCCTCGCCGGCAATCCGTTGGCGAGCGCCGCGGTCTGGTTCGGCATCTGGTCGCATTTCGCCGTCGTCGTCGCCGTGCATCCGTTGCGCTCCGCGCTCCGCGCCCGGCGCAGCTGAGCGGCTCTGAACTTTTCGTTTACGTGCGTGATGCAAAGATCGCGCGCGGCGCGCCGGGTACGATGGTCGCCGGCCTGAGCCATGAGCGCGTCGGGGCGCGCTGCAAGCGGATTACATCAAATTTCGTACTTGTGGCCCTGCGAGGGAGGTTTCAGATGGATCGAATCGGAACGAAAACGGCTGCCGTCCTGTCGCTCGTGTTTGCCTTGGCGCCGCATGCCCATGCGACGGAAGAGCAACAGATCACGGCGATACAGGACTACTACTGCGCGGCACAGGAAGCCACGTCGGACACGTTCTTCCGCAGCTCCTTCGACTATTCCGATCTGCGTCAGGAGTTCTCGAATCTCGCCTACACGGTGACCCTGCTTCCCGACGTGAGAGCCAACGTCAACAACTTCGACGAGGTGTGGGGAAGGAGTTCCGCAGGTCAGCCTCCCGGCTCGTGGCCCGGCGTCAATTTCTACACGGTCTTCAAGAATTTCGAGCGGAACAAGTTCGTCTCGGTCAAGTTCCACGTGCCCGCCGGCGTGGATCCGACGCTCAGTGGAGCCTTCTTCCACGGCGAGAACTATCCCGGCCCGAATCTGACCACCGCCATCAGCCCCGTCTGCGGCGACTTCGCGCCGGTGGCGCCCTACTGCCTGACGACCAATCGGGGGCCGAGCGCGCGGATTGCCGCCTGGAAGATCAGCACGGGCAATCCGGCGGTCAATGCCTGCGCGCTGACGCCGGGGCAGGACTACTACATCAACATCGTCCTGACGACGCCGGACGCGTCCCACCCCGATTGCAGCGGCAATCTGTGCAAGGTGAATGTGCAGAACACGGTGAACTGAGGCGATCGGCGCGCTGCCGTCGCCGGAACGGGCGGCGGACCGCCGCCCGTTCCTATGCGGGGATTGCGGCCTACGAAGCGTGCCGCTTCGTCGCGACCCGGTACAGCAGCCAGCCGATCAAGGCGAGCACCACAAGGCCCACCCACTGGTTGAAATGCAGCGATGCCGGCAGCGCGAGCACGTCGGCGCGCTCGCTGACGACGATCGGGATCGCGATCGCGATGCCCATCAGCGCCTCGCCGGTGATCAGGCCGGCGGAGAACAGCGTGCCGGGACGATGCACGCGGTCGCGCTCGGCCTCGTTGTGCGGATCGATGCCGTGACTGCGTTCGACGAAATGCGCGATCAGGCCGCCGAGGAAGATCGGCACCATCAGTTCCAGCGGCAGGTAGATGCCGATCGCGGCGGCGAGCACCGGCACGCGGAAGTGCGACTTGCGCGACTTCAGCCATTCGTCGAGCGCGATCACCACCGCGCCGATCACGGCGCCGATGCCGATCATCGTCCACGGCAGGTGGCCGCCGAACATGCCCTTGGCGACGGACGCCATCAGGGTAGCCTGCGGCGCGGCCAGCGGATT
Source organism: Dokdonella ginsengisoli (assembly GCF_042652785.1). Lineage (NCBI taxonomy): Bacteria > Pseudomonadati > Pseudomonadota > Gammaproteobacteria > Lysobacterales > Rhodanobacteraceae > Dokdonella > Dokdonella ginsengisoli. The sequence goes on along the minus strand of NZ_JBHSHD010000003.1, from coordinate 402,874 downwards.
GGGGTGCTCGGCCGTCGGCGCGCCGATGCCGTAGGCGGTGGCCAGCAGGTTCAGCACCGGCGCCATGATCAGCGCGCAGGAGAAGGCGCCGATCGCGAGCATCACCTGCTGCTTCCACGGCGTCGCGCCGACCAGATAGCCGGCCTTGAGGTCCTGCAGGTTGTCGCCGCCGACCGCGGCCGCGCAGCAGACCACGGCGCCGATCATGATCGCGGCGACCGCGCCGATCTGCGAGTCGCGGCCCATCAGCGCGACCAGCACGAGCGAGGCGAACAGGATCGTCGCGATGGTGATGCCCGACACCGGGTTGTTCGACGAGCCGACCAGGCCGGCCAGGTAGCCGGAGACCGAGACGAACAGGAAGCCGGCCACGATCATGATGATCGTCATCGGAATGCTCACGCCCCAGTTGGAGACGATCGCCTGGTAGAGCAGGGCCAGCGGCACCACGAAGGCGACCAGCGCCACCAGCATCCACTTCATTGGCAGGTCGCGTTCGGTTTCCGCGACCACCCCGCCGCTGCCCTTGCGCGCGGCGGCCAGGCCGCTGCGGATGCCGGAGGCGAGCGATTTGCGCAGCGAGAACAGGGTCCACACGCCGCCGATCAGCATGGTGCCGACACCGAGATAGCGCACCTGGGTGCTCCAGATCGCGAAGGCGGTGGTGACCGCGTCCTTGCCTGCGAGCTGCGCGGCGAGTGCGGTGTTGCCGTCGAGGAAGAACGCGTTGTACAGCGGGATCGCGATGTGCCAGGACAGAATGCTGCCGGACAGAACGACGATGCCGACATTGAGGCCGACGATGTAGCCGACGCCGAGCAGGGCGGGCGAGAGATTGGTACCGAGGTAGGCGATGAACTTGCCGACGTACGTACCGCCGGCGGCGGCGTCGGGGATCATGCGCAGGCCGCTTTCGGCGGCCAGCTTGACGAAGGCGCCGATCGCGCCGGACAGGCCGAGGATCTTCAGGCCCGGGCCCGGATTCTCGCCGGCCTTGAGGACTTCCGCGGCGGCCTTGCCTTCGGGAAACGGCAGCGGGTCCTCGACGATCATCGAGCGGCGCAGCGGCACCGAGAACAGCACGCCGAGCAGGCCGCCGAGGCCGGCGATCGCCAGCACCCAGGAATAGCGGAAATCCTGCCAGTAGCCGAGGATGACCAGCGCCGGGATCGTGAAGATCACGCCCGCGGCGATCGACGAACCGGCCGAGGCGCCGGTCTGCACGATGTTGTTTTCCAAGATCGTTCCGCCGCCGAGCAGGCGCAGTACGCCCATCGACACGACGGCGGCCGGGATCGCGGTCGCGATGGTCAGGCCGGCGAACAGGCCGAGGTAGGCGTTCGCCGCGGCGAGGATCACCGCGAGGATGACGGAGAGGATCACGGCGCGCGCCGTGAGCTGCGCGACGGGCTGGGTCGCGACGGGTTGGGAATTCATGCACTGCCCCTTGCAGGTGATGATCGCGCGAACAGCACCGCGCGGTCCGCTGCCGTATCAAAGCACAAGCCCCGCCGGGCGTCACGCGGCGGGCGTCCGTACGCCGGCGCAGGTGCACCGCAGTACGGCGGGCTGCGCGATAATCCGACGATGAAGACCGGGCGGGCGACCGCATGATTCACGAAATCCTGAAGATGGGCGATCCGCGGTTGCTGCGCGTGGCGCAGCCGGTCGAGCAGTTCGGCACGCCGCAGCTGCGCGAGCTGATCGCAGACATGTTCGACACCATGCATGCCGCCGGCGGTGTCGGCCTGGCCGCGCCGCAGATCGGCGTCGACCTGAAACTGGTGATCTTCGGCTTCGACCGCAGCGAGCGCTATCCCGACGCGCCGGCGGTGCCGCGCACGATCCTGCTCAATCCCACGCTCGTGCCGCTGTCGGACGCGCGCGAGGAGGGCTGGGAAGGGTGTCTGTCGGTGCCGGGCCTGCGCGGCGTGGTCGAACGCTGGTCGTCGATCCGCTACACCGGCTTCGATCCCGACGGCGTGCCGATCGACCGCGTCGCCGAGGGTTTCCACGCCCGCGTCGTGCAGCACGAATGCGATCATCTGATCGGCAAGCTGTATCCGATGCGGATCACCGACTTCTCGCGCTTCGGCTTCGCCGAGGTGCTGTTTCCGGGCGTGGAACTCGGCGACGATTGAGCAGCTTTCACCTCTCCCGTTACGGGAGAGGTCGACGCGCGCAGCGCGGCGGGTGAGGGAAGCGTGGTGAAGCGCCGCGCAAGAGCGCCGTCACCCCAACCCTCTCCCGCACGTAAGAGAGAGGAAACGGCATGCGCCTTTAAGCCCCGACTTTCACCGCTCTGAAATGACGGATCTCCTCGCGCAGCACCCGCCGTCGCTTCGGTAGCGTCCCGCCGCTCGCATGGGTTGCGGGGTTCATCGTCGGTTGGCTACAGGGCCGCATCAGCGGCCGGCAATGACGAAGTTCCATACGCCCTGCAAGGCGATCATCAATGCCCCCATGCCGATCAGGCCGGCGCGGGCCGGGTGGCGCAGGTCGGGCGAGCGGGCGTACAGCAGCAACCCGAGGGTGATCACGGCGCTCTCCAGCAGGAAATCGGCCCACGGCGTCGCATAGAGATACAGTCCGGTGCTCGGGCCATCGGGCCATACCGGCATCCGGCTGGTGAGGTAGTCGGTCGCGGTATGGGACAGCGCCAGCAATCCGACACCCAGAGCGAGCGTGCCGTTGCGGTATATCAACGCGGTGGCGAGCGCGAAGGATATCGCCGCGCCGACCGCACCGGGCAAAGTATGCGAGATGCCGCCGGTATCGAGGGCCGGCATCAATCCGGCAAGGGCGTCGTACAAGTCGGGTGCGATGGAAGCGAACAGCAGCCATACCAGAGGCAGCGGTCGCAGCCAGCGGCGCGCACCGAGCGCGATGCCGAAGTGGCCCATGTACATCAGCGCGGTTTCCGCAGCAGCCGATGATGAATCAGGCAGATGACACCGCCGGGTACCAGAAAACCCAGCAGCATCAGGACACTCGATGCCGCATTCATCGCGTGCCCGTGCGGGCGGCTGGAGCGGTCGCGACGGTGCCGCGCGAGCGCCTTGTGCTGCGCCTGATGGCAGTCATCGGTAACGATTGATCGTTTCGCGCAGGTCCTGCGCCGCGGCTCGCGCCGCGGCCGCAAAGTCCTCGCCGCTGCCCGCATAGAGAATCGCGCGTGAGGAACTGATCATCAGCCCGCCACCGTCCGCGGTCCTGCCGTTCTTGACGACCGCCGCGACGTCGCCGCCCTGGGCGCCGACCCCGGGCACCAGCAGCGGCAGGTCGCCGACGCGGCGACGCACGTCGGCGAGTTCTTCCGGGTAGGTCGCGCCGACCACGAGGGCGCAGTTGCCGTTGGCGTTCCACTCGCGTGCGACGATTTCGGCCACGTGCTGGTACAGCTTGCGTTCGATGCCGTCGCCGCCGCGCACGAGGAGATCCTGCAGGTCGCGCGCGCCGGGATTGGAGGTGCGGCAGAGCAGGATCACGCCCTTGTCGGCGCGGTCGAGGAACGGCTGCACCGAGTCGCAGCCCAGATACGGATTGACCGTGACCGCATCGGCGCCGTAGCGGTCGAACGCCTCGACGACGTAGTTCTGCGCGGTCGAGCCGATGTCGCCGCGCTTGGCGTCGAGGATCACCGGCACGCCGGGATGCGCGTCGTGAATATGCGCGATCAGGCGTTCCAGCGCGTCCTCCGCACCGTGCGCGGCGAAGTGCGCGATCTGCGGTTTGAAGCAGCACACCAGATCCGCGGTCGCGTCGACGATGGCGCGGCAGAACGCGAAGATCGCATCCGGGTCGCCGCGCAGCGCGGCGGGAAACTTCGCCGGCTCGGGATCGAGGCCGATGCAGACCAGCGAGTCATTCCCTCGCCGAGCGGCTTGCAGCGATTGCATGAACGTCATCGAAATTCGCCCGTCATTCTTGCCGCCGTCATGCCCGCAAAAGCGGGCATCCATGTCCGCCTTGACCGGAGGGGATGGATTCCCGCTCGACTCGCCCCGAGCGTCCACCCTCTGACCGGCTTCGCCATTCGCTCGTTTTGCTCGCCGTCGCGAATGACGCAACAACCCGTTCCGAACTCCGGTTCCTAGACCAGCTTCTTGTAGCGCAACCGGTGCGGCTGCGCCGCCTCGTCGCCCAGACGCCGCTTCTTGTCTTCCTCGTATTCGCGGTAGTTGCCGGGGAAGAATTCGACGTGCGAATCGCCCTCGAAGGCGAGGATGTGCGTGGCGATGCGGTCGAGGAACCAGCGGTCGTGCGAGATCACGAACGTGTTGCCGGGGAACTCCAGCAGGGCGTCCTCGAGCGCGCGCAGCGTCTCGATGTCGAGGTCGTTGGACGGTTCGTCGAGCAGCAGCACGTTGCCGCCCTGCAGCAGGGTCTTGGCCAGGTGCAGGCGGCCGCGTTCGCCGCCGGACAGCGTGCCGACCAGCTTCTGCTGGTCCGGACCCTTGAAGTTGAAGCGGCCGATGTAGGCGCGCGACTGGATCTCGATGCCGTTGATCGTGAGGATGTCCGCGCCGCCGGAGACTTCCTGGAACACGTTGTGGTTGCCTTCGAGCTTCTCGCGGCTCTGGTCGACGTAGGCGATGTTGACGGTCTGGCCCTTGGCGATCTCGCCCTTGTCGGGCGTTTCCTGCCCCGTGATCATCTTGAACAGAGTCGACTTGCCGGCGCCGTTCGGCCCGATGATGCCGACGATCGCGCCGGCCGGCACGTTGAAGCTGAGATCGTCGATGAGCAGGCGGTCGCCGAACGACTTCGACACGTTCTTGAACTCGATCACCGAATTGCCCAGGCGCTCGCCCGGCGGGATGAAGATCTCGTTGGTCTCCTGCCGCTTCTGGTAGTCGACCGACTGCAGCTCCTCGATGCGGGCCAGGCGCGCCTTGCCCTTGGAGCGGCCGCCCTTGGCGTTCTGGCGCGCCCATTCCAGTTCGCGCTGGATCGCCTTCTGGCGCGCCTTTTCCTGGCTCTCTTCCTGCTTCAGGCGCTCGTCCTTCTGCTCCAGCCAGGACGAATAGTTGCCCTTCCACGGAATGCCGCGGCCGCGGTCGAGTTCGAGGATCCACTCGGCCGCGTTGTCGAGGAAGTAGCGGTCGTGGGTGACCGCGACGACGGTGCCGGGGAAGTCGTGCAGGAAGTTCTCCAGCCATTCGACCGATTCGGCGTCGAGGTGGTTGGTCGGTTCGTCCAGCAGCAGCATGTCCGGCTTGGACAGCAGCAGGCGGCACAGCGCGACGCGGCGCTTCTCGCCGCCGGAGAGCTTGGCGACGTTGGCCTCCCACGGCGGCAGGCGCAGCGCGTCGGCGGCGACTTCGAGCTGGCGTTCCAGCGCGTGCGCGTCGTTCGCGGCGAGCAGGTTCTCCAGACGCTGCTGCTCGGCGGCGAGCTTGTCGAAGTCGGCGCCTTCCTCGGCGTAGGCCGCGTAGACCTCTTCCAGGCGCTTCTGCGCGCCGATGATCTCCGACACGCCTTCCTCGACGACCTCACGCACGGTCTTTTCGGGATCGAGCTTGGGCTCCTGCTCGAGGTAGCCGATCTTGGTGCCCGGATTGGGGCGCGCCTCGCCGACGAAGTCCTTGTCGACGCCGGCCATGATGCGCAGCACGGTCGACTTGCCGGCGCCGTTCAGGCCGAGCAGGCCGATCTTCGCGCCGGGAAAGAACGACAGCGAGATGTCCTTGATGATCTGCCGCTTCGGCGGAACGACCTTGCTGACGCCGATCATCGTGTAGATGTATTGCATGCCTGACTCCGGGCGAAGGACGCGGCGGCGCTGGTGGCAGCGCCGGGTCCGATGGGAACGGGAAATCCCCGCATTATCGCCGATCGCCGGCCGGTGCGTCATGTTCCGGCCGCCCGACGCGCCATATGCCGCGCCACAAAGCGGTAACATGCGCTCCCCCGCGGCTTGCACAGGTTCCCGTGATGTTCCCGAAGGATGCCCGTATCGAAGGTTTCGACCCCGAGCTCGCCCAGGCGATCGCCGCCGAGCGGCGCCGCCAGGAGGATCACGTCGAGCTGATCGCCTCGGAGAACTACGCCAGCCCGCGCGTGCTCGAGGCGCAAGGTTCGGTGCTGACGAACAAGTACGCCGAGGGCTATCCGGGCAAGCGCTACTACGGCGGCTGCGAGTACGTCGACATCGCCGAGAGCCTGGCCATCGAGCGCGCCAAGCAGCTGTTCGACTGCGACTACGCCAACGTGCAGCCGCACTCGGGCTCGCAGGCCAACCAGGCGGTCTACTTCGCCCTGCTGAGCCCGGGCGACACCATCCTCGGCATGAGCCTGGCCCACGGCGGTCACCTCACGCACGGCGCCAAAGTCAACCTGTCGGGCAAGATCTTCAACGCGGTGCAGTACGGCATCGACCCGGCGACCGGCAAGGTCGACTACGACGAGGTCGAGAAGCTCGCGCTGGAGCACAAGCCGAAGATGATCGTGGCCGGCTTCTCGGCCTATTCGCAGGTGCTGGACTGGGCGCGCTTCCGCGCCATCGCCGACCAGGTCGGCGCGTATCTCTTCGTCGACATGGCGCACATCGCCGGCCTCGTCGCCGCCGGCGTGTACCCGAGCCCGCTGCCGCACGCGCACGTCGTCACCTCGACCACGCACAAGACCCTGCGCGGCCCGCGCGGCGGCATCATCGTCGCCAGGGGGCTCGGCGCGGAGCTGGAGAAGAAGCTGCAGTCGATCGTCTTCCCCGGCATCCAGGGCGGCCCGCTGATGCACGTGATCGCGGCCAAGGCGGTCGCCTTCAAGGAAGCGCTGGAACCGGAGTTCAAGACCTACCAGCAGCAGGTCGTGAAGAACGCGCAGGCGATGGCGAAGACCTTCCTCGCGCGCGGCTACAAGATCGTTTCCGGCGGCACTGAGAACCACCTGATGCTGCTCGACCTGATCGGCCGCGAGGTCACCGGCAAGGACGCCGAGGCCGCGCTCGGCCAGGCGCACGTCACGGTGAACAAGAACGCGGTGCCGAACGATCCGCGCTCGCCGTTCGTCACCTCCGGCCTGCGCATCGGCACGCCGGCGGTGACCACGCGCGGCTACCTCGAGCAGGACTGCGTGGATCTGGCGAACTGGATCTGCGACGTGCTCGACGCGCCCGGCGACGCTGACGTGATCGCGCAGGTGCGCGCGAAGGTCGAGGCGCAGTGCGCCTCGTTCCCCGTCTACGGCGGATAAGCCGCCCCGCACCGAGGCCGAGCCGCTTCCATGCATTGCCCCTTCTGCCAGAACGAAGACACCCGCGTGATCGACTCGCGCGTGTCGGAGGACGGCGCGACGATCCGTCGCCGGCGGGAGTGCGAGCGCTGCGGCGAGCGGTTCAACACGTTCGAGACGGCCGAGATCAAGCTGCCCAGCGTGATCAAGAACGACGGCCGCCGCGAAGCCTTCGACGAACGCAAGCTGCGCACCAGCTTCGACCTCGCCCTGCACAAGCGGCCGGTGCCGCGCGACGCCGTGGACGCGGCGATGCGCGCGGTGATCGACGACCTGCGCAAGAGCGGCGAGCGCGAGGTGCCGTCGCGGCAGATCGGCGAGCTGGTCATGCGCACGCTGAAGAAGCTCGACCAGGTGGCGTTCGTGCGCTTCGCCTCGGTCTACCGCAGCTTCGAGGACGTGCAGGCGTTCCGCGAGGAGATCGAGCGCCTGGAGCGCGACCTGCCGGCCATCGAAGGCCTGCAGCTGCCGCTGCTCGGCGAAGCCGCCGCCGCCGCTCCTGCCAGGAAGCGCTGAGTCCCTGGATGAAGGGATCGGCTCATCCCGCCGTCATTCCCGCGAACGCGGGAATCGCTCGCGCTTTTCCCGAGCCGGACAGGATCAAGTTGCGGTCGCGGCGATGGCGGCGGCCGGTCGCACCATGAACTTTTCCGCGGTCGACCACGCGCTGATGGCGCGCGCGCTGCGCCTGGCCGACCGCGGCCTGTTCACGACGCAACCAAACCCGCGCGTCGGCTGCGTGATCGCGCACGGCGAGCGCATCGTCGGCGAAGGCTGGCACCGGCGCGCCGGCGAACCGCACGCGGAGGTACATGCACTGCAAGCGGCCGGCGATCACGCACGCGGCGGCACCGCCTACGTGACGCTCGAACCCTGCGGCCTGCACGGCCGCACGCCGCCGTGCGCCGACGCGCTGATCGGCGCCGGCGTCGCGCGCGTGGTGGTCGCGAGCGAGGATGCGTTCCAGAACGAGGGGCGCGCGATCGAACGCCTGCGCGCCGCCGGCATCGTGGTCGAGACCGGCCTGATGCGCGACGCCGCGCGCGAGCTCAACCGCGGCTTCTTCGCCCGCGTCGAGCGCGGCCGGCCGTGGCTGCGCCTGAAGCTGGCGATGAGCCTGGACGGACGCACGGCGCTGGCGAACGGCGAGTCGAAATGGATCACCGGCGAGGCGGCGCGTGCGGACGTGCAGCGCTGGCGCGCGCGCAGCTCGGCGCTGCTGACCGGCATCGGCACGGTGCTGGCGGACGATCCGCGGCTGACCGTGCGCGGACTGCAATACGCAGGTCCGCCGCCGCTGCGCGCGGTGCTCGACCGCGACCTGCGCACGCCGCCGGGCGCGCACGTGCTCGACGGCAGCGCGCCGACTCTGATCTTCCACGCTCCGGCGGCACGGCCGGCGCCGGCGGATTTCGGCCGCGTCGAGTGCGTCGCGGTTGAAACCGGCGCCGGCGGCCTCGATCTGTCGCGGGTGCTGGCCGAACTCGGCCGGCGCGGCGTCAACGAGCTGCAGGTCGAAGCCGGGCCCGTGCTGAGCGGATCCCTGTTCGCCGCGGGCCTGGTCGACGAGTGCCTGCTGTACGTCGCGCCGGTGCTGCTCGGCGACACGGCGCGACCCCTGCTGGCTCTGCCGCCGCTGTCGGAAATGGCGTCGCGCTGGCACCTGCGCAGCGTCGAGCGGCGCCAGGTCGGCGACGATCTGCGCCTGCTGCTGCGGCCCCCGAATCAAGCAACGGAGTAGCCATGTTCACCGGAATCGTCCAGGCCGTCGGCCGCATCGCCCGGCGCGAGGAGCGCGGCGGCGACGCACGCATCGTGATCGACGCCGGCGCGCTCGACCTCGCCGACGTTGCGCTCGGCGACAGCATCGCCGTGGCCGGCGTCTGCCTGACCGCGGTCGCGCTCGACGGCACGCAGTTCGCCGCCGACGTCTCCGCCGAGACGCTGCGCCTGACCACGCTCGGCGCGCTTGACGCCGGCGACGCGGTCAACCTGGAGAAATCCCTGCGCCTGGCCGACCGCCTCGGCGGGCACCTGGTGTCCGGCCACGTCGACGGCGTCGGCGCGGTCGCCGCCGTCCACGACGACGGCGGCTCGCAGCGCTGGACGTTCCGCGCGCCGGCGGCGCTGGCGCGCTACATCGCGGTCAAGGGCTCGATCTGCGTCGACGGCACCAGCCTGACCGTCAACGAAGTCTCCGCCGACACCTTCGGCGTCACGCTGATTCCGCACACGCTGGCAGCCACCACCTTCGGCGCGCGCAAGGCGGGCGACGCGGTGAACCTCGAGGTCGACCTGGTCGCGCGCTACGTGGAGCGGCTGTACGGCGAGCGCGGGGTGGCGGCATGAGCTTCGCCACGATCGAAGAGCTGGTGGCCGACATCCGCGCCGGCCGCATGGTCGTCATCGTCGACGACGAGGACCGCGAGAACGAGGGCGACCTCATCATGGCGGCCGCCAAGGTGCGCCCGGAGGACATCAACTTCATGGCGCGCGAGGCGCGCGGCCTGATCTGCCTCGCGCTCAACGAGCAGCGCTGCCGCCAGCTCGGCCTGAAGCCGATGGTTGCCGACAACACCTCGCCGCACCACACCAACTTCACCGTTTCGATCGAGGCGGCCGAAGGGGTCACCACCGGCATTTCGGCGTTCGACCGCGCACACACCGTGCAGGTCGCGGTGCGCCCCGACGCCGGGCCGCAGGACCTGACCCAGCCCGGCCACATCTTTCCGCTGACCGCGCAGCCCGGCGGCGTGCTGACGCGCGCCGGCCACACCGAGGCCGCCTGCGACCTCGCCGCGATGGCCGGCCTGGAGCCGGCCGGCGTGCTGGTCGAGGTGCTGCACGAGGACGGCTCGATGGCGCGGCGCCCCGAGCTGGAGGCGTTCGCGGCGAAGCACGGCCTCAAGATCGGCACGATCGCCGATCTGATCCGCTATCGGCTCGACACCGAGAAGACCGTCGAGCGCACGTACGAAGGCGAGGTGGACACCGAGTTCGGCCGCTTCCGCCTCGTCGCCTACCGCGACCTGCTCGCACGCGAGGCGCATTTCGCGCTGGTGCGCGGCCGCGTCGACGACGGCGCGCCGGTGCTGACGCGCGTGCACGTGCGCAACACCCTGTCCGACGTGCTGCACCTGGAGCGCGAGGATCTCGGCCTGACCGTCACCGCGGCGCTGCGGCGCATCGCCGAGGAGGGGCGCGGCGTGGTGGTGGTGCTCGCCGGCGACGACGGCGTCGACGCGCTGCTCGAGCGCCTGCGCGGCGGCGCGGCGCCGGAGGAGCAGGCCGGTACGCAGTGGCGGCGGCTCGGCCTCGGCGCGCAGATCCTCGCCGATCTGGGCGCCTGCCGGCTGCGCGTGCTCGGCACGCCGCGCAAGCTCGTCGGCCTGGCCGGCTTCGGCCTGGAAGTGGTCGGCTACGAGGAAGCCGGCGCTCGCGCGTCCGCCTAGGGCGCGTCGCCCGCCGCGGCCTGCCGCCGCGCCGCGTCGGTTAAACTGCGCGCCACGAACCGTCCAGATCCCCGAGCAATGCCTACGTTTTCCGGAGAATTGCGCGCGCCCGCCGACGCCCGCTACGCGATCGTCGCCAGCCGCTGGAACCCACGAATCGTCGACGTCCTCGTCGACGGCGCGGTGCACGCCCTGCGCGAGCACGGCGTCGCCGACGACGCGATCGACCTGGTTCGCGTGCCCGGCGCGTGGGAGATCCCGCCGACCGCAGCGAAACTGGCCGCGGGCGGCGAGCGCGCCGCGATCCTCGCGCTCGGCTGCGTCGTGCGCGGCGACACGCGCCACTACGAACACGTCGCCGACGGCTGCGCGCAAGGCCTGATGCGCGTGGCGCTGGACTACCGCATCCCGGTGCTGAACGGCGTGCTCGCCGTCGAGCGCCATGCCGACGCCGAGGCGCGCGCCGGCGGCGCGCACGGCAACAAGGGCGAGGAAGTCGCGCTCGCGGCACTGGAAATGGTCGACCTGTGGAGGCGCCTGTGACGGCCGCTTCGCAGCATCCTTCCGGCGTCGATCTGGCCGCGCGCTCGCGCGCCCGCCGCCGCGCCCTGCAGGCGGTCTACGCCTGGCAGCTCAGCGGCACGCGCATCGACGGCGTGGTCGCGCAGTTCCGCCACGAGCAGGACATGCAGATCGCCGATCTGGAGTACTTCGAGGATCTGGTGCGCGGCGTGGCGCGTGAACACGCCGAACTCGACGCGGCGATGACGCCGTTCCTCGACCGCGAAGTCGACCGCGTCGACCCGATCGAGCGCGCCGCGCTGCGCATCGCCGCCTACGAGCTGCGCTACCGCGTCGACGTGCCGTACCGCGTCGTCATCAACGAGGCGGTCGAGACGACCAAGCGCTTCGGTTCCGAGCACGGCCACACCTACGTCAACGGCGTGCTCGACAAGCTCGCCGGCGTGCTGCGCGGCGCCGAGTACGCCTCGCGCAGCTGATTTCGCGCAAGGAGGCGCGTCCATGTCCGAGTTCGACCTGATCGACCTGATCCGCGCGCGCTGCCCGATCGATCGCGCCGACGTCCGCCTGGGAATCGGCGACGACGCGGCGATCCTGGCGCCGCCGCCCGGCCACGAACTCGTCGTCACGACCGACACGCTGATCGAAGGCGTCCATTTTCCGGCCTCCACCGGCGCGCGCGACCTCGGCTGGAAGGCGCTGGCGGTGAATCTTTCCGACCTCGCCGCGATGGGCGCGACGCCGGCCTGGGCCCTGCTCGCATTGACCCTGCCGCAGGCCGACCGCGCCTTCGTCGCCGATTTCGCCGACGGCTTCGCCGAGCTGGCCGCGCAGCATCGCGTCGCCCTCGTCGGCGGCGACACCACCAGCGGCCCGCTCGGCGTGACCGTCGTCGTGCACGGCTTCGTGCCGCCCGAGCGCGCCCTGCGCCGCGACGGCGCGCGCGTCGGCGACCAGGTCTTCGTCACCGGCGTGATCGGCGACGCCGCCGGCGGCCTGGCCTGCCTGGAGCGGCGCAGCCCGTACCTGCTGGAAGCGTCGGCGGACGCGCGCGCCGCGCTGATCGAGCGGCTCGAGCGCCCGACGCCGCGCATCGCCGCCGGCATCGCGCTGCGCGACGGAGCCACCGCCTGCATCGACGTGTCCGACGGCCTGCTCGCCGACCTCGGCCACATCGCCGAACGCAGCGGCGTCGGCATCGAGCTGGACGCCTGGAAGCTGCCGACCTCGTCCGCCCTGCTGGCGACCTTCGAGGAAAGCGAGCGGCTCGTGCTGCAGGCCGGCGGCGGCGACGACTACGAACTGGCCTTCACCGCGCCGCTCGACCGCGCGACCTCGATCGAGCGCGACCTGGCGCGCGTGGGCTGCGGCGCGACGCGCATCGGCAGCGTGGTCGCCGGACGCGGCGTGCGCCTGCTCGATGCCGGCGGCGGCGAGATCGTGCTGGCGCGCGGCGGCTGGAACCATTTCGCGTGAGGCTCGACGCCGCGCAGCGCCGCGCGATCCTGTCCGGGCCGGCCGGCTGGATCGCCAGCGGTTTCGGCTCGGGCCTGAGTCCGTACGCGCCGGGCACGGCCGGCTCGCTCGCGGCACTGGTGCCGTGGCTGGCGCTGCGCGAGCTGCCGCTGCCGGCCTACGCGCTGGCGCTCGCGCTGGCCTTCGCGCTCGGCGTGTGGGCCTCGAACCGCGTCGTGGCGAAACTGCGCATCGAAGACCCCGGCGTGATCGTCTGGGACGAGTTCGTCGGCCAGTGGATCGCGCTGGCGCCGCTGCTGGCGTGGCCCGCCGGCTGGCCGTGGATCGTCGCCGCGTTCGTGCTGTTCCGCGTGTTCGACGTCTGCAAGCCGTGGCCGGTTTCCTGGGCCGATCGCAGTGTCGGGGGCGGCTTCGGCGTCATGCTCGACGACGTGCTGGCGGGCATCTACGCGGCGCTCGTGCTCGCACTCGCGTTGCACACCTTCTGACCGAGCGGAATCGACCCGTCCCGTCCGAGGCGCGAGCCTCGGCGGGACGGGTCCTGCGGCTTACTGGCAGGTCGCCTGCGGATCGGCGGTCGTGCACGACACCGAGGTGCGGTGCGCGAACACGCCGCTGTAGTTCGCCAGCCGGCCCGGCTGCGCCTGCCTGTTGACGATGTTGTAGGCCATGAAGCCGCTGACCGGCAGGCCGCGCAGGATCTTGCCCGAGGCGTCCGGGGGCAGCGCGTGGGGTTGCACCTCCGGATCGAGATCGAAAGCCGCCCAGCCCGCGTCGGCGTACGGAGCGATGTTCGGGCGCAGCTTCGAGCCGAACACGCCGGAAGGGTCGTCAGGAGCCGTGTCGTTCAGCCAGCTGATCACGTTGACCTCGAACGGCAGGGTGCCCTTCAGTCCACTCAATGGAGGCGGGCCGTTGTTTTCCGGCGGCCACGTCGTTTCGCCCTCTTCGCGGTCGTAGATGATGCCGCGGAATAAGATGTTCGACTCACCATCGAACTCCTCGACGAACGGCGGCATCGCGCCAGCGCCTCCCGTGTAGTAGGTGTCGACGTAGAAACGCTTGGTCGGGAAGGTGACGACCCAGTCGGTATTGGAGCCGAGATTGTCCGAGACGAGATACTCGTTGTAGAGATGGTCGGCCATCAGCACGGCGCTGACCGCGTCGATGCCTTCGTGGTAGTCGAGCTGGAGTGGCGTGCCGCGGTCCGCGAAAACGTGCGCGACGGCACCGAACACCGTCGACTCGTCGCTGTTGGCTGCTCCCAGCAGGGACGGGTGAATCGCCGAACTGGTGAAGATCACCATGTCGCTGAAATCGCTCAGCGCATCGGCGTTGTACGGATAGAAGGTCCCCTGCGTCACGTCGACGATGGCGGCCGAGCCGGCCAGCGTGTCCGTGGGCGCGGTCAGTTCCGCTATTCCGGCGCTGTGCACTTGCTCGCAATCCGCTGGAGTTCCCTCACCGGGCGTTCCGTTCTGCACGTGCCGGATGCGTTCGTCGGTCTCGCTGCCGGGCACGATGTCGCCGATGGTGAGCACGTGGATCGTCCCCTCGCGCACGCGGCTCATGTCGGTCGGACCACCGTCGAGCTGGAAAATGGCGTAGTCGCCGTCGAACCCCGCCGTGCGGAAGCGCAGGCCGGTGGTGCGGATGTCCTCGCCGCCGGGCAGGGAAGCGGGGTACACGCAACTGCGGTCGCTGGTGGTCAGCTTGGCGCCGTCGCCGTCCGCGCTGATGCCGGCGGTCCACACGTCGTGCGGCGAGAGGAACAGGTGCAATTCGCCCAGCACCGGCCGGCCGTTGTAGCCCTCGTAGAAGTCGACGCGCAGGTATTTGCCGACGTCGCCGACGTTGACGAGGGAAATGAGCGTGTCCTGCCCCTTGTTGACGGTGTAGTAGGGGAAGAGCAGCACCTGGCCGAGGCCCTTCGGGTTCAGCGCGACCGCTGTGGCGTCGACACAGGCGCCGGCCAGGGTGAGGCCGGCGATCGTCGCCAATACTCGTCTATTCATCTGCGTTCCTCCTGGTGTCGCGGGATTTCCGGTTTCGCTGAAAGGTGCATCGTCCGCGATGCGCATGGCGGTGCTCCGCGCGAGCGTAGCGTCATGCGCATTGCCGTGCCGTGGCCGGCGCCTCGCCCATGGCGAGGCGGTCAGAAACAGGACCCGTCCGGGGCCGGGGCGACCCCGGACGGCAGGCAGGAAGCGGTCGACCGATGCCGGAACAGGCCGCTGTAGTTCGCCAGCCGGCCGGGTTGTGCCTGCGTGTTGACGATGTTGTAGGCCATGAAACCGGTCACCGGCAGGCCGAACAAGGTCCGGCTCCCGCCGTTCGCCGTTCCGCCGGGCAGGGACTGCTGTTCGTCGTACGCGAAATCCAGACGCGCCCAACCCGTCTGCCAGCCTGGGTAGGTCGGTGCCAGCGTGCGCAGCAGCCGCGAACCGAAAACGGGCGAGACCGTCGGCGCGGCCTCCTCGCCGCGGTGGAAGGCGACGCTGGTGACCTCGTAGGGCATGTTCAGGGGCGGCAGCATGATGGGCGTGCCGCAGACCTGACCGCAGGGATCGGAGACGTACAGCTCCTCGGCGTCGTAGAGATAGTGCATGCCGCGCGCCGCCGCTTCGCCCGGCGCCTGGAATGCCTCGCCGAACGGCAATGCCGGCGCTTCGGGCTCGAGGCCGGGATCGACGTAGAAGCGCTTCGTCGGGAAGGTCAGGATCCAGTCGGTCGCCGCGTTCAGCGATTGGGTCAACAGTACTTCGTTGTAGATCGAGTCGGCCATGAACAGCGCGCTGACCGCGTCGATGCCGCGCGCGTACGTGAACGTCAGCGGCTTGCCGTCGACGAAGACGGTGGCCGGCACGCCGCCGTCGGCGCTGTCCGAATTCGCGCTGCGCAGGTCGTCGGCATCGACGACGGAAAGACTGGTCAGCAGCGGGACGTGCGTGAAGTCGCTGATCGCCTCGGCGTTGTAGGGAAAGTACGTGCCTTCGTCGACGTTGACGATGCCGGCCGAACCGGCCAGCGTGTTCGCCGGCGCGACGAGGTCGGCGACGACGCTCGCCGAATCCAGCTGGCTGCAGTCCGCCGGCGCTCCGGCGCCGGGAGCACCCGTCTGAACGTGCTCGACGATCCGCGCCGTCGGGCTGTCCGGACGGATGTCGCCGTCGGTGATGATCTGCACATGGCCTTCGCGCGTGCGTTCGATCGTCTGCGGGCCGCCATCGGATGCACTCGCGCCCGAGTAGGTGACGCTGGAGAAAGCGATTCCTCCGGCAGGAATCTGCGGCAGCGTGCAGCTGCGGTCACTGCTCACCAGCAGCGCGCCGCCGGTGGCGGAGTCGCTCGCGGTGGTAACCCCGGCAGTCCAGACGTCGTGCGGCGACAGGAACACGAGGAAATCCATCACCACGCGCCCGTTGTAGCCTTCGTGGAAGCGCACGTGGACGGCCTTGCCGACATCGGACACGTTGACGACCGACAGCAGGGTGTCCTGGCCCTTGTTGACCGTGTAGTAGGGAAAGAGCAGCACCTGGCCGAGGCCCTTCGGATTGAGCGTGACCGCTCCGGCGTTCGCGCATGCGCCGGCCAGGACGAGGCCGGCCGCCGTTGCCAATACCTGCTTCTTCATCGCACGTCTCCCTGAGGCTGCGTTCGGTCTCGCTTCGTCCGGTCGTCCAAGCGCTTCGGGCAGGCGCGGGAAGCGCATGTCGCCGCGCCTCCCGGCGCGTGCCGCGGTTCGACGGAGCCGCAGTATACGACCCGGCTCGTATGCCGCGCTGCGGCGGCATTCAGGGCAGCAGCTTGCCCGGATTGAGGATGCCGTCGGGGTCGAACTCGCGCTTGATCGCGCGCATCAGCGCGAGCGCGGTGGCGTCGAGTGCGCGCGGCATGAACTCGCGCTTGGCCAGGCCGATGCCGTGTTCGCCCGAGAGCGTGCCGTCGAGGCGGATCACCGCGTCGAACACCTCGGCGAGCGCGGCGTCGGCACGTGCGAGTTCGGCCTCGTCGCGCGGCAGCAGGTTCACGTGCAGGTTGCCGTTGCCGGCGTGGCCGAAGCAGACGATCGGCAGCGCATGCGCGGCCGCGATCGCGCGCGTGGCGGCGACCAGCTCCGGCACGCGGCTGACCGGCACGACGACGTCCTCGTTGATCTTGTTCGGCGACAGCGTGCGCAGCGCCGGCGACAGCGCCTTGCGCGCGGCCCACAGCGCGGCGACTTCGGCGTCGTTGCCGGCGATCGACAGCTCGATCAGTCCCTCGCCGCGCGCGGCGGCGGCCACCGCTTCCACCGCAGGCGCCAGGGCGTCCGCTTCGCCGTCGACCTCGACGATCAGCATCGCGCCGGCCAGCGGTACCACCTCGCCGCCGTGTGCGCGTGCCAGGCGCAGGCATTCGTCGTCGAGGAATTCCAGGGCGCACGGAGCGACCGGCTGCGCCATGATGCGCGCGACCGCGCGCGCCGCCGCGGCGACGTCGGCGTAGGTCGCGCGCAGGGTGCGCTTCGCCGACGGCAGCGGCACCAGCTTCAAGGTGGCCTCGGTGACCACGGCGAGCGTGCCTTCCGAACCGATCAGCAGGCGCGTCAGGTCGTAGCCGGTCGCGCCCTTGGTGGTCGGAGTGCCGCAGCGGAAGTCTTCGCCGCTGCCGGCGACCGCGCGCAGCGCGAGCACGTTGTCGCGCGTCGCGCCGTACTTCACCGCGCGCGGGCCGCCGGCGTTGCAGGCGATGTTGCCGGCGATGCTGCAGAACGGCGCCGAAGTCGGATCCGGCGGCCAGAACAGGCGGTGCGGCGCGAGCGCGGCCTGCAGGTCGCCGTTGAGCAGGCCGGGCTCGACCACGGCGAGACGATTGTCCGGATCGATCCGCAGCAGGCGGTTCATGCGCTCGAAGCTCGCCACCACGCCGCCGGCGATCGGCACGCTGGCGCCGGTGGTGTTGGTGCCGCGCCCGCGCGCGACCAGCGGCAGGCGGTGTGTGCGGCACAGGCGCACCAGGGCGACGACCTGTTCGTGCGTGGCCGGGAACACCACCGCGTCCGGCATCGCCTGCCGGCGCGAGTTGTCGTAGCCGTAGACCAGGCATTCGGCGGCGTCGGTGCGCAGCGCGTCGGCGGCGAACAGGCGCTGCAGGTCGGCGAGGGCGGCGGACGACAGGGCCATGGTCGGCGATCTCCAAAGACGAGCGTGCGGCGCGCTACTCGGCCGCGTCGCCTTCCACGTACTCGAACACCTTGACCACGCGTTCGACGCCGGCGACGTCGCGGGCGACGCCGACCACCGCGTCGGATTCCTCGTGCGTGACCTTGCCCATCAGATAGACGACGCGATGCGCGGTCGTCACGTTGACGCGGGTCGGATCGAAGCTGCGCAGGCTGGTCAGGTCGAGCAGGGCGGTCTTCACGTGGGCGGTGATGGTGTTGTCGCGGCGGCGCGACCAGAAGCCCTCCGGCTCGCGCACCTCGATTTCGTTGACGATGCGGCGCGTGCCCTCGAAGCCGCCGACGAGCCGCTCGGCGCGCGCCTTCAGTTCCGGCGTGCGCACCTCGCCGACCAGCAGCATCGTGCCGTTGTAGACGACGATGATCACGCTGTTCTTCAGCGCCAGTTCCTTGTCCTTGTTGAGCGAGTCGTAGGCGCTCAGGTAGATGCGCTTGTCGTCGGCCCAGGTACCGAC
This sequence comes from Dokdonella ginsengisoli, assembly GCF_042652785.1. Lineage (NCBI taxonomy): Bacteria > Pseudomonadati > Pseudomonadota > Gammaproteobacteria > Lysobacterales > Rhodanobacteraceae > Dokdonella > Dokdonella ginsengisoli. The sequence goes on along the minus strand of NZ_JBHSHD010000003.1, from coordinate 384,509 downwards.
GCCGCGGCGGTCGTGCGCGGCGCTGGCGCCGACGGCGGCGCCGCCGGCCATGGCCAGGAAGCAGCCGCCGAGCAGCGGCAGGGAACAAAGCAGCAACATCCAGGCGAGCGTACGTGTGCGCATGATTTTTCCTCGGCGTCCGTCCGTGGATCGCGGCGATCGAAAGCGGCCGTCCCGGTCGCGTTGTTTCAACAGGCCTCGAAGGCGTTGCGGCGCCAGTCGATCTGCGGCGCATCGGCGCCGTCGGCGATCGCCAGCACGTCGAAGCGGCAGGTGCGGTTCGCCAACGGCGGCCGCTGCGCCAGGTAGACCCCGGCCGCGCGCACGAGTTTCGCGCGCTTCGCCGCGCCGACCGAATCGACGCCACCGCCGTAGCCGCCGCGCACTGCGCCACCGCGACGGTAGCGCACTTCGACGAATACGACGACCTCGCCTTCGCGCATGACCAGGTCGATCTCGCCGTAGCGGCAGGAGAAGTTGCGTTCGACCAGTCCGAGCCCGGCGCGCTGCAGATGCGCCAGCGCGACGTCCTCGTAGTGCGCGCCGGCGACCTGCGTCGCGCTGCCGTCGCGCAGTCCGGTCATTGCATCGGTATCGTATTGAGCGCGCCTTCGGCCGGCTGCGGCATGCCGTTGACGAAACGCGCCCAGCTGACCAGCCGGTGCACGCGGCCGAAGTTGTCCGCGGTGAGTTCGCCGGTGGCGCCGCCGAGGTAGGACTCCGGGTGCGCGATCAGCCAGTCGACGTACGGCAGCAGCGCGTACGCGTCCATGCCGAACGCGAACAGGCGCGCGCCGACGCCGTTCGCGCTGGCGATCTGTCCGGACATCTGGCTGCGCTCGGGCTTGCCCGGCAGCGGGCCGAACAGCCACGGCGCGTCGCAGAACTCGACGCCGTCCAGATCGCGGTCGAGCGTGGCGTTGCTGTCGCCGGAATAGATGTGCGAGGTGGCGAACACCGGTGCGGTGACGTTGGCGATCTTCAGCTGCGGCAGCAGCAGCCGCGCCTGCTGCGGGCGCATGCTGACGAATACCGCGCCGTCGCCGCCGAGGCCTGCGGTGGCCTGCGTGATCGCGGTGGAGAAATTGACTTCCTTCTCGCGCAGCCGCGTCTCGCCGACGACGATGCCGCCGGCCGCCTCGAACTGCGCGCGGAACGCGCGCGCGGCGCGTTCGGCCCAGTCGGCCTCGGCCACGATCACGGACGCGTTGGCGATACCGCGCTCGCGCAGGCGCTCGGCGACCTGCGCGCCCTCGGTTTCCGGCAGCAGGCCGTACTCGGCGCTGCCGGCCGGCGGCACTTCGCCGGTGTCGGGATGGTTCAGGGCCAGCACGCGGGTCGTGAGCGGCTGGTGGAACAGCTGCCCGACCGATTCGCGCTGCAGCGGTCCGACCACGCGATCGGCACCGTCGGCCACGGCTTTCTGGTAGGCCGCGATCGCGTCGGCCGGCGTCTTGCCGGCGTCGTAGATGCGCAGTTCCGGCCGGCGCTCGGGGCTGTCGGCGAAATAGGCGGACAGGAAGCCGTCGCGGATCGCGTTCGCCACGCCCGCCAGCTGCGCGTTCAGCGGCAGCAGCAGGGCGACGCGCCGGGACGGCTGGTAGCCCTCGGCTTCGAGGGCACCGTCCTGGCCGGGCCGCATCGTGCCGACCGGCAGGCTCGGCCGCGGCAGCTCGCGTGCGAGCGCACGGCCCTGCTTGCGCAGCGCCTGCTCCACCCACGGCCGCAGCGGATCGTCCGGCTGCAAGGTGTCGAAGCGTGATTTCAGCGTGTCGGCGTCGAGCTTGGACAGCGTGTCGAGCAGCAGCTGACGGTTCTGCTCGCGATCGGCGCCGGCCAGCAGGCGGTCGAGCCGGGCGCGGGTCTGCGCGGACGAGAACGGATCGCCGGCGGCAACGTCGGCGCGCGCGCGCAGTTCCAGCGCGCGCAGGCGCAGGTTCGCCGGTATGCCTTCGTCGATCATCAGCAAGGCGCGCGCACGCGCGGGATCGCCTTGCTGGAGCGCGATTTCGGCCTCGAGCAGATCCAGCCGCAGCGGTTCCTCGCCGTGCAGGCGGCGGCGCTTGATGTCGTCCAGCGCGCGTGCCGCGCCGTTGAAATCGCCGCGCTCGCGCATCGCCTCGGCGGCGCGCAATTGATAGTGCGCCGCTTCGTCGCCACGGCGCGTGCGCGCCAGATCGAGGAAGGCGCTCGCGGCGCGATCGAAATCGCCCTGCTCGTAGAACTCCTCGGCGCGGTCGGCGTCCGGCGACGCCGCCACCGGCGACGGGCCGGGCTCGGACATCGTCGCGCAGGCCGACAGCAGCAGTGCGAGCAGAGCAGGGGCCGCGCCGCGCGCGAACGTCGAGATTCCCGGCTGGCGTGGCGTCATGGGCGCTCCGAGCGCGAAATGGGCAACGCTGCGATGATAGCCGATCGAGACCGCGTTCCCGGCGGTGCGCTTGGAGAATGATGTGACGAACGGCCGCCTCTGGATCGTCGCCACGCCGATCGGCAACCTCGACGACCTGTCGCCGCGTGCCCGCCAGACCCTGCGCGAGGTCGGTCTGATCGCCGCCGAAGATACGCGGCACAGCGCACCGCTGCTGGCGCAGGCCGGCACGCAGCCGCGCGTGCTCGCCCTGCACGAGCACAACGAGCACGAGCAAGCCGCGCGCATCGTCGAGCATCTGCGCGGCGGCGGCGACGCGGCGCTGATTTCCGATGCGGGCACGCCGCTGGTCAGCGATCCGGGCTATCGCCTGGTGCGCGCCGCGCGTGCGGCCGGCTGCGAGGTGTCGCCGGTGCCGGGTCCGTGCGCCGCGATCGCCGCGCTGTCGGTGGCCGGCCTGCCGAGCGACCGTTTCGTGTTCGAAGGATTCCTGCCGGCCAAGGCTGCGGCGCGCCGCGAACGGCTGCAGGCGCTCGCCGCGGAGACGCGCACCCTGATCTTCTACGAATCCAGTCATCGCATCGTCGAATCGCTGGCGGACCTGCGCGGCGCGTTCGGCGACGCGCGCGAGGCGGTGCTGGCGCGCGAGCTGACCAAGCTGTTCGAGACGGTCATCGCCGCGCCGCTGGGGGAACTTGCCGCGCGCGTCGAGGCCGACGCGAACCAGCAGCGCGGCGAGTTCGTCGTGCTGGTCGCCGGCGCCAGCGGGGAGGACGCCGACGCGCAGCTCGCCGAAGGCCGCCGCGTGTTCGCCCTGCTGCGTGAGGAATTGCCGCCGGCACGCGCGGCCAAGCTCGCCGCCGCGATCACCGGCGCGCCGCGCAAGCGGTTGTACGAGGGCTAGCGGCGCGTCGGCAAGGCTGGGGCCCATGGTGCTTTCCCTTCTCCCTCGGGGAGAAGGTGGCGCGAAGCGCCGGATGAGGGCGCCTTGGAGCGGCCTTGCACGTTTCCCTCACCCGCGCCAGTGGCGCGACCTCTCCCGCGAGCGGGAGAGGGGAACATCGCAATGCATTTTCTTTTCTCTCCGGGAGAAGGTGGCGTGGTTCGCCGAACGAGGGAACTTCGGAGCCGTACTTTGCATCCGGGGAGCGACCGCGCAGAATCGCTGCAATGACGAGATCCCAATCCCCCAGGAACACCGCTCCGCGTAGCGTCGCGCTCGCGTTCGCCGGCAGCGCGATCACGCTGGTGGTCGTGTTCGCGATCGTCCACCTGCTCGCCGAGAAAGTCGTTTCCGGGCGCTATCCGGCGCCGGAGCAGGCCGCGGTCTGGTCGATGATCGGCTGGTTCGTCGCCGGCACGGTCGCGGTGGCCGCGGCGGCGCAGGCGTGGTGGCTGATCCGGCGCAAGTAGGCGTGTGCGCCTGCTAGACTTCGCCGCGGGAGCCGGCCAAGCAGCCGCGGCGCGCAAGCGTCGAGGAAAGTCCGGGCTCCACAGGGCAGGGTGCCAGGTAACGCCTGGGCGGCGCGAGCCGACGGACAGTGCAACAGAGAGCAAACCGCCGATGGCCCCGCAAGGGGATCAGGCAAGGGTGAAACGGTGCGGTAAGAGCGCACCGCGAGTCTGGCAACAGACCGGCACGGCAAACCCCACCTGGAGCAAGACCGAATAGGGGGACCATGACGCGGCCCGCGTCGTCCCCGGGTTGGTCGCTCGAGCCATGCGGCGACGCATGGCCCAGAGGAATGGCTGCTCACGACAGAACCCGGCTTATCGGCCGGCTCCCGCTTTATTTTTGCGATCGTCCGTGATCGCTGCGATCTGGATGGGGTGCGCCCGCTGAGGTCGTGTGGCTTCGGCGGGTCTACCCGCGGCCATCCATGGAATGATCCTTGCGATCGTCCGTGATCGCTGTGGTCTGGATGGGGTGCGCCCGCTGAAGTCGTGTGGCTTGGGGCGGGTCTACCCGCGGCCATCCATGGCCGCACTTCTCAAGTGAGGCCGGTCTTGCCGGAGGTTGTCGCGCTGCGATTTTCTGGGCAGGCCGCTTTCCTGGCTGGGGTTCCGGCGTTTCCTGGCGCGGTACTTCGACGCAAGCGGCGTTTTCCGGTGCCGCCCGATACGTTTTTCGGTCCGTTCGCGGCCTGTCGGTCCGCAATCCGTTCCCAGCCGAACGCACGGTCTGGAGAAAGGCCCTGGAAGATCGCTTCGTCCGTCGGCCGCCAGCGCGGAATTTGTATAGAAATCCGCTAGTGGATTTCGAAGGTTTTCCCGCCTTTCAAGACGTTGCGAATCACTCCTCAGGAGCTTCTCAGGAGTGTTGCTTTTCAGGCGCTGCCAACGCGTCACAAATGCTTGCCTGCAGTCAGAAATTTGCCCCGAATTTTCCTTGACAGACCATAGCTTGGGTCCTAATGTGGGCTTTAGTGGTTTTCTGTGGTGATTCGTGGGTTATGTTCCAAGGCGAGACCGCCATCACGCTGGATGACAAGGGCCGGATCGCGATTCCGGCCGCCTATCGCGAGCTCGTCGCGAAGGCCAGCGCGAATCGCCTCGTCGTCACCTACAACCCCTTCGAGCACGGCTGCCTCTGGATCACGCCGCAAGGCGCCTGGGAGCAGCTGCGCGACCAGGTCAATGCGCTGCCGAAGACGAAGTCGGCGCATCGCATCCTGCAGATGAAGCTGGTCGGCGCCGCGACGCACGTGGAGCCGGACGGCAATGGCCGCATCCTGCTGCCGGCGAGCCAGCGTGCGGCGACCGGCATCGAGAAGCGCGCCGTGCTGCTCGGCATGGGCGACCGGTTCGAGCTGTGGGGCGAGCAGGCACATCTGGCCAAGATCCGCGAAACGATCGGAGAAGACCAGATCACGGAGGACATGGCCGAGCTGAAGCTGTGACGGACGCGCAGACGAGCGCCGCGCAGCGCCGGCACGTGCCGGTGATGTTGACGCAGGTCCTGGAAGGCCTGCGGGTGAGGGCGGAGGGAACCTATCTCGACGGCACTTTCGGACGCGGCGGGCATGCGCGCGAGGTGCTGGACAGACTGGGTTCGGGGGGCCGCCTGCTGTTGATGGATCGCGATCCGGAGGCGATCGCGAGCGCGCAGCGCGATTTCGGCGCCGACGCGCGGGTGCGGATTCGCCACGCGAGCTTCGCGGAGCTGGCGCAATGGGAGGAAACCGCGGCAGGGCTGGATGGTGTGTTGCTCGACCTGGGCGTGTCTTCGCCGCAGCTCGACGATCCGGCCCGCGGTTTCAGTTTCCAGGGCGACGGTCCGCTGGACATGCGCATGGACCCGACGCGCGGACCGAGCGCGGCGGAGTGGTTGGCAGAGGCGGACGAGCGGGACATCGCCGATGTCTTGTGGCGCTACGGCGAGGAGAGGATGAGCCGACGCATCGCGCGGGCAATCGTGGAAACCGGACGCAGTCGCGCCTTGACGACGACGCGCGAACTCGCCGACCTCGTCGCCAGGACCATCGGCCACCGCGAACGCCACAAGCATCCCGCCACGCGCACGTTCCAGGCGCTGCGCATCCACGTCAACGACGAACTCGGCGCGCTCGAGCGCGGCCTCGCCGCCGCGCGCGATGCGCTGAAGCCGGGCGGTCGCCTAGCCGTGATCAGCTTCCATTCGCTCGAGGACCGCGCGGTCAAGCAGTTCATCCGCGGCGAAGTCGTGCGGCCGGTGCGGCGCGGGCTGCCGCTGCCGGAGGCGGCGCCGACGGCGCTGGTGGCGGTGGGCAAGGCGCAGTTCGCCGACGAGGCCGAGCTGCAGGCCAACCCGCGCGCGCGCAGCGCCGTGCTGCGCGTGGCGGAGAAGCGCGCATGAAGATCGCCGGCGCCATCGTGCTGGTGATCCTGCTGCTGGTCACGCTGGCGAGCGCGCTCGCGGTCGTGCAGGCGCGCCAGCAGAGCCGCTCGCTGTTCGTCGAGCTGAGCCGGCTGGGCAGCGAGCGCGACGACCTGAACTTCGAATTCGGCCGCCTGCAGCTGGAGCAGGCGACCTGGGCCGAGAACAGCCGCGTCGAGCAGATCGCGCGCGGCAAGCTGGGCATGGTCTCGCCGGGCCCGGCGGAAACGGTGGTGATCAAGCGATGAGCATGCGCAGCAGACCCGTGGCCACCCGTTCGCGCCTGTACGTGGTGCTGGGCATGCTCGGGCTGGCGTCGAGCGCGCTGGTCGTGCGTGCCGTCGACCTGCAGGTCGTGCGCAAGGACTTCTACCAGGAGCAGGGCGACGCGCGCTATCTGCGCGACCTCTCCATTCCGGTCTCGCGCGGCACGATCTTCGACCGCAACGGCGAGCCGCTGGCGGTGTCGACGCCGGTCGATTCGATCTGGGCGAACCCGCCCGAGGTGCTCGAGCACGCCGACCGCATCCCGGAGCTGGCCAAGGCGGCCGGCCTGGACGAGGAAGCGCTGAAGCAGAAGCTGGTCGAGCGCTCGGACAAGGAATTCATCTACCTCAAGCGTCATCTCAACCCCGACGACGCGCAGGCGATTCTCAAGCTGGACATTCCCGGCGTCGCCAGCCAGCGCGAGTTCAAGCGCTACTACCCGAGCGGCGAGGTGTTCGGCCACGTCCTGGGCTACACCAACATCGACGACCGCGGCCAGGAAGGCCTGGAGCTGGCGTTCGACGACTGGCTGGCCGGCAAGCCGGGCGTGAAGCGCGTGATCCGCGACCGCAAGGGGCACGAGGTCGAGAACGTCGAACTCGTGCGCGAGGCGCAGGCGGGGCGCGACCTGACCCTGTCGATCGACCGCCGCATCCAGTACCTGGCCTATCGCGAGCTGAAGGCCGCGCTGGCCGAGCACCACGCGACGTCCGGCTCGATGGTGATCCTCGACGTGCCGTCCGGCGAGATCCTGGCGATGGTCAACCAGCCGTCGTTCAATCCGAACGCGCGCACCAACGTCGATCCTTCCTATCGCCGCAACCGCGCGGTGACCGACGTGGTCGAGCCCGGCTCGACGATGAAGGCGTTCACGATCTCGGCGGCGCTGGAAACCGGCAAGTGGAAGATCCACACGCCGGTCGACACGCGCCCGGGCACGTACACCCTGTACGGCCACACGATCAGCGACGTGCACAACAAGGGGCTGATCGACGTCACCGGCGTGATCACCTATTCCAGCAACGTCGGCGCCGCCAAGATCGCCGCGACGATGACGCGCGACCACATGTACGACGTGTTCCATCGCTTCGGCTTCGGCGAGGTCACCGGCAGCGGTTTTCCGGGCGAATCGCCGGGCTACCTGCCCGTCGCCAAGGCCTGGGGACCGGTGGAGCAGGCGACCCTGGCCTACGGCTACGGCCTCAACGCGACGCCGCTGCAGGTCGCGCAGGGCTACGCCACGCTGGCCAACGACGGCCGTCTGCATTCGCCGACCTTCGTCAAGGGTGCGCAGAACCCCGAGCGCGCGGTGGTCGATCCGCAGATCGCGGCGAACCTGCGCGCGATGCTGGAAACCGTGATCGTCTCGCCGACCGGCGGCGGCGCGATCAAGGCGCGCGTGACCAACTACCGCGTCGCCGGCAAGACCGGCACCGCGCGCACAGCGGTCGGCGGCGGCTACCAGAAGAAATACACCTCGCTGTTCGCCGGCATGATCCCGGCCAGCCACCCGCGCCTGGTCGGCGTGGTCGTGATCCGCGAGCCGCAGGGCGCGTTCTACGGATCGCTGGTGGCCGCGCCGGTGTTCGGCCGGGTCATGGACGGCGCGGTGCGCCTGCTCGACGTGCCGCCCGACGACGTCCAGAACTGGTACGCCGGATCGCCCGAATCGGCGCGCAGGATCCAAGCACCCCGGCAGGCGCCCGACGGCGCCGACGAGATGTCCGGCACGGACGACGGAGTGCCCATCGAATGAGCCGCCCGGCGATGACATTGCGCGAACTGCTGCAGGACCGCGCCGACGCCGGCGCCGCCGGCGGCATCGTCGTGCGCGGCCTGACGCTCGATTCGCGCCGCGTGCAGCCCGGCGACGCCTTCGTCGCCCTGCAGGGCACGGCCACGCACGGCATCGCGTTCGCGCCGGCCGCGGCCGAGCGCGGCGCCGTGGCGGTGCTGGCCGAAGATTCGGGAACCGGGAATCGGGAATCGCGAACCGGAAAAGCGGACGAGACGCCGGTCGTGTGGATCGAGGATCTGCGCACCGGGCTGGGTGCGATCGCCTCGCACTGGTTCGGCGAGCCCTCGCAGGCGCTGCGCGTGATCGGCGTGACCGGCACCAACGGCAAGACCTCGACCGTGCAGCTGCTGGCGCAGGCGCTGCACGAAGGCGGCCTGCGCGTGGCCACCATCGGCACGCTCGGCGCCGGCGCGTACGGCGCGATCCGCGAGGGCGAGCGCACCACGCCCGACGCGATCGCCGTGCACGGGCTGCTCGCCGACTTCCGCGACGCCGACGTCAGCCACGTGGCGATGGAAGTCTCCTCGCACGCGCTGGAGCAGGGCCGCGTCAACGCGGTCGCGTTCGAGCTCGCGGTGTTCACCAATCTCACGCGCGACCACCTGGACTACCACGGCACGATGGACGCCTACGGCGCGGCCAAGCAGCGCCTGTTCGCCTGGCCGGGCCTGGGCGCCGCGATCATCAACGTCGACGACGCGTTCGGACGCGCCCTGACCTCGACCGTCGGCGCCGGCACCAAGCTGCTGCGCTACGGCATCGAGCGCGACGAGGCGGAAGTCGTCGCGCGCGCGATCCAGACCGGCGCCGACGGCCTCGCCTTCCGGCTCGTCACGCCGTGGGGCGAAGGCGACGTCACCACGCGCCTGCTCGGCCGCTTCAACGTGTCCAACCTGCTCGCGGTGGCGGCGTGCCTGGGCCAGCTCGGCTTCACGTTCGAGCGCATCCGCGCGGCGCTGGCCGGGCTCGATCCGGTCGCCGGCCGCATGAACCGGCTCGGCGGCGGCGCGCAGGCGCTGGTCGTGATCGACTATGCGCACACGCCGGACGCGCTCGAGCAGGCGCTCACCTCGCTGCGTGCGCACTGTGCCGGGCGCCTAGTCTGCGTGTTCGGCTGCGGCGGCGAGCGCGACGCCGGCAAGCGTCCGCAGATGGGCGCGATCGCCGAGGCGCTGGCCGACCGCATCGTCGTCACCGACGACAATCCGCGCGGCGAGGACGGCGACGCGATCGTCGCGCAGATCCTCGCCGGCCTGGCGCGCCCGGCCGCCGCCGTGGTGGAGCGTGACCGCGCCGCCGCGATCGCCGCCGCGATCGCCGATGCGCGCCCCGGCGACGTCGTGCTGATCGCCGGCAAGGGCCACGAGCCGTACCAGGAGGTCGCCGGCGTCAAGCGGCCCTTCGACGACCTGCAGGTCGCGCGCGCCGCGCTGGGGCAGGGCACATGCTGAGCCTGCGCCTCTCCGACGTCGCGCGCTGGACCGGCGGCCGTCTGCACGGCGCCGACGCGAGCGTGTCGAGCGTCTCCACCGACACCCGCTCGCTCGATGCCGGCGCGCTGTTCGTCGCGCTGAAGGGCGAGCGCTACGACGCGCACGAGTTCGCCGCGGTGGCGCGCGAGCGCGGCGCCGCCGCGCTGCTGGCGATGCGCGAGCTGGACGTCGACCTGCCGCAGGTGATCGTCACCGACAGCCTCGCCGCGCTCGGCGATCTCGCCGCCGCGGTGCGTGCGCAAAGCCGCGCGCGCGTGGCCGGCATCACCGGCTCGAACGGCAAGACCACGGTGAAGACGCTGCTCGCGTCGATCCTCGCCGGGCACGGCCGCACGCACGTCAACGCCGGCAACTTCAACAACGAGATCGGCCTGCCGCTGACCCTGCTGGCGATGCCGGCCGACAGCGAATACGCCGTGCTCGAGATGGGCGCCGGCAAGCCCGGCGACATCGCCTATCTCGCGCGCATCGCGCAGCCGGACGTGGCCCTGGTCAACAACGTCGCCGCCGCCCACCTCGAACGCATGGGCTCGCTGCAGGGTGTGGCGGAGACCAAGGGCGCGATCTACCGCGCGCTGCCGGCCGACGGCGTCGCCGTGATCAATGCCGACGACGCGTTCGCCGAATACTTCACCGTGCTGGCCGCGCCGCGCCGCGTGATCCGCTACGGCCTGCTGCGCCGCGCCGAGGTCAGCGCCGGCTTCGAGGCGGGCGCGCCGTTCGACGGCCGTTTCCGCCTGCTGACGCCAGGCGGCAACCTCGACGTCGCGCTGCCGCTGCCGGGCCGCCACAACGTGATGAACGCGCTCGCCGCCGGCGCCGCGGCGCTGGCGCTGGGCGTGCCGCCGGCGACGATCAAGGCCGGGCTGGAATCCGCGCCGAACGTCGCCGGGCGTCTGCTGCGCCGCGCGCACGCTTCGGGCGCGGCGATCATCGACGACAGCTACAACGCCAATCCGGGTTCGTTCGCCGCGGCGATCGCCACGCTCGCCGGCGAACCGGGGCAGCGCCTGCTGGTGATGGGCGACATGGCCGAGCTCGGCACCGACGCCGAGCGGCTGCACGCCGAGACCGGCACGCTGGCGCGCCGCGCCGGCATCCAGCGCCTGCTCGCCGTGGGCCGCCTCAGCCGCGCCGCGGTCGAGGCCTTCGGCGCAGGCGCGACGCACTACGACGACCAGTCCGCACTCATCGACGGCCTGCGCGGCGAGCTGCGCGCGGGCGTCACCGCCCTGGTCAAGGGCTCCCGCTCGTCGGCGATGGATCGCGTGGTGCACGCGCTCGTCGACGGCGCGAACGGCGACGGAGGGACGCGTCATGCTGCTTGAACTCGCCGACCTGCTGAAGGGCTACGTCAGCGGTTTCCATCTGTTCCAGTACCTGACCTTCCGCACGATCATGTCGACGCTGACCGCGCTGGCGTTCTCGCTGCTGGTCGGGCCTGCGGTGATCCGCAAGCTGGCGGCGCTGAAGGCCGGCCAGGTCGTGCGCAACGACGGTCCGCAGTCGCACCTGTCCAAGGCCGGCACGCCGACGATGGGCGGCGCGCTGATCCTGATCGCGGTCGGCATCGCGACCTTGCTGTGGATGGACCTGTCCAGCCGCTACGTCTGGCTGGTGCTCGGCGTGACGTTCGCGTTCGGCGCGATCGGCTTCTACGACGACTACAAGAAGATCGTGCTGAAGGACAGCCGCGGCCTGGCCGCGCGCTGGAAGTATTTCTGGCAGTCCCTGTTCGCGCTGATCGTCGCGATCGCGCTGTACAAGACCGCGCAGACGCCGGCCGAAACCGCGCTGTTCCTGCCGCTGTTCAAGCAGGTGGCGATTCCGCTCGGCTTGCTGTTCGTGCCGCTGGCGTACTTCATGATCACCGGCTTCTCCAATGCGGTGAACCTGACCGACGGACTGGACGGCCTGGCCATCATGCCGAGCGTGCTGGTGGTGACTGCGCTCGGCGCGTTCGCCTATCTCGCCGGCAACGCGAAGTTCTCCGAATACCTCGGCATCCCGTCGATTCCGGGCGCGGGCGAGCTGGCGATCTACTGCGGCGCGCTGGCCGGGGCCGGCCTGGGCTTCCTCTGGTTCAACGCCTACCCGGCGCAGGTGTTCATGGGCGACGTCGGCGCGCTGGCGATCGGCGCCGCGCTCGGCACCCTGGCGGTGATCGTGCGGCAGGAAATCGTGCTGCTGATCATGGGCGGCGTGTTCGTCATGGAGACGGTGTCGGTGATGCTGCAGGTGGCCAGCTTCAAGCTGACCGGCAAACGCATCTTCCGCATGGCGCCGATCCATCACCATTTTGAACTGAAGGGCTGGCCCGAATCGCGGGTGATCGTGCGCTTCTGGATCATCAGCGTCGTGCTGGTGCTGATCGGTCTGGCGACGTTGAAGGTGCGCTGATGCTTCTCTTCAACTACAACGCCGAAACGCAGGCCACGCGCCGCAGCGAGGTCAAGGGCCAGTACGACCTCGGCCTGATCCTGGCCGCGCTCGCGCTGGCCAGCGTCGGCGTCGTCATGGTCGGCTCCAGCTCGATCGCGATCGCCGACGGCCAGCACTTCGGGCCGTTCTACTACGTGATGCGCCACATGGTGTTCCTCGGCCTCGGGCTGATCGCCTGCGTGGTCGCCGCGCGCACCGAGCTGGGTTGGCTCGAGCGCCACGCGGGCCTGCTGATGCTCGGCGGCATCGTGCTGCTGCTGCTGGTGTTCGTGCCGATCATCGGCGTGCGCGTGAACGGCGCGCGGCGCTGGATCCGGCTCGGCATCATGGGTTTCCAGTCGGTGGAGGCCGTGAAGATCCTGCTGGTGCTGTACATGGCCAGCTATCTGGTGCGCCATCGCGACAACCTGCAGGCCAGCCTGCTCGGCGTGATCAAGCCGCTGGGCATCGCCGCGCTGCTGGTCGTGCTGCTGCTGGCGCAGCCGGACTTCGGCTCGGCCGCGCTGCTGATGGCGGTCACGCTCGGTATGGTCTGGCTCGGCGGTGCGAAGGTGCGCAACCTCGTGCTGCTCGGCTCGGCCGCGGTGCCGGTGCTGGCCTGGGTGGCGATGAGCCAGGACTACCGCGTCAAGCGCCTGACCTCGTTCCTCGATCCCTGGGCCGATCCGTTCAAGGACGGCTTCCAGCTGACCCAGGCGCTGATCGCGATCGGCCGCGGCGAGTGGTTCGGCGTCGGGCTCGGCGCCTCGGTGCAGAAGCTGTTCTACCTGCCCGAAGCGCACACCGACTTCATCCTCGCGGTGATCGCCGAGGAGCTCGGCCTGACCGGCATCGTGCTCGTGCTCGGCCTGTTCGGCTGGCTGGTCGGACGCGGCTTCGTGCTCGGCCTGCGCGCGGTGGAACGCAACATGCGCTTCGCCGGCTACGTCGCGTTCGGCCTGTCGCTGATGATCGCGCTGCAGGCGCTGGTGTCGATCGGCGTGAATCTCGGCGTGCTGCCGACCAAGGGCCTGACCCTGCCGCTGATCAGCTCCGGCGGATCGAGCGTGATCATGACCTGCGCGATGATCGGCCTGCTGATCCGCGTCAGCTACGAAGTCAGCCGCGCCGAGAACGCGATGATGCAGGTGATCGCCGAGCGCCAGCTGGTCGACGTGCGCGCGTTCGCCGGGGAGCGTCGATGACGGCCGCGCCCGCCCATGCGGAAGGCCCGGTGCTGATCATGGCCGGCGGTACCGGCGGCCACATCTTTCCGGGCCTGGCGGTCGCGGCCGAACTGGCCGAGCGCCGCGTGCCGGTGGTCTGGCTCGGCGCCCACGGCGGCCTCGAGACGCGGCTGGTGCCGCAGCACGGCGTCGCGCTGGAGACGCTCTCGATCGGCGGCCTGCGCGGCAAGGGACTGGCGACGGCGCTGCGCACGCCGCTGCGGCTGTTCGCGGCCGTTCGCGCCGCGCGCGCGGTGTTGAAGCGCCATGCGCCGCGCAGCGTGCTGTCGATGGGCGGCTACGTCGCCGCGCCCGGCGGCATCGCCGCGCGGCTCGCGCGCATCCCGCTGGTGGTGCACGAGCAGAACCGCATTCCCGGCCTGACCAACCGCCTGCTCGCGCGCTTCGCGCAGCGCGTGCTGGCCGGCTTCGCCGACGCCTTCGCCGGCGCCGAGTGGGTCGGCAATCCGGTGCGGGCCTCGATCGCCGCGCTGCCGGCGCCGGCGCAGCGCTGCGCCGATCGCACGGGACCTCTGCGCGTGCTGGTGCTCGGCGGCAGCCAGGGCGCGGCGAGCCTGAATGCGCAGGTGCCCGAAATGCTGCGCCGTCGCGGCGCGCGCCTCACGCTGCAGGTGACGCACCAGTGCGGCGAGAAGCACGTCGAGAAGACGCGCGCCGCGTATGCGGCGGCCGGCGTGGAGGCGGAGGTGTTGTCCTTCGTCGACGACATGGCCGCGGCCTACGCCGCGGCGGACCTGGCGATCTGCCGCGCCGGCGCGCTGACCATCGCCGAACTCGCCGCCGCCGGCGTGCCCGCCCTGCTGGTGCCGTATCCGCACGCCGTCGACGATCACCAGACCAGCAACGCGCAGGCGATGGTCGCGGCGGGCGCGGCGCAGCTGATCGGCGAGGGCGACGACTTCGTCAAGCGCCTGGGCGCCGCGTTCGACGAGATCGCCGCGCGCGAGCGGCTGCTCGCGATGGCGAACGCCGCGCGCACGCTGGCCCGTCCCGAGGCGGCGCGCCGCATCGCCGACGTGTGCCTGGAGGTGGCGGCATGACCCCGGCGCGCGTGGCCCGCTACGGCGACATCATGCAGGACTTCCGCCGCGTGCATTTCGTCGGCATCGGCGGCGTCGGCATGAGCGGCATCGCCGAGGTGCTGAGCAATCTCGGCTACTCGGTGTCGGGCTCGGACAAGGCCGACAACGCGACCACCCGGCGGCTGGCCGACCTCGGCGTGCGCATCGACCGCGAGCACGCCGCCGCGAACGTGGCCGACGCCGACGTGCTGGTCGTGTCCAGCGCAATCCGGCCGGACAATCCCGAGCTGCTCGCCGCGCGCGAGCGGCGCATTCCGATCGTGCCGCGCGCCGAGATGCTCGGCGAGCTGATGCGCTTCCGCCGCGGCATCGCGGTGGCCGGCACGCACGGCAAGACGACCACCACCAGCCTGACCGCCAGCGTGCTGGCCGAGGCCGGCCTCGACCCGACCTTCGTGATCGGCGGCCAGCTGATCGCCGCCGGCGCCAACGCGCGCCTGGGCACCGGCGAGTACCTGGTGGCCGAAGCCGACGAATCGGACGGCTCGTTCCTGCTGCTGTCGCCGGTGGTCGCGATCGTCACCAACATCGACGCCGACCACCTGGAGAACTACGGCGGCGACTTCGAGCGCGTCAAGAAGGCCTTCGCCGATTTCCTGCATCGGCTGCCGTTCTACGGCGTCGCGGTGCTGTGCGCCGACGACGCCGAGGTGGCCGCGCTCGCGCGCGAGACGCCGCGCCGCGTGCTGACCTACGGCATCGACGCCGCCGCCGACCTGCGCGCGACGGATCTGCGCCAGAGCGGCCGCGCCACGCAATTCACGCTGCACCTTCCCGACGGCGGTCCGGTCGTGCCGGTCACGCTGAACCTGCCGGGCCGGCACAACGTACTCAACGCGCTCGCCGCCTGCGCGGTCGGCTGGCAGCTCGGCGTCGCGCCGGAAGCGATGCAGTCGGCGCTGGCCAAGTTCCAGGGCGTCGGCCGGCGTTTCCAGCTGCGCGGCGAACTGGTGCTCGATGCCGGCAAGGCCCTGCTGGTCGACGACTACGGCCATCACCCGCGCGAACTCGCCGCGGTGTTCGCGGCCGCGCGCGAGGGCTGGCCGGAGCGGCGCCTGGTGGTCGCGTTCCAGCCGCATCGCTACTCGCGTACGCGCGACCTGCTCGACGACTTCGCCAACGTGCTGGCCGAGGTCGACGTGCTGGTGCTGACCGAAATCTATCCCGCCGGCGAGGCGCCGATCGCCAACGCCGACGGCCGCGCGCTGGCGCGCGCGGTGCGCGCGCGCGGCAAGGTCGATCCGGTGCTGGTCGAGCATCCGCGCGACCTCGCCGCGGCGCTGCCGCCGCTGCTCGCCGACGGCGACCTGCTGCTGCTGCTCGGCGCCGGCGACATCGGCGCGACGGCGAACGAACTGGCCCAGTCGGGCCAACTCAAATCCAAGGCCGCCTGATGTCCGCTTCGACGATTCCCGATTCCCGATTCCCGATTCGCGGCCGCCGCGTCGAAGACGCGAAGGCGTTCGGCCGCGTCGCCGTCGTGATGGGCGGGCAGTCGGCCGAGCGCGAGGTGTCGCTCGATTCCGGCCGCAACGTACTCGCCGCGCTGCGCGCGAAGGGCGTGGACGCGCATGCGGTCGACGGCATTCCGGCCCTGCTCGACGCGCTGCGCGCCGGCCACTACGCGCGCGTGTTCAACATCCTGCACGGCGGCGGCGGCGAGAACGGCGAGCTGCAGGGCGCGCTGCAGGCGCTGCGCGTGCCGTTCACCGGCTCGGGCGTGCTCGGCTCGGCGCTGTCGCTGGACAAGATCCGCGCCAAGCTGGTGTGGCAGGCGCTCGGCCTGCCGACGCCGCGCTTCAAGGCGCTGCCGCGCGGCGCCGACGTGCAGGCCGCCGCGCGCGAGATCGGTTTTCCGCTGATCGTGAAGCCGGCCTGGGAGGGTTCCAGCGTCGGCGTCACGCGCGTGTTCGAGGCGAAGGATCTCGACGCCGCGGTCGCGCTGGCGCGGCGCTATCCGGGCGACCTGCTGATGGAGACGCTGATCGAGGGCGGCGAGTACACGGTCGGCATCCTCGACCGCCAGGTGCTGCCGACGATCCGCATCGTGCCGAAGGGCGAGTACTACGACTACAACGCCAAGTACGTCGCCGAGGACACCGAATACGTCTGCCCGGGCCTGGACGGCGCGGCGGAGCAGGAGATGCGCGACCTCGCGCTGGCCGCATTCGACGCGCTGGCCTGCTCGGGCTGGGGGCGCGTGGACGTCATGCGTGACCGCGAGGGCTGCAACTACCTGCTGGAGGTCAATACCGCGCCGGGCATGACCAGCCATTCGCTGGTGCCCAAGGCGGCGCGTGCGCTCGGCATCGATTTCGAGACGGCGTGCTGGCGCGTGCTGGAAACGAGCTTCACCCGGGAATCGGGCATCGGCAATGCAGAGTCGGAAAGAGCGGAGGCGGGCGCTTCCGATTCCCGCACGCGGCCGGGAGGCGCCTCGTGAAAGGCGGAATGATCGCCAAGCTGCTCGCCTGGGGCATCGCGCTGACCCTGGTCGCGCTGCCGATCGTCGGCGTGCTGAACGGCTGGTTCGCCAGCGACCGCTGGCCGGTCGACCAGCTGGCCGTGCGTGCGGAGTTCAACCACGTCAGCGCCGAGCAGATCCGCGCCGCCGCGCAGCCGCTGCTCGGGCAGGGCTTCTTCGCGATCGACCTCGACCAGATCCGCGCCGCGGTCGCCAAGCTGCCGTGGGTCGAGCGCGTCGAGGCGCGCAAGCGCTGGCCGGACGCGGTCGACCTCGTCGTCTACGAGCAGCAGCCGTACGCGCGCTGGGGCGAGGAGCGCCTGATCAACCGGCGCGGCGAGATCTTCACCGCCGCCGGCGCCGCCGACGTGCAGGGCCTGCCGCGCCTGGGCGGTCCGGACGACCGCGTCGCCGACGTACTGACCTTCTATGCCGAGTGCCTGCGCGAGTTCTCCGGCAGCGGCCTGGCGATCGCGGCGGTGTCGCTGTCGCCGCGCGGCGGCTGGAAGCTGGAACTGGCCTCCGGCGCGGTGATCCAGCTCGGCCGCGACGATGCGCAGCGGCGGCTGGCGCGCTTCCTCGACGTCTGGCCGCGCCTGGCCGGCGCCAAGCCGGTGCCTCCGGCCTACGTCGACCTGCGCTACGAAAACGGCTTCGTCGTGCGCTGGCCGGAGCCGGCGGTCCCGCCGCCGGCCGGGACTGGAGATTCGGGAGCGGGGGTCGGGCAGAGGCAGCCGCTTGCGGATTTCCGGCAGGCGCCCTCCCTCGACGGCCTCGTCGCTCGCTTCTCCGGAGCCTCGACCCGCAATCCCCGATCCCGGCTCTTCGCCTCCCGAATCTCCAATCCCCAATCTCCAATCCCGGCTGCACCATGAAGCCCAAGAGCGAAAAGAACCTCATCGTCGGACTCGACGTCGGCACCTCGAAGATCGTCGCGATCGTCGGCGAGCACGCGCCGGGCGAGTCGGTCGAGATCATCGGCATCGGCTCGCATCCGGCGCACGGGCTCAAGCGCGGCGTGGTCGTCGACATCGACTCGACCGTGCACTCGATCCAGCGCGCGATCGAGGAGGCCGAGCTGATGGCCGGCTGCCAGATCCGCTCGGTCTACGCCTCGATCGCCGGCAGCCACATCAAGGACGAGAACTCGCACGGCACCGCGCCGATCCGCGACCGCGAGGTCAGCGCGGGCGACCTGGACGCGGTGCTCAACTCGGCCTGCGCGATCGCCATTCCGGCCGACCGCAGCGTGCTCTACCGCGAATCGCAGGAATACCTGATCGACGGCCAGGAGGGCATCCGCCACCCGGTCGGTATGTCCGGCGTGCGGCTGGAGGCGAACGTGCACCTGGTCACCGGCGCCGCCAGCGCGATCCAGAACATCACCAAGTGCATCAACCGCTGCGGCCTGCAGGTCGACGAGCTGCTGCCGGCGGCGGTCGCCTCGGCGCGCGCGGTGCTGACCGAGGACGAGCGCGAGCTGGGCGTGTGCATGGTCGACATCGGCGCCGGCACCACCGACATCGCCATCTACACCGGCGGCGCGCTGCGCCACACGACCTCGCTGGCGATCGGCGGCGACCAGGTGACTTCCGACATCGCCCACCTGATGCGCACGCCGACGGCCCATGCGGAGGAGCTGAAGGTGCGCTACGCCTGCGCCCTGGCGCAGCTGGCCCATGCGGAGGAGACGATCCAGGTGCCCAGCGTCGGCGATCGCCCGCCGCGGCGCCTGGCCCGGCAGAACCTGGCCGAGGCGGTGCAGCCGCGCTACGAGGAAATCTTCGAGATGGTGCAGGCCGACCTGCGCCGCAGCGGACGCGAGGAGCTGGTGCGCGCCGGCATCGTGCTGACCGGCGGCGCCGCGCGCATGGAAGGTGCGCTCGATCTCGCCGAGGAGCTGTTCCACATGCCGGTGCGCCTGGGCACGCCGCAGCACGTGACGGGCCTGGCCGACGTCGTCGCCAGCCCGATGCAGTCCACCGGTGTCGGACTCCTTATTTATGGCAGCCGCCGCGACGGTCCGCGCATGGCGCCGGCCGGCGTGTCGACGGTCGGCGGTCTGTGGAACCGGGTGTCGACCTGGTTCAAGGGAGAGTTTTGAGCGTTCTCCCTCTCCCGCTCGCGGGAGAGGGTTGGGGTGAGGGATTTCGGAGTGAGGCGCTTCACTCCGGCTCTCCCTCATCCGGCCCTTCGGGCCACCTTCTCCCGCTCGCGGGAGAAGGACGGTACGGAGCAGTACGGCTGCGCAGGGAGCGCAGCGAGGCGGCCGAAACGGCTGCGGACACCGGCACGCCAGCCGGGCGTCGGACGGGACGGACCGGGACGGTCACGGATCCGGGAACGATAAAGACTGTGGCAGCAATCCACTTGCGGAGGATGGGAAAATGTTCGAACTCGTAGAAAAAATGGCACCCAATGCGGTCATCAAGGTGGTCGGAGTCGGCGGCGGCGGCGGCAACGCGGTCAGCCACATGGTCGGCGCCGGCGTCGAAGGCGTCGACTTCGTCTGCGCCAACACCGACGCGCAGGCGCTGAAGTCCAGCGGCGCCAAGTTCACGCTGCAGCTCGGCGCGAACGTGACCAAGGGCCTGGGCGCGGGCGCGAATCCGGAAGTCGGCCGCCAGGCCGCGCTGGAAGACCGCGAGCGCATCGTCGAACTGCTGCAGGGCGCCGACATGGCGTTCATCACCTGCGGCATGGGCGGCGGCACCGGCACCGGCGCGGCGCCGGTGGTGGCGCAGCTGGCCAAGGAAATGGGCATCCTCACGGTGGCGGTCGTGACCAAGCCGTTCCCGTTCGAGGGCCGCCGGCGCATGCAGGTCGCGCTGAAGGGCATCGAGGATCTGGGCCAGTACTGCGACTCGCTGATCACCGTGCCGAACGAGAAGCTGCTGACCGTGCTCGGCCGCGACGTGACCCTGCTCAGCGCGTTCAAGCAGGCCAACGACGTGCTGCTGGGCGCCGTGCAGGGCATCGCCGACCTGATCACCCGTCCGGGCCTGATCAACGTCGACTTCGCCGACGTGCGTACGGTCATGTCCGAGATGGGCATGGCGATGATGGGCTCGGGCATCGCCAAGGGCGACGACCGCGCCGTGGCGGCGGCCGAGGCGGCGATCAACAACCCGCTGCTCGACGACGTCAACCTGGCCGGTGCCTGCGGCATCCTGGTCAACGTGACGGCCGGACCGAACCTGACGATGCGCGAGTTCGACGACATCGGCCAGGTCATCCACGAGTTCGCCAGCGAGGACGCCACCGTGGTGGTCGGCACCGCGCTCGATCCGGAGCTGAAGGACGAGGTGCGCGTGACCGTGGTCGCCACCGGCCTGAACCGTGCCGTCGCACGCCAGCCGCTGCGCGAGCCGCGCGAACGCGAAGTGATCGCCTCGCCGCGCGAGCGCATGCGCGTGGTGCGCAACGCCACCACCGGCGAAGTCGACTACCTCGGCATTCCGGGGCAGCCGATGCGCGCGACCGCGCTCGATCATGCGGCACCGGTCGCCGCGGCGGCCGAAGCGCCGAGCGACTATCTCGACATCCCGGCGTTCCTGCGCCGCCAGGCGGATTGATGGGCCAATCGCTGCGCTAGACATTCCCATCCGGTAGTCCGCGTCGCCCGTCTTTCGTGGGGACGCCGACGCGAGCCGCGGCGCGCTTTGGCGCGTCGTCGCGGCTCGATTGCGCTGTCGCGTGGCGTCGCGACGGCGTGTTTCGTCGACGTCGAGGGGGCGAGGATTTGACGCGAAATGGACCGGCAGAATGTTGCGAAAATGCGACATTCTGTCGGTTCCATACATCGCTTAACTTTTCTACACATCTTCACTGTGCTAGTCTCGTCCGCGTTTTGTCAGCCCTGCCCCAGGGGTTAACGCATAAAAATGATCAGACAGCGCACGCTCAAAAACATCATCAGAGCGACGGGCGTAGGTCTTCACACGGGCGAGAAGGTCTACATGACCTTGCGTCCCGCGGCGGTGGATACGGGTATCGTGTTCCGCCGCGTCGACCTTCCGGACCCCGTCGAAATCCGCTCCAGTTGCGAGAACGTCGGCGACACCCGCCTCTCGACCACCCTGGTCAAGGGCGACGTCCGCATCGCCACGATCGAACACCTGCTTTCCGCGATGGCCGGCCTGGGCATCGACAATGCCTACGTCGACCTGTCGGCGCCCGAAGTGCCGATCATGGACGGCAGTTCCGGCCCCTTCGTCTTCCTGCTGCAGTCGGCGGGGATCGAGGAGCAGGCCAAGGCCAAGCGCTTCATCCGCATCAAGAAGTCGGTCACCGTCCGCGACGGCGACAAGTGGGCCCGCTTCGAGCCGTTCGACGGCTTCAAGGTCGGCTTCTCGATCGACTTCAACCATCCGATGTTCACCAAGCGCTCCTCGACCAGCGAGATCGACTTCTCGACGACCTCGTTCGTCAAGGAAGTCTCGCGCGCGCGCACGTTCGGCTTCATGCGCGACATCGAGATGCTGCGCGAGAAGAATCTCGCGCTGGGCGGCTCGATGGACAACGCGATCGTGCTCGACGACTATCGGGTGCTGAACGAGGACGGCCTCCGTTACGAGGACGAGTTCGTCAAGCACAAGATCCTCGACGCGATCGGCGACCTGTACCTGCTCGGACACAGCCTGATCGGCGCGTTCTACGGCTACAAGTCGGGCCACGAATTGAACAACAAGCTGCTGCGTACGCTGCTGGCGGACAAGGCGGCCTGGGAAGAAGTCAGTTTCGAGGACGAACGCGAGGCTCCGATTTCCTACGCCCATCCGGCGCAGGCGATCTGAGTCGCGGCGACATTGCAGGTTTCCCCGGCGCAGGAGAGGCGCCGGGTTCCCGCGGACGGCGACGTCCGTGGCGGCCGGAACGCAAAGCGTCCGCCGAACGGCCCTGGCACGACGCCCGGCCCTAGAAGAAAAAGAATCGGCTTCCGCCAGGAAGTCCGTTGCGGGGAATGGGAGCCGCCCCGGCTCCTAGTCGGAATCATCGGTGGCGATGGACGCCAGTTGGAGATAAAGGGCCTGGAGTTCCGGGTCGGGAAGGGCTTTCGCCGCTGCTCGCAAATGGCGGGCGGTGGCGGCAGAAAGCGGTTTCGGCTTTGCCGGTTCCGGTGGAACGGCCGGCAAGGGCGCCACTTTCACGGCGAAACGTTCGACGGTACCGCCCAGTGCGGTGCGGGCTTCGGCCAGCAGGGTTGCCTGATGCAACCTGATGCGGCTCGCCCAGGTCGGATCGGACGCCAGAAAGACAATCCGTCCGTCACGGACGTCCGCGAGACGCGTCTCGCGAGCGACTGCGGCGGGCAACAGGGATCGCAATCTCTGGTCCAGCGCATCCAGCGCGCGCGCGCGATCCGCGAGCGCGTCGAGTGCGATGCAGTCCGCCGCAGGCTTCGGGCCGGTGGCGGAGGCGAGGAGCGGATTGCGGCGTGGCGACATGACGAATACGAACTCGGCATCTGCAGCATGAACATCATTATCGTCGGCAATGCGCACTCGGCACCACGTCGCATCGATCTGGGCAGCCGGCGCATCCGCCTGCTGGCACTGGTCGCGGGCAGCGCCTGCATCGTCGGGCTGTTAGCCCTGGGTTTCGGCACGGCGGTGCTGTTCGGCGGCTCCATCGGGCCGGCCGCGCACGAACTGGCCGATCTGCGCGAGACCCTGAGCCACCAGCGCGAGCAGCTGGCCAATCTCGACAACGACTCGCATCGCAGCCTGGACGCCCTGGCCGTGCAGCTGGGCCGCCTGCAGGCGCAGGCGACGCGCCTGAACGCGCTCGGCGACCGCCTGACCCAGGTCGGCAAGCTCGACGACGGCGAATTCGATTTCGCTTCCGCGCCGGCCCTGGGCGGTCCGGAGGAATCGGCCGGCCTGGTCGCGACCTCGCTGCCGATCCAGAACGGCGTCGACAGCCTGCGCGCCGAGTTCGACCGCCAGGAGGCGCAGCTCGGGGTGCTGGAGAACCTGCTGCGTGACCGCAAGATCGACAACGCGCTGCTGCCGAGCGGCATGCCGGTCGCGCAGGGCTACATCTCCTCGGGTTTCGGCGCGCGCACCGATCCGCTCGACGGCCATGCGGCCACGCACCTGGGGCTCGATTTCGACGCTCCGCTCGGTTCCAACGTGAACGCGGTCGCCGACGGCGTCGTCACCTGGTCCGGGGTACGCAGCGGTTATGGCAACGTCGTCGAAATTGACCACGGCAACGGCTACATGACGCGCTACGCGCACAATTCCGTCAACGTCGCCGAAGTCGGCACGCGCGTGCACGCCGGCCAGACCATCGCCAAGGTCGGCTCGACCGGGCGCTCGACCGGTCCGCACTGCCATTTCGAGGTCTGGCTGAACGGTCGTGCGGTCAATCCGCTGATCTACGTCAAGTCCAAGCGCGCCACGCGGGTGTAACCGGCGCGATCCGTCCCGGATCGCCGAGACCTGCGCCTAGCTGGAACCGCTTGAGAGTGCTGTGGCTCGGCAAGGGCCGCCCGGGCCGCCTGCTTCCGGGCGCGGCGCCGGATTCCCATCGCCCGGACGCCTTGAAAGCGCCGCCGGCCGCACAAAGCTGGCTTTGTATTGCGCCGGCCACGCCGTATCATTGCGAGTTCGCCGCTGATCGCGATCCGCTTGCCGCAAGACCGGGTTGGCCGGATTCACCAACCGCGCCGCTTCCGGCGCGCTTTCCGCACTCTCAGTCGAAGACCATCCATGCTGAACAGTTTCCTGACGCGCATCTTCGGCAGCCGCAACGAACGCGTGCTGCGCCAGCTCGGCAAGACCGTCGCGCAGATCAATGCGCTCGAACCGACCATGCAGGCGCTGTCGGACGACGAACTGCGCGGCAAGACCGACGAGTTCCGCCAGCGCCTGGCCGCCGGTGCGGCGCTCGACAGCCTGCTGCCGGAAGCGTTCGCGACCGTGCGCGAGGCTTCGCGCCGCGTGCTCGGCCTGCGCCACTACGACGTGCAGATGATCGGCGGCATGGTGCTGCACTCGGGCAAGATCGCCGAGATGCGCACCGGCGAAGGCAAGACCCTGGTCGGCACGCTGCCGGTGTACCTGAACGCGCTGGAAGGCAAGGGCGTCCACGTGGTCACGGTCAACGACTACCTGGCCAAGCGCGACTCGGCCTGGATGGGCCGGCTGTACAACTTCCTCGGCATGTCGGTCGGCGTGGTCTACCCGAACATGGACCACGGCGACAAGCGCGGCGCGTACGCCGCCGACATCACCTACGGCACCAACAACGAGTTCGGCTTCGACTACCTGCGCGACAACATGGCCCTGTCGAAGGAGCAGCGCTACCAGCGCGGCCTGAACTACGCGATCGTCGACGAGGTGGACTCGATCCTCATCGACGAGGCGCGCACGCCGCTGATCATTTCCGGTCCGTCCGACGAATCGCCGCAGCTGTACGTCAAGGTCAACCGCATCGTGCCGCGGCTGACGCGGCAGGCGAGCGAGCCCAAGGCCGGCGAACCGCCGGTGCCGGGCGACTACTACGTCGACGAGAAGCAGAAGCAGGTGCACCTGTCCGAAGAGGGCATGCAGCACGCCGAAGACCTGCTGCGCGAGGCCGGCATCATCGGCGAGGAAGAAGGCCTGTACGACTCGCAGCACATCGCGGTGGTGCATCACCTGAACGCCGCGCTGCGCGCGCACGCGATCTACCAGCGTGACGTGGACTACATCGTGCGCGACGGCGAGGTCATCATCGTCGACGAGTTCACCGGCCGCACGCTGGCCGGCCGGCGCTGGTCCGACGGCCTGCATCAGGCGGTCGAGGCGAAGGAGGGCGTGCCGATCCAGCGCGAGAATCAGACGCTGGCCTCGATCACGTTCCAGAACCTGTTCCGCATGTACAAGAAGCTGGCCGGCATGACCGGTACGGCCGACACCGAAGCCTACGAGTTCCAGTCGATCTACGGGCTCGAGGTCGTGGTCATTCCCACGCACCGTCCGATGGTGCGCAAGGACGAGGCCGACGTCGTCTTCCTCAAGCAGCAGCCGAAGTACGACGCGATCGTCGAGGACATCAAGGAGTGCTACGAGCGCGGCCAGCCGGTGCTGGTCGGCACGGCCTCGATCGAGATGTCCGAGCTGCTCGACGGCCTGCTGAAGAAGCAGGGCGTGCCGCACGAGGTGCTGAACGCCAAGCAGCACGAGCGCGAAGCGCACATCGTCGCCCAGGCCGGTCGGCCGAAGGCGATCACGATCGCCACCAACATGGCCGGCCGCGGCACTGACATCGTGCTCGGCGGCAGTCTCGAGGCCGAGCTGCAGGCACTCGGCGAGGACGCGTCCGAGCAGGAGCGCGAGCGCGTCAAGGCCGAGTGGCAGAAGCGCCACGACGAAGTGCTGGCGCTCGGCGGCCTGCGCATCATCGGCACCGAACGGCACGAGTCGCGCCGCATCGACAACCAGCTGCGCGGCCGCTCCGGTCGCCAGGGCGATCCGGGATCGAGCCGCTTCTACCTGTCGCTGGAAGACAACCTGATCCGCATCTTCATGGGCGAGGGCGTCGCGCGCCTGATGCGCATGTTCGGCATGAAGGAAGACGATGCGATCCAGGATCGCATGGTCAGCCGCCAGATCGAGAAGGCGCAGCGCAAGGTCGAGGCGCACAACTTCGACATCCGCAAGCACCTGCTCGAATTCGACGACACCGCCAACGACCAGCGCAAGGTCATCTACCAGCAGCGCAACGAGCTGCTCGACAGCGACGACGTCGGCGAAACCATCACCAACGTGCGCCAGGACGTGATCACCGACCTCGTGCGCCGCTACGTGCCGGCCGACTCGGTCGACGAGCAGTGGAACCTCGCCGGTCTGGAGGCGGAGCTGAATTCCGAATTCGGCCTGCAGCTGAACCTCAAGCCGTGGGTCGAGGAACAGCACGAGCTCGACGCCGGCGGCGTGCTCGAGCACGTGCTGTCGGCGGCCGATCGCCTGTTCCGCGAGAAGGAGGCGATGCTCGGTTCGGAAGTCATGCGCGGCCTCGAAAAGCACGTGATGCTGTCGGTGCTCGACAACGGCTGGAAGGAACACCTCGCCAGCATGGACTACCTGCGCCAGGGCATCTATCTGCGCGGCTACGCGCAGAAGCAGCCGAAGCAGGAATTCAAGCGCGAGGCGTTCGAGCTGTTCGAAGGCATGCTCGGCCGCATCAAGCACGAGATCGTGCAGCTGCTCGCGCGCGTGCGGATCCGCAGCGAGGACGAGGTCGAGGCGCTCGAGGAACAGCAGCGCCGCCAGGCCGAGGCGCAGGCGCGCTCAATGCAGTTCCAGCACGCGGAAGCGGCCGGCTTCGGGGCCGGCGAACCGGCACCGGATGCCGGGGCCGAAGGCTTCGCGCAGCCGATCCAGGGGCAGTCGCCGGTGCATCGCGACGCGCCGAAGGTCGGCCGCAACGATCCTTGTCCGTGCGGTTCGGGCAAGAAGTACAAGCAGTGCCACGGCAAGCTGGCCTGATCCGGCTCGCGTCCTCTCGGGGAAGACCGGATGCAAGCGGAGGCGTGGATTTCCGCTGAGTCGACGTCCGCGCGACTTCACGTCGTCGCCGGCGTGCTGCGCGACACGCACGGCCGCGTGCTGATCGCGCAGCGGCCCGCCGGCAAGCACCTGGCCGGGATGTGGGAGTTTCCTGGCGGCAAGTGCGAGGACGGCGAGCTTCCGATCGACGCACTCGCGCGCGAATTGCGCGAGGAACTGGGCGTGGTGGTCGAATCCGCGCGGCCGCTGATCGCGGTGCCGCACGATTACCCCGAGCAGCGCATCCTGCTCGACGTCTGGCAGGTTTCCGCCCACTCGGGCATCGTGCTCGCGCGCGAAAGCCAGCCGCTGGCCTGGGCCGAGATCGACGATCTGGCGCGCCTGCCGATGCCGGCGGCCGACCGGCCGGTCATCACCGCGCTGCGTCTCCCCGATCGCTATCTCATCACGCCGCCGCTGCCGCCGGACGAAACCGATACGGTCGTGCGCGGCATCGAGCGCGCCTGCCGCAAGGGCGTGCGCCTGATTCAGCTGCGCCTGCCCGGCTGGCCCAGCGACCGCCTCGCGCGCGTTGCGCGCAGCGCGCGCAACCTGTGCCGCGACTACGGCGCGCAGCTGCTGCTGAATGCGGACTGGAAGCTCTCCGCCGTGCTCGGGCTCGACGGTGTGCACCTGCCGGCGGCGATCGCGGCGACGTTGACGCAGCGTCCGCTGCCGGCCGATCGCTGGGTCGGCGTGTCCTGCCACGATGCCGCGGAGCTGGCGCAGGCGGCGCGCATCGGCGCGGATTTCGTCACGCTGGGGCCGGTGTTCCCGACCGCCAGCCACGAGGGCGCTGCGACGCTGGGCTGGGAAGGATTCGCCGATCTCGCCGCCACCACCGCCCTGCCGATCTACGCGCTGGGCGGCATGGAGATCGACGACGTCGATGCCGCCCAGGTCAGCGGGGCGCAGGGAGTCGCCGCGATCCGCGCCTTGTGGGACGCCTAGGCAGCGCGCGTGCGGAGCGGGGCGTGCGCGCCGCGGTAGCGGAGCGGTCCTGCCGGCGGCCGGGGGGTGCAAGCCGGCGTCGCTTGGTTATCATGCAAAGTCGCCCCCGGGGAGTGCGCCGCCTTCCATGAAGCTCGTCATCCAAATCCCGTGCTACAACGAAGCGGAGTCGCTGCCGCACGCGATGCCGCAGCTGCCGCGCGAAGTCGCCGGCTGCGACGTCGTCGAATGGCTGATCGTCGACGACGGCTCCAGTGACGACACGGCCGCGGTCGCGCGCTCCCTCGGCGCCGACCGGGTCGTGCGCCATCCGGTGAATCGTGGCCTGGCCGCCGCGTTCATGACCGGGCTGGACGCCGCGGTCGCCGGCGGCGCGGACATCATCGTCAACACCGACGCCGACAACCAGTACGACGCGCGCGACATCGAGACGCTGGTGCGGCCGATCATCGAGGGCCGCGCGGAAATGGTGATCGGCGCGCGCCCGATCGCCGAGACCGAACACTTCTCGTGGTTGAAGAAGCGCCTGCAGGAAGTGGGCAGCTGGGTCGTGCGCTTGGCCAGCAACACCGAGGTCGTCGACGCGCCGAGCGGCTTCCGTGCATTCACGCGCGAGGCCGCGCAGCGGCTCAACGTGTTCAGCGCCTACACCTACACGCTGGAGACGATCATCCAGGCCGGGCACAGCAACATCCGCGTGCTGTCGGTGCCGATCCGCACGAATCCGGATCTGCGTCCGTCGCGCCTGGTCAAGAGCATCGGCCGCTACGTCTGGCGTTCGGCCACGACCATCGTGCGCATCTTCGCCACCTACCGGCCGCTGGTGTTCTTTTCGCTGATCGCCTCGTTCTTCCTGTTGCTCGGCTTCGGTTTCGGCGGCTGGTATCTGGCGCACAAGTTCGCCGGCGACGGCGCCGGCCACGTGCAATCGGCCCTGCTCGCGGCGGCCTCGATCACGATCGGGCTGATCGCGCTGATGCTCGGCTTCGTCGCCGACCTGCTCGGCGTCAACCGCCGCCTGCTCGAAGGCATCGACTGGCGCGTGCGGCAGCTCGAGGACGTGCTGCACTCCGCGCCGCCCGAGGCGGGATCGGGCACGGCGGAGCGACTGCAATGAACGATCATGCCCAGCCGGCCGGCAACTACTACGACAAATACCGCACGGCCAATCCGATCGCGCGGCGGCTGATGCAGGGCTTCCTCGACGCTTTCGACGGCCTTGCCGCGCGCGTGCCGGTGTCCAATGCGCTGGAAATCGGCTGCGGTGAAGGAGAGCTGTCGATCCGGCTCGTGCGGCGCGGTTTCCGCGTGCGCGGCTGCGACATCTCCGCCGAGATCGTCGACGAGGCGCGCTCGCGCGCGGCGCAGGCCGGCGCGGAGGCGACGTTCTGGACGCAGCCGATCGAGACCATCGACGTGGCGCACGAAGCCGCTCCCTTCGTGGTCTGCTGCGAGGTGCTGGAGCATCTGGACGATCCGCAGCTCGGCGTCGACATTCTCGCCCGGCTCGCGCAGCCCTATCTGTTGACGAGCGTTCCGCGCGAGCCCTTGTGGCGCGTGCTGAACATGGCGCGCGGCAAGTATCTCGGTGCGCTGGGCAACACGCCCGGACATCTCAACCATTGGAGCCGGCGGGGCTTTCTCGAACTGCTCGCAGGGCGCTTCGACGTCGTCGAAGTGCGCACGCCGCTGCCGTGGACCATGGCGTTGTGTCGCCGGCGCTGAAGCGCGCGGCCGGTCTCGCCGGCGCGGTACTGTGCGTGATCGCGGCGGCCTTGCTGCTCCGGCGCGGTTTCCAGCTCGGCGACGTGCTGGTCGAGCGCCTGACGAAGATCTCCGTCCCCGCCTTCGGCGCCGCGCTCGTCCTCTACGGCATCGGTGCCGCCGCGCTCGGTTTCGCCTGGGTCCTGCTCGCACGAGCGGCGGCTGCGTCGCCGGTGCACGCAAGACCGCTGTTCGTCGCGCACCTGCGTTCGCAGCTGGCGAAGTACCTGCCGGGGAACGTCTTCCACTTCGCGTACCGGCACGTCGCCGCACGCCGCGAAGGACTCGGCCATCGCGCGCTCGGCGGCGCGCTGGCATTCGAATCGATTCTGCTCGTCGCCGCGGCGGCGACGCTCGCTTCCGGGGTCGCCGCCGATCCGCGACTGGAGTCGGTGACGCCGTGGCTGCGCTGGGTAGTACGCGCGGCGCCTCTGGTGGCGATTGCCGTCGCTCTTGCCGGCGCCTTCGCGATGCGCCGGTTCGGTTCGGCCGATGCGCGCGTGTCACGAACCCTGTCGGCATTCGCGATGGTATTCACGATCGACGTGGGTTTTTTCCTGCTCGCCGCTTCCGCGCTGCGCCTGCTCTGCGCGCAACCCGATCTGCTGCCGTTCGCGGCCTGGTGCGGCTGGCTCGCGCTGGCGTGGATCGCGGGCTACGTGACGCCGGGAGCACCGGGAGGGCTCGGCCTGCGCGAGGCGGTGCTGGTTCTGGGCCTGGGGCCGGTGCTCGGCGAAGCGGAGGCGCTCGCCATCGCGTTCGCCTATCGTCTGGTTACGATCGGTGCGGATGCCTTGCTGGCGGGGATCGGTTTCGGTCTGCGCGACCGCGCGGAAACCTCCGCGTGAAGATCGTCGCCTAGCGAGACGCGAGCTTCCGCGCCTCGGCCAGATAACGCCGATGCAGGTCGGCGACCTGCGCATCCAGGTCGGACAGGGCACCGTCGTTGTCGACGACGTCATCGGCGATCGCGAGCCGCCGTTCGCGGCTTGCCTGCGCGTCGAGCATCGCGTCGGCGAGTTGCGGCGTGATGCCGTCCCTCGCGATCAATCGCTCGCGTTGCGTTTCGCGCGGCACGTCGACGACGAGCACGCGGTCGATCCAGTCGTAGCCGTCGCTCTCGGTGAGCAGGGGAATCGCCAGCAGGACGTAGGGGCCGGTGCTTCGCTGTGCGCGCTCGCGCAAGGTGGAGCGGACGCGCGGATGCAGGATCGCCTCCAGCCGGCGGCGTGCGGTCGGGTCGGCGAACACTCGCTCGCGCATCTTGCGGCGATCGAGCGCGCCGCTCGCGTCGAGCACGTCGGCGCCGAATGCGGTAGCGATCTCGTCCAGGGACGGCTGGCCCGGCGCGACGAGTTCGCGCGCGACCCGGTCGGCGTCGATCACTTCGACGCCGAGCTTCTCGAAACGTTCGGCCACAGCCGACTTGCCGCTGGCGATGCCGCCGGTCAGCGCGACGACGTAAGGAGGGGCGTGCATCGCGCGAGTATACGGCTGCGTCGCGCGGTGCAGCCGGCCGTTTTCATTGCATCCCGAACAGGTTCGCGTAGAAGCCGCCGAGCCGGTCGCCGAACACGAACCAGGCCCAGCCGGCCGCGGCGATGAAGGGACCGAAGGGGATCGGCGTGCTGCGATCCTGGCCGCGCAGCGCGAGCAGCAGTCCGCCGACGACGGCGCCGACCAGGGCGGAGAGCAGGATGATCGGCAGCAGGGCTGTGGCGCCCATCCATGCACCGAGCGCGCCGAGCAGCTTGAAGTCGCCGTAGCCCATGCCTTCCTTGCCGGTCGCGAGCTTGAACAGCCAGAACACGGACCAGAGGCTCAGATAGCCGATCGCGGCTCCCACGATCGCGGCCGAGGGCGTCACGAACACAGGCACGAGCGAGAGCAGCAGGCCGAGCCAGAGCAGGGGCAGGGTCAGCTGGTCGGGCAGCAATTGCGTGCGCGCATCGATGCCGGACGCTGCAATCAGGATCCAGCTGAAGACCAGTCCGGCCGCCAGCGGCCAGCCGAAGCCGAACTTCCAGGCGATCGCGGCCGAAGCGAGCGCGGTGAGCAGTTCCACCAAGGGGTACTGCCAGGAAATCGGCGCTTTGCAGTAGCGGCAGCGGCCGCGTAGCGCGAGCCAGCTGAGCAGCGGAATGTTGTCGAGCGCCGACAGCTTGTGCTTGCACTGCGGGCAGTGCGAGCCGGTGAAGACGAGATCGGGCGGCGGCTGCGCGACCTCGCCTTCCGTGCCGAGCAGTTCGCGCGCCTGCTGCTGCCATTCGTGTTCCAGCCGGCGTGGCAGGCGCAGGATGACGACGTTCAAAAAGCTGCCGACCAGCAGGCCGAGCAGGCCGGTCAGCGGAATCAGAAGCGCCGCTTCGTGCAGCCAGTCCAGATCGATCATTCGCGCGGATCAGCCCACGACCGAACCGAGCTTGAAGATCGGCAGGTACATGCCGACGACCATGCTGCCCACGATCAGGCCGATGATGACCATGATCATCGGTTCGAGCAGGCTCGACAGGGCGTCGACGGCGTTGTTGACCTCGGTCTCGAAGAACTCGGCGATCTTGAACAGCATCGTGTCGAGCGCACCGGCCTCCTCGCCGATCGCGACCATCTGCACGACCATGTTCGGAAACAGGCTGGTTTGGCGCATCGCCAGCTGCAGCTGGTGACCGACCGCGACATCCTCACGGACGCGCTTGACCGCGTCGTTATAGACGACGCTGCCGGTGGCATTGGCGACCGAGTCCAGCGCCTCGACCAGCGGTACGCCGGCGCGGAAGGTCACGCCCAGAGTGCGAGAGAAACGGGCGATCGCGGACTGGCGCAGAATCTGGCCGACGACGGGGATTTTCAGAAGAGCGCGTCCGATGAAATGTGCGAACTTGTCGGAGCGTTTGTAGAGCATGACCAGACCGAAGATCGTACCGACGACAATCAGCAGCACCATCCACCAATACGACACCATGAATCGAGACATGCTGACCAGCAATTGCGTAAAGGCCGGCAGGTCGGCGCCGAAGTTTCTAAACACCGTTTCGAATTGTGGAATCACGAATATCAGCAGAATGGAGGCGACGATCAGCGCCACAGCTAGCACAGCGGCCGGATAGAACATCGCCTTCTTGATCTTGCCCTTGATGTTCTCAATGTTTTCCTTGTAGGTCGCGATCGTGTCGAGCACGGTATCCAGCACGCCAGCCGACTCACCAGCGCGGACGAGGTTTCGATACAGCTCGTCGAACTGTACCGGATACTTGCCGAGCGCCTCGTTCAAGGCAGAGCCGCCTTCGATCTCGGTCTTGATGTCCGTCAGCATGTCCTTCATGCGCGGATTGGCCTGGCCGCCGGCAACGATCTCGAAACCCTGCACCATCGGCACGCCAGCGGCCATCATCGTCGCCAGCTGGCGACTGAAAATCGCGATGTCGCGCCCTTTGATCGTGCTGCCCGCCTTGCCGAACAACGGCTTCGCCTTCGGCTTGACCACCTGCGGATTGATGCCGTTCTTGCGCAGGTCGGCTTTTACCAAATTGGCGTTCTTGCTCAGCTGCTCGCCCTTGATCTTGGTGCCGCGCCTGTCGATACCGACCCAGGTGAAGGTCTGCAGTTCGCTCACTTGCGCACGCTGCTTGCCGCGCTGAGTGGTAGCGGCTTTCGTCTTCAGGGCGGTGGCGGTGGCCATGACTTAGTCCTTGGTGACGCGATTGATTTCGGTGAGGCTGACGACACCCTGCTTGACCTTCCACAAGGCCGAGGTGCGCAGGTCGCGGATGCCGTCCAGCTTCGCCTGTTCGGCGATCTTCAACGCGCTGCCGCCCGCGAGGACGATTTTCTGGATCTCCTCGCTCATCGGCATCACCTGATAGAGCCCTGTCCGCCCTTTATACCCTTCATTGCAGCCGGAACAACCGACTGCGTCGAAGATCTGTAAGCCGGCGTCGATTTCGGCCTGACTGAAGCCTTCGGCGAGCAAAGCTGCTGCCGGAAGCGGTAGCGGCTTCTTGCATTCGTGCAGGCGGCGAGCCAAGCGTTGGGCGATGACCAGGGTCACCGACGAAGTGATGTTGTAGGGAGCGATGCCCATGTTCATCAGGCGCGCGATAGTCTGCGAGGCATCGTTGGTGTGCAGGGTCGAGAGAACCATGTGGCCGGTCTGCGCAGCCTTGATCGCGATCTCCGCAGTTTCCAGGTCGCGGATTTCGCCAACCATGATCACGTCCGGATCCTGGCGCAGGAACGAACGCAACGCGGCGGCGAAGGTCATGCCGCGCTTGGTGTTCTGCTGTACCTGGTTCACGCCGGGAAGACGGATTTCGACCGGATCCTCGACCGTCGAAATGTTGCGGCCTTCGGTATTGAGGATGTTCAGCGCGGTATACAGAGATACCGTCTTGCCCGAACCTGTCGGTCCGGTCACCAGCACCATGCCGTACGGCTTCTCGATCGCATCGAGGAACAATGCCTTCTGATCTTCCTCGTAGCCGAGCTTCTCGATGCCCATCTTCGCGGCGGAGCCGTCGAGAATGCGCAGTACGATCTTCTCGCCGAACAGGGTCGGACAAGTGCTGACTCGGAAATCGACCGACTTGGTCTTCGAGAGGTTGAGCTTGATGCGCCCATCCTGCGGAACACGACGTTCTGCGATGTCGAGCCCGCTCATGACCTTCAGACGCGAAGCGATGCGGGCGTTCAGTTTGACCGGTGGAGCGGCTACTGCGCGTAGCATGCCATCCATGCGGAAACGTACGCGGAACGCAGTTTCATAGGGTTCGAAATGTATGTCAGAAGCGCCGCGCTTGATGGCATCCACTAGTACTTTGTTGACGAACTTGACGACGGGCGCATCGTCTGCAGCGCTAGCGTCGACACCGCCGGCGTCTCCGTCATCATTGACCATTCCAAGATCAAGATTTTCAAGACCTTCCGCGTCATCAAGTCCTGAAATTGCGGGGCCTGCAGCATTGAGGGCCTGCTCGATGGCGCGCTCGAGTTGTTCGGCATCAACGAGAATGGGTTCGATCAGATGATTCGACTGGAATTTAATCTCGTCCAATGCGCGCAAGTTCGTCGGATCGGACACACCGACGAACAGGCGATTGCCGCGCTTGAAAAGAGGAAGGACCTTGTGCCGGGTGACGAGTTCCTCACGAACAACTTGTATAGGCGCTTGGCTGAGATCGAGTGCCCCAATGTCGAGTAGTGGCACGCCGAACTCGGCTGACGAAGCAAGCGCAATCTGGCTACTTGAAACAAGCCCGCTTTCAGCGAGCCATGCGCCAAGAGGTATCTTCTGTTGGATTGCCGCTTCCGATGCTGTCCGGGCATCGTTCTCGCTCAACACTCCCTCGGCTACGAGCCGCCGAGTAATACCGGAAAGACCTGGCAGGGGAACTGCGTTCATAGAAACGGGTCCAGTAAGACTCGCGTATGATGCCATGCATCGGCCACTTCCTCGGAGCTCAAGGGCTGCCGAGGGTAGGAATCCAATGGCTCCAATGAAGAAGGGGGGCATACGCCCCCCTTCTCTAAAGCTACTTCGGATCGTTTCCTGCAGTTGCAGATTAGACGCCCGTGCAGGAGCTCGGGAGGTACTTCTGCGGGATATCGTTGCTATGGCAGTACCACGCGAGCTGGGACGTGGGGATCGTTCCAACGGCCAGCGCAGTGCCGCCAGCAGCCGTGCCCGCGCCGGCGCCGTAGCCGGGCGTGAACAGGACAGTGCCGTTGCCCGCGATGGTGCTGGTCGTGATGGAGATTTCTCCCGTAGCCGCGTCGATGGCGGCAGCGGTGACGTTCGGCGTCGCGGCGAAATCGGTGGCAGGATCGAAACCCTTCGCAAAACCGCCAGATGCCGCATCCGTACCACTCGCGGCATTGTCGGCGACAACGACCTTGAGGCCGTCGGCGAGGACCAGTCCTTCAGACGCTCGCGAGCGAACGGTGTAGTTCTGGTAGGCGGGAAGTGCGATAGCAGCCAAGATCGCAATGATCGCGATGACGATCATCAGTTCGATCAGCGTGAAGCCCTGAGTCTTCTTGACGTTCATGGTGTTTCCTCTCGAGTGTTGAAAACCGGTTTGCCCCTTGGAGCCGCCGACCTTGCAAGGCGGGCCCGCTGTCCGCGATCGCCCGGTACTGGATCGGCGGCTCGCATGAGTCCTACAGCAGCTTCCGTGCCAAGAGGCCTCCCGCGTGTGCGTGACGCGGTTCTCGAATGTGAATGCGATGTGATGAGACCTGCATCGCAGCTCGCGTGAAGACGCGGCGAGGATTGTCAGGGTCTGACATTGTCGTGCGCACAAGTGACAGGTCTGGTTAGAGTTTTTGGGCGGTGCGAAGGTCACCAAGGATCGATCGGAAGAGCATCCAGCACCGTCCCATCGGCAGGATCGAGCAGTACCGTGAGGTCGGCACGACGGCTGGTCAGCGGCAGCCAGACGACACGGTCGGCTTCGCGCCCTGTTTGCCGCAGCCAGGCCTCCAGGGGAGGGCCCGCTTCCGGGTGTTTCGCGTGCAGCGTGGCCAGCGGATGGGCGGCCTTGAGCATTGCAGAAGCGATATCGGCATACGGGACGTAGTGCTTCGGAAACTTCTCGACATCCTTGCCGGCCATTCCGCTGAAAAGCAGGTCATTCCTTTCCTGTCCGCTCGTGGGTAGAACGGCGCCGACCACCTTCGGCCCCGTCCACGATAACGACCGGAACTCCGGCGCGCTCCCCTGGGCAAGGTCCGCCGGGTCGAGATCGTTGGCCGACACCAATACGAACCGATCGACGGCGGCGACGATGAAGGCCGGCCGGGCACGGGTGACGACCGACATGCCGTAGAGGAAGGCGCAGGCCTGCAGCACCGCGATCACGCTGAGGTCGAAGCGCAGCGACTTCTTGCCGGTCTTGAACACGATCAAGGTGAGCAGCGGGCCGAGCACGACGTCGACGCCGAGCAGCAGCAATACCAGTTCCGTGGCCCCCGCGGCCTTGCCGTACGGCGACGGATACCAGACTCCGAAGATCAGCGCGGCAGCGACCAGGCCGATTGCGGCGCTGATCGAAAGATGGATGGCGGAGGCTTTCCAGCGTGACATGCAGGCCCCTGGCGCAATGCAAGACGCGCGGAATATACGGGAAACGTACGGTCGCAAACCCGGCGCTTCTTCAATCTGCGCGAAGCCGGGCGCCGGCGGGCGATCGCCGCCGCGGCCTCTACTCGATGCCGAGCTTCTCCAGCCGGTAGCGCAGCTGCCTCAGCGTGAGGCCCAGCTGGCGCGCGGCGGCGGTGCGGTTCCAGCGCGTGGCTTCGAGCGCTTTCATGATCGCGGCACGCTCGGTTTCGGCGACGGCCGCGGCGAGATCGTTCGGCAGGCCGCGCAGAGGAGCATCGTCGCCCAGGGCAGCGACCGGCGGGGCAGCGCGGGATTCGGCAGGAGGAGAGGGGATCGAGGAAGGCGCCTGCGGCGTGGGGGTGTTCGCCCAGGTCTCGGCCGCTTCGGCGGCGCCCTGCTCGCGCGGCTGCAGGCGCAGGTCCTCGACGCCGATGCGATTGTTCTCGCACAGCGCGACCGCGCGCTCGAGGATGTTCTCCAGCTCGCGCACGTTGCCGGGGAAGTCGTAGCCGAGCAGGACCTGCAGGGCTTCGGGCGCGAGCCGTGCCGGGTCGCCGCCGCCGTCGTGCGCGAGGCGCTCGAGCATGCGTCCGGCGAGTTGCGGGATGTCCTCGCGGCGCTCGCGCAGCGGCGGCACGCGCAGCTCGATCACGTTGATGCGGTAGAAGAGGTCCTGCCGGAACGCGCCGAGTTCGACCAGCCGCGCGAGATTCTTGTGCGTGGCCGACAGGATGCGCACGTCGACGCCGATCTCGGCGCGCGCGCCGATCGGGCGTACGGCCTTTTCCTGGATCACGCGCAGCAGCTTCACCTGCATGTGCATCGGCAGTTCGGCGACTTCGTCGAGGAACAGGGTGCCCCCCTGGGCGGCGTGGAACAGGCCGTCCTTGTCCGCGTGCGCGCCGGTGAAGCTGCCCTTCCGGTGGCCGAAGAACTCGCTTTCCATCAGTTCCGACGGAATCGCGCCGCAGTTCACCGGCACGAACGGAGCGCTCGCACGCGGCCCCAGTTCGTGGATCAGCCGCGCGACGAGTTCCTTGCCGGTGCCCGACTCGCCTGCCACGTAGACCGGGGCCTGGCTGCGCGCGACTTTCCCGATCGTCGCGCGCAGCTGGTTCATCGGTGCGGAATCGCCGATCAGCTTGGAGCTGCTCGCGGTCTGCTCGCTGCGCTTCTCCTCCGACAGCTTGAGGGCGGTCTGCACCAGCCGGCGCAGCACGTTGATGTCGACCGGCTTGGACACGAAGTCGAAGGCCCCGGCCTTTAGCGCGTCGACGGCGGCGTCGACGTTGCCGTAGGCGGTGATCATGGCCACCGGCGTTTCCGGATACTGCGCGGCGATCAGCGCGATGATCTCCTGGCCGGTGCCGTCGGGCAGGCGCATGTCGGTGAAGCACAGGGCGTAGCGGCGTTCCCCCAGGCGCTGGCGCGCTTCGGAGACCGTCGCGGCCGTGTCGACGATCAGATCCATGCGGCCCAGGGTCAGCGTCAGCAGTTCGCGGATATCGCGTTCGTCGTCGATGACGAGGGCGTAGTGCTTGCTCATGCCGGGTGGTTCGGGGCTCAGGGTGCGCACAAGCGTAGAGCGTGACGCGCGTCAAGGCAAAGCGGCGCGGGCTCGCGGGTGGGGCGAGCGGGACCGGCTCAGCCGGCGATCCGTGCGGTCAGCAGCGATCCGGCGGGGGCCAGCGTGATGCGGAAGCAGGCGCCGCCGCCGGCCACCGGCACGTATTCCAGCGAGGCCTGGCTGGCCTCGGCCATCTGCTTGGCGAGGTACAGGCCCAGGCCGGTTCCGTACTCGTGCGTCGTGTAGAACGGCTCGAAGATGCGCGCGGCCACCTTCGGCGGGATGCCGGGGCCGCGGTCCACGATCTCGATCAGCGGCGGCCCTTTGTCCGCGGCCACGCGCGTGACCACCGTCACCCGCGCCGGCTGGTTCGGCTGCCGGCCGTAGCGCAACGCGTTCTGCACCAGGTTCCAGGCGACCTGCTGCAGGTGCTGCGGGTCGACCATGGCCTCCAGCCGGCGGTTCTGAGTGACCGCGCGCAGGTGATCGCCGCCGAGGTCGTTGGACTGCTTGTAGTCCTCGACGAAGGCCAGCACCCAGGCGTTGAGGTCGATGCTTTCCGGGCGCGAGCGCTCGCGCCGCGACAGCTGCAGGATGTTCTCCACGACGTCGTTCGCGCGCGTGCAGTGGTTGTTGATGATCTCGACGAGGCGCGTGTCCTCGGCGGTCAGCTTCGGCGATTCCGCCAGCAGCTGCGCCGAGTAGCGGATCGCGGCGAGCGGATTGCGGATCTCGTGCGCGATCGAGGCCGACAGCCGTCCGAGCGAACTGAGCGTGAGTTCCTCCGCGCGGCGCGACAGCAGCGAGGTGTCGTCGAGGAAGATCAGCACGTTGGTGTCGTCATTCGGCGCCAGGCGCGTGAAGCGCGGGATCACCTCGGGCATGTCCGGCGCCAGCGCCACCGCGGTCTGCTCGGTCTTGCCCGAGTGGCGCCAGTGATACAGGCGGCGCGACAGCTCCGGCGCGGCACTGCCAAGCTCGCGCTGGTTCGGCGGCGGGTTGCCGATCAGGTGCCAGGCCGACTCGTTGATGCGCAGGATCGCGTTGCTGGCGTCGACCAGCAGCACGCCGGTCTTCATGCGCTGGATGATCAGTTCGTTGACCTGCTCGAGGTTGAGCAGGTCGACGCCGCGCTTTTCCGCCAGCGCTTCGGTCGCGCGCATGTGCAGGCCGACGTGGCGCAGCAGCAGGGCGACGACGAAGTAGGCGATCACGATCGCCGCGGTCTCCAGCGGCGGCTGCGAGAACGCGGTGTCGAAGAAGTGGCCGTAGAAATAAGGAGCGATGAGACCGAGCGCGGCGATCGTCGAGAACAGGAACGCGCGCCGCGGCAGCAGCAGGGAGGCGATGCCGACGTTGACCAGCACCATCAGCGAGATGGCCTCGTAGCCGGTGATCGAGGCCAGCATCAGCGAGGAGGCGAGGATGTCGATCAGCAGCGCCAGGCTGATGCCGTCGGCCAGTCGCGCGCGCAGGCGGTCGGTTCCGACCAGCAGCGCCAGCGAGACCGCCAGATAGGCGCCGGAGGCCACCTGGCCGAGCAGCGGGTGGGCCAGCTTGATCCACTCGATCGCGTAGGGACTGTACGTCAGCGCGACGTAGACCACCGCCTCGAGGCAGCGGTACAGATTGAAGAAATACAGCTCGCGCCGGGTGATGTCGCCCGGCATGTCGGCGCTGCTGCGTGCTCTGCGGTCTGCGGTCACGGCGTCCCCATGCGGCGGGAGTATAACGAGTGCGCCCGGGGCGAAGCGGGTGCGCGGCACGCCTGCGGCGAAACATTCCCGTCTTTTGATTTCAAACGGGCCTTCCCCGAGAATAGGCGTCCGTTTCGCGGCCGGCGACGTGCCGGCCGCTCTCCGGATTGCGCTTCCGCGGCGCGCTGTCTGCGCCGCCCTTGCGCGTCCCCTTCTCAAGGTGCCTCATGAATTTCCACGAATACCAAGCCAAGGAATTGTTCGCCAG
Organism: Dokdonella ginsengisoli; assembly: GCF_042652785.1. Classification (NCBI taxonomy): domain Bacteria; kingdom Pseudomonadati; phylum Pseudomonadota; class Gammaproteobacteria; order Lysobacterales; family Rhodanobacteraceae; genus Dokdonella; species Dokdonella ginsengisoli. The sequence goes on along the minus strand of NZ_JBHSHD010000003.1, from coordinate 344,625 downwards.
TTACGGCATCGCGGTGCCTCCGGGCAAGGTCGCGGCCACGCCCGACGAGGCCGTCGAAGCGGCCCGCTCGCTCGGTGGCGAGCAGTGGATGGTGAAGGCGCAGATCCACGCCGGCGGCCGCGGCAAGGCCGGCGGCGTCAAGTTCTGCAAGTCGCTCGACGACGTCAAGGCGGCCGCGGCCGGCATGCTCGGCAAGAACATGGAAACCTACCAGTCCGGCGGCCGCGCTCTGCCGGTCAACCTGGTGCTGGTCACCGACGCCAGCGACATCGTCAAGGAGCTGTACCTGTCGATCCTGGTCGACCGCGGCACCAAGGCCGTCTCGTTCATCGCCTCGGCGCAGGGCGGCGTCGACATCGAGCAGGTCGCGCGCGACACCCCGGAAGACATCCACACGCTGGAGATCAACTTCGTCGAGGGCCTGCAGCCGTACCAGTGCCGCAAGCTCGCCTTCGACATGGGCCTGAACGCCAAGCAGGCGAACCAGCTGACCAAGATCATGCTCGGCCTGTACAAGCTGTTCAACGAGCAGGACCTGGCCCTGGTCGAGCTCAATCCGCTGGCGATCGTCGGCAGCGGCGACCTGATGGCGCTGGACGGCAAGGTCAATTCCGACGACAACGCCGAGTTCCGTCATCCCAAGCTCGCCGCGATGCGCGACGAGTCGCAGGAAGATCCGGCCGAAGCCGCCGCGATCAAGAACAACCTCAACTACGTCACGATGGACGGCAACATCGGCTGCATGGTCAACGGCGCCGGCCTCGCCATGGCGACGATGGACGTGATCAAGCTGGCCGGCGGCGAGCCGGCCAACTTCCTCGACGTCGGCGGCGGCGCCACCAAGGAGCGCGTGACGGAAGCGTTCAAGCTGATTCTTTCGTCGGACAAGGTGCGCGCGATCCTGGTCAACATCTTCGGCGGCATCGTGCGCTGCGACCTGATCGCCGAGGGCATCATCGCCGCGGTGAAGGAAGTCGGCCTGACCATTCCGGTCATCGTGCGCCTGCAGGGCACCAACGTGGAGAAGGGCCGCGAGCTGCTCGCGAACTCCGGGCTGGCGATCACGCCCGCCGACGACTTGAACGACGCGGCGCAGAAGGCGGTCGCGTCCGTGAAAGCGGCCGCGTGACCCGAGGCGCAACCCATCCGTCCGACGTCATGCCCGCGCAAGCGGGCATCCATTGACGAGAACGAAGCTGGATTCCCGCCCGCGCGGGAATGACGGCAAGGCAAATTCGAAGGACTAATCCATGAGCGTTTTGGTCAACAAGAACACCAAGGTCATCACCCAGGGCTTCACCGGCCAGCAGGGCACATTCCACTCCGAGCAGGCGCTCGAATACGGCACCAAGCTGGTCGGCGGCGTGACACCGGGCAAGGGCGGCACCGAGCACGTCGGCCTGCCGGTCTACAACACCGTGCTCGACGCGGTGAACGACACCGGCGCCGACGCGTCGATGATCTTCGTGCCGCCGCCGTTCGCGGCCGACGCGATCCTCGAGGCCGCCGACGCCGGCGTGAAGGTCATCGTGGCGATCACCGAAGGCATTCCGGTGCTGGACATGCTGCGCGTGAAGAACGTGCTGAAGAGCTATCCGGACACCGTGCTGATCGGTCCGAACTGCCCCGGCATCATCACGCCGGGCGAGTGCAAGATCGGCATCATGCCCGGCCACATCCACAAGCCGGGCAAGGTCGGCATCGTCTCGCGCTCCGGCACGCTGACGTACGAAGCCGTGTTCCAGACCACCAACGTCGGCCTCGGCCAGTCGACCTGCATCGGCATCGGCGGCGACCCGATCAACGGCCTCAACTTCATCGACTGCCTGAAGCTGTTCCAGGACGACCCGCAGACCGAAGGCATCATCATGGTCGGCGAGATCGGCGGCAGCGCCGAGGAGGAAGCGGCCGAGTTCATCGAGGAATACGTCAAGAAGCCCGTGGTGGCCTTCATCGCCGGCGCCAGCGCGCCCGCGGGCAAGCGCATGGGCCACGCCGGCGCGATCATCTCCGGCGGCAAGGGCACGGCGGCGGCGAAGTTCGCCGCGCTGGAGAAGGCCGGCGTGACGACGGTGAAGTCGCCGGCGGACCTGGGCAAGACGCTGGCCGCGAAGATGAAGTAGGCCGATCGGCGATCGGTCTTCGCAGGGAAAGCCGCGGAGCGATCCGCGGCTTTTTTTTTGCGGCGCTGTTCGTGCGCTCCGGGCACGGGCGGGCCGGCGAAGGACTATCATTGGGGATTCCCGCTGCCGTCTCGCGCCACATGGCTCCGCTCCGCATCGCTCTCGCCCAGTTCGATTTTCCGGTCGGCGCCGTCGCGCAAAACGCCGAGCGCATCGCCGCATTGATCGCGCAGGCGCGCGACGTGCACGGCGCCGACCTCGTGCTGTTTCCGGAGCTGGCGATCAGCGGCTATCCGCCGGAAGACCTGCTGCTGCGCCCGAGCTTTCTGGCCGAATGCGAGGAAGCGCTGCGGCGGCTGGCGCAGGGCGTGCACGGCATCGTCGCCGTGGTCGGCTGGCCGCAGGCGGCCGGTGCGGTCGTCTACAACGCGGCGAGCGTGCTGCGCGACGGCGCCGTGGCGGCCACCTATCGCAAGCGCGAGCTGCCCAACTACGCGGTGTTCGACGAGCGCCGCTATTTCGAGATCGATCCCGACGGCGGCGCCTGCGTGTTCGACGTCGACGGCGTGGCGGTCGGGCTGGTGATCTGCGAGGACCTGTGGTTCGCCGAACCCCTGGCCGACACCGCGCGCGCCGGCGCCGAGCTGGTGCTGGTGCCCAATGCCTCGCCGTTCGAGCGCGACAAGCACGCGCAGCGCGACGCCCTGCTCGCCATGCGCGTGAAGGAAACCGGCGCCGCGCTGGCCTATCTCAACGTCGTCGGCGGCCAGGACGCGCTGGTCTTCGACGGCGCTTCGGTGCTGGCCGACGGCGACGGACACATCCATCCCGCCGCGCGCGCCTTCGAGGATCATTGGCTGGTCGCCGACTACGACCGCTCGACGCGCAAGTTCGCGCCGGTGAGCTGGCCCGCCGATGGCGACGAGAGCCGCGAGGCGCTGGCGTGGCGCGCGGTGGTGCGCGGCACGCGCGACTATTGCGAGAAGAACGGCTTCTCGAAGGTCTGGATCGGCCTCTCCGGCGGCATCGATTCGGCCCTGGTGCTGGCGATCGCCGTCGACGCGCTCGGCGCGCAGAACGTCACCGGCGTGCGCCTGCCGTCGCGCTACACCTCGGGCCTGAGCAACGACCTTGCCGAACGGCAGGCGCGTGCAGCCGGAGTGGAGATCCTGACGATTCCGATCGAGGCGCCGTTCCGCGGCTTCGTCGAGGCGCTGGCGCCCGCGTTCGCCGGGCGCGAGGTCGACGCGACCGAGGAGAACCTGCAGTCGCGATGCCGCGGCGCGATCCTGATGGCGCTGTCGAACAAGTACGGCGGCCTGCTGCTGACCACCGGCAACAAGAGCGAGTACGCGGTCGGCTACGCGACGATCTACGGCGACATGTGCGGCGGCTACGCGCCGATCAAGGACCTGTACAAGACCGAGGTCTACGCCCTGGCGGCGTGGCGCAACACGGTCGGCGGCGCGCCGGTGATCCCGGTCGAGGTCATCGAGCGGGCGCCCTCGGCGGAGCTGCGCGAGAACCAGACCGACCAGGACTCGCTGCCGCCCTACGACACGCTCGACGCGATCCTCTACCGCTACGTCGATCAGGAGCAGTCGCGCGACGACATCGTCCGCGCCGGCTTCGACGCGCATACCGTCGATCGGGTGCTGCGCCTGGTCCGCATCAGCGAGTGGAAGCGGCATCAGGCCGCGCCGGGTCCGAAGATCTCGCACCGCGCGTTCGGGCGCGAGCGGCGCTATCCGATCACGTCGGGCTGGCGATAGGGAACGGCGCTGCCGGCACCGTTCCCGCAGGCGCCGGATCCAGGGCTTTTCGATGGATGCCCGCGTCCGCGGGCATCACGCCAAGGAGTTCCGTCGGAACGTCGAAGGCCGTCGCGCCGGGCGCGCAGCAGCCGCGCGGCGCGGGAAAAGTCCGAAGCGCTTCTAGCTGCGGTTCATCAGCGGAATCATCTTCCACCAGTTCGAGCGGTAGTTCGGCCAGTCGCCGCGCAGGAACGGGTGGTCCGGATAGTTCAGCTTGAGCACGCCCTCGGCGTCGTCGGCGAGCTTGTCCTGGCCGAGCTTGCGATAGCTTTCGACCATGATCGCCAGCGCGTCGCCCGCCTGCGGCGTCTGCGGATAGGTCTCGATGATCGACTTGGCGCGGTTGGCCGCGGCGACGTAGGCGTTGCGCTTGAGGTAGAAGAACGCGATGTGCAGGTCGGCCTGCGCCATCTCGTTGCGCAGGTAGATCATGCGCTGGCGGCTGTCGGCGGCGTAGCGGCTCTGCGGGTAGCGGCTGATCAGCGAGCTGAAGTCGTCGAAGGACTGGCGCTGGAAGGCCTGGTCGCGCCGGGTCATGTCCTGGCCGATGTGGCGCTCGAGGAAGCCGGCCGAGCGGTTGAAGTTGATCAGGCCGCGCAGGTAGTAGGCGTAGTCGATGTGCTTGTTGGTCGGATACGTCTTGATGAAGCGGTTGACCGACGAGTACGCCTCCTCGGGCTTGTCCGCCTTGTACTGGACGTAGCCGAGGTTGAGCTGCGCCTGCTCGGTGTAGGGGCCGAACGGGAAGCGCGAGATCAGGCGCTGGTAGACGCGCTCGGCGCCGTCGTAGTTGCCGCCTTCGAGCAGCTCGGTGCCGCGCTGGTAGACCTGCTCCACCGGCAGCGTGTCGGCGGCGTCGCCTTTCTTCTTGCCGCGGTTGAACAGCGAGCAGCCGGCGAGGGCCGCGAGCAGCACGATCAGCGCGAGGCGCAGGACGAAGCGGAGATTTCGGGAAACTCGCATGCGGGCGGCAGGCTCTGCGATGATGGGGAATGAAATGGAACGGTCGCGCCGCGTGGCGCGGAGTCGAGGCCGCTGGCAACGCGTTCCACCGAACCGCCGGGCGGGTCGGCGCCGGCTTCAAACGACGATCATAACCCGAACGCCGTTCGCGCTGGAAACGCGCCAGCGGCAGGATTTTCCGATGAATGACCCCGAATCCCACCTGAACGCCGCGGTGCCGGTCGAAATGGCCGGCCGCCGCTTCGACCAGGTCCTGGCGGAACTGTTTCCGGACTACTCGCGCTCGCGCCTGACCACCTGGATCAAGTCCGGCGACGCCCGGCTCGACGGCGCCACCGTGGCGCCGCGCCATCTCGTGCGCGGCGGCGAGGCGGTCGCGCTGCGCGTGCGCACCGAGCGCGAGGTCGGCGCCGAGCCGGAGGCGATCGCGCTCGACATTCGCCACGAGGACGCCGACGTGCTGGTGGTCAACAAGCCGCCCGGCCTGGTCGTGCACCCGGGTGCGGGCAATCCGGCCGGAACCCTGCAGAACGCGCTGCTGCACCACGATCCGAAGCTGGCCGGGATCCCGCGCGCCGGCATCGTGCACCGGCTCGACAAGGACACCTCGGGCCTGATGGTGGTGGCGCGCACCATGCGCGCGCACACCTCGCTGGTCGAGCAGCTGTCCGCGCGTGACGTGCACCGGCAGTACGCCGCGATCGTCTACGGCGCGATGATCGCCGGCGGCCGCGTCGACGCCCCGATCGGCCGCCATCCGCACGACCGCCTCAAGCAGGCGGTGCGCGAGGACGGCCGCGAGGCGGTCACCCACTACCGCGTGCGCGAGCGGTTCCGCGCGATGACCCTGGTCGAGTGCCGGCTCGAAACCGGGCGCACGCACCAGATCCGCGTGCACATGGCGCACGTGAAGCATCCGCTGATCGGCGATCCGCAGTACGGCGGCCTGCTCAAGCTGCCCAAGGGCGCCACGCCGCAGCTCGTCGAGGCGCTGCGCGCCTTCCGCCGCCAGGCGCTGCACGCGGAGAAGCTGGAATTCCTGCATCCCAGGAGCGGCAAGTCGATCGCGGTGGAAGCCGAGCGGCCGGCCGACATGGAGGCGCTGCTCGCGGCGCTGCGCGCGGACACGCGCGAGCACGCGCGCTGACGGCCGGCCTGGGGATGAGCGAAATCGAACGCGAGGCGCCGGCGATCCTCAGCGAGGCCGACCGGGTCGTTCCGGACTGGCCGGCGCCGCCGGCCATCCGCGCGGTCGCCACCACGCGGCGCATGCCCGGGAGTTCGGCGCCGCCGTTCGACGCCTTCAACCTCGGCGCGCGCTGCGGCGACGATCCGGCCGCCGTCGCGGCAAACCGGGTGGCCCTGGTCGAAGCGCTGCAGCTGCCTTCGCGGCCGTGCTGGCTGCGCCAGGTCCACGGCGTGGACGTGTTTGACGCCGACCTCGGCGGGCCGGGCGAGGAAGGCGCCGCCGACGCGGCGGTATCGCGCAGCGGCCGGTCGGTGCTGGCGATCCTGACCGCCGACTGCCTGCCGATCCTGTTCTGCAGCGCCGACGGCGCCGCGTTCGCCGCGGCCCACGCGGGCTGGCGCGGCCTCGCCGCCGGCGTCGTCGAGGCGACGATCGCGCGTCTGGGCGTGCCGCCGGCGGAATTGCTGGTCTGGCTGGGACCGGCCATCGGTGCGCGCTCGTACGAGGTCGGCGAGGAAGTGCACGCTGCCTTCGTCGACGCCGACGCCGGCGCGGCGGAAGCCTTCGCCGCGACCCGGCCGGGCCACTGGCACTGCGATCTCTACGCGCTGGCGCGCCGCCGGCTCGCCGCGGCGGGTGTCGGGAAGGTGTACGGCGGCGGCTTCGACACGTATGCGGACGCGCGCTTCTACTCCTACCGGCGCGATCGCCAGACCGGTCGTTTCGCGACCCTGATCTGGCGCGCCTGAGCGGCCGCGGCCTGCCGCGGCCCGTCAGCCGGCGTCGGAGAAGACGGCGCGGCGGCGCGCGCGGCTTTCGTCGTCGAAGTCCTTGGTGACGTATCCGCTGGCCGAGGGGGCGAGCGATCCGCTGGCATCCGGCGGTGCGCCTTCGGCGGCCTGCCTGGGCACGACCACGAAATGGCTGTCGAACAGGTTGCGCAGCAATCCGTCGAGAACCCGGCGCTGCTCCTGCGCGAGCGGGCCGTCGAGCGTGATCACGTTGCCTTCGATCTCGAGTTTCGCGCCCGAGGCCTTGAGCAGTTCGGGCAGCAGCGCGATCAGCGAGTCGAGCCAGGGGGCCGGCTTGGTGTTCGCGTCGATCGTCACGCTGCCGCTGACGCGGCCGGCACCGGCGGCATCGCCCAGCGCGTCGGCCAGGCGGTTGCGGTCCCCGGCCGAACCGAGCCGCCCGGAATAGCGGATCCGGCCGCCGTCGCTGGACAGCGACAGCATCGGTTCGGCCGTCGGCGCCGGAACGCCCTGCACGGACGCGACGCGGCCCGGTACCGGCGGGGCCAGGGCGTCCGGAGCCCGGTACAGCACGCAGTGCCCGAGCGCCAGCAGCACCGCGAGCAGCAGCGCCCATTTCACCCAGCCCAGGCCGGGGGCGAGGCTGACGTGCGCCTGCGTGCCGGCGGCCCGCTGCGTGGCCAGCCTCCATTCGCCGACGCGGTTGAAGTCGTTCATGTATTGGCCGACCGCTTTCGGCGCGCGCGTGGGCAGCTGGCCGTTCTGGGTCAGCGTGCCGATCAGCTTCGGCAGCATCGTCACTGCGGCATCCAGGGTCGGTCCGCGCGCGGCACCGAGCCGGCTGGCCAGTTCGGAAATCGCTTCGGGACCGAGCACGCTCTCCAGCTGGCGCGGCTCGATCGGCTTCGGCTGGGCGTTGCCGATCCAGGACGCGAACAGGTCGCCCGCGCCGTGGCGGCGGAACTTCGCAAGCAGTCCGGCGATGCCGCCGTTGCGCTCGTCGAAGACGATGGACAGCAGGGCCCCGAGCAGCCCACGCGCCCGCTCGCCGAGTCCGAAGCGCTCGGCGGCGTCGCGGATCAATGCGTCGAACATGCGAACCTCCTTCAGGCGTCGCGGCAGACGGTCGCAGGCCGTGCCGGCCGGCGGCGAAACACCGCGATGCGGGCGCAGTCTAGGGCTCCGCACGCGGCACATTGCGAACGTTTGCGTCGCGATTGGAAAACATTGGCAACCTTGAAGCGGCGCCCCGCGCGACCTACCTTGGATCCATTCCAGCCGGGGTCGGAGCGGGGGTTCCAGGCGATTGGGCGACGTGCCGGACCGGCGCGTCGCAAGCATCGCCGCGAACCGCAACGGCCCGGTCTTGCAAGCATTCGACGAGGATCATCCGATGCGAACGGACAAACTGACTTCGCGTTTCCAGCAGGCGCTCGCCGATGCGCAGAGCCTGGCGGTGGGGCGCGACCACAACATGATGGAACCGGTGCACCTGCTCGCCGCGCTGCTCGACCAGCAGGGCGGCTCGACCGTGCCGCTGCTGGCGCAGGCCGGCGTCAACGTGCCCGCGCTGCGCACGCGCGTGGGGCAGCAGCTCGACCGCCTGCCGAAGGTCGCCGGGCAGGAAGGGCACGTGAACGTGTCCAACGACCTCAACCGCCTGCTCAACCTCACCGACAAGCTGGCGCAGCAGCGCGGCGACGCGTTCATCGCGTCGGAGCTGTTCGTGCTCGCCGCGCTCGACGACAAGGGCGAGGTCGGCGAGGCGCTGAAGGCGGCCGGCGCGAAGAAGGCGGCCATCGAGGCGGCGATCGAGAAGATGCGCGGAGGCGAGAAGGTGCAGTCGGAAAACGCCGAAGACCAGCGCCAGGCGCTGGAGAAGTACACCATCGACCTGACCGCACGCTCGGAGAAGGGCAAGCTCGATCCGGTCATCGGCCGCGATGAAGAGATTCGCCGCGTGATCCAGGTGCTGCAGCGGCGCACCAAGAACAATCCGGTGCTGATCGGCGAGCCCGGCGTCGGCAAGACCGCGATCGTCGAGGGCCTCGCGCAGCGCATCGTCAACGGCGAGGTGCCCGAGGGCCTGCGCGACAAGCGCGTGCTTTCGCTCGACATGGGCGCGCTGATCGCCGGCGCGAAGTTCCGCGGCGAGTTCGAAGAGCGCCTGAAGGGCGTGCTCAACGACCTGGCCAAGCAGGAAGGCCAGATCATCCTGTTCATCGACGAGCTGCACACGATGGTCGGCGCCGGCAAGGCCGAGGGCGCGATGGACGCCGGCAACATGCTCAAGCCCGCGCTCGCGCGCGGCGAGCTGCACTGCATCGGCGCAACCACGCTCGACGAGTACCGCAAGTACATCGAGAAGGACGCCGCGCTCGAGCGCCGCTTCCAGAAGGTGTTCGTCGGCGAGCCGAGCGTGGAGGACACCATCGCGATCCTGCGCGGCCTGAAGGAGAAGTACGCCGTGCATCACGGCGTGGAGATCACCGATCCGGCGATCGTCGCCGCGGCGACCCTGTCCAACCGCTACATCCCCGACCGCCAGCTGCCGGACAAGGCCATCGACCTGATGGACGAGGCCGCCTCGCGCATCCGCATGGAGATCGACTCCAAGCCGGAGGAGCTCGACCGCAAGGAGCGCCGCCTGATCCAGCTGAAGATCCAGCGCGAGGCGTTGAAGAAGGAGAAGGACGCCGAATCCAAGCAGCGCCTGGCCGATCTGGAGACGGAGATCGGCACGCTCGAGCGCGAGTATTCCGATCTCGAGGAAGTGTGGAAGTCCGAGAAGGCCACCCTGCAGGGCGCGACCCGGATCAAGGAGCAGATCGAGGCCGCGCGGCTGGACCTGGAGGCCGCGCAGCGCCGGCAGGACTACGCCAAGATGAGCGAGATCCAGTACGGCACGATTCCCGAACTGGAAAAGCAGCTCAAGGCCGCGCAGGAAGCCGAGACCAAGGGCTTCACCCTGTTGCAGGACAAGGTCACCGCCGAGGAGATCGCCGAAGTCGTCGCGCGCTGGACCGGCATTCCGGTCAGCAAGATGCTCGAAGGCGAGCGCGAGAAACTGCTGCGCATGGAAGAGGTGCTGCACAAGCGCGTGGTCGGCCAGAACGAGGCCGTGCGCGCGGTCAGCGACGCGATCCGCCGCTCGCGCGCGGGCCTGTCCGACCCGAACCGGCCGAACGGCTCGTTCCTGTTCTTAGGTCCCACCGGCGTCGGCAAGACCGAGCTGTGCAAGGCGCTGGCCGAATTCCTGTTCGACTCGGCCGATGCGATGGTGCGCATCGACATGAGCGAGTTCATGGAAAAGCACTCGGTCAGCCGCCTGATCGGCGCGCCGCCGGGCTACGTCGGCTACGAGGAGGGCGGCTACCTGACTGAGGCGGTGCGGCGGCGTCCGTACAGCGTGATCCTGCTCGACGAGGTCGAGAAGGCGCATCACGACGTGTTCAACATCCTGCTGCAGGTGCTCGACGACGGCCGCCTGACCGACGGCCAGGGCCGCACGGTCGATTTCCGCAACACGGTCATCGTGATGACCTCAAACCTCGGCTCGCAGTACGTGCAGGACATGGTTGATCAAGGCCGCGCCGACGGCGACGACGAGGAGGACTACACGAAGATGAAGGCCGCCGTGATGGGCGTCGTGCAGGCGCACTTCCGGCCGGAATTCATCAACCGCCTCGACGAGATCGTCGTGTTCCGCGCGCTCGACAAGAAGCAGATCCGCGCGATCGCGCGCATCCAGACCGAGTACCTGGCCAGGCGCCTGGCCGAGCGGCAGCTGAAGCTGGAGCTGTCGGACAAGGCGCTCGACCTGCTGGGCAACATCGGCTTCGATCCGGTCTACGGCGCGCGGCCGCTCAAGCGCGCGATCCAGCAGCAGCTGGAGAATCCGCTGGCGAAGCAGATCCTCGAAGGCCGGTTCCAGCCGGGCGATGCGGTGCGCGTGGATGCCGAAGGCGGGCATCTGGTGTTCGCGCGCCGTTGAGGCCGGCTCAGCACCGGCCAGGCGCGTGATCGCGATGCGCTGAACAACGGCGTCACGCCCGCGAAAGCGGACATCCGTCGTGCCTGGCCGTGCTGGAATCAACATGGATTCCCGCGTTCGCGGGCATGGCGTCGGAACCTCGCCGGAGCGCCACGCGGGCCGGCGCCCCTTGGGTATTCGCACGCTGTTGAGGAAGACGCGGCGTCCGCGACGTGCGTGATCGCGGCGCGCCAAAATGACGTCATGCCCACGAAAGCGGGCATCCATCGTGCTTGGCGGTGCCGGAAGCCATGCGGATGACCAGCCTTCCGCTGTCGGTAGGTACCGCCGCTTTCGCGGGCATGGCGTCGGAACCTTGCTGGAGCGCCGCGCGTGCCGGCGCTCCTTTCTTCACGGGCAAGGCGACGCCTCGAACCCATTCTCGAAAATCCGGTCCGCATCCGGCTGGCGCTCGAACGCGCCGACGTCGGCGGCGCTGCCGGAAACCCGCGCATACGGCGCCAGGCGCTGATCGGAATCGAGCCCCGACAGGTTGCTGCCGGCATCGACCGCCGGGCTGCATGCGGCCAGCGCGTGCGTCGCCGTGGTGCCGCCGTTGTTGGCGAGCGGCAGCAGCAGCGGATCGGCGATCAGGGTGTCGTTGGGCAATGTGACGCTGCCGGACGCGTCGACGATCAGGTTGTGTTCGCCGATGACGGTCAATGTGCCGCTGGCGCCGAGCGGAAGGCTGACGTCGGCACCAGCCGGGGCGTCGTTGTCGGCGACGATCGTGCTGACCGCCTTGGACTGCGCGCCGACCGCGGCGATCAGGCCGCCGCCGCGGCCCGGCGCGCGGTTGAACGCGATGGTCGAGTTGTAGGCGACGACGCTGCCGGTCGCCGCGGCCACGCCGCCACCGTCGCCATCGCCGCCGCCGGCCGTGTTGCCGGACACGGTGCTGGCGCTGAGGGTGATGTCGCAGTTCGTGACGGAGCCCTGGCAGATCGTCGCCAGGCCGCCGCCGCGCACCGTGCTGCCGTTGCCGGTGACGACGGCGGTGTTGGCGCTGACCGTGCTGTAGGCCGCCTGGATCGGACCGAAGGCATCCACGCCGCCGCCGCGGCTGCCGGCGTCGACGCCGTTCGAGCGTGCCGTGTTGCCGGCGATCGTGCTGGCGTGGAGTTCGATCGGCACGGTGACGCTGAGGCTGGCGACACCGCCCGCGATGCCGCCGCCGTAGCTCTTGCCGGCGACCGATTGCGCGAGGTTGTCGCGCACCGTGCTGCGGGTCGCGACCACGGCAATGAGCGTGTGCACGCCGCCGCCGCCGGCGTTGCCGTTGGCCGCGATGGCCTGGTTGCCGGAGACCAGGGCATCGGTGAGCGCAAGCGTCGAACCGGGTGCGGCGAAGAGTCCGCCGCCGCCGGCGGTGAATTCGCCGGTTGGCTGTGCGACGGTCGAGCGCGCGATGTTGGCGGAGACGACGCAGCCGTCGTCGACGAGGATCTGCGCGTTGCCGGCGACGAGGCCGCCGCCTTCCGCGGTCGCGCCTTCGGCGAGGTTGCCCGAGATGCGGCCGCCGTGCACGGCGAGCTGTCCGAGGTTGCTGCTCGACGAGCCGAGCACGACGCCGCCGCCGGCGATACCCGTGTCGGTGGTCGAGATCGCCCGGTTGTCTTCCATGACGCTGTTCTGGAGCAGCGTCGTCGTCGCTGCTCCGGCGACGACGAAGCCGGCGCCGATGGCGATGCCGTTGTCGGCGTAGGCGTGGTTGCCGTCCACGCGGCTGTCGACGAGGGTGAGTTCGCCGCCGTCGTTGAGCATCGCGATGCCGGCGCCGTAGGCGTTGCGCAGGCCATGCGCGGTGTTGCCGCTGACGCGGCTGGAGACGAGCGTGACTGCGCCGCCCCCGGTTGCCAGGATGCCGCCGCCGACGGCGTTGTCGTTGCCGTCGCCGGCGATGCAGCCGCTGACGGTGACGCGGGTCAGGGTGGTGTCGGCATTGGCGACGGCCAGGCATCCGCCGGCGTCGCCGCTGCGGCCGTTGACCAGGGCGAGATCGCTGATTTCGATCGCGGCGGCGCTGTAGAGCACGCGGTCGGCTGCATTGCCGTCGATGGCGAGCCGGTCGGCGCCGGGGCCGCTCAGGCTGATCGCATGGCTGTTGACGAGCATGCCGCTGGTCAGCGTGATCGTGCTGCAGGTGAGCTGGGAAAGGTCGATGCCGTCGCCGTCGGTGGCGAGGCTCAGCGCCCAGCGCAGGCTGCCGGTGCCGTCGTCGTCGCAGTTGGCGACGGTGATGGTGCTGGCCGGGCGCGTGGAGGCGTTCCGCGGCTGCGCCGGGACCGGGCGCGCGGCCGCGAGGCCGAGGATCGCGTGCGCGTCGGGCAGCTTCGGCGCGCGCGGCGCGTCCGCGTACGCGACGGCGGTGGCGCCGAACGTCGCGAGAATCGCGGCGGCGAGCGCGCTGCGGCGCGTGGTGCGTGCGGAACCGGAGCGGGGCGCGTGCATGGTCGTTCCTCTCGTGATCGATGCCTGGTGCAGGCCGATACGCAAGAACGGGACGAAAACCCGAAGGGGCGGACGTACAGCTCGGCAGGCGTCGCGAGGGTCGCTCGGGCCGGCTCGTCGAAGGCAAGCTCCGAAGCGACCGCGTGAGGCGCTCGCGATCGACGCGAGTCGCCTGCGTTCCATGAGAACGCGAAAAGCCGCCGGCGACGCGCGCGCCTGCGCGCTGCGCATCGCCGGCGGTTGGGGAAACCCGTCAGCCGTCGAAGCCGTCCTCGAACAGGCGGTCGGTCACGCTCGGACAGGGCGTCACGATCACGTCCGAGGACAGCGCGAAGCCCGGGGTGGCCGAACCGATGTGCACCTGGTTGGCGTTGTTCATCGCCGGCCACGCATCCATCGAGCCGCCCCAGAAGCCGCCGAACGGAGCTTCGGTGCCCTGCACGGCGAGCACCTGCGCGCTGGCGTCGGCGTGGCGGATGAAGGCGGTGCCGCGTTCGTTGCCGTCCTGCATGACGCGGCTGGTCCACAGCACCAGGTCGCCGTTGTCGGCCAGCGCGCGCATCGGATTGCGCGAGTAGGCCAGCACCTGCGCGGTGCCGCCGTCGATCTCGTCGCCGGGCGCGAGGGCGCGTCGCCACGAAGCCGGCTTGCCGGCCACCCAGATCGCTTCCGGCCCGCCGCTGGTATTGGCGAAGAACGCGATCTCGCCGGCGTTGTTGAGGATCGGCGCCTGGAAATCGGCGTAGGTGCCGCCGCCCGGCGCATCGTCGCCGGCCTTCACCAGCCATTCGTGCTGGCCTTCGGTGCTGAGGAACAGGCCGCCGGCGGAGACGCCGCCGTCGACGTAGCCGCGGAACGCGATCTGGCCTTTCTGGTTCAGGCTCGGCGCCGGACCGCCGGCGATCGAGGTGCCGTCCTGGTAGCCCCACAGTTCGGTGGCGATCGCGGTGAAGGTGCCGCCGTCCGGCGCCGGGTCGCCGGCGGCGACGTACTTGGTCACCTTGCCGTTCCGCCACAGCAGGATGTCGGCGAAGTCGCTGCCGTGAGTAACCGCGAGGAACGCGACCGTGCCGGCGTTGTTGAGGCTGCCCGGGCCGAGCATGCTGATCGAGCCGCCGAGCGGCGAGGGGTCGCCGACCGCGGCGACCTTGACGATCGAGGCCTCGGCGGCGCGATACAGGAACAGGCCGCGCGGCGCGCTGCCGCCGACCACGTCGGCGAGGAACAGCACGTCGCCGCCGTCGTTGATGTCCGGCGCGGCGAAGGTGTCGCGGAAGAAGCCGCCGAACGTTCCGCCGATCGGGGTCGGATCGCCGCAGGTCCCGGTCGAGCCATAGCCGCCGTCCGCGCCGCAGCCGAGCGCGACGATGTGCAGGCCCTGCGCATCGGCGGTGAAGGTGCCCTGGTTGCGGTCCGCGTCATCGACCTTGGCGGTGAACGCGATGTGGCCGCCGGCGTTGATCGTCGCCGGGCGCATGAAGGCGATCGGGTTCAGCGTGCCGGCCTCGCCGTCCGGCAATGTCTGGCCGTGCCAGGCGACGGCGGTCGCACCGCAGACGTCGGCGTCGGCCGGGGCGGGCGCCGTCCACGCGGTGGATTGCCATGCCGGCACGGCCTGGGTTCTCGTCACCCGCCGGCCGTCGATCGTGCGATCGGTGACGACGGCGCCGCCCTCGCCATGGGAGCGGATCGCCTGCGCGTGGAGGCTGCCCGCGGCGAGGGCGGCGAGCAGGAACAGGGAAAGCTTGGGAACGTGCGTGATCATGGATGACGTGTCCTGTTGCAGAAAGTGAAGATCGCCCCGCGCCGCGAAAGCCCGCGATCCGCGTGGCCCGCCGACTATTCCACGCGACCGCCGCGCGGCGCGTTTGCGCGGCATTGCCGTTGCCTTTCCGCCGTGTTTCCTTCGTGCTCGGGGCGCGTTTGCGGGGCTGCAAACGCGGCGGTCCGCCTCGCCGCCGGGCGGGCCGGGACTTGCAATTCTCCGCGGCGGCAGCATCCTGCACGCCCGTCGCGGCGCCGTCCGGGGCGCCGCCCAGATCCGATGGAAGCACGTATGCCGATCTACGAATTCGAGTGCCAGGCCTGCGCAGCGGTGTTCGATCGCCTGCAGAAGATTTCCGACCCCGACCCGGTCGAGTGCCCCGAATGCGGCCAGCCGCGTGTCCGTCGCCGCCTGACCGCGCCGGCCTTCCGCCTCGCCGGCAGCGGCTGGTACGAGACCGATTTCAAGAAGGAAGGCGACGCCAAGCGCAACCTCGCCGCGAAGGACGACGTGCCGGCTCCGGCCAAGAGCGAGCCGGCCGGGACGCCGAAGGCCGACAAGCCAGCCGCGAAGGATGCGGCCAAGCCGGGCGGCTCCGGCGACGCGTGAGCGCGCCGTCCAGATGCCATCCGTTCATACGGATGCTCTAGACTTGCGGCGCTTTCCAACATCGAAAAGGGGAGAATCGCAATGCGCAAACTGCTCTGCGGAATTTTCGGCGCGGCGCTCACGCTCGCGGCCGGTTCGGTCGTCGCGCAGGACGCCTCGCACGTCGCCGCCGTCGTCGGCGCGGCCGGCGCCGCCCAGTACGGCGACTGGCGTCCGGGGCCGGGCTGGGATCGCGACATCGAAGTGCGTTGCGGAAGCAACGAGTTCCGCTACAACTTCTGCCAGGTGGACACCGGCCGCGGCAGCCGCGTCGTCGTCGCGAAGGGCATTTCCAAGACCTTCTGCGAGGAAGGCCGCAACTGGGGCTGGAATCGCGCCGGCATCTGGGTCGACGGCGGCTGCGAGGCGGTGTTCCGCGTGCAGCGCCGCTGGAGCGGTGACGACGGCGGCAACAGCGGCGGCTGGCGCCCGGGTCCGGGTTGGGACCAGGCGATCTCCCTGCGCTGCGAGAGTCCGGACTACAAGTACCGCATGTGCCGCGTGGACACCGGCAACGGCAGCGACGTGCGCGTGCGCCGCCAGATCTCCAAGACGCGCTGCGTCGAAGGCCGCAACTGGGGCTGGAACCGCGCCGGCGTGTGGGTCGACGGCGGTTGTGCCGCCGAGTTCACCGTCAATCGCCGTTGGAGATGAGATCCCGGCGCGATCGCCGGTAATCGCCGCCACCGCGAACGCATAGGTTCGCGGCGGCGGTGGAGCGACGCGGCCGTGGGGTGTCCATGGCCGCGCTCGCCGAGCGGCGCCCCCGCGCGCCGACATTGCAGCGCAACAACTTCCTCCGTAGCATTCCGCGCTTCCTTCGCGCCCGACGGCGCCCAGCGGATTGGCATGCGTACACACTATTGCGGTCTCGTCGACGAGGCCTTGCTCGACCAGGATGTCGTTCTGTGCGGCTGGGTCGACACCCGTCGCGACCACGGCGGCGTCGTCTTCATCGATCTGCGCGATCACGAGGGCGTGGTGCAGATCGTCGCCGATCCGGACGACGCGGAAGCGTTCCGCACCGCGAGCGAGGTCGGCTACGAGTACTGCCTGCGCGTTTCCGGCAAGGTGCGCCGCCGCGTCAGCGTCAACGAGCGCGTGCGCACCGGCCGCGTCGAGGTGCTCGCCGCGCGCATCGAGGTGCTCAACGCCGCGCGCGACCTGCCGTTCGTCCTGCACGAGACCACCAACGAGGATCTCGCGCTGAAGTACCGCTATCTGGACCTGCGCCGCCCGCACATGCAGCGCGCGATGCGCCTGCGCACGAAGCTGGTCGCCGCGCTGCGCCGCCACCTCGACGCACGCGGCTTCCAGGACATCGAGACGCCGATCCTGACCAAGGCCACGCCGGAAGGCGCGCGCGACTACCTCGTGCCGAGCCGCGTGCATGCGGGCGAGTTCTACGCGCTGCCGCAGTCGCCGCAGCTGTTCAAGCAGCTGCTGATGATGGCCGGCTTCGACCGCTACTACCAGATCGCGCGCTGCTTCCGCGACGAGGATCTTCGCGCCGACCGCCAGCCCGAATTCACCCAGCTCGACATGGAGTTCGCCTTCGTCGAGGAACGCGACGTGCAGGACGAGGTCGAGGCGATGATCCGCTCGATCTTCCACGACGTCGTCGGCGTGGAGCTGGCAGCGGAATTCCCGCGCATGACCTACGAGGAGGCCATGCGTCGCTACGGCTCGGACAAGCCGGACCTGCGCATCGCGCTCGAGCTGGTCGACGTCGCCGCCGCGGTGCGCGGTACGGAATTCAAGGTGTTCGCCGAGGCCGCCAATGATCCGGACGGGCGCGTCGCCGCGCTGCGCGTGCCGGGCGGCGCCGAACTCACGCGCAAGCAGATCGACGAACTGGGCGCGCACGCGGCCAAGTACGGCGCCAAGGGACTGGCCTGGATCCGCGTCGACGACCGCGCCAAGGGGCGCGAGGGCCTCAATTCGCCGATCGCCAAGTTCTTCGACGACACCACGCTCGACGCCGTGCTCGACGCCGTCGGCGCCGGCAGCGGCGACCTCGTGCTGTTCGGCGCGGGCGCCTACAAGACCGTGTCCGACTTCATGGGCGCGCTGCGCCTGAAGGTCGGCCGCGACCGCGGCCTGGTCGAGAACGCGTGGAAGCCGCTGTGGGTGGTCGACTTCCCGATGTTCGAATACGACGCCGACGCGCAGCGCTACGTCGCCCTGCATCATCCGTTCACCGCACCGAAGGTCGACGACGTCGCCGACCTCAAGGCGAACGCGAAGACCGCCGTTTCGCGCGGCTACGACATGGTGCTCAACGGCAACGAGATCGGCGGCGGCTCGATCCGCATCCATCGTCCGGAGATGCAGAGCGCGGTGTTCGATCTGCTGGGCATCGGCGCGGAGGAGGCGCAGGCGAAGTTCGGCTTCCTGCTCGAGGCGCTGAAGTTCGGCGCGCCGCCGCACGGCGGCATCGCCTTCGGCATCGACCGCATCGCCGCGCTGATGGCCGGCACCGACTCGATCCGCGACGTGATCGCGTTCCCGAAGACGACCAGCGCGCAGGACCTGATGACCGCCGCGCCGTCGGCGATCCCGGCCGCACAGCTGGCCGAGCTGCACGTGCGCGTGCTGGAGCCGGAACCGAAATGAAATCCGGCGGCCGCAGCGCGACGTCCGCGGCGCTGCGCTCGGCGCCGTCGGAGCGCGTGCGACGCGATCCGACCGCCGCGTCCGCGCCGCCGCGCGAACACGTGATCCTGCTGCACGGCATCTGGATGCGCGGCCTGACCCTGACCTACCTGTCGCGCCAGCTGCGCCGGGCCGGCTACTCGGTCGAGACGATGGACTACGCCAGCGTGTTCACCGGCTTCGAGCCGGCGGTCGAACAGCTGCGCGCGCGGCTGCGCGCCGTCGAGGCACCGGCCGTGCACCTGGTCGGGCACAGCCTCGGCGGACTGGTCGCGCTGGAGGCGACGCGCGGCGTGCGCGGCCTGCCGCGTGGCCGCGTCGTCGGCCTCGGCTCGCCATTGCGCGGCAGTGCGGTCGCGCGCGGCCTGGCCGCCGTGCCCGGCGGGCGCTGGCTGATGGGCCACAGCGTCGAGCCGCTGTTGGCGGGACTGGACGACTGGCGCGGCTCGCGCAAGGTCGGCGTGATCGCCGGCCGGCTGCCATTCGGCCTCGGCTTCGCGTTCGGCACCCTGAGCGCGCCGCACGACGGCACCGTGGCGGTGGCCGAAACGCAGCTGCCCGGCATCTCCGACCACTGCACGGTGTCGGCTTCGCACACCGGCATGCTGCTTTCGCACGAGGTCGCCGACCTGGTCGTCGAATTCCTGCGCCACGGCCGCTTCGAGCGATGAGCCGCGTGCCTCAGCCCTCAGCCCTCAGCCCTCAGCCCCCGATCCGCATCCTCGGCGTCGATCCCGGCAGCCAGCGCACCGGCGTGGGCATCATCGACGTCGACGCCACCGGCAAGTCCAGCCACGTTTTCCACACTGCGCTGAACCTGCTCGGCCACGAGCATTTCGCGCAGCGGCTGAAGCAGATCTTCGACGAACTCGGCGCCATCATCGCCGAGTACCAGCCGCAGGAAGCGGCGATCGAGCGCGTGTTCCTCGCGCGCAACCCCGATTCGGCGCTCAAGCTCGGCCAGGCGCGCGGTGCGGCGATCTGCGCGATCGTGCACGGCGGCCTGGGCGTGAGCGAGTACGCCGCGCGCGAGGTCAAGCAGGCCGTGGTCGGCACCGGCGCCGGCGACAAGACCCAGGTGCAGCATATGGTCGGAATCCTCCTGAGCCTGAAGGAACGCCTGCAGGCCGATGCCGCCGACGCGCTCGCGATCGCGCTGGCGCACGCGCACACGCGCGCCAGCGTGCAGCGCATCGGTTTCGACTTCGGCCAGGGCCGGCGCACGACGTGGAGGCGGCGCTGATGATCGGCCGTCTCAAGGGCGTCCTGGTCGCCAAGCAGCCGCCGTGGATCGTGGTCGACGTCGGCGGCGTCGGCTACGAGCTGGAAGCGCCGATGTCCACGTTTTTTGACTTGCCCGAACTGGGCGCCGTGGTGAACCTCTGCACGCACTACGCGGTGAAGGAGGACACGGTGGCGCTGTACGGTTTCCTGCGCGAGTCCGAGCGCGCGCTGTTCCGCAACCTGCAGAAGGTCAGCGGCGTCGGCGCGAAGATCTCGCTGGCGGTGCTGTCGGGAGCCAGCGTGGAGGAGTTCGCACGGCTGGTGCAGACCTCCGACGTCGCCGCGCTGACGCGCATTCCCGGCATCGGCAAGAAGACCGCGGAGCGCATGGTCGTCGAGCTGCGTGATCGCGTCGATGGTCTGGACGGCGGCCTGCCAGCGTCGAGCGCGGGGGCCGTGGCGCACGATCCGGTCGCCGAGGCCGGCGTCGCGCTGCAGGCGCTCGGCTACAAGCCGGCCGAGGTCACGCGCCTGGTGCGTGACGCCGCAGCGCCCGGCGACCGTGCCGAGGACATCATCCGCAAGGCGCTCAAGGCGGCGCTGCGCTGAACGCCAGTCGAGGATCCAGGCGATGAATCAGGACGAGAACCCGGGCGGTACGCAGGCGCGCATCAAGGCGCTCGTGCTCGGTGCGATCGGCGTCGTCTATGGCGACATCGGCACCAGCCCTCTGTACACCATCAAGCAGACCTTCGGCGTGCACGGCGCGACGCCGACCGAGCCGAACGTGCTCGGCGTGCTGTCGCTGGTGTTCTGGTCGCTGATCCTGGTGGTGTCGGTGAAGTACGCCGGCTTCATCATGCGCGCCGACAACAAGGGCGAGGGCGGCATCATGGCGCTGACCGCGCTGGCCCAGCGCAGCGTGCGTTCGAGCCAGCGCGGACGCTGGTGGATCGTCATGCTCGGCCTGTTCGGCGCGGCGTTGTTCTTCGGCGACGGCGTGATCACGCCGGCGATCTCGGTGCTCGGCGCGGTCGAGGGCCTGGAGGTGATGGCGCCGGGCCTGCACCGCTTCATCGTACCGATCTCGGCGGTCATCATCGTGCTGCTGTTCGCGTTCCAGAACCGCGGCACCGGCAAGGTCGGCGCGGTGTTCGCGCCGATCATGATCGTGTGGTTCCTGACCCTGGCGGTGCTCGGCATCTGGCACATTTCCGAGAACCCGGCGGTGCTGCGCGCGCTGTCGCCGCACTACGCGATCGCGTTCTTCGTGCACGAGAAGTGGGTGGCGTTCTTCACGCTCGGCTCGGTCATCCTCGCCATCACCGGCGCCGAGGCGCTGTACGCGGACATGGGCCACTTCGGCAAGAAGCCGATCCGCTACTCGTGGTTCGGCTTCGTGCTGCCGGCGCTGGTGCTGAACTATTTCGGCCAGGGCGCCCTGCTGATCGCCGACCCCAAGGCGGCCGAGAATCCGCTCTACCTGATGGTGCCGCAGATGCTGCTGGTGCCGATGCTGGTGCTGGCGACCGCGGCTGCGGTGATCGCCTCGCAGGCGGTCATCTCCGGCGCGTTCTCGGTCACGCGCGAAGCGATCCAGCTCGGCTTCCTGCCGCGCATGCGCGTGCGCCACACCTCGCGCGAGCAGATGGGCCAGATCTACCTGCCCTGGATCAACCGCATGTTGCTGGTGCTGACCCTGGCGGTGGTGCTCGGCTTCCGTTCGTCGGACAACCTCGGCGCGGCTTACGGCATCGCCGTGGTCGGCACGATGACCATCGATTCGATCCTGGTCATGATCGTGTTCCGCCGGCTGTGGAACTGGAGCCGAGCCAAGGTGCTGGCGATCGGCCTGGGCTTCCTCGCCGTCGACCTGGCCTTCCTCGCCGCCAACGCGGACAAGGTCGAGCACGGCGGCTGGTTCCCGCTGGTGCTGGGCGCGGCGATCTTCACGATGATGGCGACCTGGCGGCGCGGCAAGGAGCTGGTCGTGCGCGAGGTCCGGCAGAGCGGGCTGGCGCTGGAGCCTTTCATCGCCTCGATCGTCGCGCATCCGCCGCTGCGCGTGCCGGGCACGGCGGTGTTCCTGACCTCGAACCCGGGCGGCGTGCCGAACGCGATGCTGCACAATCTCAAGCACAACAAGGTGCTGCACGAGCGCAACGTGATCCTGACCGTGGAGACGGTCGACACCCCGGTGGCCGAGGCGGACGAGCGCATCGAGGTCGAGGCACTCGAGGACAGCTTCTTCAAGCTGACCCTGCGCTTCGGCTTCGCCGAAGACCCCGACGTGCCGCAGACGCTGCTCGCCGTGCGCGAATGCGGCCTGCCGTTCGACCTGATGGACACGACGTTCTTCCTCAGTCGCGAGAGCATCGTCGCCACCGACCGTCCGGGCATGGCCCTGTGGCGCGACCGCCTCTTCATGTTCATGCAGCGCAATGCGATGCCGGCGACCGCGTTCTTCCAGATTCCCGGCAACCGGCTGATCGAGTTGGGGACGCAGGTGGAGATTTGACGAAGAGGGCTGAGGGCACAGGGCCGAGGGCTGGAAGGCAAGGAGCGTGACCGTTCATTCGCCGTACGGCTTCGCCCGCATCCGTTCGCATCAAAACCCGCATAATTGCGCAGCTCTCAGCTCTCAGCTCTCAGCCCTCAGCCCTCGAATCAATGACCGACCGCCTGACCTCGGCCAATGCGAACCGCGAGGACGACCTCGTCGAGGCGACGATCCGTCCGCAGCGGCTGACCGAATACCTCGGGCAGCCGACCGTGCGCGAGCAGCTGGGCATCTACATCGAGGCGGCGAAGCGCCGCGGCGAGGCGCTCGACCACGTGCTGATCTTCGGTCCGCCGGGCCTGGGCAAGACCACGCTGTCGCACGTGATCGCCAACGAGCTTGGCGTGAACTTGCGTTCGACGTCGGGACCGGTGCTCGAGCGGCCCGGCGACCTCGCCGCGCTGCTGACCAATCTGCAGCCGCGCGACGTGCTGTTCGTCGACGAGATCCACCGCCTCTCGCCGATCGTCGAGGAAGTGCTGTATCCGGCGCTGGAGGACTTCCAGATCGACATCATGATCGGCGAAGGCCCGGCCGCGCGCTCGATCAAGCTCGACCTGCCGCCGTTCACCCTGATCGGCGCGACCACGCGCGCCGGCCTGCTGACCGCGCCGCTGCGCGACCGCTTCGGCATCGTGCAGCGGCTGGAGTTCTACAGCGCGCTCGAACTCACGGCGATCGTGCGCAGGGCGGCGAAGATCCTCGGCATCGCCTGCGACGCCGACGGCGCCGTCGAGATCGCCCGGCGCGCGCGCGGCACGCCGCGCATCGCCAACCGCCTGCTGCGCCGCGTGCGCGACTTCGCCGAGGTCCGCGCCGGCGGCACGATCACCGCGGCCGCCGCCGGCGACGCGCTGGAGATGCTCAAGGTCGACGCCGAAGGCTTCGACGCGCTGGACCGGCGCCTGCTGACCACCATCATCGAGAACTTCGACGGCGGGCCGGTCGGCGTCGAGTCCCTGGCCGCGGCGATCAGCGAGGAGCGCGGCACGATCGAGGACGTGCTCGAACCGTTCCTGATCCAGCAGGGCTTCCTCGTGCGCACCGCGCGCGGACGCATGGTCACCGGCAAGTGCTGGCGGCATTTCGGGCTGGTGCCGCCCCGGCGCACGACGGCCGACGACCTGTTCGACGCCGGGCCGGGAAGCTAGCCAATGAGCGACCCCTGCGTGCCTCCGGCTGCCGAGTCCCCGTTTTCCATTCCCGTCAGAATCTACTGGGAAGACACCGACGCCGGCGGCGTCGTCTATCATGCGCGCTATCTGCATTTCCTCGAGCGGGCGCGCACCGAGTGGCTGCGGGCCGGCGGCTTCGGCCAGCAGCAGCTGCGCGAGGAGTTCGGCGTCGTCTTCGTCGTGCATCGCATGGAGCTGGACTTCAACGCGCCGGCGCGGCTGGACGATCTGCTGATCGCCACGGTCGAGCCGGTGGAGCGGCGCAGCGCCAGCTTCGTCGTGCGCCAGGCCCTGCGCCGCGAACCCGAACCGAAACCGTTGGTCGAAGCGCGTGTGCGCATCGCCTGCGTCGATGCGGAGCGTTTCCGGCCGCGCCCGATTCCGGACCATCTGCTTCAAGAGATCGCCAAACGATGAATACAGAACTCAACGTGCTCGCCCTGGTCCTCGGCGCCAGCCTGCCGGTCAAGCTGGTGCTCGGCATCCTGATCGCGTTCTCGATCGCCTCGTGGTTCATCATCTTCCGCAAGAAGGCGATGATCGACCGCGCCAACGCCAGCGCGGACGAGTTCGAGGAACGCTTCTGGTCCGGCGCCGACCTGGCCGGGCTGTTCAAGGAGATCACCAGCGGCAGCGAGCGCGTCACCGGCAGCGCGGCGATCTTCGAGGCCGGCTTCCGCGAATTCGCGCGCCTGCGCCAGCGCCGCGCGGTCGATTCGCGCGCGCTGCTGGAAGGCGCGCAGCGCGCGATGCGCGTCTCCTCCACGCGCGAAATCGATCGCCTCGAGCAAAGCCTCGAATTCCTCGCCAACGTCGGCTCGATCAGCCCCTACGTCGGCCTGTTCGGCACCGTCTGGGGCATCATGATCGCGTTCCAGGGCCTGGCCAACGTGAAGGAGGCGACCATCGCGATGGTCGCGCCGGGCATCTCCGAGGCGCTGATCGCGACCGCGATGGGTCTGTTCGCGGCGATTCCCGCGGTGTGGGCCTACAACCGCTATTCGACCAAGCTCGAGCGCGTGAACCTGCGCTACGACACCTTCGTCGAGGAGTTCTCCTCGATCCTGGCCCGCCAGGCGCACCTCGAAGACGCGCCGTGAACCCCGCGCCGGACCGGATCGCGTTGGAGTAATCCGCCATGCAGAGCTACGGAAGAAACCGCAAGCGCCGCAAGCTGAAGGCCGAGATCAACGTCGTGCCCTACATCGACGTGATGCTCGTGCTGCTGATCATCTTCATGGTCACCGCGCCGCTGCTGAACCTCGGCGTCGACATCCAGCTGCCGCAGTCGGCGGCGAAGTCGATCCAGAACGACAAGGAACCGGTCGTCGTCAGCGTCGACCAGGAAGGCAAGCTGTTCCTGACCCTGGGCAAGGAGCAGCGCGAGCCGATCGAGGCCGATGCGCTGGTCAACAAAATTTCAGCTTTCGTTCGTGAGAATCCGCAGGTCCCCGTGATGGTCGCCGGCGACCAGCGCGCGGATTACGGAAAGATCTACCAGGCGATGGTGTTGTTGCAGTCGGCCCACGTGCCGAAGGTCGGCTTGATGAGCCAGCCGGTGCAGGCGGAAGGAGCGCGCTGACCGGATGGAGAGCGCGCACCAGATCGAAAGCTTCGGCGACAAGGCGCGGGCGTTCGGATTTGCGATCGGTCTGCACCTGCTCGTGGTGCTCGGCCTGCTGATCGGGCTGTGGTGGACGCACACGAGCAAGCCGGTCGTGATGCCCGGGCCGGTGATCGAGGCGACCCTGGTCGGACCGACCGCGGCGCCGAAGTCCGGCGCGCGCCGGCCGACGCCGCCCAAACCGGTGCCGGAACCGCCCAAGCCGGAGCCGGCGGCGGCGCAGCCGGAGCCGCCCAGGCCCGAACCGCCTGCGCCCAAGCCGCAGAAGGAAACGCCGGCCCCGGTGCAGAAGCAGGACCTGGTGGACCAGCAGAAGATCGCCGCCTTGGCCGAGCAGAAGGCCGAGGAGCAGAAGAAGGAACAAGAGGAAAAGCAGCGTCAACGGCAGATCGAGCTCGAGCAGGAAGAGAAAGAAAAGAAGCTCAGGGAAGAAAAGCTCAAGCAGCTCGCCGATCTGAAAAAGCAGCGCGAGGCGGCCGAGAAGGCGCTGAAGCAGGAGCGGACCAAATTGGCGAAGCTGGAGAACAGCAATCGTGCCGCGGCGGAAAACCTTCCGGCGCAGCCGGAGGCCGAGCACGAGGCGCCGCAGGCGCAGACCGGAGCCGGCGGCCAGGACAACGATCTGGCGGCGCGCTACGCGGCGGCGATCCAGGCGGCGGTCACGCAGAGCTGGAACCGCCCCGACAGCGCCTCGGCGGGTCTGCGCTGCACGCTCAACATCGTGCAGATTCCCGGAGGCGACGTGATTTCTGTGACGGTCGGCTCGCCCTGCAATGCCGACCAGCCGACGCGCAATTCGATCGAGCAGGCGGTCATGAAGGCAGCGCCGCTGCCGTACCAGGGCTACGAGAAAGTGTTCCAGCGCGCGGTCCAGTTCAACTTCAGATACGACGGATGATCCCGATGACAAAGCGGAATGGGTGGTTGGCTCGAATCGTCTTGCTGCTGGCCGGTGTGGCGCTCGGCACGAGCGTTTACGCGCAGAGCGGCGGCCTGACGGTCGACATCACGAACGGCAACGCCTCGGCCCTGCCGGTCGCCGTCGTTCCGTTCGGCTTCGAGGGCGCCAGCGTGCCGCCGGAGTCCAATCCCGGCGAGATCGTGCGCGCCGACCTCGCCCGCTCGGGCCAGTTCCGCACCTTGCCGAAGAACGACATCGTCGAGTTCCCGACGCGCCAGGCCGAGGTCAAGTTCGCCACCTGGCGCCTGCTCAAGCAGGACTACCTGGTGATCGGGCGCATGACCGACGGCGGCGACGGCGGCCTGCGCGTGGAGTGGGAGCTGCTGGACGTGGCCAAGCAGCAGAAGCTCGCCGAAGGCGCGATCAGCGGCCAGCGCACCGGCCTGCGTGACATCGCGCACCAGGTCGCCGACGCCATCTACGAGAAGATCCTCGGCGTGCGCGGCGCATTCTGGACGCGCATCGCCTACATCACCGCGACCGGCTCGGCGCCGAACTACCAGTACGCGCTGATGGTCGCCGATTCGGACGGCTACAACCCGCAGGTGGTGGTGCGCTCGCGCGAATCGCTGCTGTCGCCGACCTGGTCGCCGGACGGCCGCAAGATCGCCTACGTCTCGTTCGAGAGCGGCAATTCCAGCGTCTACGTGCAGGACCTGGGCACCGGCTCGCGCCAGGTCGTTTCCAACAGCAAGGGCATCAACAGCGCGCCGGCGTTCTCGCCGGACGGTTCGCGCCTGGCGCTGTCGCTGTCGAAGGGGGGCAATCCGGACATCTACGTGATGGACCTGGGCAGCCGCCAGACCACGCAGGTCACCCGCCATTTCGCGATCGACACCGAGCCGACCTGGGCGCCGGACGGGCAGACCCTGTACTTCACCTCGGACCGCTCCGGCAAGCCGCAGATCTACCAGGTTTCGCCCGGCGGCGGGGAGCCGGCCCGGGTCACGTTCGAAGGCCAGTACAACGCCAGCCCGACCGTCGTGGAGGCCAAGGGCCTCAAGCTCGCAATGGTGCAGGGCAGCGGAAACGTGTATCGTATTGCGGTCCTCGACCGGACGACCAACCAGTACAACCTGGTGTCGCCGGGCAGCCAAGATGAAGCCCCGAGTTTCGCTCCCAACGGAAGCATGCTGCTGTATGCCGCCAGCGAAGGTTCACGCGGCGTGCTGTATGCGGTGTCGGCCGACGGGCGCGTGCGTCAGCGCCTCGGGCTTGCCGAAGGTGACGTGCGCGAGCCGTCCTGGGGTCCGTTCCGCCAGCGCTGACTCTTGCAATGCGTGAAGAATCGTGGCCGGTGACGAACCGGCTGCGAGCGATTCGAAGAAAATGATCCTACTGTCCTGTCCTGTCACTCCTGCCCAGTTGAGGGGAACACCATGAACAATACCGTGCGCATCGCATTTGCCGTCCTTCTCGTTGCCGGCGTTGCGGCCTGCAAGAAGAAGGTCGTGAAGCCGGAAGCCACTCCGGTCGACACTACCACCGCGCCGACCGAAACCGCTCCGGTCGACCAGAATGGTCGCTACAAGCTCAGCGATCTGGACACCGATTCCTGCCTGCGCCAGCGCGTGGTCTACTTCGACCTCGACCGCACCGAGATCAAGCCGGAATTCCAGGAGCAGATGCGCTGCCACGCCGAGTTCCTGCGCCAGTTCCCGCAGGCTCGCGTGTCGCTGGAAGGCAACGCCGACGAGCGCGGTTCGCGCGAGTACAACCTCGGCCTCGGCGAGCGCCGCGGCAACGCGGTGCAGGGCGCGCTCAGCGCCGCCGGCGCCTCGTCCTCGCAGCTCAACGTGGTCAGCTACGGCGAAGAGCGCCCGGTCTGCCGTCAGCACGACGAGTCGTGCTGGTCGAAGAACCGTCGCGTCGAGATCGTCTACACCGCCAAGTAATGTCCGCGAAGTGATCCGATGACGTCACTGAAGTCCACAGTGAGTGCAGCGGCGGCCCTGATGGCCGCCGTTGTGCTGTTCGCTCCCCGCGCGGAAGCACAGCGCCTGTCGCTGGCCGAGCGCGTCGATCGCCTCGAACAGCAGGCGGGCGGCCAGAGCGGCGGCAACGCGGTCGATCTGGTCAACCAGATCCAGGCGCTGCAGTCGCAGGTGCAGTCGCTGCAGGGCCAGGTCGAGGAGCTCAAGCACGCGCTCGACCAGGCCAAGCAGCGCAGCAAGGATCAGTACGTCGATCTGGATTCGCGCATCGGCCGCCTCGAAGGCGGCGGCCATGCCCCGCCGCCGGCCGCGGCCTCGAACGCGCCGGCGCCGCGCAACGACAATCCGCCGGACGTCGAACTGGGCGGTCCGGCCAGCCGGAGCAATCCGACCACGCCGCCGCCGCGCGACGCGCGCTTTGCGCCGAGTTCCGGCGTGGGCGAGCTTTCCGCCGAGGATCGCGCCGCCATCGCACCGGGCGAGTCCGCACCGGCCGCAGCGCCAGCCGATCCGGCCGCCGAGACTGCCGCCTACAACGACGCGTTCGCGGCGCTGAAGGACGGCCGCTACGCCGAATCGGCGCGCCGCTTCAAGACCTTCATCGACCAGTATCCGAGCGGCGAGCTGACCGGCAACGCCTACTACTGGCTGGGCGAGTCCTACTACGTCACGCAGAACTACCCGATCGCGCAGGAGTCGTTCGAGACCCTGTTGCAGCGCTATCCGAACAGCCAGAAGGCGCCCGACGCGCTGCTCAAGATCGGCTATTCGCAGTACGAGCAGAAGCAGTGGGACTCGGCCGAGGCGACCTTGAACAAGGTCGTGCAGAGCTATCCCGACACGACCGTCGCGCGCCTGGCGCAGGGACGGTTGCGCGCGCTGAAGATGGAAGCGCGCCCCTGAGCGCGGCGTGATGAAAGGCGTCGCCGCTCATCTCGACGCGGCAGACGCCGCCACGCCCGCTTCCGCGCCGGCCGAGCCGCGCCTGCGCGTCACCGAGATCTTCCATTCGCTGCAGGGCGAAGCCGATGCGGTCGGCTGGCCGACCGTGTTCGTGCGCCTCACCGGCTGCCCGCTGCGCTGCGTCTGGTGCGACACCGAATACTCGTTCCACGGCGGCACGTGGCGGACGTTCGCCGACGTGCTCGCCGAGGTCGCCAGCCATGGTGCGCGCCACGTCTGCGTGACCGGCGGCGAGCCTCTGTCGCAGAAGCGCTGCCTGGCGCTGCTCACGCAGCTGTGCGACGACGGCTACGAAGTGTCGCTGGAGACGTCCGGCGCGCTCGACGTGGCCGAGGTCGACGCGCGCGTGCGCAAGGTGGTCGACCTGAAGGCGCCCGGTTCGGGCGAGGTCGCGCGCAACCTGTGGTCGAACCTCGACGCGCTGCGGCCGCACGACCAGCTCAAGATCGTGATCGCCGATCGCACCGACTACGAGTGGGCGCGCGAATGCGTCGCCGGGCATCGCCTGTCCGAGCGTTGCCAGGTGCTGTTCTCGCCCGTGCACGGACGCGTCGCGCCGCGTGAACTCGCCGAGTGGATCCTCGCCGATCGCCTTCCGGTGCGCATGCAGCTGCAGCTGCACAAGCTGCTGTGGGGCAGCGAGCCGGGTCGCTGAGCCGGCCCGCCAAGGAGAAGAACCGATGCAGGAAACGAAACGCGCCGTCGTGCTGGTTTCCGGCGGCATGGACTCCGCCGTCGTGCTCGCGCTCGCGCGCGAACAGGGTTTTGAGTGCTACGCGCTCAGCGTCGCCTACGGCCAGCGTCATTCCTCCGAACTGGACGCCGCGCGTCGCGTCGCCGCGATGCTCGGCGCACGCACGCACAAGACCGTGCACGTCGACCTGCGCAGCATCGGCGGCTCGGCGCTGACCGACGACATCGACGTGCCGGCCGACGGCGGTGACGGCATCCCGGTCACCTACGTTCCGGCGCGCAACACCATCATGCTCTCGATCGCCCTCGGCTGGGCCGAGGTGCTCGGCGCGCAGGACATCCATTGCGGCGTCAACGCCGTCGACTACTCCGGCTACCCCGACTGCCGGCCCGAATTCGTCGCCGCGTTCGAGCGGCTCGCCAATCTCGCCACCAAGGCCGGCGTCGAAGGGCACGCCTTGCGCGTGCATGCCCCGCTGATGGCGCTCGGCAAGGCCGACATCGTGCGCGAAGGACTGCGCCTGGGCGTCGATTTCGCGCAGACGGTGTCGTGCTACCAGGCCGACGACGACGGCCTTGCCTGCGCGCATTGCGACGCCTGCCGCCTGCGCGCGCAAGGCTTCGCCGCCGCCGGCGTCGCCGACCCCACGCGCTACCGCTGAACGGGTCGAGCAGGTAAACTGCGCGACCCCCGCGGCACCGCGGAGCGCACCGATCTGTGGGCCGTTAGCTCAGCGGTAGAGCAGCGGACTTTTAATCCGTTGGTCGATGGTTCGATCCCATCACGGCCCACCATTCATCCCTTCACGTCGCCCGAATTCGCATGCGCTCGGCTCTTCCGAGGTTTGTCGCCGTCGGAGATTCTGGACTCAATCTACCCGGTCTTCGATGTGCGAAGTGATGCCCGTCGAGAAGGGCGGCGTTGCTGGCATCCATGCCGAGTTGACGACGAGGCCGGTTAGCACGCCGCGCGAAACGATGCAGGTGACGCCGACCGTAAGCGGGGCGGCTGCACGGCCACGGCAAATGCCCGGCGTCATAGGAGCGACGTCGTGCGCCGATCGAGAAAAAGCCGCAGCGTTAGGTCGAGCGAAGCAACAGCCGGCGAAACGTGAAAGATTGCAGGCAAGCCCCAGGAAAAGGGGGCGCGCCAGCGCCCCCTTTCCAAGTTCTCAGCCGCCTTCCGAACTGCAGAAGGGAGAGCCGTATACCTCGATCTCCCAGCCCTCGAGTACGCCGGTATTTACGGTCTGGATTCCGTCGTCATAGAAACGGAACGACCATTGTCCGGCGGCATCCTTGTTGTTGAAGATTGAAAGGCTGCCGGCTCCGGTCGGGGGGGTGTTCTGCGTGCGGTCCAATTGCAATGTTTCGATCGTGGATTCTTCCGGTCCCTCTTCGTAGGGGACGGTCCACGGAAGAGGGTTGAGATTCCACACTTGGCTGGTAACGCCCTGATTTCCGGTTTTGTCGATGAAGATGCGCATGCTGGGTGCCAGAATGCTCCAAGGAAGCCCCCATCCGGTCGTATGGTCCTCTCCTGCATATTTCGAACGGAATCGAACCTTTACGTCCGAAGTGCAGAACGTCGCCGCAATAGTGAAGGCATCGGTGACAGGGGCATTTGCAGGAGTCGGACTGGGTACGGGAATACTGAAGGACTTTCCATACCGAATGACACCTCTATGAAGAACGCCCGCTCGCTGCACCGGGACATTCAGTTGGCACGTTCCCTGCCCGTCGAAGGTCACGGTGAACGGGTAGTCGCCGACAGGAAGGGAATAGGCGGCCGTGCTCGGCTTGACGACGACGCTCTTGGCCGAGCCGGATTGTCCGGCAGGTGCAAGTACGATGGTGCTGGAAGGCGTGATGGAAAGCCAGGATTGGCTCGAGAACACCTCGACCGTCACCGCGGTAGGCCGCGTATTCGTCAAAGTGTAAGTCAGGCTCTCGGGAAACGACGGGGCCGTTACGGCGTAGACGTCGGGTGTGTCATCCGGAGTGACGGTGAAGTCGGTCATGCCGATCTCGAACCGATGACGCATGGTGTCGCTGAAACTGTGGGTCAGGTCTCCGACGGTCACGTAGCGATCGTAGATGCCGCATGCAGTACTGCTGGGCACGCTGGCAGTGACCGTGATGTTGGTCGAGCTGCCCGGTGTCAGCGGCGTGTTGTAACCCCCCAGTTGCAGGAAGGCGGGCTGCCCGCTGGGTGGGGCGGAGAGGTATGCAGACACGATGGTATTGGCCGCTGCGGAGGACGATGCCGTGGCGGTGTAGGTCGTCTGCGTGGGCGTTGGGCTTCCATTGACCGGGAGGACGTATGTGACGTCGTCGAGTGGCTCCACTCGGAGATACGGCGTGGATACCAGGCTGGTCAGATATGCGATCGATCCCGGGTTCACTCCCGTCTGCACTCTTTCTCCAGGAAGTACGGTCTGGTCACAACCGTCGCGCATGAGCCAGGTGTTTGTGGGATTGAATGTGGAGTTTGGTTCGACAAAATTCGTACATCCTTTGCCAGAGTAGCCGGATGCTGCGACCTCGACGTAGTCGCGATCGACGTTGTATACGGGGGCCCCGGACATTCCGTCCATCAGATAGAAGTCGGCGAAATTCGGCGACGTGTAGGATGGGTATTGGTATATTGACTCGTCCTTGGTGTAGGTCATGCCGAAGAGAAGCTTTGCCGGCAATCGATAGGGATGGCCAAGAATCGCGAAGTTGTCATAAGCGGCCAGATGACCGTGATCGCGAATTCTCAAGTAGCGACGGCTGGAGGGCGCAGCCCTGTTCAGGTAGAAGGCGGCATAGTCAATAAATAGAGGTAAGGTGCCGCCGCCTGCCTCAGGTTGGCGGTAGTAGAGCATCGTGTCGGCGATCAATGCGTCTCCGACGGGCATCTGGTTGAAGGGTTTTGCCTCGTACACGTTTTCCGCCGGAATGTATTCCCCGTTTGGCGGAGTACATACTCCTGGTGCGGTCGGCTTCTCTCTCATGTCAAAAACGACCCAGAAATTCCTGGGGTCAAAATTCCCCTCCGCGCCTGGCGGGTTGGGGCTGTGCGCTGCAGTCACCACGACGTTGGGTGAAATGAGAAAGGCCGATCTTCCTCTTGGCGCGTATCGGGTTTCGTTCAAGAAAGGGGAGTCTCCTGCGAGTGGAACACCTGACGCCGGATCGCCCGGATCATCTGATCCTGGATAATTTACGTTTGGAGAAGTCTCCGTGAAATAGTAGTAATTAGGATCATCCGGTCGCTTCTTGAGATAAGCTTTGGGAACCAGCATTGCAACGGCTTCCGTCATTCTCGATATGTCGCCGACATAGGGAGTCGGAATGCCGTACCCGCATGGGTCCTGCCAGTACTGGAAGGGCGTGGTGGGAGAAGTGCCGCTTGCGTCGGAAGCCCGGAGTGCGGTCAGGGCAGCACAAGCGAAGAAGGTAGCCCATTTCGGCAATATCATTGGTTGTTCCCCTTCTGGTGTGGATCGTCGGAGCCGGTAGGACGCGATGGTCTCCAGCACTGAATCGTCCTCCCGCACGCGCGGGAGGTGTGTGACGGTATAAGCCGTTCGCGTCGCGAAGATTGCGACCGGAGCAGGCCGCAGGCGGGCGCGGAAAATCTCTTGCGAGCGCGTCGCCGGCTACCCCCGCAAAAAAACGAAAGGCCTCTCGCGAGGCCTTCCGGATGGACGTCGATGCCGCTTCGAACGCGGCCGGCGAGCTTGGGGATTCCCGTCGGCCGAACCGGCGTCGGAGCCACGCTTCGAGGTGCGACCGGACGTCCGCGTCCACCCTACGTGGACGGCATTGCGCGGCGCCATTGAACAAATTCGTTGCGGGGCGCCAGAGTGCTGATCGCTGGCGCCTGTCTTGTGCGGCGGGTTCGGTGACAAGGCCATCTTCGTCTGTGAAGCTCGCGGCGGCCCCCGAGGCGCGGACGCGGCGACCTGCCGAGAGGTCGCCGCTGCCGTTTGCCGACGGGGCCACTGCCGTTTTCCGGCCGGCGAAAAGCTCCGTGCGGGCTTCGACGAAATCCGCTGCGCATCGAGCGGCGACTCGATGGACCGACGCGCAGGAAGGGCGCCCGGCGGCGCAAGCGTGGGCTGAGCGGCCGGCGCGGCCGCGATGACGCTACGGCAGCCCGCTCAGCTCGTGCTGCAGCTGTTTCAGCTCGCTCCAGCGATTCTCGACCACTAGCACGGCCTGCCGGGCCCAGCTGGAGGGGTTGGCGTAGCGGAAGTACGGTCCGCCACGATCGAGGATCTCGAGCAGGTCCGCCTCGTCGATCTGCGCGAGCTCGACGAAGCCGGCGACGCCGTTCGCGCGCAGCAGGTCGTCGATCTTCGGGCCGATGCCTTCGATGATGGTCAGGTCTTCGGCGTGCTTCATGTTGAAGCCGGCCGCGCGCGCGGCGCCGACGTCGATGAGGCGGGCGATGCCCGGTGCGTGCGGATAGTCCAGATCCGGCGGCGGCTCGGCCGGCCGTGGCGCGGGTTCGGGCAGCGGCGAGTGCAACTCGGGGCGCGGCGACGGAGGCGTGTCGCCGCGGCGTCGCGCGGCGAACAGCCATGCCGAGAGCCAGCCGGCCAACAGACCCAGGACGAACCACAGCACGCGCTCGCTGATCGGATCCATCATTCCTCCTCGCCAATGGCATCCCCCGGCGCCGGCAGCCTACCACCGGCGCAGGCGCCGGGTGGTCAAGTTTTCGCAAGGGCGCAGAGCCTTCGTTTGGTCGCCGCGTCGCCCGCGCGCCGCCCGAATCGGTCCGCGTGCGGCCGCCGCGGCCGGCTGCAATCCCGTCACCTCGATGACGGAGTTCGACGATGACGACGCGGCTGGTCCACAGCGTGACTTTCAAGGTGCTCGGCATCGGCCTGCTGGCCCTGCTGATGCTGATTCCGCTGGCGCAGGTGAATGACCTGATCCGCGAGCGCGAGGGGCGGGCGCACGAGGCGACGGCGCAGATCGCCGCGCGCTGGGGCGGCCAGCAGCTGGTCGGCGGTCCGGTGCTGGTGGTGCCGGTGCAGACGCGGCAGCGCCAGGGTGAGGCGACGGTGACGGTGGAGACGCGCGAGTACCTGCTGCCGGACCGGCTCGGCCTGCGCGCGAACCTTGCGCCGGAAGTGCGCCGCTACGGCCTGTACGAAACCGTGGTCTACGTCGCCGAGCTGAACGTGGAGGGGCGCTTCGCGGCGGCCGACCTGGCGGCGCTGGAAGGCCCCGGCCGCGAGGTGCAGTGGCAGCGCGCCGAACTGCGCGTGCCGGTCGCCGACGTGCGCGGCATTCGCCGCGTCTCGCCGCTGCGCTTCGCCGATCGCGAACTCGGCTTCGGTCCCGATGCCGGCGGCGTCGCCGGTGTGGCCGCGATCGCCGCTCCGCTCGTTGTCGACCCGTCGTCGCTGGCGCCGCAGCTTCCGTTCGCGTTCGAGCTGACCCTGGCCGGCAGCGAGCGGCTCGCGGTTCTGCCGCTGGCGCGCCAGACCGAACTGCGCGCGGCCGGCGCGTGGCCCGATCCCGGCTTCGACGGTGCCTTCCTGCCGGCCGGACATCGCATCGACGCGAAGGGTTTCGAGGCGAACTGGCAGGTGCTCGACCTGAACCGCCGCATCGCGCAGCGCTGGAGCGAGAGCGAAGCGGCCGGCATCGCGCTCGGCGACAGCGCGTTCGGCGTCAGCCTGGTGCGTCCGGCCGGCCCGTACCAGCAGAACGTGCGCGCGGGGAAATACGGCGTGCTGTTCATCGCGCTGACCTTCGTCGCCTTCTTCCTGTTCGAGGTGCTGCGCGGGCTGCGCGTGCACGCGGTGCAGTACCTGCTGGTCGGCGTCGCGCTGTGCACGTTCTACGTCGTGCTGCTCGCGCTGTCCGAGCAGATCGGGTTCGCGCTCGCCTATCTCGCCGCGGCAGCCGCGACGGTGTGCCTGGTCGGTGGCTACGCGGCGGCGGTGCTGGCGCAGCGGCGTTCGGGCTTCGTCCTCGGCGGCCTGCTCGCGCTGGTCTACGCGCTGCTCTACGGTCTGGTCGCCAGCGAGGACTACGCGCTGCTGATGGGCGCGCTGGCCCTGCTGGCCACCGTGACCGCCCTGATGTACCTCACCCGACGCGTGGACTGGTACGCGATGGGCCCGACCGCACGAGGCGCGTAGGCGTCGGCGCCGCTACACTCGCACGGATGAACCTGCTCGCGATCGAAACCGCCACCGAATC
The DNA here is from genome assembly GCF_042652785.1 of Dokdonella ginsengisoli. NCBI lineage: Bacteria > Pseudomonadati > Pseudomonadota > Gammaproteobacteria > Lysobacterales > Rhodanobacteraceae > Dokdonella > Dokdonella ginsengisoli. The sequence goes on along the minus strand of NZ_JBHSHD010000003.1, from coordinate 308,885 downwards.
CTGCTCCGCCGCCCTGCTGGTCGGCGGACGGCTGCTCGAACGCAGCGAACTGGCGCCGCGCCGTCACGCCGAGCTGCTGCTGCCGATGTGCGAGGCGCTGCTGGCGGAGGCCGGCCTGCGCCGCGCCGATCTCGACGTGCTCGCGGTCGGCTGCGGGCCGGGAGCGTTCACCGGCGTGCGCCTGGCGGTCTCGGCGGCGCAGGGCATCGCGCTCGCGCTCGACCTGCCGGTGGTGCCGGTGTCGTCGCTGGCGGCACTGGCGATGCAGGCACCGCCGAACGGCGCCGACGTACTCGCGGTGATCGACGCGCGCATGGGCGAGGTCTACGCCGGCACGTTCCGGCGCGGCGACGACGGGCTGGTCGAGGCGATCGGACCGGAGTCCGTCGGCGCCGCCGAGGCCCTGTCCCTGCCAGCGTCGCCGGCGTGGAACGTGATCGGCAGCGGCTGGGCCGGCTATGCGACGGCGCTCGCGGCGCGCCTGCCGGCGCCGCCGGCCTGGGCCGACGGCGAACGCTACCCGCAGGCGGCCGATGTGGCGCGCCTGGCCGAGCCGCTGGCGCGCGAGGGCCGCGGCGTGGCCGCCGAGCAGGCGCTGCCGGTCTACCTGCGCGACAAGGTCGCGCTGACCCTCGACGAGCAGCGCCGCCGCTGAGCGCGCGGAACGCGGTGCCGCGTCAGCCGGCGGGCGGCGATGATGCGAGCGTCTTCGCCTCGTCGACCACGCACGCGTCGTAGCCGTCGAGCTTCTCGCACGAGAACGGCGGCGGCGTGCGCTCGAAGCGTTCCTTCCAGCGCCTGTCCGGGCCGATGACGTAGATGTCGTCCGGGCTCCAGAGGCCGGCGTCGGACCGGCTGGCGAGATCGCCGCAGTAGTCCTGCGTCGCGCGGTCGTTCCAGCGCGCGAGATAGCCGGTGTTGAGCGTGAGGCGGTGTTGCGCGGCGAACAGCTGGAACGGCAGGTACGGTCCGGCGGCTTCGCCGCAGGCGGCCGGTGGCAGCAGGGTCAGGTGGCGGCGTCCTTCGGCGAGCGCGGCCCAGCGCGCATCGCCGAGCCGGGTTCCGGGGACTTCCGCGTTCGCGCGCAGCCGCGTCTTCGCGTAGTGCAGGTGTGTCGGCGAAAGATCGGCGAGCTGCGCGGTCAGCGCCAGTGCGAGCAGTGACGCGGCCGCCGCCGGCCGGTAGCGGCGGATCGCACTGGACACCACGAGCAGGATCAGCGCGTAGTAGGCGATCCAGACGAAACGCCCCGAGGCGCGGAACGGGCCGAACAGCGGACTGTCGATCGGCCGGTCCAGCAGCACCAGCGAGCCGATCGCCGTTACGCTGCTCGCGGCGAACAGGCACAGCGCGAAAGCGACCAGCGCCAGCGGCCGCCAGGACGGTTCCAGGCGCGGCGGACGCCGACGCAGCACGGCGTCGACGAGCAGCCACAGTCCGAGCGCGAGCACGCCCAGACCCGGAAACGCGAAGCCTTCGTACTGCTCGGGCAGCGACGGCAGGGTCGGCAGCAGCCGCGAATGCCCCATCGGGTTGAAGAAGCCGAGCAGGTTGAACGAATAACGCCCGTACGCGACACCGCCGGCGCTGTCGGCCGAACGGATGACCATCGCGCCGCTGAACCACAGCAGCGCGACGAGCACGGCCAGGGTGACGCCGAGAGCGATCGCCGCGTCGCGCGGCGTGCGCGCGCGATCGATGCTTACGCGGCGGATCCAGTAAGCGACCTGGATCGCCACCGCCATCGAGGCGAGATACGGATGCACCAGGATCGCCGCGCCGGCAATCAGCAGCCACGGGCGCATCTCCGCCGCCAGCCGCACCGGCGGATCGGTGCGGAAGTAGAACCACAGCGAGAGCAGCAGCAGCCACTGCGTGGTGAGGGTGTCGTGGCCGAGCCGGCTGATCAGCAGCGGCGCCGACACGAACAGCATGGCGCCGGCGAGGATGGCCGCAGGACGCCGCGTGGTCCGTGTCAGCAGCAGCGCGGCCACGCCGCCCTGCAGCACGCAGTTGCCCATCAGCCACAGGCCGATGTACTGGAACGGCTGCGGCAGCCACGGCGACAGCGGTTTGAGCAGCAGCGCCAGCAAGGGCAGCGAGTCCGTGTACGCGATCGAGGTGCCGACCGGATACCACAGCTCGGGCATCAGGCCGGGCGGCCAGTGCCACGGCGCGTCGCGGAACATCGCCCAGCCGCTGTAGTGCTGGGCCAGATCGGCGCCGAGCAGCCAGCCGATCGCCGTCGGGTCGGCCAGCGCCGTGCCCAGCGTGCGCGCGAAGAAGATCAGGCCACAGGCGGCGCCGATGCCGAAGGCGAGCGGGCGGTCGACCTCCTGGCGGCGCGCCGAGACCGTGCCGAAACCGAGCAGGGCCAGCACGGCGACGAGAATCAGCGCGCGGTCCGGCGCAAGACCCGGAACCGCCGCGCCCGCTGCGGCCACGCGATCGAGCAGATGCAGCGCGTCGAACAGCAGCAGGGCGCAGACCGAGGCGTACACCACGGCTTCGATCCACCAGGCCTGCGTCGTGCGGACGGGCGCCGGGCCGCGATCTCCGCGTCGGAGATCGGAAGAGGTCGTGCGTTCCATCGCGGTCCCGGCGGCTCGATTGGCAGTCGTGCGCACTGCGTGCTGCAGTGCTTCGCGGCTATCGACGCGGATGTGCGCCGCATCGTCGCGCACGAGTGCCTATAATCGGTCACTTCTCTGCTGGGGGAGAAGAAAGCCATGCCGACGATCCGCTTCGGCATCCGGCGACGGTCGCCGTTCCGGCCGCGCCGCTTGTGCCACGCCCGCGCGCTTGGTCGCGTCGCGGCCTGCGACCTTGCCGGGCGCGTGCCGCCGCCTTGCCGGCCATCGATCGCGGCGACGGACCGTTGAGCTTCGTCAGATCGCTCGCCGCGGAGACCGGCGCAGAGGAACGAAGGACCCCCGAACGCATCGCCCGCACACTGGCGATCGCCGCCGTTGCGCTGGTGGCCGTGGTCGCGATCGCGCGTCTGGTTCTGTGGACGGGGAACCAGCAGGTCGCGTTCGACGGCGCGATGAATCTCGAAGCAGCGCGCTCGATGGTAGAGGGCCAAGGTTACCGTCGCATGTACGGCGACCGCGACGCATTTCCGCACGAGATCCAGACGCGCGCGCCGTACATCCTGCCCGCCGCCGCGGTGTTCGGTGCGTTCGGCGTCGGCCTCTGGCAGGCGCAGCTGACCAACCTGCTGTACCTGTTCGCGTTCGCCGCGGCAGCGTTCGTGCTGGTCGCGCGAGCGACGTCGTGGCGCTGGGGATTGCTGGCCGCCGCCACCTGCCTGGCGACGCCAGGCATCGAAGACTGGGGCATGAACGGATACGGCGAAGTGCCGGCGCTGACCTGGTGGCTGCTTTCGCTGCTGGTCCTGTATCCGCGCGACGGCTCGGCTCCGATCGGAGCGGGCCGCTGCTTCGCGGCGGGACTGCTGGCGGGTCTGGCCGTGGTCACCAAGACCGTGCTGGCGATCGGCCTCGTCGCCCTGCTGCCCGTGCTGGTGGCGGAAATCTGGCGGCGGCAGCGTCGCCTCGGACCGGTCCCGGCCCTGCTCGCCGCGTTCGCGGCCGGCGCGCTGGCGCCGCTGCTGCTGCACGAGGTGTGGCGCGGTTTCGCGATCGGCGATTGGGCGCTGTGGAAGGCCTGGCTCGAAGACGAATGGCAGTCGGTGCAGCAGCAGGCCGGCGTGCGCACGGGCTTCGACGACACGGGTGCCTTTGCCGGCAAGATCGCCGCGCATTTCCAGGTGCTGGCGGCCGGCGTCGGCCTCGCGCCTTGGCTGCTGGCCGCGTGGCTGGTGCTGCCCGCGCTGCTGCTGGCCGGCCTGCGCCGACGGCTGGCGAGCTGCGGCGCGCGCCCGCTGGTGCTGACGCTGGCCGTGTTCGCATTGATCTATTTCTGCTGGTGGCTCGGCGTGACGCCGACGCAGAAGGCCTGGTACCGGCGCGTCTTCAACGGCGTGCTCGTGCTGCAGATGCTGGCCACGTTCACCGTTGCGCTGCTGTGGAGGGAGCGTACCCGGGCGCGGTACCGCGCTCCGCTCGTCGCGGCGACGGCGACGGCGATCGCGCTGCAGGCCGGTCTGGCGTGGTCCAGCCTCGGCGATTCCGGCAACTGGGCGTCGTCGGCGTCGCGCGAGCTGCTCGACCGGGATCTGGCGGCGATCGGCAGCCTGCCGGCCGAGGCGGCGCTGTACGGCGCGGGCTGGTATTCGCTGCCGGCCGTCGCCTTGTACTCGGGGCGGCACATCGACGACCTCAACGCGAAATTGCCTGCGGACCTCGCCGCGCAGTCGCGCGTCTACCTGCTCGCCGATCCGCCGATGTGGACTTCCGGCGCGGAACGCTACTGGCTGCGGCGCTTCCCTTGGAAGCTGGTCGCCGAAAGCCTCGACCTGCGCGTGTTCGAGCTGACCACCGACCGCGTGCGCGACCCGTTCGACCTCACGCCGGTCGATCCGGCCACCGTGCGCGGCTACTTCGACGTGCAGAGCGAAGGCTATGCGTACGCTTTCGGCTTCCACGGCCGCGAGGGCGACGGCTGGACCTGGGCGCGTCCGGACACCGAAGTGCTGCTGCGCTACGCCGGCGAGGCGGAATTCAAGCTGGACGTGTTCCTGCCGCAGGCGAGTTCGTACCAGCTCGGCACGCCGCCCGGCATCCGCGTGCTGGTCGGCGACTGCGAACTGGGCGTGCTGCATCCCGCCGCCGGCGAACGCACGCAGCCGACTCTGCCAATGAGCACGTGCCCGCAGCCGGAGCGGCCGTTCGTCCACGTGCGGCTGGTCGCCGACAACCTGCTCGACTCCGCCGACGACCGGCCGATGAGCTACGTGCTGCGCGGAGTCGGCTTCGCCGGCGGCGCTCCGTAGCGCCGCGGGTCTATCGGTTCAGCCGCGCCAGCACGCGCGAGGCAATGTAGCGCAGCCGCCCGAGGCGGCCGCCCTGCAGCGCGGCCTGCGATTGTTCGAGCTGGCGCGTGAGGCGGGTGATGTCGCGGTACAGGCGCTGGTTGTGCTGGTCGCGACGGGCGAGCAGGGTGCGCAGCGCCTCGACGTCGGCCTCGGTCAGCGTCGTGCCCGCGCGCAGGTGTTCCGGCAGGGGGCGGTCGACATAGATGGTCGAATGCGTGTCGGCCGATTCCTCCGGCGGACGCTCGCGGGTATAGAAGTACAGCGCGATCGACCTGCGCGTGAGGTCGCGGCGCGCCGCCGGCAGGGCGATGCGGCCGAAGCCGTGCCAGCTCCACTCGGTCGTCTCGAAGATCACGCAGCGGTTGTACAGCGGCGTCACCAGCGTGATGCGGTCGTCCGGCGAGCGCGGATCGGAATGCAGCTCCAGCGAGCCGCCCCAGTCGTCCTGCCACTCGCGGTTGAGGTAGACGATCAGGTTCAGCCGCCGGTGCCAGTGTTCGACCGGATGGCGGTTGAAGTCGACGTGGGGATCGAGGTCCTGTCCCTCGCGGTTCTCGTGCGTGCCGCCGCCGAAGTAGAACGGGTCGTAGAGCAGCTCGGGGATGCCGGTGAGGCGCGAGACCAGGCCGAGGAAGGCGGGCGACTGGATCAGGTCGTCGAGCGCCGCGTACGGCGCGCCCAGGTCGCGGATGCGTTCGACGGTTGACTTGCCGCCGAGTTCGCCGGCCTCGTTGCGTGCGTTGCCGCGCTCGAACGGCGGGAAGTCGGCGAGCAGGCGCGCGGCGTAGCCGGCGTCGAGGAAGTCGTCGATGACGACGTGGCGGAACGGTTCGCGGCGCGCGAATGCGGCCGCGTGGCGATCGAGGTCGGCGAGGACGCTGGGGGCCACGAAACTCGCGAGGTCGGGGGTCTTCATGGGCGCGCATGATGCCATGCGCGCGTGCAGCGGGGAGCTGCCGATCCGCTTGCCGCTGCAATCCTGCGCTCAGCCGCTGCCCAGCGACGCCAGGGCGCGTTCGATGCGCGCGCGCGTGGGTGCGCGCAGCAGGCTCGGCGCCTGCGCGCGGAGCTGCGCACGGTCGAGCGCGTTGACCGCCTCGCGCACTTCCAGCAGCACGCCGGGATGCATGCTGAAGTCGGTCAGGCCGAGGGCCAGCAGCAGGGCGGTGTAGCGGCGGTCGCCGGCCATCTCTCCGCACAGGGTCACGCGGCGCTTGGCGCGTTCGGCGGTCGCGATGGTCTGTGCGATCAGCTTGAGCACCGCCGGATGCAGCGGGTCGTACAGGTTCGCCAGGTGATCGTTGTTGCGGTCGACCGCGAGCGTGTACTGGATCAGGTCGTTGGTGCCGATCGCGATGAAGTCCAGCGTCTTGATCATGCCGGGCAGGGCGATCGCGGCGGCTGGCACCTCGATCATCGCGCCGAGGTCGACGTGTTCGGCGATCTCGTGGCCGGCCGAGCGCAGGTCGCGCGCGCACTCCTTCAGCAGGCGGCGCACGCTGACCATCTCCTCGGCGGCCGAGACCATCGGCACGAGGATGCGCACCGGTCCGTAGCCGGAGGCGCGCAGGATCGCGCGCAGCTGCACGGCGAGCAGCTGCGGATGGCGCAGCGACAGCCGCACGCCGCGCACGCCGAGCGCGGGGTTTTCCTCGTCGTCGAGCACCAGCCCACTGGCATCGGCCTTGTCGGCGCCGAGATCGAGCGTGCGGATCGTCACCGGCAGCCCGCCCATGCCGAGCACGAGGTCGCGGTAGGCGAGGAACTGCTCGTCCTCGCTCGGGATTTCCTTGCGCTGCAGGAACAGGAACTCGGTGCGGTAGAGGCCGACGCCGGCGGCGCCGAGCGCACGCGCCTGCGCCACGTCGGCGGGCGACTCCGCGTTCGCATACAGGGCGATCGTCGTGCCGTCGCGCGTGCGCGTGTCGGCGTCGCGCAGCAGGGCCAGGCGCTTGCCCTTCTGCGCGATCTCGCGCTGCCAGGCGCGGAACCGCGCCAGGTCCTGCGCCGCCGGGTGTACGACGATTTCGCCGCGCTCGCCGTCGATCAGCACGAGGTCGTCGTCCTGGATGTGCGACAGCGCGTCGTGCGCCGCGACGATCATCGGCAGGTGCAGGGAGCGGGCGAGGATCGCGCTGTGCGAGACCTGGCTGCCGGAGGAAAGCACCACGCCGAGCACGCCGCGCTCGGCCAGCGGCACCAGCTCGGACGGCGCCACCGTGTCGCTGACCAGGATCTCGCCGACGCGCGCGGCGAGGCGGCGCTCCTCCGCGCTGGACTCGCGCGCGAGGCCGGCCTGTACGCGGCCGATCACGTGTTCGACGTCTTCCTTGCGGCTGCGCAGGTAGGGATCGTCCATCTCCTCGAACATCGCGACGAGGCGGTCGCGCTGCATCTTCAGCGCGGCGCTGGCGCGGTAGCGGCCGACGCGGATCAGGTCGAACAGGCCGCTGGTCAGCTCGCGGTCGGCCAGCATCAGGCTGTGCGCATCGATGAATTCGGCGACTTCGCGGGCGAGCGTGCCGTGCAGCTTCTCGCGCAGCGCCTGCAGTTCGTCGCGCGCGAGCGCGATCGCGCGGCGCAGGCGCTCCAGTTCGTGTTCGACGTCGCCTTCGGCGAGCGGACTTTCGTCGACCAGGTAGCGGCTCGGGTGCTCCAGTCGTGCGCGGCCCAGCGCCATGCCGCGCGCCGCGCCGGTCCCGGTCAGGACGAGCCTCATTGACCCTCGTCGAACTTGCGCTCGAACAGGTCGACCATCGCCGCCATCGCGGCTTCCTCGTCGGGGCCGTCGGTGCGCAGCGTGATCGGCGTGCCGAGTCCGGCCGCGAGCATCATCACGCCCATGATGCTCTTGGCGTTGACCTCCTTGCCGCGGCAGGCGATGAAGGCGCCGGACTGGAAGCCGTGCAGCAGCTGGACCAGCTTCGCCGACGCGCGCGCGTGCAGGCCGAGCTTGTTGCTGATCGTGATTTCCCTTTCGAGCATGACGTTCCTTTCGTGGCTGTGGAAGGGGTGCCGCGTGCGCGCCGCGCCGCCCGCGCCTGCCCGTCTTCGGGCCGTTCCGGCGATCGCAAACGCCGGAAGAACCGTGTGCAGGCCGGCGACGCGCGGTCGCCGCTCCGCGAGGCACAGGGCGCGAACCTGTTCGCGCGTCGTCATCCCTGACGCTCGCCCTCTCGGGCCAGCTTCGCCGTCCGGGCGCGCTCGCGCGCGCCGCGTGTCGCGACCGTGATGTCGAGAAATGGGCGGCAATGCCCGTTTCTCAACACCTACGCGTTGTCGACGACGATGCCTCCGCGCCCGCCGTTCGCGGCGGTCTGCGCCAGCTCGTCGAGCGACTGCTCCGGATAGTTGAGGACCCGCAGCAGCATCGGCAGGTTCAGTCCCGACACGCAGTGCATGCGCACGCCGAGGTCGGGCAGGCGCCGCGCGATGTTGCACGGGGTCGCGCCGTACAGGTCCGACAGCACCAGCACGCCGTCGCCGTGGTCGAGATCGCGCGCATTCGCCGCGGCGGCGCGCAGCATCGTGTCCGGATCGTCGTCCGGAGCGACTTCCTGCACTTCGACCGGCAGCGGCAGGCGCCCGAGCACGTGGCGCGCCGCGCCGACGAGCGCGGCGCCCATCGATTCGTGGGTCATCAGGAGCACGCCGACGGTCATGGCGCGCCCCCGGTTCGCGGGAATCGGGAATCGGGAATCGGGAATCGGCAGCAGCGGCCCGTCATTTCCCGAGCGCCGTCAAGCGAGCGCAGCGCGCATTCCCGATTCTCCATTCCCGATTCTCGATTCCCGGCCTTCATCACTCCAGCTCCCGATGATAGGTCAGCACCTGCGCGTAGCGCTGCCGGAAATGCTCGGCCAGGCGTTCGCACAGGTACACCGACCGGTGGCGGCCGCCGGTGCAGCCGATGCAGATGGTCACGTAGCTGCGACCGTCGTGCTCGAAGCGCGGCAGCCAGCTCTCCAGGAAGCGCGTCAGGTCGTCGCGGAACTCGCCGACCTCGGCCTTGCCTTCGAGCCATTCGCGCACCGGCGAATCCTTGCCGGAAAGCGGCCTCAGCTTAGCATCCCAGTGCGGATTGGGCAGGCAGCGCGCGTCGAACACGAAATCGGCATCGGTGGGGACGCCGCGGCGGTAGGCGAACGACTCGAACAGCAGGGTCATCGCGCCGGCGGCCAGGCCCATCTCGGTGATGATCAGGCGGCGCAGCTGGTGCACGTTGAGATCGCTGGTGTCGATCGTGCGGTCGGCGATGGCGAGCATCGGCCGCAGCAGGCGGCGCTCCTCGGCGATCGCGTCGGCCAGGCCCAGCCCGTCGGACAGCGGATGGCGGCGCCGCGTTTCCGAGTAGCGCTTGATCAGTACCTCGTCGCGGGTGTCGAGGAAGACCAGCCGGTAGCCGATGTCCGCCTGCGCCAGCTCGGCCAGGATCTGCGGCAGGCGGTTGAGGTTCTCCGCGCGGTTGCGCACGTCCACGCCGACGGCCAGCTTGTGGCGCAGCCCGGCGGCGTTTTGCGACAGCGCCTGGACGAACGAAGGCATCAGCGCGGCCGGCAGGTTGTCGACGCAGTAGTAGCCCAGGTCCTCGAGCGTGCGCAGCGCGACGGTCTTGCCCGAGCCGGACAGGCCGCTGACGATGATCAGCTGATCGGTGGGGCTGGCGGTGTCGGCGGGCGTGTCTACCATGGCGGCAATCGGCGCATCTGGTGCGCCTGTCGGTCGATGAAGGTCTGCGCGGGGTCGAAGCCCTTGCTCTTGAGCATGTGGCTGCGCACCGCCGCTTCCGCGAGCACCGCGATGTTGCGGCCCGGCGCGACCGGAATGACGATCTGCGGCACCTGCACGTCGAGGATCTCGCGGTAGCCGACGTCGCCCGTCAATCGCGTCATCGCGTCGCCGGGCGCGTCGAGCTTCTGCGGCTTCAAGTGAACGATCAGGCGCAGATATTTCGAGGGTTTGACCGCGGTCTGACCGAACATCTCGCGCACGTTGAGCACGCCCAGGCCGCGCACCTCGAGCAGGTCGCGCAGCATCTCGGGGCAGTTGCCGTCGATCACGTCGGGCGCGATCAGGGTGAACTCCGGCGCGTCGTCGGCGACCAGGCGATGGCCGCGCGTGATCAGCTCGAGCGCGAGCTCGCTCTTGCCGGTGCCGCTCTCGCCGGTGATCAGCACGCCGATCGAGTACACCTCCATCAGCACCCCGTGCAAGGTGATCTGCCGTGCCAGCGTGCGCGCGAGCTGGTATTGAAGATACGTCAGCAGCTCATGGCCGCGCTTGGGGCTGTGCCACAGCGGCGTGTTGGTTTCCTCGGCCGCCTTGCGCAGGTCGGCCGGCACCGGCTGGTCCTTGGTGACGAGCAGCGCGGTCGGTTCGTAGGCGACGATCTTCTCGACCGTCTCCCAGCGCTGGCGCGAATCGAGGCTGTCGAGGTAGTTCAGCTCCTCGGTGCCGATGATCTGCACCTTGTTCGGATAGATGATGTTGAGATAGCCGACCAGCGAGGGGCGCCGCGCGAGGTTGCCGCCGGTCTCGATCGCGCGGTTCTCGCCGCGCAGGCCGGCGATCCAGCGCAGCGCCATGCGCTCGCCGACGGAGTCGAACAGCTGGCGGGCGGTCAGGCGGTCCATGGGGGCAGGGCTGAGGGCGGAGGGCGGAGGGCCATGAAGCTTCGCGACGGCGGCATCGTTCCGCCCAGTGTACGGGCGCGCGCTCATGGCGTCACATGGGAGGGATGTACGTCGCAGGTGCGTCCGGCCGACGGCGTCGATGCGGCGCTTTCCGGCCGGCATCCGTGCCCATCCCGCGGTCGCCCGGCGGCGTCGCCGATTTCAGCCCTCGGCTCTCAGCCCTTTCTTCAACGCCTCGTGCAGCGCCTGCGCATCCGGCGCCGCGCGCAGATCGGCGGTGATCGAGCCGCTGGAAAACAGCTCGGCCAGTTCCGCCAGCAGCTTCAGGTGCTGGTCGGTGAAATGGGCCGGCACGATCAGCGCGGCGACCAGGTCGACCGGCTGGCGGTCGGCGGCGCCGAAGTCGATCGGGGCGGACAGGTGCACGAAGGCGGCGCGGGCCTGCGCCACGGAGGCGCTGCGGCCGTGCGGAATCGCCACGCCGTGGCCGAGCCCGGTGCTGCCGAGACGTTCGCGCGCGACCAGCGCATCGCGCACGACGGCGACGTCGTCGTCGCCGCCGGCGAGAAGGTTGGACACTTCGGCGAGCAATTCGGCCTTGTCGCGTGCGACAAGGCCGCTCCGCACCCGCTCGGGGGACAGCAAATCGAGGAAAGGCATGGGCGGGTGCGGGATCTCGCGATGGACGAAGGCTTAGCTGTAGCGCGCCGAACGCACCGCGTCGGCGTGGTGGTCGGTGAGCTTTTCCTTGTGCTTGCGCACCTGCGTGTCGACCTTGTCGACCAGCGCGTCGAGGGCCGCGTACATGTCGACCGCGGTCGCGTCGGCGTGCAGGGTCTTGCCGGAAACCAGGATCGTCGCCTCGGCCTTGTGCAGCAGCTTCTCGAGGCCGAGGACGATGGTGAATTCATGCAGGTGGTCGAAGTGGCGCGAGATGCGCTCGAACTTGCTGACGGCGTAGTCGCGCAGGGCAGGAGTGACTTCGACCTGATGACCTTTGACTAGTATCTGCATGATGAACTCCTCGTGAGGTGGGCGGCTCGCGCCGACCCGGGCGAAAGGCCGCTGCCCGTGCCGCAAACCCGGCGTTCGGGTGGCCTGCATGAACTCCGACAAGCGCCTGTCGGCGACGTTCCCTCCTGCAGGTTGGAAAAACGGATGGGGTGCTGTCATGGCGTGGTTCAGCCGAGCCGACTGCGATCGTTCGAGGATGGAATGTTCAGCGCTTCCCTGTACTTGGCCACGGTACGCCGCGCCACGTTAATTCCGCGTCGATTCAATTCGGTCGCCAGGACCTGGTCCGAGAGCGGCCGCGCCGGCTGCTCCTCGCCGATCAGCTTCTTGATCATCGCCTGGATCGCGGTCGCGGACGCCGCGCCGCCGTCGACGGTGGTCACGCCGCTGGAAAAGAAATACTTGAACTCGAACGTGCCGCGCGGCGTGTGCAGGTACTTGCGCGTGGTCACGCGGCTGATGGTCGACTCGTGCATGCCCACTTCCTCGGCGACGTCCTTGAGCACCAGCGGCCGCATCGCCTCGGCGCCGAATTCGAGGAAGGCCTCCTGCGCGCGCACGATCGAGGTGGCGACCTTGAGCATGGTTTCCGCACGCGTCTTGAGCGACTTGATCAGCCAGCGCGCTTCCTGCAGCTGGCCCTTGAGGTAGTTCGCGTCCTCGCGGCGCGCCTTGGCGATCAGGCTGGCGTAGTGCTCGTTGATGCCCAGGCGCGGTTGGCAGCCGGGCGCGAGCGTGACCTGCCAGCGGCCGCCGACCTTGCGCGCGTACGCGTCCGGCGCGACGTACTCGGCGCTGGTGCTGGCGAAATTGCCGCCCGGCTTGGGCGTCAGGCCGCGGATCAGCGCCAGCGCGGTCTCGAAGGAGGCTTCGTCGACGTGCAGGCGCTGGCACAGGCGGGCGCGATCCTGGCGCGCCAGCGCCTCGAGATGTTCGCCGACCAGCGCGCGGGCGAGGGTGAGTCCCGGCGTGTCGGGATCGAGCACCTCCAGCTGCACGGCGAGGCATTCCTTCAGCGAACGGCTGGCGACGCCGACCGGATCGAACAGCTGCACGCGGTGGCGCACGGCTTCGATTTCGTCCGGTGTCACCACGTGCAGCGAAGCCAGCGCGTCGCGGATCGATTCGTCGTCTTCGCTGAGGTAGCCGTCGTCGTCGACGGCCTCTATGATCGCCGCCGCGATCGCGCGGTCGCGCGCGGACATCGGCGTGAGGTTGAGCTGCCAGAGCAGATGGTCGCGCAGGTCCTCGATCTCGGCGTCCTGCGGCTCCATGCCGTCCTCGTCGAGGGCGGTGCCGCGATGCTCGTTGCGTTCGAATTCGAGGTCGAGCGGCTGGTCGTCGGTCTCCGGCGCTTCGGCCGCGTTTTCGCTCGCCGCGTCCGCCGCTTCGGCTGCATCGGCGCCGTCGGCTTCCTCGGCCTCGACGGCGTCGCCGGTCTCCATGTCCAGCAGCGGATTGGATTCCAGCGCCGCATTCAGTTCCAGCTCCAGCTCCATGCGCGACAGCTGCAGCAGGCGGATCGCCTGTTGCAGCTGAGGCGTCAGCGCCAGCGACTGGCTGAGGCGGAATTGGAGCGCTGGTTTCATCCGAAAACGTGGCGGAGCCTGGCTGCCCCCATCCTAGCGCCAAACGAAGGGCCCGGGCAGATTGACTATGGCCGGGATTCGGGATTGGGAATGCAGGAAAGGCGCGGCAGTTCGCGCTTTCGGTGTGCGCCGAGCGTTGCGTCGCGATCGGCGCCGGCGGCCGCGCCGTTTTCTCGCAATGGCATTCGTGCCGTTCGAACGGGCCGGCCGGCCCGTCCGGCGCCGCTCACATGCGGAATTCACGTCCGAGGTAGACCTCGCGCACCTGCTCGTTGGCGAGGATGTCGGCGGGCGCACCCTGCGCGAGCACGGCCCCCTCGCTCATGATGTACGCGCGCTCGCAGATGCCCAGTGTCTCGCGCACGTTGTGGTCGGTGATCAGGATGCCGATGCCGCGCGCCTTGAGCTGGCGCACGATGCGCTGGATGTCGACCACCGAGATCGGGTCGATGCCGGCGAACGGTTCGTCCAGCAGCATGAAGCGCGGCTTGGCCGCCAGCGCGCGCGCGATCTCGACGCGCCGGCGCTCGCCGCCGGACAGGCTGACGCCCTTCTGGTTGGCGATGTGGCCGATCTGCAGGTCGTCGAGCAGCGCTTCCAGCTCGCTCGCTCGCGCGTCGGCGTCGAGGTCGTCGCGCAGCTCCAGGATCGCCAGGATGTTGTCGGTCACGCTCAGGCGGCGGAACACCGACGCCTCCTGCGGCAGGTAGCCCACGCCCAGGCGCGCGCGCGCGTGCATCGGCAGCGTGGTCACGTCCTGTTCGTCGATGCGGATCGAGCCGGCGTCGGCGGCGATCAGGCCGACGACCATGTAGAAGCAGGTCGTCTTGCCGGCGCCGTTCGGGCCGAGCAGTCCGACGATCTCGCCCTGGTCGAGCGAGAATTCGAAATCGCGCACGACGGCGCGGCCGCGGAAACTCTTGCGCAGGCCGGAAGCGCTCAGCATCAGGGCTGGCCGTCCGTGTCGGCCTTCTTCGGCTGCGCGTCGGCCGGCTTGTCCGCAGCCGGTGCATCGACGGGTTTCGCAGCGGGCTTGTCCGCTGCCGGCGCATCGGGCTTGGCGGCCGGCTTGGCCTTCGGCTGGATGACCATGTGCACGCGGTTGCCCGGCGCGCTGTCGCCGCTCTCCATCTCGCCGGTGTTGGTGTTGTAGGTCATCTGCGCGCCGTGGAATGTGCCGCGGCCCTGCTGCACGACGGTGACGTTGCCGGTCAGCACGGCGATGCTGGTGTCGTTGTTGTAGTCGATCTTGTCGGCGTCGGCGGTCATCAGGCCGGTGCCGTTGTCCTGCTGCTGTTCGATGTGCGCCTGCTTGCCGACCAGCACGATGCGCTGGACCTCGCCGGAGATGTCGTTGCCTTTCGCGTCGCGGGCATTGCTCGGGTGCTGGTAGATGGTCGCCTCGGCGCCGTGCGCCTTCATCGAGCCCTGCAGTACCTGCACGTTGCCGCGCAGGAACGTCGTACCCGGCGTCTTGTCGCTGCCCTGCACGATCTTGGAATAGTCCGCCTTGATGTCCATCGGCTGCTGGCGGTCGGTGCTCAGGGCCGCCGCGACGGCGGGCGCGAGCAGACACAGCGCGGTGCAGAGGGCGCCGGCGAGCCTATTTCCGGCGTTTCTTCGGTTCGATCGTCGATTGGACATCGGACAGCAGCTCCAGGGTCTTGTCGTTGAGATCGCCGCGCAGGCCGATGCCGCGGAGTATAGAGCCCGGCTGCGTGATCGTGGCCGGCGCCGCGGTCTCCATCTTCTTGTCCTTCGGCCAGGTGGTCAGGTCGGTGGTGACGAGGTCGACCGGCTTGGTGTTGCCGACCGGCTGTCGATGCATCTCGACGTGGCCGAGCAGCTTCATCACCGTGCCGTCGTTGTTGACCCAGGCCGAGTCGGACTTGCCCTGCCACGGATTGCCGCCGCCGTCGACGAGCAGGTAGTCGGGCGTCGTCACGAAGATCGAGGCGTCGTCGCCGCGCCGTGCCAGGAACGGACCGCTGATCTGGAACGTGCGCTTGCCTTCGGCGTTCAGCGCATTGAGCGTGAAGTCGCTCAGCGTGTAGTCCGAGCGCGGCGGGCCGGCGAAGGTCTGTTCGTCGGTGCGGTCGCGATTGAGCCAGACCAGATATTCGGTGCCGAGCACGAGCGCGACGAGCACGGCGACGGTCAGCCAGTAGTTGCGGCTCATGGCGACGCGCTCAGCGCAGGAAGGCGGCGAGTTCGCTCTCGGCCTTGCCCTGGCTGGCGAGGATCAGGTCGCAGACCTCGCGCGCCGCGCCGCTGCCGCCGGACAGGCGCGTGCGCCAGTGCGCGCGCTCGCGCACCCACGGGTGCGCGTTGGCGACGGCGATCGACAGCCCGGCGAGCTGCATCGCGGCGAGGTCGGGCAGGTCGTCGCCGGTGTAGGCGACGTGCGCGGCGTCGAGCCGCAACGCGTGCAGCAGCTGGTTCAGGCAGGCGCGCTTGTCCTTCTGGTCCTGGTAGACGTGCGCCACGCCGAGCTCGGCCATGCGTTCGGTGACGACGTGGCTCAGCCGCGCGGTGATCACCGCCACTTCGACGCCGTTGGCGAGCAGGCGCTTGAGGCCCAGTCCGTCGAGGACGTTGAACGCCTTCAGCTCGTGCCCGTCGGCGGTGTACCAGAGCTTGCCGTCGGTCAGCACGCCGTCGACGTCGAAGACGGCCAGTTTCACGCCGGCGGCGCGTTCTCGGATGTCGGCGGGGAAATCGTTTGGGAGCACGGGATTGGAGATTGGGAGTGGGGGATTCGGATCGATCGGAGCGGCATGCAACGACGGATTGCGATGCGGTCTTCGATCCCGAATCCCGAATCTCCAATCCCGGCGTCTAGACCACTCGCGCGCGCAGCAGATCGTGGATGTTGAGCGCACCGACCACGCGATTGTCCGCATCGACCACCAACAGCGCATGAATCTTGTGCGCTTCCATCAGCTGGGCGGCTTCGACCGCGAGCTTGTCGGCGGTGATCGTCTTGGGCTGCACCGTCATCAGGCGCGTGACCTGGGTCGTGCGCAGGTCGATGTCGTCGTCGTCGACCGCACGGCGCAGGTCGCCGTCGGTGAAGACGCCCAGCAGGTGCTGCTCGGCGTCGATGATCGCGGTCATGCCCAGGCCCTTGCGCGTCATCTCCACCAGCGCCTCGGTCAGGGTGACCTCCGGGCCGACCGTGGGGATCTGCGCCCCGGTGTGCATGATGTCGCCGATCTTCAGCAGCAGCTGGCGGCCGAGACTGCCGGCCGGGTGCGAGCGCGCGAAATCCTCGTCGGTGAAGCCGCGCGCCTCGAGCAGGGCGATGGCGAGGGCGTCGCCCATGACCAGCGCGGCGGTCGTGCTCGACGTCGGCGCGAGGCCGAGCGGGCAGGCTTCGGCCGGTACGCTGGTGTTGAGGTGCACGTCGGCCAGGCGTGCCAGCGAGGAGCCGGGATTGCCGCTCATCGCGATCAGCGGAATGCCCTGGCGCTTGATCAGCGGCAGGATCGCGAGCAGCTCGTCGGTCTCGCCGGAGTTCGACAGCGCCAGCACGACGTCCTTCTGCGTGATCATGCCGAGGTCGCCGTGGCTGGCCTCGGCCGGGTGCACGAAGAACGACGGCGTGCCGGTCGAGGCCAGGGTCGCGGCGATCTTGCGCGCGATGTGGCCGGACTTGCCCATGCCGGAGACCACCACGCGGCCGGGGCATTCGAACATCAGCTGGCAGGCGCGCAGGAAGTTCGCGTCGATGCGGTCGTGCAGCGCGGTGATCGCCTCCGCCTC
Organism: Dokdonella ginsengisoli; assembly: GCF_042652785.1. Classification (NCBI taxonomy): domain Bacteria; kingdom Pseudomonadati; phylum Pseudomonadota; class Gammaproteobacteria; order Lysobacterales; family Rhodanobacteraceae; genus Dokdonella; species Dokdonella ginsengisoli. The sequence goes on along the minus strand of NZ_JBHSHD010000003.1, from coordinate 291,945 downwards.
GATCGTGATCACCGCCTGCGCGCTGCGCACGAGGGCGGTGGCGTCGAGCAGCGGATTGTTCAGGGGGCGCACGGCGGCGAGGATCTGGGCATTCATCGTGGTGAGGCGCGCTAGCGTCCTGGCGAACGTCCTGGATGGATGGGAGACATCGGAATTTCTGCGCTGTTGCTGGATTTTGAGTACCATGCGCCGCCTCTATTGTAGCCGCTTCGCCGGCCCGATTGATTCCGGCCGCCCGATCCCCAGACGGACAGCGCGGGCCAGTCGTCGCGGCCGGGCCTGCCGCCGGCGCCCCGGATGCGGGGATGCCGCCCCCGCGCAGGCCTCGCAAGCGCCCCCTCATCGGCCGGAGAAAAGCTCAAGATGGACAGTTCCACCGTGCAAAGTCTGATCCAGCGCGGCATGCCGGAGGCGAAGGTGGAGGTGCACGGCCCGGACGGCGTGCACTTCGAGGCCCTGGTGATCAGCCCGGCCTTCGCCGGCAAGCTGCCCCTGGCCCGCCACCGCATGGTCTACGCCACGCTCGGCGAACGGATGGGCGGCGAGATCCACGCCTTGTCGTTGCGCACCCTGACACCCGAAGAGGCAGGGCCGGGGGCCGAGGGCTGAGGGCCGGCGCTGCGCCGGACCCGCAACCCACGGTTCCCGAAATCCCGCTCGAGATACCAGCCCTCAGCCCTCAGCCCCCAGCCCTAAACTCCCCATGGCCAAAATCGTAATCAACGGCGGACAGCCCCTCAGCGGCGACGTCTGGGTTTCCGGCGCGAAGAACGCCGTGCTGCCGATCCTCGCCGCGACCCTGCTCGCCGACGGCCCGGTCACCATCGGCAACGTGCCGCACCTGCACGACGTCACCACCACGATGGAGCTGCTCGGCCAGATGGGCGTGGAGCTGGTCATCGACGAGCGCATGAAGATCCACGTCGACCCGCGCCCGGCCAAGCACTATTTCGCCCCGTACGACCTGGTCAAGACGATGCGCGCGTCGATCCTCGTGCTCGGCCCGCTGGTCGCGCGCTTCGGCGAGGCGGTCGTATCTCTGCCCGGCGGCTGCGCGATCGGCTCGCGTCCGGTCGACCTGCACCTGAAGGGCCTGCAGGCGCTCGGTGCCGACGTCACGGTCGAGAACGGCTACATCAAGGCGCGCGCCAGGCGCCTGAAGGGCGCGCGCATCAATCTCGACCTGGTCACCGTGACCGGCACCGAGAACCTGATGATGGCCGCCGCGCTGGCTTCCGGCACCACCGTCATCGAGAACGCCGCGCAGGAGCCCGAGGTCGTCGACCTGGCCAACTGCCTCAACGCGATGGGCGCGAAGATCGAAGGCGCCGGCACCGCGACGCTGGTCATCGAGGGCGTCGAGCGCCTGTCCGGCACCACCTACGAGGTGCTGCCGGACCGCATCGAGACCGGCACCTTCCTGGTCGCCGGCGCGATCACCGGCGGCAAGGTCACCGCCAAGCGCGCGCGCCCGAAGACGCTCGACGCGGTGCTGAGCAAGCTGGAGGACGCCGGCGCGCACATCAACACCGGCGAGGACTGGATCGAACTGGACATGCAGGGGCGGCGGCCGAAGGCGGTCAACGTGACGACCGCGCCGTACCCGGCCTTCCCGACCGACATGCAGGCGCAGTTCACCGCGCTCAACTGCATCGCCGAAGGCGTCGGCATCATCACCGAGACCGTGTTCGAGAACCGCTTCATGCATGCGCTCGAGCTGCAGCGCCTGGGCGCCGACATCCAGATCGAAGGCAACAGCGCGATCATCAAGGGCGTGGACAAGATGTCCGGCGCGCCGATGATGGCCACCGACCTGCGCGCGTCCGCCTCGCTGGTGCTGGCCGGCCTGGTCGCGCAGGGCGACACCGTCGTCGACCGCATCTACCACATCGATCGCGGCTACGAGAACATCGAGGAGAAGCTCGGCGGTCTCGGCGCGCACATCCGGCGCCTGCCGTCGTAACCGCAGATCCGTTCCGCCCGCGGGCCGTGCGGGCCGAAGGCCGGCGGCGATCAGTGATCGCGCCGGTCCCCGCGCGGCATCAGCGGTGCGAGCAGCATCGCCGCGGCGCGGCGGCGGCTCACGCCCAGTTTCCGGTACACGTTCTCCAGATGGCGCTTGACCGTGCCGGCGCGGATGCCGGGCAGCGCGGCGATCTCGCCGTTGCGCCGGCCGCCCGCGACCCGGCGGCTGCCGGTCAATGCTTCACGGACACCAGCTTCAGCGTCACCGTGTCGCCCTTGCGGTCGGCCTGTTCGATCTGTGCCGGCAGCCAGCCCAGCGACTCGGCGAACCAGCTGCGCGCGACGCGGCGGCGGTCGTCGTCGGAGTCACCCTCGCGCTGCATGACGACGGTCTGGTAGGTACCGGCCGGCACGTTGAGGGTTTCCTTCGCGCCGCGCACGTAGCGCATTTCCTCGACGCGATCCTTCACCGCGACGGGATACTGGAAATTCGCCGCGCCGTGCATCAGGTCGGCGGCCAGCGCCAGGGTGACGCTCTGGCGGTCGATCAGTCCCGGTACGGTGGCGTAGCGGTACTCGCCGCCTTCCTTCACGCGCACCTCGTTCGCCTTCCAGTCGAACGTGGCCTGGCGCGTGCGCTGCTTGAAGGCGCCGTCCTGCCGGTAGTCGTAGGCGAGCGCGATCGGGCGGCCGTCCTGCCAGCGGAAGCGCGAGGTCTCCACGATGTGGATGCCGGCGATCTTGGCCAGGCCGGCGGTGCCGCTGGTTTCGCTGCGCAGGGTCCAGCTGCCGTCGCCGTTGTCGCGCAGTTCGAGCGTCGTGCGGCCCAGTTCGCTGCCGTTCTGCAGGGTCGCGTATTCGGCACGGAACGGTCGCATCGCCGGCGGCGCGGCGACGGCGGCCACGGTCGCGAGCAGGTTCAGGAGCAGCGTGGCGAGCAGGGCTTTCATGCGGGCGTTCCGGCGGACGAGGCGGGGAGTGTCGCGGGATCAGGCTGAACGCGCGCTCACGCCAAGGCCCCGTCGCCCTGCAGGCGCAGCGGTGCGGCCAGCGGTGAACCGTCGTGCAGCACCTGCGAGCCGGCGAGCGCGATCCTGCCGGCGGCAATCGATGCGACGCTGGCGACCAGCAGCCGATGCTCCTCGACGAGCAGGCGTTCGGCCAGCGCGTCAGCCGTGTCGCCCGGCAGGATCGGAATCCGCGCCTGGGCGATCAGCGGGCCGCCGTCCAGTTCGGCGGTGACGAAGTGGACGCTCGAACCGTGCTCGGCGTCGCCGGCTTCGAGCGCGCGCCGATGCGTGTGCAGGCCGCGGTACTTGGGCAGCAGGGACGGATGGATGTTGACGATGCGTCCCGCCCACGGCGCCAGCACGGCGGGATCGAGGATGCGCATGAAGCCGGCCAGCACGATCAGCGCGGGCCGGTGCCCGGCGATGCGCGCGAACAGATCGGCGTCGAACGCGGCGCGGTTGGCGTAGCTCTTCGGATCGAGCGCGAGCGTGGCGATGCCGGATTCTTCCGCGCGGCGCAGCGCCGGCGCCTGCGCCTTGTCGCTGCCGACCAGCGCGATCTCGACCGGCAACCGTCCAGCGCGTTGCGCGTCGATCAGGGCCTGCAGGTTGGAGCCGCGGCCGGAAGAGAGGACAGCGAGGCGCAGGGCCGAGGGCTGAGAGCTGAGGGCTGCTGTTCCGTCTTGTGTTTCGAGGACGTCGTGCATCGTCGCTCCCGTTCGAGCCGAGCGCCGCGACGGATCAGGCCGTTCGGCCCGCAGCCTCAGCCCTCGGCCCCGAGTCTGGCTCAGGAAATGCGCACGCGCTCGCCGCCGCTTTCGGCGACGACTTCGCCGATCGCGCGCGCTTCCAGGCCGAGCGACTTCAATGCCGCGATCGTGGCCGCGCGCTCGGCGGCGGCGACGATCAGCACGTAGCCGATGCCGCAGTTGAACGTGCGCCACATTTCCTCGCGCGCGACGCGGCCTTCGCGCTGCAGCCAGTCGAACACCGGCGGCAGCGTCCAGGCGCCGCTGTCGAGCGCGATGCCCAGGCCCTCGGGCACGACGCGGATGATGTTTTCCTTCAGCCCGCCGCCGGTGATGTGCGCCATGCCGTGCACGGGCTGGCGCTTCATCACTTCCAGGATCGGCTTGACGTAGATCGTGGTCGGCGCCATCAGTGCGTCGGCCAGCGTGACGCCGCCGAGATCGAGGTCGAGCGGATTTCCGGCGCGCGCGAGGATCTTGCGGATCAGCGAATAGCCGTTGGAATGCGGGCCGCTGGAATCGATGCCGACGATGGCGTCGCCGGCCTGGATGCGCGCGCCGTCGATCAGCGCCGACTTCTCCACCGCGCCGACCGTGAAGCCGGCGAGATCGTATTCGCCGGGCGGGTACATGTCCGGCATCTCGGCGGTCTCGCCGCCGATCAGCGCGCAACCGGCCAGTTCGCAGCCGCGGGCGATGCCGCCGACCACGCTGACGGTGGTGTCGACGTCGAGCTTGCCGGTGGCGAAGTAGTCGAGAAAGAACAGCGGCTCAGCGCCCTGCACCAGCACGTCGTTGACGCACATGCCGACCAGGTCGATGCCGATCGTGTCGTGGCGGCCGAGCTGCTGGGCCAGCTTGAGCTTGGTGCCGACGCCGTCGGTGCCGGACACCAGCACCGGTTCCTGGTAGCGCCCGGCCAGCTCGAACAGCGCGCCGAAGCCGCCGAGGCCGGCCATCACCTCGGGACGGAACGTGCGCTTGACCAGCGGCTTGATGCGCTCGACGACTTCGTTGCCCGCGTCGATGTCGACGCCGGCGGCGCGGTAGCTCAGGCTTTCCTGGTCGGTGGACATGGCGGCGGGGCGATTGCGGGGCGCGCATGATACACCGGCGCTGTGCCGGCCGAGGCCGCGCGGAGCCCCGGAATGGACGTGTCCGCGGCCTTTGGGCAGACTTGCGCCACTTCCGAAGGCAGTCGGCCTCCCCAGATGCGAGCGTTCTTTCCGTTGCGCGCAATCGTTTTCCTGCTGGCGCTGCTCGCGTCGGCGGCGGCTCTTGCCGCGCCTTCCTCGTACACCGGCGAGGCGCCGGTCAATTCGCAGTCGGACGAGGAGCGTTCCGGCGCGCTGAAGACCGCACTGGCCAACGTGGTCGCCGCGCAGACCGGCGACAGCGGCCTGCTGGCCCGTCCCGACGTCGCCAAGGCGGTCGAGCAGGCCGAGCGTTACGTGCTGCAATACCAGTACCGCCGCGGCGACGATTCCGGCGCGAAATACCTGCTCGTCGCGCAGTTCGACAGCACGGCGGTCAACCAGATGCTGCAGCGGCTCGGCCTCGGGCCGGCCGGTGCGCAGACCGAGGTCGCCACGGAGGCGCCGAGCGAAGCGACCGTCTGGATCGGCGGCATCAACAACGCCAACGACTACGCGCGCCTGGTCGGCTACCTCGCGCGCAACAATTTCGTGCGCAACGCGCAGCCGATGGAGGCGCGCGGCGACGGCGTGCTGGTGCGCCTGTCGCTGGTGTCCGGCCTGACGCGCTTCCTCGAGGTGGTCGCCATGGAGCGCACGCTCGGCGTGGTCGCGGGAGCGAAGGTCGAAGGTGTCGACGCGACGCTCGCGTTGACGCCCTAGCGTCCGGCGCGGATGTTGCGCCATCTGCCCAATCTGATCACCGGCCTGCGCATCCTGCTGGCGCTGCCGCTGTGCTGGCTGATCCTGCACGGCCGCTACGACGGCGCCCTGCTGGTCGCCGCGATCGCCGGCGCCAGCGACGCGCTGGACGGCTTCCTCGCCAAGCATTGCGGCTGGCAGAGCTGGATCGGCGGCATGCTCGACCCGATCGCCGACAAGCTGCTGCTGACCACCGCCTTCGTCTCGCTGTGGCTGGTCGGCGAGCTGCCGCTGTGGCTGGTCGGCCTGATCGTCGCGCGCGATCTGGTCATCGTCGCCGGCGCCGCCGCCTACCACTGGCTGATCGGGCGCTTCGACGCGGCACCGAGCCGTTTGTCGAAGCTGACCACCACCTTGCAGATCGTGTTCGTGCTGGTGGAGCTGCTGCACCTGTCGCGCTGGCTGCCGGTGCCCGACGCGCTGCGCGGGCTGCTGGCGGTGGCGACGGCGCTCGTCACGCTGGCCAGCGGGCTGCACTATGTGGTGGTCTGGGGCGCACGCGCGCGCCGCGCGAAACGGACGGAGAGCGGACATGGCTGAGAACGGCGGAGCACGGCTCGACCTGCGCTGGCAGGCGCTGATCCTGCTGCTGGTGATCGGCAGCGTGATCTACCTGCTGTCGCCGGTGCTGATGCCGTTCGTGGTCGCGGCGCTGTTCGCCTACCTGCTCGATCCGGTCGTCGATCGCCTCGAGCCGCGCATGGGCAGGAGCATCGCCGTCAGTCTGGTCTTTCTCGTCGCGACGATTCTCGTCGTCGCGTTCGTGCTGGTGCTGGTGCCGTTCATCGAGCGGCAGATCAGCAATTTCCTGACCCAGCTGCCGGTGTGGGTGAACTGGTTCCAGACCCGCGCGACGCCGTGGCTGGAGGCGCGATTCGGCATCTCGCCGGGCGTGCTCGACACGCAGAAGATCTTCGAGACGCTGCAGGCGAACTGGAAGGAAGCCGGCGGCTTCGCCGCCACGGTGGTGGCGAAGGTGTCCAAGTCCGGCATGGCGCTGGTCGGCTGGGTCCTGAACCTGGTCATGATCCCGGTCGTCGCGTTCTACCTGCTGCGCGACTGGGACGTGCTGGTCGCGCGCATCCACGCGCTGATTCCGCGCTCGATCGAGCCGGTGGTCTCGCGCCTGGCGGGCGAATCGGACGAGGTGCTCGGCGCCTTCCTGCGCGGCCAGCTCAGCGTGATGGTCGCCCTGGGCGTGTTCTACGGCGCCGGGCTGTGGCTGATCGGCATCAACGTCGGGCCCCTGATCGGCATGATCGCGGGGCTGATCAGTTTCGTGCCCTACCTCGGCGCGATCACCGGCGTGCTGATGGGAGTGATCGCCGCATTGGTGCAGTACCAGGACTGGGCCCACGTCGCGCTCGTGCTGGGCGTGTTCGTGGTCGGCCAGACGCTGGAAGGCTACGTGCTCGTGCCCAAGCTGGTCGGCGACAAGATCGGCCTGCATCCGGTCGCGGTGATCTTCGCCGTGCTCGCCGGCGGCGAGCTGTTCGGCTTCCTCGGCGTGCTGCTCGCGCTGCCGGTCGCCTCGGTGGTGATGGTCGTGCTGCGCTACCTGTACGAGCGCTACACGCAGAGCGAGCTGTACACCACGCGCGCGCAGTCGGGAATCATCGTGCCGGGTTCGGAGGAGGCGGCCGGGCCGGCGGTGGTCGTCGTCGAAACCGCCGCGCCGAAGAATCCCGAGCCTCCCTCCGCGGCATGACCGATCAGCTTCCGCTCGCGCTGCGCTGGCCGGCGCACCAGCGTTTCGACAGCTTCGTCGCGGGACCCAACGCCGCCGCGGTCGACCTGCTCGGCGCCGTCGCGCGCGGCGCCGACGAATCCTGGCCGTACCTGGCCGGCGCGACCGGCAGTGGTTGCACGCATCTGCTGGTGGCCGCCTGCGCCGCCGCCAATGCGGCCGGCCGCAGCGCGCAGTACCTGTCGCTGTCGGCGTTGCGCACGCGCCGCGCCGAGGCGATCCGCGGCTTCGGCGGCAGCGACCTGCTCGCCATCGACGACCTCGACGCGATCGCCGGCGAGCGCGAGGCCGAGCACGCCGCGTTCGACCTCTACAACCGCTGCCGCGCCGAGCGCGCCAGCCTGGTGTTCGCCGCCGGCGCGCCGCCGGCGCAGCTGGGCATCGGCCTGCCCGATCTCGTCTCGCGCCTGTCGGCGTGCACGCAGGTCGCGCTGAAGCCGCTCGACGAAGCGGCGCGCCGCGCGCTGCTGCGCGATCGTGCGCGTGAGCGCGGCATCGAGCTGGACGAAGCGGCGCTGGACTGGCTGTTCGCGCGCGGCCGGCGCGACCTCGGCTCGCTGTTCGCCGCGCTCGACCGCATCGACCGCGCCTCGCTGGCCTCGCGGCGGCGCGTGACGGTGCCGTTCCTGCGCGGCCTGCTCGGCGCTTCCGACGCGGACCGGCAGGAGTGAGGGAAGGGCGGTTTCGCGCTGGATTCAGGCGCCGGCCGTTCGCGCATCGAGTTCGCGCAGCTGCTGCGCCGTGCCGATGTTGCGCCAGAAGCCGTCGTAGCGTTCGCCGCCCAGGCGCCGCTGGCGCATCGCGCGCCGGTACATCGGCAGCAGCTTGAAGCGGCCGTCCGCTTCGCCCGCGACCAGTTCGGGGCGGTACACGCCGATGTTGCCGAAGGTCAGGCGCACGCCGGCGCCGTCCTCGTTGAGGCGGTCCGCGTCGAGCCAGAAGTCGCCGTCCGGATGGAAGTCCGGATTGGGCACCATGACCAGATGCGCGAGGTCATCGGGTTCGGCCGGCAGGGTCGCGTAGTCGTAGTCGCTGACGATGTCCGCGCTGACCGCGACGAACGGTGCGTCGCCGAGCAGCGGCAGGGCGCGGCGCATGCCGCCGCCGGTTTCCAGCGGCGACGGACCCTCGTAGCTATAGCGGATCGACAGGCCCCAGCGCGCGCCGTCGCCGAGCGCGGGCGGGAACTGCTCGGCCAGATGCGAGGTGTTGATCACCACGCGCTCCACGCCGGCCGCGGCGAGCTTTTCCAGGTGATGCTCGATCAGCCGCTTGCCGCCGGCCTGCAGCAGCGGTTTCGGCGTGGTGTCGGTCAGTGGGCGCAGGCGCTCGCCGCGGCCGGCGGCGAAGATCAGTGCGCTGCGGATCGTCATGCGGCGATCCCGCGCGAGCGGGCGATGTCGCGCGAGCCGAGTGCGTCTTCGAGCAGGTCCGCCAGCGGCGCGAGTTCCGCGTGCGTGCACGCCACCGAGATCACGTAGCGCCAGACCAGCGGCAGGTCGTCGAGGTACTGCGCCTTGCCATCGCGGTAGCACAGGCGACAGAACAGGCCGAGCACCTTGATGTGGCGCTGCAGGCCGGTCAGGTCGAACCAGCGCCGGAACCGGGCCGCGTCGACGTGTGTGTCGAGCAGGTGCGCGTGCACGAGGCGCTGCCGATAGCTCTCCAGCCAGCCCTCGACGCGCTCGGGCTCCCAGGCGATGTAGCAGTCGCGCAGCAGCGAGGCGAGGTCGTAGGTGATCGGGCCGATCACCGCCCCCTGGAAATCGATGATGCCCGGATTGCCCAGGAGCGCTTCGGCTTTCTGCGGTTGCCCATCCCCGGTCGCCAATTCCGAATCCCGGCTCTCCACCACCATCAGGTTGCGGCTGTGGTAGTCGCGATGCATGAAGCCCTGCGGCTGCTCGCGCACGGCGGCGACCAGCGTGTCGAAGGCGGCATCGATCGTTGCGCGCTGCGCCGGCGATGGCTCGACGCCGAGATGGCGCTGCAGGAACCATTCCGGCATCAGGCCCAGTTCCATGCGCAGGAACGCTTCGTCGAACGGCGGCAGGCCGGCCGGATCGACGCGCGTCTGCATGCGCAGCAACGCCTCGAGCGCGTCGGCGTACAGAGCGTTTGCGGTCGCCGTGTTCAACTCCGGCAGGTACGCGCGCGCGCCGAGGTCTTCCATCAGGATGAAGCCCTGCGTGCGATCGGTCGCGAACACTTCGGGCACGTGCAGGCCGGCCGCGTGCAGGCGCGCGCCGATGCCGAGCCACGGTTCCAGGTTTTCCTTGTCCGGCGGCGCGTCCATCACGATGCGCGTGCTGCCGTCCGCCAGCGTCACGCGCCAGTAGCTGCGGAAGCTGGCGTCGGCCGAGGCGGGCGCGATCGAGGCGACCGGATCGGCGAGCGCTTCGGCCACGAAGTGCGACAAGGCCGCGTGGCGGTCGGAGGAATCGGTCACGCGCATCCCTTCACGAGTTTGATGATGGCGGCATTGTCCGCGCAGACGCGGTTCCAGTGCCAGAGCGTTCCGAGGGCGGCCGGTCGAGGCTGGTCGGCAATTGGCTCCGGCCGCGCGGCGCGCGTTGATACTGTCGCCGTCGCGGGATCGCGCCTAGGGTGACGGCTCCGTCGCCGGGGAATTCACGTCGTGACGCCCGCCGAAACGACTTTCCGTGTTGTCCTGTCCTGCCTGCTCGCGACCGGCGTGGTGTCCGCTGCCGAGCCGGTCGAGCGCCAGCCGGTCGACGAGGCCTGGTTCACCGGGCCGATGCTTGCCCCCTCGGCAGGGACGTTGCCGCGCGGCCACATGCTCGTCGAGCCGTATCTCTACGACGTCGTGTCGCCGCACAGCGACGGCTTCGGCTCGCTGACCTACGTCAACTACGGCCTGACCGACCGCCTCACCGTCGGCCTGATCCCCACCTTCGGCTACAACCGCATCGGCGGCGGCGCCGGCAGCTCGCATGTGGGCGTCGGCGACGTCAGCGTGCAGGCGCAGTGGCGGCTGACCCAATTCGATGCGGACAGCGGCCTGCCGACGATGTCGATCAACGTGCAGCAATCGTTTCCCGCCGGCAGGTTCGATCGCCTCGGCCGGCGTCCGGGCAACGGGTTCGGCAGCGGCGCGCGCACCACCACGCTCGGCTGGTACGTGCAGAGCTACTTCTGGATGCCGAACGGGCGCCTCCTGCGCACGCGCTTCAATTTCTCGCATGCCTACTCGCGCAGCGTCGGCATCGAAGACGTCAGCGTCTACGGCACGGCGCAAGGCTTCCGCGGGCGTGCCAAGCCGGGCAGCGTGTCGACCGCCAACCTCGCCTTCGAATACAGCCTCACGCGCAACTGGGCGCTTGCGCTCGATCTGGTCCATCGGCAGGCCGGCCGTACGCACGTCGTCGGCCGCTCCTCGACGTCCGCCACCGCGGACGTCGAGCGGTCCGACGGCGGCGGAGCGTCCTTCGCGTTCGCGCCGGCCGTCGAATACAACTGGAGCGCGAGCCTGGGCCTGCTGCTCGGCCTGCGCGTGATCCCGCGCACGCGCTCCGCGCCGGCGAGCGTGACCCCGGCCGTCGCGCTCAACATGGTGTTCTGAAGCGCTCGCTTCGCCGCGCCGGCCTTTCCCGGCCTTTGGATTGACCCGAAGCCGCCAAAACAGTACCATTTCGGTACGCTTTTAGCTCTTCGGCTTTCCATGCTCCGCATCAGCAAACTGACCGACTACGCCACCGTCGTCATGACCTGCCTCGCGGCGGCCGGCGACGGCGTGCTCAGCGCGCAGACGCTGGCCGAGCGCGCGCACCTGGAAGCACCGACGGTCAGCAAGCTGCTCAAGCAGCTGGCGCAGGCGGAGCTGGTCGTGTCCACGCGAGGCATCAACGGCGGCTATCGACTGGCGCGTGCGCCGCAGGACATATCGATCGCTGACATCGTCACCGCGATGGAAGGGCCGATCGGCATGACCGAATGCAGCGCGCATTCCGGCGCCTGCGACCACGAATCGCATTGTGGCGTGCGCGTGAACTGGCAGCGCATCAACCATGCGATCGCGACGGCGCTGGCCGAGGTGAGCCTTGCCGACATGGTGAAGCCGCCGCCACGCCGCGGCGCCGCGATCCCGTTGCAGGTCGCGGTCGCTTGAGCGAAGCGGACGTGGACGACCGCTCCTCGACACCGCTCCAGGGACGGGCACAGACAACTTCTAGGCAGCCTTCGTGACATGGCCACCGAACGAATCCAGATGGAAAAGCAATTGCGCGAACGCGCCGAACCGCCGGCCGGCAACGAAGCCGTCGTCGAAGCCCTCAATCGCCGCTACAGCGCCGGCTTCGTCACCGACATCGAGAGCGAGAGCCTGCCGCCGGGGCTGAACGAGGACGTCGTGCGCGCGATCTCGGCGCGCAAGAACGAGCCGGAATGGCTGACCGAGTGGCGGCTGAAGGCGTATCGCCACTGGCTGACGATGACGCCGCCGCACTGGGCCAAGCTCGACATCGAGCCGATCGACTTCCAGGCGATCAGCTACTACTCGCAGCCGAAGAACCGGCCCAAGTCGCTCGACGAAGTCGATCCGAAACTGCTGGAAACCTACGACAAGCTCGGCGTGCCGCTGCACGAGCGCGCGCGCCTGGCCGGCGTGGCGGTCGATGCGGTGTTCGACTCGGTATCGGTCGGCACCACCTTCCGCAAGGAACTGATGGATGCCGGCGTGATCTTCTGCTCGATCAGCGAAGCGGTGCGCGAGCACCCCGAGCTGGTGCGCAAGTACCTGGGCAGCGTGGTGCCGCCGGGCGACAACTACTTCGCCGCGCTGAATTCGGCGGTGTTCTCCGACGGCAGCTTCGTGTTCGTGCCCAAGGGCGTGCGCTGTCCGATGGAGCTGTCGACGTACTTCCGCATCAACGCGCGCGACACCGGCCAGTTCGAGCGCACGCTGCTGATCGCCGAGGAACGCGCCAGCGTGTCGTATCTGGAAGGCTGCACCGCGCCGATGCGCGACGAGAACCAGCTGCACGCGGCGGTGGTCGAGCTGGTCGCGCTCGACGACGCCAACATCAAGTACTCCACGGTACAGAACTGGTATCCGGGCGACGAGAACGGCGTCGGCGGCATCTACAACTTCGTCACCAAGCGCGGCGACTGCCGCGGCGCGCGCTCGAAGATCTCGTGGACGCAGGTGGAAACCGGCTCGGCGATCACCTGGAAGTACCCCAGCTGCGTGCTGCGCGGCGACGACTCGGTCGGCGAGTTCAACTCGGTCGCGCTGACGCATCATCGCCAGCAGGCCGACACCGGCACCAAGATGATCCACATCGGCCGCAACACCAAGTCGAAGATCGTCTCCAAGGGCATCAGCGCCGGGCGCGGGCAGAACACCTACCGCGGTCTGGTCAAGGTGGAAAAGGGCGCCGAGGGCGCGCGCAACTACACGCAGTGCGACTCCCTGCTGATCGGCAAGAAATGCGGCGCACACACGTTCCCGTACATCGAGGTGAAGAACCCCGGCGCGATCGTCGAACACGAGGCGACCACCTCGAAGATCTCCGACGACCAGCTGTTCTACTGCCGCGCGCGAGGCATCGGCGAGGAAGACGCGGTTTCGATGATCGTCGACGGCTTCTGCAAGCAGGTGTTCAAGGAGCTGCCGATGGAATTCGCCGTCGAGGCGAAGAAGCTGCTCGAGGTGTCGCTCGAAGGCGCGGTGGGCTGACGATGGACGGTGCCCGAGCCTGCCTCGCGATCCGCGCGGCGCGGCCCGACGACGCGGCGACGATCCACGCGCTGGTCTGCGAGCTGGCCGACTACGAGAAGCTGCGCCACGAGGTCGACGCGACGGTGGCCGACACCGCCGCTGCGCTGTTCGGCGCGAATCCGCGCGTGTTCGCCGAGATCGCACAGTGGCAGGACGAGGTCGCCGGCTTCTCGCTGTGGTTCTACAACTACTCGACCTTCCGCGGCCGCCACGGCGTCTATCTCGAGGACCTGTACGTGCGCCCGGCGTTCCGCGGCCGCGGCATCGGCAAGGCGCTGCTCGCCAGCCTGGCCAGGCGCTGCGTGACCGAGGGCTTGCCGCGCTTCCAGTGGCAGGTGCTCGACTGGAACACGCCGTCGATCGCGTTCTACGAGTCGCTCGGCGCGAAGCCGACGCCGGAATGGCTGGGCTGCCGGATCGAGGGCGAGGCGCTGGCGACGCTGGCGAAGAATTGACGCACGCCGTCGCATCGGCCTTCGCCGGAACGACGGACAAAGGATGACGGACGAAAAGACATGCTGAACATCGAAGACCTCCACGTCCGCGTCGCGGGCAAGGAAATCCTCAAGGGCCTCTCGCTCGAAGTGAAGGCGGGCGAGGTGCACGCGATCATGGGACCGAACGGCGCGGGCAAGTCCACGCTCGGCAACGTGCTGGCCGGCCGCGAAGGCTACGAGGTCACGCGCGGCTCGGTCGTCTATCGCGGACGCAACCTGCTCGAGCTCGAGCCGGAGGAACGCGCGGCCGAGGGCGTGTTCCTCGCTTTCCAGTACCCGGTGGAGATTCCCGGCGTCAACAACACCTACTTCCTGCGCGCCGCGCTGAACGCGCAGCGCAAGCATCGCGGCGAGGCGGAACTCGACTCGATGCAGTTCTTGAAGCGCGTGCGCGAGAAGCTCGCCGTGCTGCACCTGAAGGACGAGCTGCTGCACCGCGCGGTCAACGAGGGCTTCTCCGGCGGCGAGAAGAAGCGCAACGAGATCTTCCAGATGGCGCTGCTCGAGCCTGCGCTCGCGATCCTCGACGAGACCGACTCCGGCCTGGACATCGACGCGTTGAAGATGGTCGCCGACGGCGTCAACGCGATGCGCTCGCCGGAGCGCGCGTTCCTGGTCGTCACGCACTACCAGCGCCTGCTCGACTACATCGTTCCCGACGTCGTGCACGTGCTGGCCGATGGGAGCATCGTCGAATCGGGCGACGCCGGTCTGGCGCACAAGCTCGAGGAGCATGGCTACGCCTGGATCGCCGAACGCCACGTGCCGGCCAAGGCCGGCGCCGGAGCGGCGTGATGGAAGCCGCTTCGCCAAGGCACGACCTGCTCGACGACTTCGGCCACGGCGACGCGCGCGAGCGCGAGGAATCCTGGCGCTACAGCAAGGCGGCGCTGCGCGCGCTGTCGCAGCAGGAATTCGTCGCCGCCGACGCGCAGGCCGAACTGCCCGAGGCGCTGCTGGAGCGGTTCGACTGGGCGCCGACCCGCGGACGGCGCGTGGTGGTCGTCAACGGCGAGGTGTCGGAGCGGTATTCCGACCTGGCCGACGTCGGCGCGTGGGTGACCGTCGGCGTGTCGGCCGGCAACGCCTACTCGATCCGCATCGACGGCGGCATCGACGCGCCGATGCACGTGGTCTACGTCGGCGTGCCGAGCGCGCAGCCGAGCCGCTGGCAGGCCAGCGTCGAGGTGTCGATCGTCGGCGGCCACGCCTGCGTGGTGGAGCAGCACCTGGGCGTAGAGGGCGCGACCGTGCTCGGTTCGCTGCGCCGGCGCTTCGATCTGGCCGAGCGCACGCGCCTGGACCTGGTCAGCCTGTGCGACCTGCCCGAGTCGGCCGCGCTGTACCGCTTCGTCGAGGCGAACCTGGGAGCGAAAGCGGCGCTGCGCACGACGCACGTGCTGCTCGGCGGGCGCCTGCAACGCCTGGACATGCAGGTCCGGCTGGCCGGCGAACAGGCGCGGCTGGAGTCGCGCGGCGTGTTCGCGCTGCGCGGCCGTGCGCACGCCGACACCCAGCTCGACGTGCGCCACGTCGCGCGCGACACCGTCTGCGACGTCGTCTGGCGCGGCGTCGCCGACCAGCGCGCACGCGCGGTGTTCCGCGGTGCGATCACCGTCGCCGCCGGCGCGGACGGCAGCGACGCGAAGCTGTCGAACAAGAACCTGCTGCTTTCGCCGCACGCGGAAATCGACACGCAACCCGTGCTGGAGATCTACGCCGACGAGGTGAAGGCCGCGCACGGCGCGACCGTCGGCCAGATCGACGAACGCGCGCTGTTCTACCTGCGCTCGCGCGGCATTGCGCTGGCCGAGGCACGCCGCATGATGGTCGCGGCGTTCTGCCGCGAAGTGCTCGACGGCGTGGAGGATGCGGACCTGCGCGAGCGTCTCGCGCAGCCGGTGCAGGCGATGCTGCCGACGGCGTCCTGACCGCGGCGACGAGGAGCGAAGCGAACCGCACATGAGCCCCGATTCCAATCCCTATCGGAAGGATTTCCCGATCCTGGCGCGCCGCGTCCACGACAAGCCGCTGGTGTACTTCGACAACGCGAACACGGCGCAGAAGCCGACCGCGGTGATCGAGGCGGTCGACCGCTTCTATCGTGAGACCAACGCAAACGTCGCGCGCGCCGTGCACTCGCTCGGCGAAGCCGCCACCTCGGCCTACGAGGGCGCGCGCGACAAGCTCGCGCGCTTCATCAACGCGAACACGCGCGATGAAGTGATCTTCACCGGCGGCACCACCCAGGCCATCAACACGGTCGCCTACAGCTACGCGCTGCCGCGGCTGCAGCCCGGCGACGAGATCCTCGTCACCACGATGGAGCACCACGCCAACATCGTGCCCTGGCAGCTGGTCGCGGCGCGCGCCGGCGCGAAGGTGATCCCGGCGCCGATCACGCCCTCCGGCGAGCTGATCGTCGAGGAGTTCGTCGCGCGCCTGAATCCGCGCGTGAAGCTGGCCGGCGTGACCCACGTGTCGAACGTGCTCGGCACGATCAACCCGGTGCGCGAGCTGGCCAAGGCCTGCCGCGCGCGCGGCATCCCGCTGCTGGTCGACGGCTCGCAGGCGGCGCCGCACCTGCCGGTCGACGTGCAGGCGCTGGGCTGCGACTTCTATGCGCTGACCGGGCACAAGCTGTTCGGCCCGACCGGCACCGGCCTGCTGTGGGCGCGCCGCGAGCTGCTCGCGGCGATGCCACCGTTCTTCGGCGGCGGCGAGATGATCCGCACGGTCAGCTTCGACGGCACCACGTTCGCCGATCCGCCGCACCGCTTCGAGGCCGGCACGCCGAACATCGCCGGCTTCGTCGGCCTCGGTGCGGCGGTGGACTACGTGAACCGCGTCGGCCTCGACACGATCGGCGCGATGGAGCGCGAGTTGGGCGCCTACATGACCGATGCGTTGAAGTCGGTGCCCGGCCTGCGCCTGTTCGGCGAGGCAAAGGAAAAGGCCGCGGTGTTCTCGTTCCTGATCGACGGCGTGCACGCGCACGATCTTGCGACCCTGCTCGACCACGAGGGCGTCGCCGTGCGTTCCGGCCACCACTGCGCGCATCCGCTGATGCAGTTCTATGGCGTGCCGGCCACCGCCCGCGCCTCGCTCGCGTTCTACAACACGCGCGAGGAAATCGACTTCTTCGTCGCCGCCATCGCGCGGGTGCGCAAACTGCTGGGATAATCCGTGCCGATCCTCCCCGACGCCGGAAACCGGATGGCCGCCGTCCGCGGCCGCGCCCGCCGATGAATCCCCTGTACGCGCCGCTGGTGCTCGAGCACTACCGCAGCCCGCGCGGGCGCGGTGCGCTCGCCGGCTGCACGCACGCCGCCGACGGCGTCAATCCGCTGTGCGGCGATTCGCTGCGCATCGAGCTGCGCTGCCTCGACGGGCGCGTGGCCGGGTTCGCCTTTTCCGGCGAGGCCTGCGCGATCACGACGGCGACCGCGTCGATGCTCGGCGAGCTGCTGCCGGGACTGACCCCTGCGGAAGTGGACGCGCTGGCGCAACGCTTCGCGCGGCTGGTCGAGTACGCCGACGACGATCCGGCGCTCGGCCCGCTGAACGCGATGCGCGCCCTGCGCGATCATCCGGCGCGGCGCAAGTGCGCCCTGCTGCCGTGGGCGACGCTGCAGGCGGCGCTGGCCGGCCGCGCCAGAACCAGTACCGAGCCGGAGTCCGCATGAACGCAGCTGCCCCCACGATCGCTTTCCGCCCGGCCGCCGCCGGTGACGTCGCGGCGATCGTCGCCCTGGTCGAATCGGCCTACCGCGGCGACGCCAGCAAGCAGGGCTGGACCACCGAAGCCGACATGCTCGACGGCCAGCGCACCGATCCGCAGGGCGTCGCCGACCTGATCGGCCGGAGCGGCTGCACGATCCTGCTCGGCGAATCCGCGGACGGGTTGCTGGCCTGCGCGCAGGTCGAGGCGATCGCCGGCGAGGACGGCACCAGCACCGGTTATTTCGGCATGTTCTCGGTGCGGCCGAACCTGCAGGGCGGCGGCATCGGCCGCGCGATGCTGGCCGAGGCCGAGCGCATCGCGCGCGAGCAGTGGGGCTGCGCGACGATGCAGATGACCGTGATCACGATCCGCGACGAGCTGATCGCCTGGTACGAGCGGCGCGGCTACCGCCGCACCGGCCGCTACAAGCCGTTCCCGTACGGCGACGAGCGGTTCGGCGTTCCCAAGCGCGACGATCTGCGCTTCGAGGTGCTGGAGAAGGCGCTGTGAGCGGCTGGGTGCGCGTGTGCGAGCGCTCGGAACTGCTGCCCGGCGAATACCGCAACGTCTACGCCGGCGACACGCCGATCGCGGTGTTCAACGTCGACGGCGAGCTGTACGCGCTGGAAGACGTCTGCACGCATGACGGCGGCGAGCTGACCGGCGGCCTCGTCGATGGCCGCGAAATCGAATGCCCGCGCCACGGCGCGCGCTTCGACATCACGACCGGCGCCGTGCTGTGTCCGCCGGCGTACGAGCCGGTGGCGAAATTTCCGGTGAAGCTCGAGGACGGCGTCGTCTACACGCGCGACGATCGCTGGGACTGAACCTCGTCCTTTCGGGCGGACGGCAGGACCGCTCCGATCCTTCGCCGAGCGCGGCTCCGTCTGGCGGGATCCGGCTCCGTTCGGCGTATTCCCTCGTGAAATCACAGGGCGGACGCGGATCCGCGGAGGGAACGTGCGATGGCATCGCCCAATGTTCTTCGTGGCCGCCGGCCTCTCGCGGAAGGCGTGCGAGTCTTCCTCGCCGCCTGCGTGGCTTGCGCCACCGTCGGCACGGCCGACGCGCAGAGCTGCGCCGCGCCGCAGCCGTTGCCGCAGGGCGGGTCGACCTCGGCTGACACGTGCGTGGGCATCCGCGAGGCGGACACGCTGTGCGCCGGCGCATTCGACAATCCCGGGCCCAACACCGTGTTTTCGTTTTTCCTGAGCGTCCCCTACCACGGCGAGTTCCAGCTGGCGTCGCACACGATCGGATTCGTTCCGGTGATGTACCTGTCCAGCAGCGCCGAGCCCTGCGACATCGCTGCCTGCGTGGCGTCGGGCGGGATCGGCACGCCGCTGCCGGTCGACGGTCTTGCCGTCGGTGCGTACCGGCTGATCGTCGGCGCCGCTTCGGATGCGCCGTCCGGTTCCTGCGGCGTGTTCACCCTGAGCTACGACCTCACGGCGCAGGAGCCGATCTTCGCCGACGGCTTCGACGCTTCCTGAGCGCCGTCGTCAGGCGGCCGGAAAGCGCAGCGTCACGCGCAGGCCGCGACCGTCGCGGCCACGGTCGAAGGCGACGCTGGCGTGATGCCGTTCGGCGATGCGCCGGACGATCGCCAGGCCCAGTCCGGAGCCTTCGCGCCGGCTGTCGGGCGGGCGGAAGAAGCGTTCGCCCAGGCGCGGCCACCATTCCTCGGCCACGCCCGGGCCCGAATCGTCGACCGCGAGCACGATCGTGGAGGACTCGCGCTGCAGCGAGATCGTGGCGGTGCCGTTCGCGCCAGCGTAGGTCAGGGCGTTGTCGACGAGGTTGACCAGCGCTTCGCGCAGCATCACCGCGTCGCCGCCGACCAGCAGTCCTTCCGAGGGGCCCTCGTAGCCGAGATCGACGCGCGCGGCGAGCGCGTCCGGCACGCGTTCGCCGGCGTAGCTGCGCGCCAGGCGTGCGAGATCGACGGCGCAGGTGGCGGCGTCGTCCTCGTTGGAAGTCTGCGCGCGTGCCAGCGCGAGCAGCTGTCCGGCCGCGCGGCCGGCGCCGGCGGACAGGCGTTCGACGTGGGCGAGCGCGTCGCGCACGCTGTCCGGGCGCGGATCGGCCAGCGCGCGCTCGGCCTGCAGCCGCAGCCCGGCCAGCGGCGTGCGCAGCTGGTGCGCGGCGTCGGCGATGAAGCGTTCCTGCAGGTCGAGCAGTTCGCGCAGGCGCACGAACAGCGCGTCGATGGTGCGCGTCAGCGGGCGGATCTCGACCGGCACCTGGCTCTGGTCCAGCGCCGACAGGTCACGCGCGCGGCGCTGCGCGATCTGCTGCGTCAGCGGATCGAGCAGGCGCAGGCCGCGGCTGACGCCGAACCAGACCAGCACCAGCACGATCAGGATCAGCAGCAGCACCACCGGCGAGGTGCCGATCAGGATCTCGCGCGCCAGTTCGCGCCGCTGGTCGAGCGATTCGGCGATCGACATGACGATGGTGTCGGCCGGGTCGTGCTGCGCGATCGCCAGCGACGCCATGCGCAGCTCGCGCCCGTCGTGCACGATCGAGTCGAGCTGCGGCGCCGCGCCGGCTGCGGGCAGCGCCGCCGGCAGCGGCAGGTCGAGGTTGGAGGCGAGCACGCCGTGGTGCAGGCTGCGCACCGAGTAGTACGTCGGATTGTCGGTGTCGTACTCGATCAGCACGCGCACCTGCGGGCTCAGTTCCTCGCGCCCGGCGCCGCTGCGCGTCATGCGCTCGAGCATCTGCGCGCCTTCGATCAGCGAGCGGTCGTAGTTCACGTTCGCGTAGTACAGCGCCAGCCCGTAGATCAGCGCGCCGCTGCCGAGCCAGGCCAGCACCATCGGCACCGCCAGGATCGTCAGCAGGCGCCGGCGCAGGCTGACCGGACGGCTAGCGCGCATCGTCCGTAGCGCGCGCGGTGCGGTGTCTAGGCGTCATCGTCGGCTTCCAGCAGATAGCCCAGGCCGCGCACGGTGCGGATGCGCACGTCGCTGCCTTCGAGCTTGCGGCGCAGGCGGTAGACGGCGATGTCCAGGCCGTTGTCGGTCAGCGTGGTGTCCCAGGTGCACAGCGCGTCGATCAGCTGTTCGCGGCTCATCACGCGGTCGAGCCGCGCGGCGAGCGCCTCGAGCAGGCCGAACTCGCGCGGCGTCAGTTCCAGCGGCTCGTCGCCGACGTGGGCGCGGCGGCGCGGCAGGTCGATGCGCAGGCGGCCGATCTGCAGCTCCGGCACGCCCTGCGTGGTCCGGCGGCGCAGCAGCGCACGCACGCGCGCCTCGAACTCGCGCAGCGCGAACGGCTTGACGAGATAGTCGTCGGCGCCGAGGTCGAGCGCGTGCACGCGCTCCTCCAGCGCCTCGCGCGCGGTCGCCACCAGCACCGGCACGGCGTCCGCGCGCAGGCGCAGGCGGCGCAGCAGCTCGATGCCGTCGACGTCGGGCAGGCCGAGGTCGAGCACGATCAGGTCGTAGGGATGGTCGCGCAGCGCGGCATCGGCGAGGCGGCCGCTGGCGAGACGGTCGACCGCATGGCCGGCGTTCGTCAGCGCCGCTCCGATCGCGTCGGCGATCGCGGCTTCGTCTTCGATGACCAGTACGCGCACGGCCGCATTCTAATCGCACGGCGCGCCGTCGCGCGCCGCAGCTTGCGGCCGGCCGCGGCCGCGGCGGACCATGGGGCATCGCCCCCCGGAGCCGACCATGACCGATGCCAACCTTTCCGAATACCTGGTGCTGTCGCGCGGCCAGTGGGACGCGGACAAGTCGCCGCAGGAGATCCAGCGCGCGATCGACGCGTTCTACGACTGGCACGACGAGCTGGTCGCGGCCGGCCGCATGCGTACGGGACAGCGGCTCGCGCGCGAGGGACGGCGCGTGTCGCGCGCCGGCATCGTCGACGGCCCGTTCACCGAGGCCAGGGAAATCATCGGCGGCTACTGGTTCTTCCTCGCCGCCAGCCTCGACGAGGCGGCGGATCTCGCCGCGCGGAATCCGTGCATGGCCTGCGGGCTGAGCTTCGACGTGCGTCCGATCGAGACCGAACGCGCCAGCGCGTACCGGCCGGGCAACGAAACGCCCGATTCGGGCGGATGAGCCGGGTTGCGTGCTTGCCGTTTTTATTGAGAGTGATTCTCATTTGTGATGTAATCCGGGCGATTGAGGCGAAGGCCGGCAGCGGTCTCGCCCCCGCATCGCGAAACCAGGCGCTGCGGTCGGCATCGTCGAAGAGGAAGGCATGACGGAAGCGGCGCGATTCGAGCGGAAGCCCGATCCGAAAGTGCTCGATCCAAGACGGCGCGCCTACTGGCTGAAGACGCTGCACCAGTGGCACTGGATCAGCTCGGCCATGTGCCTGGTCGCGCTGGTGCTGTTCAGCGTCACCGGGTTCACGCTCAACCACGCGCGGCAGATCGAAGGCAAGCCGACGGTCAGCGCGCGCGAAGGACAGCTGCCGGCCGACCTGCTCGCGCGCATGGCGGACGGCGCCGACCGCAAGGACGCACCGCTGCCGCCGCCGCTGCGCGAGTGGATCGCGCGCGAACTCGGCGTCGAGGTCGGCGTACGCGCGGCGGAATGGTCGGACGGCGAAGCCTACGTGTCGATGCCGCGGCCGGGCGGCGACGCCTGGCTCAGCGTCGACCTGGACAGCGGCAAGGTGCAGTACGAGAAGACCGACCGCGGCTGGATCTCGTACTTCAACGACCTGCACAAGGGACGCAACGCAGGGACGCTGTGGAGCTGGTTCATCGACCTGTTCGCGCTGGCCAGCCTGGTGTTCGCGCTGACCGGCCTGTTCCTGCTCTGGCTGCACGGAAGGCAGCGCCCGATGACGTGGCCGATCGTCGCGCTGGGCCTGCTGCTGCCGCTGCTGATCGCACTGCTTTTCATCCATTGACGAGGTCGTTCATGCGTGCATCCATCCTCATCGCCGCTCTCGCGCTCGCCGCGCCGTCGGCGTTCGCGGCCACGGCCCAGGTCACGGTCGAGATTCCGCGAATGGACGTGTCCGAGTACCACCGTCCCTACGTCGCCGTCTGGATCGAGCGCGAGGACCGCAGCGTCGCGGCGAACCTCGCCGTCTGGTACCAGAACAAGGACGGCAAGGACGCCAAGTCCGGCAAGTCCGAGCCGGGCACGAAATGGCTGGCCGACCTGCGCCAATGGTGGCGCCGCAGCGGTCGCGAGCAGACCCTGCCGATCGACGGCGTCAGCGGCGCGACGCGCCCGGCGGGGCAGCACCAGCTGAGCTTTTCCGGCGACAAGCCGCCGCTGGCCGGGCTCGCCGCGGGCAAGTACAAGCTCGTCGTCGAGGCCGCGCGCGAGGTCGGCGGCCACGAGATCGTCAGCATCCCGTTCGACTGGCCGCCGCAGGCGCCGCAACACCTTTCCGCACAAGGCGAGCACGAGCTCGGCGCGCTGCGTTTCGATCTCAATCCCTGATCAGGAGCCATTCCATGAAAGCGATGACGAAGTGGAGCGCGCTCGCGCTCGCCGCCTGCCTGCCCGTGGCCGCCTCGGCGCACAAGGCGTTCCTGGTGCCGTCGACGACGGTGCTCTCCGACGGCGACGATGCGTGGATCACGGTCGACGCGGCCGCCTCCAACGACCTGTTCAACTTCAACCACCGGCCGCTGCCGCTGGACAACCTCGTCGTGACCGGCCCGGACGGCGCCAGGGTCGAGGCCGAGCACGTCGCCAAGGGCGAGGTGCGCAGCTCGTTCGACGTGCACCTGACCAAGCCCGGCACGTACCGGGTCGCGCTGGCCAACAGCGGCGTGACCGCCAGCTATCTCGACGCCAAGGGCGAGAAGAAGCGCTGGCGCGGCAGCGTCGACAAGCTCGGCGAGATTCCGGCCGACGCGAAGGACCTGGAGATCGCGCAGTACGACTCCGCCGTCGCCACGTTCGTCACGCTGGGCAAGCCCAGCGACGGCGTGCTCAAGCCGGCCGGGCAGGGGCTGGAGCTGGTGCCGCTCTCGCATCCGAACGACCTCTACGCCGGCGAAGCGGCGAAGTTCCGCTTCCTGCTCGACGGCAAGCCGGCGAAGGATCTCAAGGTGACCCTGCTCGCCGGCGGCACGCGCTACCGCAACAAGCAGGACGAGATCGTCGCCACCACCGACGCCAACGGCGAGTTCTCGGTGACCTGGCCGGCGCCGGGACTGTACTGGCTCAACACCTCGCTCGAAGGCCAGAAGCCGACCGTGGCCAAGGCCAAGGACCGTCGCCTGGGCTACACGGCGACCTTGGAAGTGCTGCCGCAGTAAACCTCGCTCGATGATTCTTGCGTTCCGGCGCTCGGGGATTTCAAGAAAGCCATTGCTCGCACAGACGCACAGACGCACAGAGGAGCAAAAGCTTTTCCCTCTGCGTCTGTGCGCCCCTGCGGGAAACGCTTTCTTCTTCACCGCCGCCCATCGCTGGCTGCTGTGCGCGTCGATCCTTCTCGGCCTCGTCGGCTGCGCCGCGCCGCGCGTGACCACGCTGAGCGGGCCGACCATGGGCACGACCTGGACGGTCAAGCTGGTCGCGCCGCGCGACGCCGACGTGGCGCGCCTGCAGCGCGGCATCCAGGCCGAGGTCGACCGCGTCGTCGCACAGATGAGCACGTACGAGGCGGATTCCGACCTCAGCCGCTTCAACCGCGCGCCGGCCGGAACCTGGCAGGAACTGCCGCCGGAGTTCTTCGACGTGCTCGACCACGCGCTGGCGCTGGCGCACGACAGCGGCGGCGCCTACGACCCGACCGTCGGCCCGCTGGTGAACCTGTGGGGTTTCGGCCCCGGCGCGCGCGAACACAAGGTTCCGGCCGACGCCGACATCCAGGCCGCGCGCGCGCGCCTGGGCTGGGACCGCATCCGCCTGGACCGCGAGCGTCGCCGCGCGCTGCAGCCGGGCGGCGTCTACGTCGATCTTTCCGCCATCGCCAAGGGTTTCGGCACCGATCAGGTCGCGCGCTATCTCGAGCGCGACGGCGTGCAGGACTACCTCGTGGACATCAGCGGCGAACTGCGCGCGCACGGCACGCGGCCGGGCGGGGCACCGTGGCAGGTAGCGATAGAGAAGCCCGGCGCCGCTTCCGGTGCGGTCGAGCGCGGCGACCAGGTCTGGCGCGTGCTCGCGCTGAAGGACCGTTCGATCGCGACGTCGGGTGACTACCGCCACTTCTTCGAGGACGCCGGGCGCAGCTATTCGCACCACATCGATCCGCGCACCGGCCGGCCGGTGGAGCATCGCATCGCCTCGGTGACCACCGTCGCCGGCGACTGCATGGACGCCGACGCGATGGGCACCACGATCATGGTGCTCGGTGCCGAGGCCGGGCTGGCCTTCGCCGAACGCCGCGGCGCGGCCGTGCTGATCCTGCTGCACGACGGCGACGGTTTCGTCGAGCGTACGACGCCGGCCTTCGTCGCGCTGCTCGTCGAGGCGGCGCTGC
The DNA here is from genome assembly GCF_042652785.1 of Dokdonella ginsengisoli. Classification (NCBI taxonomy): domain Bacteria; kingdom Pseudomonadati; phylum Pseudomonadota; class Gammaproteobacteria; order Lysobacterales; family Rhodanobacteraceae; genus Dokdonella; species Dokdonella ginsengisoli. Next base: position 267,199 of record NZ_JBHSHD010000003.1, on the reverse strand, counting down.
CGCTGCCGCGCGAATGACGCGCGAATCCTCCGCCACGCCGTGGCGCGGCGCCGTGGTCCCGCTCGCCGTCGTCGGCGTGATCGCGCTCGGTCTGCTGCGCCTGCACGGCGGCTGGCCGGCGTGGAGCGATCCCGGGCCGCTGCGTCTGGGTGCGGCGGCGTTCGCGCTGCTCGCCTATGCCGGTTTCTGCCTCGCGCTGTGGCGCGTGCGCGTGGTGCGCGAGCGCAGGCTGGCCGCGACGCCGAACGACGATTGCGCGAGCGCGCTGCTGCTCGCCTACGCCAGCCAGACCGGCTATGCCGAGCAGCTCGCGCGGCGCACCGCGCAATCCCTGCGTGCGGGCGGCGTGGCGGTGCACCTGACCTCGCTGGCCACGCTGGACGCGGCCGCGCTGGCGCAGGCGAGGCTGGCGCTGTTCGTCGTCAGCACCACCGGCGAAGGCGATCCGCCCGACGGCGCCGCCGCGTTCGTGCGCGACGTGCTCGACCGCCCGGCCGCACTGGCCGGGCTGCGCTACGGCCTGCTCGCGCTGGGCGATCGCGAGTACCACAACTTCTGCGCGTTCGGCCGGCGCCTGGACGCCTGGCTGCGCGGCAGCGGCGCGCAGCCGCTGTTCGACGCGGTCGAGGTCGACGACGGCGACGACGGCGCGCTGCGCCACTGGCAGCGCGAAATCGGCGTCGTCGCCGGCCGCACGGACCTGCCGGACTGGCAGGAGCCGCGCTACGAGCCGTGGCGCCTGGTCGACCGGCGCCTGCTCAATCCCGGCAGCGCCGGCGGCGGCTGCTTCCATCTTGTGCTGCACCCGCCGCGCAAAACGCAGGCCGGCTGGCGCGCCGGCGACGTCGCCGAAATCGGGCCCTGCCATGCGCCGGACGAGGTCGCCGCGTGGTTGCGCGAGGCGGGACTCGACGGCGCGGCGACGGTCGACACCACGCACGGACGCGAAGCGCTGCGCGACGCGCTCGCGCGCAGCCGCCTGCCGGACCGCGCGGAAGTCGCCGGACGCGACGCGCAGGCGCTCGCCGCGCAGCTGGTGCCGCTGCCGCACCGCGAGTATTCGATCGCCTCGCTGCCCGCCGACGGCGCGATCCACCTGCTGGTGCGCCAGTTCCGCCGCGCCGACGGCCGCCTCGGTCTCGGCGCGGGCTGGCTGACCGAGCATGCGCGCGTCGGCGGGACGATCGCGCTGCGCATCCGCGCGAACGCGAATTTCCACGCCCCCGCCGACGCGCGCGGTTTGATCCTGATCGGCAACGGCACCGGCATCGCCGGTCTGCGCGCCTTGCTGAAGGAGCGCATCGCCGCCGGCGCGCGCCGCAACTGGCTGCTGTTCGGCGAGCGCAGCGCCGCCTGCGATTTCCACTACCGCGCGGAGATCGAGGCCTGGCGCGAAGGCGGCTGGATCGAACGGCTGGATACCGCCTTCTCGCGCGACCAGGCCGAGCGCATCTACGTACAACACCGCCTCGCCGCAGCTGCGGCAACGCTGCGCGAGTGGGTCGAAGGCGGCGCGGCGATCTACGTCTGCGGCAGCCTGGAAGGCATGGCGCCCGACGTGCACGCGGTGCTCGTCGAGGCGCTCGGCGAGGACACGGTCGAGCGCCTGCGCGTGGAGGGACGCTACCGCCGCGACGTGTACTGAAGCGCCCGCGCGGGTCGGCGCGAATCGACGGCTCGCGTCAGGTCTCGGCCCATTCGCGCAGCAGGTTGTGGTAAACGCCGGTCAGCTGCAGCACGGCGGCGGCATCGGCGCCGCCCTGCGTCAGGGTCTGGATCGAAGTGTCCAGTTCCAGCAGCAGGCGCCGCCGGCGATCGTCGCGGATCAGGCTCTGCACCCAGAAGAACGCGGCCAGGCGCGCGCCGCGCGTGACCGGGCGGACCTGGTGCAGGCTGCTCGACGGATAGACGATCAGGTCGCCGGCCGGCAGCTTGACCTCGTGCTCGCCGTAGGTGTCGCTGACGACGAGTTCGCCGCCGTCGTATTCGTCCGGCTCGCACAGGAACAGCGTGCACGACACGTCGCTGCGCATCTGCGCTCCGGTTCCGAGCGCCATCACCGAGCCGTCGACGTGGAAGCCGTAGTGGCCGCCGCCTTCGTAGCGGTTGAAGCGCGGCGGCAGCGTGCGCAGCGGCAGCACGGCGGCGTGGTAGAGCGGGTTGCGCGCGAGCGCCTCGAGCACCAGCGCGCCGAGTTCGCGGCGCACCGGCGAGGTTTCGGGAAGCTGCAGGTTGCGCTTGACGCGGGCGCCCTGCGCGCCGACGGTTTCCTTGCCGTCGGTCCATTGGGCACCGTCGAGCGCGTCGCGGAAGGTCTGGATCTGCGCGGCGTCGAGAACGCCGGGAATGTGCAGGAGCATGGATGCGGTCCGTCCGGAATGCGCTCATTCTCGCATTGCGGCGTCGACGCCGGGGAACCGGGAAGGGCGTGGAAACAGCGCTCCGGCAGAGCGGCGCCGGCCCTTCCGTGGGCCGGCGTCGCGGGGCAGGCGTGGATCAGAAGCGCAGGTTGGCGCTCAGCATCGCCGACACCGGCGCACCCGGCGTGTAGCGGAAGCCGCTCTTGTTGATCGCGGCCACGTAGTCCTTGTCGAACAGGTTGTAGACGTTGAGCTGGACGTTGAAGTTCGGCGTGACCGGGTAGCTGGCCATCGCGTCGACCACCCAGTAGGACTTGGTGAAGGGCGGCGTGCCGACCGCGCCGTCGGTGCCGCGCTTCATCTCGCCGGAGTAGCGCGCGCCGCCGCCAATGGTCAGCTTGAACGGCGTGACGTACGTGGTCCAGGCGGTGAACGCCTTGTCCGGCGTGTAGGCCAGGTCATCGGAGCCGTCCTGCGAAACGTTCGCACCCTTCTCGACGGTCGCGTCCATCGTCGTGAAGCCGGCGCTCACCGACCAGGCGTCGGTCAGCTTGCCGACCAGGCCGAGTTCGATGCCTTCGACGCGCTTCTTGCCGATCTGGTAGTAGAGCTGGTCGACCGGATCCTGCACGACCTCGTTGGTCACGTCGGTGCGATACAGCGCGGCGGTCAGGAACAGGCGCGAGTCGAGCAGCTCCCACTTCGTGCCCAGCTCGATCGTCTTGGCCTTCTGCGGATCGAAGATCGGGTTGTCCAGGCTGTTGGCCGAGCTGCTCAGCGCGAGGGCGTTGCCGCCCGGAGGCTGCTGCGACACCGCGTAGTTCAGGTAGATGCTGCCGTTGCTGGCCGGCTTGTACAGCAGGCCGACCTTCCAGTTGAACAGCGTGTCCGACTTGCTCGCATTGACGCCGGGGACGATCGTGCCGGCCGGCAGCGATCCGCAGGCCGGGCCGCCGCGGCCGCCGCAGGCGACCAGGCTGCTGAAGTCGGTCTCGTAGTGGTCCAAGCGCACGCCGGCGTTGAGCTGCCACTGTTCGTTGAAGGTGATCGTGTCGAACAGGTAGGCCGCCTGCGTGTCGGTCTGGCCGTCGCTCTTGGCGCCGGTGCGGCCGCGGATCAGGCCGCTCACGCGGTAGTCGGGGCGATATAGGTTCGCCGCCGGCCAGGTGCTGCCGTTCAGCGCGCCGATGCCGACCGTGGAGGCTTCCTCGCGGATGAATTCCAGGCCCGCGCTGAGGTCGTTGCCGACGCCGCCGAAGTCGGAGTGCACGCGCAGGTTGGTCTGGTTCGTGGCGATGCGGTTGGTCTGGTCCTTGAACGTCGGCAGGCTGCGCGCGATCGTCCAGGTCGACGGGTCGGTCAGGTCGGGCGTGATCCAGTTCGCCGCCGAGCCCATGAACGCGGTGAGCATGTAGTCCTGGTGCGTGCGGCCCCAGCGCGTGGTGTTCTGCAGCTTGATGTCGTCGCTGAAGTCGTGCTCGACGACCAGCGTGGCCATGTCGGTCTTGTTGTCGTCGTGATCGCTGCTGGTGCCGTAGAAGTTGCTCGAGTCGACCCGTCGCGCGTAGCCGAGTTCGGGCCGCGTCGGATCGGGCGTGGTGTAGCCGGGCAGGCCGATCGTCGGTACGCCGCCGTCGGGCACGTTGCTCTGCTTCACGTGCAGCAGGTTGAAGAACACGCGCGTGGGCGAGCCGAGGCCGAAGGCGAGCGAGGTGGCGATGCCCCAGCGGTCGTTCTCGATCTCGTCGCGGCCGGGCACGCCGCTGTCCTGCGCCATCACGTTGACGCGCAGCGCGGCGCCGTCGAGGTTGCCCAGGCGCTGGTTCCAGTCCGCCGTGAGGCGCTTGCGGTCGGAGCTGCCGTAGGACAGCGAGCCGGCGAGCAGGTCGTCGAGCATCGCGCGCTTGCTGACGAGGTTGACCGAGCCGGTCGGCGAGGTGCGGCCGTAGTCCGAGCCCGACGGCCCCTTCACGACCTCGATCTGGTCGATGTTGAACGTGTCGCGCGAGACGCTGCCCAGGTCGCGCACGCCGTCGACGAAGATGCTGCTGGAGCTGTCGAAGCCGCGCATGTTGATCGAGTCGCCGGTGGAGGTGTTGCCGTTCTCACCGACGTAGAAGGTGCCCACGCCGGCGCTGTTGCGCAGCGCTTCGGTCAGCGTGGTCGCGGCCTGGTCCTGGATCAGGTCGGACGGGATGATCTGCACCGATTGCGTGGTGTCGATCAGCGGCTTGACGAATTTCGCGCCGGCGGTCGTGTCGACCTTGTAGCCGATCGCCTGCTGGCCCTTCACCTCGACGGTGGGCAGGTTCTGCGTGGCGTCCGGATCCGGCCCGGCGTCCGGCGCGGCGGCGGATTCGGCGAGTGCGTTGCCGGCGATCGCCGGGAGGGCCAGGGCCAGGCTCGTGGCCAGCGCCGCGACCGACGCGCGGTGACGGGAACCGGGCTGTACCAGGTGCTTGCGACTCTTGATGTACGACATGGGACGTTGGATCTCCAAGTACGAAATGCGAAACGAAATTCCTCGACGGACGCTGCGGCCGGACACGGCTGCGGAGCGCTCGCGTACGTTCGATGCGTGCGGCCTTGGCGAAAGCTGGCTGGTGCGTTCCTGGCTTCGGTGGCGCGGCGGGAGAAATCCGCAGGTGGCGCGGCGCGGCACGGCGCCCGGATGCTGCGGAATGACCCCTTCAATTCTCGATAACTTAACACAAATGCGAATTATTCGCAATTCCGAGACGGGTCCGCCGATGGGGTCGGGAAGCGTGCAAGAAGGTGTCGGCGCGTGTTGCCTGCGGCGCGACCGCGCGCGGCGCGCGGATCAGTCGGCCGGCGAGAAGCGCGCCAGCACCAGCTCGCCGGCGCCGTCGAGCGCGATGCGGCCGGCGTCGGGCGCGTCGCGGAAGTCCAGGTACAGGCAGGCGCCGGCTTCGGCGTGCAGTTCTTCATCGCCGTCGCGTGCGTCGAGGTGGCCGGCGAGCACGTGGATCAGCCATTCCTCGCCGGGTTCAGCGAAGACCAGCATCGAGCCGGCGAGCGGCCGCGCGACGACTTCGGCGCGCACCGCGCCGCGGCGCGCCATCACGTTGAAGTCGCGCGTCGGGCCAGCGATCAGGCGGCAGTCCACGCGCGCCTCGCCGGCGAAGCGCACGCGTTCGAAACGCTGCGTCAGGCGCTTCGGTGCGGCGCCGTCGACGTCCAGCTCGATGCCCTCGCCGTCGAGCAGGATCAGGTCGCGCTCGACGCCGGGAAACACCGAGAAGGGGCCGTCGCTCTCGATCTCGGCGATGCTCGCGCGCCAGCGGAAATCGTCCGCGCCGGCGGGATCGCGCGCCAGTTCGGTGGTCCAGCCGCCGTCGTTCTTCCAGCGCACGCGGCGGCTTTCGCTGGCGTCGATCAGGCGCATCAGCCGTCCGTTTCGGGCGGATGGTAGATGTAGACGAGGGTGGCGCTGCCGAGGAAGTCGATGGTCGTCGCCTGGCGCCCGCCGAGGCGGCGCGCGACGCGTTCCGAGGCGGTGTTCTCGATGCGGATCAGGCTGACCACGCGCAGCGCCTTGACCTGCGCGAAGGCGAAGTCGAGCGCGGCGCGCGCGGCTTCGGTGGCGTAGCCGCGGTGCTGGTGGTCCGGCATCAGCATCCAGCCCAGTTCCAGATCGGGCCAGCCTTCCGGGTGGTGCAGGCCGACGCGGCCGACGAACTCGCCGCTGTCCTTCAGCTCCACCGCCCACATGCCGTAGCCGCGCAGCGCCCAGTGACCGAGCAGCATCGCCATCGAGCGCCACGCGTTCATGCGGTCGAGCGGATGGCCGTCGCCGACGAAGCGCGTGCTGGCGGGATCGCCGAGCATCGAGGCGTAGGCCTCGAAATGGCGGTTGCCGAACGCGGTCAGGCGCAGGCGGTCGGTTTCGAGCGTGGGAATTTCGATCATGGCGGAAATCAGAGCAGCGCGGCGAGCGCGTGCGTGGAGGCGCGCAGGCTTTCGGCCCAGGTGTAGCCGACGATGCGCTCGCCGCTGAGCGCGTCGCGGAAATCCTCTTCCTGGCCCGGCGCCAGCAGATGGCGGTAGTCGACGGTGATCTCGGTGCCGGGCGCGAGGTCGGCCGCGGCGAACACGAAGCCCAGATGCCACAGCGCGGTCGGCGCGAACGCGTGGTTGATGTAGCACTCGTCCGGCCATTCCGGCGTGACCGTGTAGCGGTCCTCGAACCAGCGCACGGTGGCGGGCAGCAGCTGCGCGGCGTCGGGGCGGGCGAGGATGTCGTCGAAGGCGTGCACGTCCGGAATCGCGTCCGGCGCGGTGATCACGCGGCCACGCGCGACCGGCTCGTCGAGAAACAAGCCTTTCCCTGCGCCCGCGATCAACGACGGGCCGATGTGGTAGCGGGGAAGAATCATGCGCGCGGACCGCCGTTCGGCGGGCGGCGAGTCTAGCACGGGCGCCCGCGGCGCCTGCCCCTGCGGCGGCATGCCGCAGGGCGGGAAAGCGCGCTACTGCGACGCGGCCGGCCGCACCCCGGCACTGCCGCCGCCATCGGCCGGCGGTTCGCCGCCGTCGTCCGGATCGATGACGACGATGGCGTCGCGATTGGCGGCGATCGTCTTGGCGCCGATGCCCTTGACCTTGGCCAGCTCGTCGATGCTGCGGAACGGGCCGTGCGCGTCGCGGTAGGCGACGATCGCCTCGGCCTTGGTCAGGCCGACGCCGGTCATGGCTTCGGCCAGCATCTTGGCGTCGGCGCGGTTGAGATCGACCTGCGCCCAGGCCAGCGCGGGCAGGGCGAGCAGGAGCAGGAACAGCAGCAGCTTTTTCGGCATGGACGTGCGGCGCATTTCGGATCGGGCGCGGGCTGGCGCGAATGGCCGGCAGTCTAGGATCGCCGCCGCGGCCCCGGCAGAGGCGTGTGTCGCGAACCGGTGTAGGAAAGACGCTCGCCGGCGTGTAGGAAATTTCCTACACGCGGTGGCCCCGGCCGCCTGCGAACGCGCCGGGCGACACCGCCGGCGCGGCCCCGCATCGCGGTCCGCCGGCGCGGCGGATGGCTCGATCCGCTACGATGCGCGGCTTGCGTGGCCTCGTCCGGCGGACAGGGCCTTCATGTCGAAAGGTGAAGCTATGGATTCCAACGCGCTCAGCAGTTTCGTCGGCGGCCTGTGGGACGGCCAGATCGTTCCGCAGTTGACCGAATACATCAAGATTCCGAACAAGTCGCCGATGTTCGACGCCGACTGGGCCAGGCACGGCTACATGGACCAGGCGGTCGCGCTGATGGAGGCGTGGGCGAAGGCGCAGCCGATTGCGGGCATGCAGGTCGAGGTGGTGCGCCTGCCCGGTCGCACGCCTCTCATCTTTATCGAAATCCCCGGCCAGGGCGAGGACACCGTGCTGCTCTACGGCCACCTCGACAAGCAGCCGGAGATGACCGGCTGGTCGGCGCACCTGGGCCCGTGGAAGCCGGTGCTCGAGGGCGACAAGCTGTACGGCCGCGGCGGCGCCGACGACGGCTACGCGATCTTCGGCTCGCTCGCCGCGATCCTCGCGCTGCAGGCGCAGGGCATCCCGCACGCGCGCTGCGTGGTCATGATCGAAGCCTGCGAGGAATCGGGCAGCTACGACCTGCCGTACTACGTCGACCATCTCGCCGCGCGCATCGGCAAGCCGTCGCTGATCGTGTGCCTCGACTCGGGTTGCGGCAACTACGACCAGCTCTGGCTGACGACCAGCCTGCGCGGCCTGACCGGCGGAAACTTAAGCGTGCAGGTGCTGGAGGAGGGCGTGCACTCGGGCGACGCGTCCGGCGTGGTCGCATCGAGCTTCCGCATCCTGCGCCGCATCCTGTCGCGGCTCGAGGACGAGGTCAGCGGCAAGATCCTGCCGCAGGAGCTGCACGTGGAGATCCCCGCGCAGCGCGTCGCGCAGGCCAGGCGCACGGCCGAGATCCTCGGCGATGCGGTGTACTCGAAGTTCCCGCTGGTCGACGGCCTGCAGCCGATGGACGCCGACCTGGCCGAACTGGTGCTCAACCGCACCTGGCGGCCGGCGCTGTCGATCACCGGCGTCGGCGGTCTGCCCTCGCTCGACTCGGCCGGCAACGTGCTGCGCCCCTACACCGCGGTGAAGCTTTCCCTGCGCGTGCCGCCGACGCTCAACGCGGGCAAGGCCGGCGAGTTCCTCAAGCGTCTGCTGGAGAGCGAGCCGCCGTACGGCGCCAAGGTCAAGTTCGATCTGGAGAAGGCCGGCAGCGGCTGGGAGGCGCCGGCACTGGCGCCGTGGCTGGAGCAGTCGGTCGACGCCGCGTCGCAGCGCTTCTTCGGCGCGCCGGTCGCCTACAACGGCGAGGGTGGCTCGATCCCGTTCATGGGCATGCTCGGTGAGAAGTTCCCCGGTGCGCAGTTCCTGATCACCGGTGTACTCGGTCCGCACTCCAACGCACACGGCCCGAACGAGTTCCTGCACATCCCCACCGGCAAGCGCATGTCGATGTGCGTCGCGCAGGTCGTCGCCGACCACTACGTTGCCAGCGGCCAGGGACTGACCAGCGGCGTGGCGGCATCGCATGCGCATACCGTCAAGGGCGGCGACGGCTGCTGCGACTGATCGCTGGATGTTCTCCCTCTCCCGCTTGTGGGAGAGGGGTGGAATGAGGGAAGGCTGGCGGGACTTTTCACGAGCGCCCTCACCCGCCGCGCACGGCGCGGCGACCTCTCCCGCGAGCGGGAGAGGTGGCAGCCTGCACGCTGCCGTTTCACGGATGGCGCGGCGCCCGTCCCATGCAGGCAGGCTTTTCTCCCTCTCCCGCCTGCGGGAGAGGGTTGGGGTGAGGGAAGGCTGGCGAGACTTTTCACGAGCGTCCCTCACCCGCCGCGCACAGCGCGGCGACCTCTCCCGCGAGCGGGAGAGGTGACAGCCTGCACGCTGCCGTTTCACGGATGACGCCACACCGTCCCGTGCAGGCAAGCCTTTCTCCCTCTCCCGCCTGCGGGGGAGGGTTGGGGTGAGGGAAGGCTGGCGAGACTTTTCACGAGCGTCCCTCACCCGCCGCGCACGGTGCGGCGACCTCTCCCGCACGCGGGAGAGGTGACAGCCTGCACGCTGCCGTTTCACGGATGACGCCACACCGTCCCGTGCAGGCAAGCCTTTCTCCCTCTCCCGCCTGCGGGAGAGGGTTGGGGTGAGGGAGGGCTGGCGAGACTCTTCACGAGCATCCTCACCTGCGGCGCACGGCGCGGCGACCTCTCCCGCATGCGGGAGCGATGACGTCCTGCTCGGCGCCGCTTCATCGCCACTTCCGCGCCTCGCCTCGTACCGATTGCCGCGCTAGCCTGCCCCGCGATCACGGAGGGCAGGCGATGACGACGATCCGCAACGCGCGCAACTACGACGCGCCGGCGCTGGCCGAGCTGTGCGGCCAGCTCGGCTATCCGGCCACGCGCCAGCAGATCGTCGCGCGGCTCGCCGCGATCGAGGCCGACCCCGCCGGCCGCGTGCTCGTCGCCGAGGACGCCGAAGGGCGCGTCGTCGGCTGGCTGCACGTCGCGCAGCAGGCGCATCTGGTCGACGACGAGGTCGCCGAGATCCTCGGTCTGGTCGTCGCCGAGCCGGTGCGCGGCGGTGGCGTCGGTGCCGGATTGCTGTGCGCGGCGGAAACCTGGGCGCGCGAGCGCGGCGCCACACAGGTGCGCGTGCGCAGCCGCATGGAGCGCGAGCGCGCGCACGGCTTCTACGAGCGCGCCGGCTATCGCCGCAGCAAGACCCAGCACGTGTTCGCCAAGCCGCTCGGGACGGCTTGAGGTTTCGCGCGCGGTTTCGCGTTGCAGGAAGCAGTCCCCTTCCGCAGGAGCCGCGCATGCCGCCGATCGCAACCGCTTTCACGCTTGCCGGCGCACTCGCCGCCACCGCCGCCTGGGAACCCGCCTGGACCGGCATCTGGCAGTACGAGGCGGACCCGCGCGGCGCCACGCCGATGGATGTGCGCGTCGGCGCCGACGGGCGCGTGTTCGCGCTGTTCGAACTGGCGCACGACGGCATGTCGCACACCGCGCTCGCGCGTTTCGACGAGGGCGGCGCTTTCGTGTGGCTGCGCGAGCGCCCCGGCATCGACGGGCGCGGCCTGCAGCTGCTGCCGGGCGGCGACGTCGCGGTGGTCGATGCGTTCGGACCGGTGGTGCGCGTGCGCGTGTACGACGGCGACGACGGCACCGTCGTGTGGGAAGACCAGTCCCAGGCCGGCCGGATCTCGGCAGGCTCGCGCCAGCTCGCGCTCGCGCTCGGCGACGCCGGCGCGCTGCTGGTGCCGGCGATCGATGGCGACGACGTCGTCGTGGTGCGCTACGCGGCGGACGGCGAGCGGCTGCCGGACTGGCGCTGGTCGCCGGGCGCGGAGGACCTGCAGGCAGAGGACATCGTCGCCACGGCGGACGGCGGCGCCGCGGTCGGCGTGGCCGGCGACATGTTCACCGGAGGCTTTCTCGTCGTGCGTTTCGACGCCGACGGGCAGGTCCTTTTCCACGATCGCGAACGGGGCAGCCTCGACGGCGGCACGTTCAACCGCCGGCTGTTCCTCGCGGTGGACGGCGCCGGCGCGGTGCTGGCGCAGGGCGCGCTGCAGAACACGCGCGGCGACATGCAGGCGCAGGTCTGGAAGATCGCCGCCGACGGCACGCGGTCATGGACGCGCACGCTCGTCGATCCGCTCGACGAGCGCTTCACCACCGAAGCCGTCGGCCTGCTGCTCGAAGCCGACGGCGATGCCGTCCTGGCCCAGCAGGCGGGGCTCGACGAGCGCTTCCGGCTGCTGCGCCTGGATTCGGCCAGCGGAGTCCTCGTACACGATTCGGCGGCTCCCCTCGGCGGGCAGACGCGCGGCATTGCCCGCGCGCCGAACGGCCGCGTGCTGGTCGGCGGCACGTACGCCATCGATTTCCAGGGCCACGTCGGCGCGCGCCTGGCCGAATTCGACGCGGACCTGCGTCCGTGCCGCTGGCTCGATCTCGGCACGCAGTACTTCTCCACCGTTTTCGACGGCGGCGCGCACGGCTGGACCGGAGCGGGCGGGACGCTGTTCGAGGAAACCAGCAACGACGCGCATGCCTTGCGCTACGACGCCGACGGCGCCTGCGAGGCCGTCGACGCGATCTTCGCGGACGGGTTCGACGCCGGCTGAACGCCGCCGCGGTGTCCGCCGTGCGCTCGCGCGTCCTTTCTGCGTTGAATCCCGCAGGAAGGACGGGAGCGTGTCGTGCCGATCGTTCGCAAGATGCTGTTCGCCGGATTCGTGTTCGCCGCCGAGTGCGCGGCGGCGCCGTGGCTGCCGCAATGGAGCCGCCCGCAACCGCCCGACGTCGAGCGCGCGCGGCCGCTCGACGTGCAGGTCGCGGCGGACGGTGCCGTGTTCGTCGGCGCGCAGTTCACGCGCGTCAATCAGGGGCACGCCGCGCTGCTGCGTTTCGAGAACGACGGCCGTCTCGCCTGGATGCGCGACGCGGGTGCGGTCAGCGAAACGGCCGGCATCGAGCGGCTCGGATCCGGTCGCGTGGCGGTTTTCGGCGTGCCTTGGTCGAAGGGGAACGCCTTCGCGAGCGTGTACGGCGACGACGGCGAGCCGGTGTGGACGCGCGTGTCGTCGCTGGGCCGGTTGAACGTGCTGGGCCAGGACCTGCATCCGCTGGCCGAAGCCGCCGACGGCGGCGTGCTGCTGCGCCTGTCGGATCAGGCCAGCGGCGACTATGTGGTGGCGCGCTACGCAGCCGACGGGAGCGAACGCCCGGCCTGGCGTCGCTACGCCGGCGCGCACGTGCGCGCCACCGACATCGCCGCGCTCGCCGACGGCGGCGCGGTCGTCACCGGCATCGGCACCGGGCTCGGCGGAGGCTATGCGACGGTGCGCTTCGAAGCCGACGGCAGCGCGCGCTTCGACGACCTGGAGCCCGGCGACCACGGTTCGCCGCTCGGGCCGGCATACGTGGCGGTCGATGCCGGCGGCGGCATCGTTCTCGCCGGAACGCCGGAGGACGGCCAGATGGGCGTTCCCGAAGCGACCGTGTGGAAGCTGACTGCGAACGGCGAGCGCTCGTGGAAGCGCGTGCTCGGCGTCGACGCGCAGTACCCGCTCGGCCGCGATCTGTACCGCTTCCGCCTCGCCGCGAACGGGGACGCCCTGCTGGTGACGGACGGCGGCGGTTCCGCCGCGGAACGACTGCATCTGGTGCGCATCGCCGGCACCGACGGACGCGTCCTGTGGGATCGCGTGTTCTCGTTCTCGGTCGGCTTCGGCCAGTTCCCGCCGCATGCACTGGCCGAGGCACCGAACGGCCGCATTCTGCTCGCCGGTTTCGTCAAGACCGAGCACGCGACGTTCGCGCGCCAGCTCGAATTCGATGCCGACGGCCGGGCGTGCCGCTCGCGCGACGACGAAACGCTGTTCTCGTTCGGGGCGGCGGCCGGCAGCGGACAGGGCTGGAGCGTGGCGGCGGCCGGCGCGGACGGCGTCGTCGCGCAGCGCTACGACGCGACGGGTGCGTGCGACGGCGTGGACCGCATCTTCGCCGACGGCTTCGACGGCGCCGCGCGCTGAGTGCTACGAGGCGCGCTGCTTCAGCCCGCTCTTCCAGGCGTACACCGCCGCCTGCGTGCGGTCGCTGACGTCGAGCTTGCCGAGCACGTTGCTGACGTGCGTCTTCACGGTCTTCTCGCCGATGCCCAGGCGGTCGGCGATGTGCTGGTTGCTCAGGCCCTCGGCCATCAGGGTCAGCACCTCGCGCTCGCGCTGGCTGAGCGATTCGAGCACTTCGCTGCCGGGCTCGGAGCCGCGCCGCAGCGCGTCCATCAGCTTCGCCGCGACGCGCGGATGCAGCACGGCCTCGCCGCGCGCGGCCTTGCGCAGCGTGTCGGCGAGCGCCTCGGCGTCGACGTCCTTGAGCAGGCAGGACAGCGCGCCGGCCTGCACCGCGGCGACGATCTGCTGCGCGTCGTCGAACGAGGTCAGCAGCACGATCTGGGTCTGCGGGCTGGCCGCGCGGATCGTGCGCGTCGCCTCGATGCCGCCGCCGGGCATGACCAGGTCGACCAGCGCGACGTCCGGGCGCTGCTCGGCGCACAGCGTGGCCGCCGTGGCGGCGTCGTCCGCCTCGCCGACCAGGGCCAGATCGGGGTAGGTCTCGAGAAAGGCGCGAATGCCCTGGCGCACCAGGATGTGGTCGTCGGCGATGACGACGCGGATCGGTTGGGCGTTCATGGCCCGGGATTGTCCGCCACGACGAAGGCCACGGCAATGCGCGTGCCGCGGCCGGGTCCGGCGTCGAGCTGGAAGCGGCCCTGCGGCAGCGCCTCGGCACGTTCGCGCATGTTGCCCAGGCCCATGCCGGGGGCGCGCTCGTCGGCGGTGCCGCGGCCGTCGTCGGCGACGGCGAGCCGCCAGCGCTCGCCGTCGCGCCGCAGCGAGATGTCCACGCGCGTCGCCTCGGCGTGGCGCAGCACGTTGGCGAGCGCCTCGTCGGCGATGCGCAGCAGCGAGGCCTCGTGCCGCGCCGGCAGCGCCGGCAGGTCCTCCAGGTCCAGCGCCGGCACGATCGCGCTGGTGTGCGACCACTCGATGGCGCGCGCGCGCAGGCGCTCGGCGAACGGCAGGTCGGCGACGTCGCTGCGCAGCTCGTCGAGGATCTGTCCCAGCTCCTGCTGGATCTGCTGGGTCAGCCGCTGTGCCTGCTCCAGGCGCTCCGCGCCGGGGACGTCGACGAGCAGGCGCCGGGCGGTGGCGAGCTGCAGGTTCAGCGCGAAGGCCTTCTGCTTGACCGTGTCGTGCAGGTCGCGCGCCAGGCGCTGGCGCTCGGCCAGCGTGGCGAGCTGCGCGCGCGAGCGCAGCAGGCGCCGCAGGTCCAGTGCCATGCGGTCGAGCAGGGCGGAGACGCGGCCGATCTCGTCGCGCGAACGGTCGTCGATGCGCTCGGAGAAATCGCCGCGGCTCCACGCCGACGCCGCGCCGGCGATGCGGTTCAGCCGCCGCGTGACCCAGGCGGCGAGGAAGATCGACGACAGCGCGCCGAACACGATCAGGAACGTGAACACCGTCGGCGACTCGTAGCTGCTGTCCAGCAGCACGTGCCGCCACGGCAGCGGCAGGCGCAGTTCGACGAACAGCAGGCCGAGCAGGGCGCCGGCGCCGTCGCGCACCGGCGCCAGCGAGCGGCGGATGCGGAACGGCTCCTCGCTGCCGGGCAGCTCGACCGCGGCGCGCTCGCTGCGCGCGGCGGCGGCGATCTCCTCGGCGGTCGGCAGGTCGGGTCTCCAGTGCGGATCGTCGATCGAGCGCGCGATCACGCGGCCATCCGGCGACAGCAGCGCGGCGGCGAGCGGGCGGTCGGAGAGTTCCAGCAGCACGTAGGACTCGTCCGGCGTCAGCCCGCCGCGCGGCTGCTGCAGGCGCAGGGTCCAGTCCTGCGTCCACACTTCCAGCGGCTCGGCATTCGCGCCGGCGAGTCCCGGCCAGCGCGTGGCGAGTTCCGCCGCGCCGCGCTCGTTGGCCGTGCGCAGGCTGCCGGCGGCGACCCCGCTCATGAAGTTGTGGAACTCGGTGATCAGGATCGCCGACTCGACCACGATCAGCGTCGGCAGCGACAGCAGCAGGTAGAACAGGGCCAGCTTGAAGACCAGGCCGTAGCGCTGGCGCCGGTTGGTGTCCATCGCCGGCGGCGCGTCAGCGCACCGCGGGAATCTCGAACGGCCGGCTCGCCGGACAGGCGTTGCGCATGCGCTTGCCGCAGCTGCGCAGGCGGGTGTCCTTGTCCAGGCAGACGCGCACCTCGACCAGCTGCCCCTTGCTGCAGTGCAGGCTCATCATGTCGTCGCCCAGCTGCGGATTGGCGCGCTTGAGCGCGGTGCGCAGCTCGTCGCCGTTCATCTGCAGGTCCTGCCGCGGCGCCTTCAGCTCCGGCGGCACGTGCAGCGCGGCGAACGCGCGGTCGGCGGTCTGGAAGTACTTTTCGGCACCCAGGCCCGTGCAGGCACCGTGCTTGCGCCACTCGTGGTTGATCAGGCGCCGGCTCGGCATGAAGGCCAGCGTCTGCGCGACGGTGCCGCGGTCGGGGCCGCTGTCGCGCGTTTCGCAGCGCTCGGGGCCGCCACCCTTCTCGTACTGCGGCCACAGGCCGTGCAGGATGAAGCCGTAGCCCTTCTCGCCGCACTGGTCGTCCTCGTCCTCGCCGCGCGTCTGGCAGAACGTCGGCGACCACGACAGCGCCATCACGTAGTAGTCGTAGGTGCCGACGGTGTCGGGGCGCGGGTCGCCGGAGTCGCGCGCGGGCTTGCGCGCGGCGGCGCCGTCGGCAAGGCACAGGACGAACACGGCGAGGCAGGCGAGCAGGAGACGCTTGGAGGACATGACCCATCCGGCGGGAGGCAGGCGGCGATTTCCGCCGGCGAACGCTAGCAGATCGGCGCTGCCGGCGTGAACGAGCGCATCCGGCGCGTGCGGCCGTCGCGGGCGCTCGCTATGATGGCCGATCCGATTCCCAATACGTCCCCGCTTCGTATGCCCAGACGCATCGCCGCGCGCCGCTCGCCGATCCACGGCAACGGCGTCTTCGCCCTCACCGACATTCCCGCCGGAACCGAACTGATCGAGTACCGCGGCAAGCGGCTCACGCATGCGCAGGCCGACCGCCTCTACGCCAACACCAGCGACACCGGCCATACCTTCCTGTTCACGCTGAACGACAAGTACGTCATCGACGCGAACAGCGAGGGCAACATCGCGCGCTGGATCAACCACAGCTGCAAGCCGAACTGCCGCGCGCTGCTGGAAGAGGACGAGGGCGGCGATCCGCGCAAGGACCGCGTGCTGATCGAATCGCTGCGCGCGCTGCGTCCGGGCGAGGAGCTCACCTACGACTACGGCATCGTGCTCGAGGAGCGCCTCACGCCGCGCCTGAAGGCGATCTGGGCCTGCCGCTGCGGCGCGCGCAAGTGCGTCGGCACGATGCTCAGGCCCAAGCGCAAGCCGGCCGAGGCCAGGCGCAAGCCGGCGAAGCCGAAGTCCGCGCGCAAGGCCTGACGCTTCACGCCGCGGCGTGGCGGCGGCGGCCGTGCGCGGATAAGCTCGCCCGCTTTCACGGCAGGGGATGGGCATGAGAATCCGCATCGCGGTCGTATCCGCATCGTTGTTCGTGGCCGGCATCGCGGTTGGTTACGCCGCGCAGAAGGTCGGTCCTTCGCTGTACCAGGGCAAGTCGAAGCCGGAGGCGGCGCGGGCGCTGATCGAAGCCGCGCGCGTGCAGGCCGGCGACGGCAGCTGGGAGCGCATCGCGATCGGCCGCATCCAGTACCTGGGCGGCGCCAGGGCGGAAGGGCAGGCGGTGTTCGACGACATCCTGTCGAAGAAGCACGAGGCCAGCGACGAGTACCGCATCGGCCGCGTGTACTGCGAGGCGGGCGAGTGGAACAAGGCGCGGCCGCTGTTCGAGCGCTACGTGCGCGAGAATCCGAAGGACGAAAAGGAGATCGCCGCGATCGGCGCGTATCACCTGCTGAACGGTGATCGCGCGACGGCCGAGGATCTGTTCGCGCGCTCGTTCAAGGACGATTCGGAACTGTGGGCGACGGTGGCCGCGGCCGGAGCCTATCTCGGCGTCGCGCCGCAGGAGTAGGGCGACAGCCGGCCGGGAGAACGCCGGAGGCCGTGGTGCGGCCTCCGGCAGGACGTACGTCCCTCAGTTGCGCGCCGGCGTGTTCTCGGCGAAGTACTCGTGGTTGTCGGCGTTGTCGACGGCCCGCGTCGGGTTGCTCACCGCGAGGTTGTGCGCGGCGGTCTGCCCGTAGGCCCAGTCGTCGGTGCCGGCCACGACGTTGAAGTGGCTGGTCTCGTGGATCAGCGTGCCGGCGCGCGAATCGGTGCCGGTGTTGGGCGCCGACCAGAACGCTCCGCACAGCCACACCTTGTACGGCTGCGTCGGGTAGACGTAGGCGTAGGTGCCGCTGTCCGAGCACGAGCAGTTGAACGTGTACGGCTGCGAGGACAACGCGCTGGCGATGTTGGTGAAGTGCGAGCGCACCGTGGAGTAGCGCGAGCTGGTGTAGCTGCCGAACCACCACGTGTAGCGCGAGCCGGTGGTGCCGGCGTTGAGGTAGGACTTGGCGTTGTTGGCGTAGGTCACCGACGAGTTGCGCGCGGTGGCCAGCTGCGACTGGCGCGTGTTGTTGCAGCTGACGAAGCTGTTGGTCGCGGCCAGCGGCGAGGCGCCGATCGCCTCGAGCGACATGTCCAGCGGGTCCGGTCCGGCGTCGACGTAGACCTGCACGGTGCCGCGCGACAGGTCGAACGCGGCCACGCCGGCGGCGACGCCGCCCTTGGCCGCGGACGAGGCTTCGCGCACCACCTCGCTGGCGTCGCGCGCGTAGCCGACCTCGAACTGTCCGCCGCTGCGCATGTCGTACCAGGCGCTGAGGTCGACCTCGACCTCGATGGCCTGGCCCGGCTTCAGCTCGATGTAGTCCTGGTCGCGCGGCTCGACGCGCTTGTACATCGGGCCGGTGTAGGCGATTTCCTCGCCGTCGCGCGTGACGCGGAAGAGGTCGGCGGTGAGGCCGTCGACCGGCGTCTGCCAGCGCAGCACGTGGATCGTCGTGGCGGTGTCGTTGACGAGCCGGTAGTCGATCCGGCCGCTGCCGGCGTCCTTGGCCGCGGCGTCGAGAGAAACCTCGATGCCGGCCGCCGACGCGGTCGCGATGCCGAGCCATCCTGTTGCGAGCAGAGCGAACGAAAGCAGTTGCCTGTTCATGCCATCCTCCTCATTCAGGAATCGCCTCCCCCGAGACGAGCGGCGCGAAGGCGCCGCCGGCCGATGCTATGCCTGCCCGGCGAACGCGAACAGCCGGCGGTTCAGGTCGGAATGTGATGGACTTTGAAGAATCGCGAAGCGGCCGCGGCGGATCGCTTCGCCGCCGCTAGCCGACGGCGTCGCCGGACTTGTGCGCGATCCAGGCGCCGATCAGCGCCGAGGCGTACGGGATCGCCTGCGCGGCGAGGATCGCGATCCACAGCTTGCCTTCGGCGTAGTTGATGCCGATCGAGTTCACCATGCCGATCACGCAGGCGACGATGGCCAGGAACAGCAGCAGTTCCTCGCTGACCGAGGTGAACGGGTTCGGCTTCTTGCCGATGCGGCGGCTCTTGGCGGTGCGGATGAACTCGCCCTTCTTGCGCCACAGGCCCTCGTAGATGCCGCGCGCGATCGCATGGCTGAGTCCCATGCTGGCGACCGAGGCGGCGATCGTGTCCTTCCACGAGCACGGCACGCGCACGCGGTAGAGGATGATGCCGAACGCCGCCTTGAACAGGAAGAAGCCGATCAGCGGCACCAGGAACAGGTACATCGGCAGGGTGAAGTACTTGGGCGCCAGCACCATGCCCAGCGTCCACAGCATCGCCATCAGCGTGAAGGCCAGGTGCAGCGCGTCGCCGAACCAGGAGAACCAGCCGGTCAGGAAGTGGAAGCGCTGGCCGCGCGTCAGCGTCGAGGTCTTGGACACCATCCAGCCCAGGCGCGCCTTCATGATCTGCATCGCGCCGAAGGCCCAGCGGTAGCGCTGCGACTTGTACGCCTTGAAGTCGGCCGGGGTCAGGCCCTTGCCCATCAGCTCGTCGACGTAGACGAGGTCGTAGCCGGCCTTCATCAGGCGCAGGCCGAGTTCGGCATCCTCGCAGATCGTCCATTCCGACCAGGCGCCGGTGTCGGCGAGCAAGTTCTTGCGCACCATCGTCATGGTGCCGTGCTGGATGATCGCGTTGCGCTCGTTGCGGTGGTGCATGCCGATGCGGAAGAAGCCGTCGTACTCCCAGTTGGTCATGCGGCGGAATTCGTTGTGCTCCCACTCGCGATGCGCCTGCGGGCACTGCACCACGGCGACCTTCGGATCGGCGAAGTAGCCGGTCAGCGCGGACAGCCAGTCGCGCCGCACCTCGTAGTCGGCGTCGACCACGGCGACCACCTCCGCGCGCGGGTCGGTCACCTGCAGGCCGTAGTTCAGCGCGCCGGCCTTGAAGCCCGGCCACGGTTCCAGGTGGTAGAAGCGGAACTTGGACCCGAGCCTTTCGCAGTGCGCCTCGACCGGCTTCCAGATCTCCGGATTCTTGGTGTTGTTGTCGAGGACGATGACTTCGTAGTTCTCGTAGTCGAGCGCGGCCAGCGAGTCGAGCGTCAGGATCACCATCTCCGGCGGCTCGTTGTAGCAGGCCAGGTGGATCGAGACGAACGGCTGCGCGTCGCCCGGCTTGGGCGTCAGCGGCTTGAACTCGCGCAGCCAGCGCGGCCGCCACAGCACCTCGGTGAACTCGAAGCCGTTGATCAGCAGGATCAGGATGATCGCGAACTGCGCCGGGAACAGCAGCAGCAGCATCGCCCAGTCGAACGGGCTGAGATAGAAGTCGTAGGGCAGCGTCGCCATCCAGACCAGGATCGAGGCCGACAGCTGCACCAGCACCAGGAAGAAGGCCAGCCCCGTCGCGCGGAAGCGGATGAAGTGGCGCGCGAACCAGAACATCGGCAACAGCGCCAGCAGCGAGGCGAAGCCGGCCTTCCACGGCCAGTTCGGATCCTCGATGACGGTGCCCGTGAGCGAGAACTTCGGCTGCCGGTTGGCGTTGAACATGCCCCAGTACGCCTCGGCGCGGCCGCCCAGCTGCTCCTTCCAGGGCTGGTCGATCGCCTCCATCACGTAGTACTCGATCTTCTCGCGCGCGGCGACGTTGAACCAGTCGCGCAGGAAGTGCGCCTCGTCGGCGAGCGAGGGCTGGGCGTACTCCTTGCGGTCGCCGTTGGACGGCCAGCCGATCTCGCCGACGACGATCGGCTTGCCCGGCGACACCTGGTCGACGATCTGGCGCAGCGAGGCGAGCTGGCCGAGCACGAAGCCGACCGCGTCCTTGCGCGGGACGCGCTCCCAGTACGGCAGGATGTGCACCGCGACGAAGTCGACGTGGCGGATCAGCTCGGGATTGCGCTGCCAGGTGTCCAGCGGCTCGGCGGTCGAGACCGGGATCTTCAGCTGCGCGCGCGCGCGGTCGATGTAGCCGATCAGGTCGCGCACCGGCAGGTCGCCGCGCAGGATCACCTCGTTGCCGACGATGGCGCGGTCGATGTTGGCGTTCTTGCGCGCCAGCGCGATCAGCGCGGCCAGCTCGCGCTCGTTGCGCTCGGAGCGTCCCTCGATCCAGGCGCCGGCCATCACGCGCACGCCGTAGAAGTTGGCCAGGCGCGGGATGGTCGGGTTCTCCAGCGAGGAATACGTGCGCAGGCGCTTGGAGTACTGCGAGAGCAGGCGGATGTCGCCGTCCAGCTCGCTTTCGCTCGGGAACAGCTGCTTGGTCGGGTCCTGGTAGCGCTGCGAGGGGTTGAAGGCGAGCCCGTGGATGTCGCCGCGCCAGTCGGCGATCTGCACCGGCCGGTTGAGGAACGCCCACAGGCCGACGTTCGCCGCCGCGACCAGCAGGGTCAGCGCGAGCGCACGCCAGAACGACTTGCGGACCACGGGCGGCGAAACGGGACTCAACGGCACCTCGAGCGGCGGCGGCAGGCAACGCGGCAGGATAACGGAACGCGTCGGCGGCGCTCAATCGCGGCGCCGCGGGACGCGAATCCGGGCGGACGGCGGTCAGCCGCGGCGGCGCAGCCAGCCCAGCGCGATCGGCACCAGCGCCAGCGCGGCCATGCCCAGCGCCGGCCACAGGATCTGCGGGTGCGCGAACAGGCTCGACGACACCGCCCCCTCGCGCTCGATCGTCTCGAGCAGGCCGGCGCCGAGCGCGCTCTCGAAGGCGATCATCACCGCGCCGCCGAAGGCGCTGGCGACCAGGAACAGCCACAGCGGGCAACGCAGCCAGGCCAGCGCGATGGTGACCGCGCCGAACGGAAACAGCGGCACCAGGCGCAGGAACACCGTGTAGCTGAACGGGTGCGCCTGGTAGCCGGCGCGCAGGCGCGCGACCAGCGCCGGTTCGGCGCCGCCGCCCTGGGCGAACGCGGCGCGGCTGGCGAAGAACAGGATCGTCGCGCCGAACATCGCGCCGGCGGTCGACAGCGCGGTGCCGGCGAGCGTGCCGAACAGCATGCCGCCGGCGAACACGATCACGATCGCGCCGGGCAGGCCGGTGGCGATTGCCAAGGTCATCGCGCCGACCTGCGCCAGCGCCGCGAGCCACGGATGCGCGCCGATGCCGCCGCGCAGCGCCGCTTCCTCCTGCGCGATGCGGTGCGGGTCGAAACGGTCGAGCAGGCCGGAGGCGAACACGGCCACGCCCATCGCGACGAGGACCAGCAGCGGAACGAAGGGGCGCAGGCGATTCATCGGGTCGGAATCTGTTGGCGGAGTGCCGCACGCTGCTGTTCCCCCCCTCCCGCTTGCGGGAGAGGGTTGGGGTGAGGGAAACGGAGCGCGGCGCTCCGGTTCCCCTCACCCGCGCCTTCGGCGCGACCTCTCCCGCTCGCGGGAGAGGTGAGACAGAAAGCCGAACAGCCGGTCTTCCGAGCGATCCAGGGAGAATGCGCCAGCATAGCCGCTGCGCGCAGGCGTCGAAAGCCGCGCGCCGCCTCAGACCACGCGCGCGAACACCGTGATCTCCTCGCGATCGTGATACAGCTGCTTGGCGCGCAGCTCGACGCGCTTGCCGGCCTCGTGCAGCGCGGTGCGGACCGTCGCGAAACAGGCCTGCACCTCGTCGTAGCGCTTCTTCATCGGCAGCTTGAGGTTGAAGATCGCGTAGCGGCACCAGCCCTGCGCGAGCCATTGCGCCATGCGCGCCGCGACGCGGCCCGGCTGCTCGACCATGTCGCAGACCATCCAGTCGACCGGGCGCGCGGGCCGGTAGCGGAAGCCGTCGGCGCGCAGGTGGTCGACCAGGCCGGAGGCGAGCAGCGCCGCGTCCATCGGCCCGTTGTCGACGGCGGTCACGTGCAGCGAGCGGTTCACCAGCTGCCAGGTCCAGCCGCCGGGCGAGGCGCCGAGGTCGACCGCGCGCATGCCGGCCTTCAGCCAGCGCTCGCGCTCGCCCTCGTCGAGCAGCACCAGCAGCGCTTCCTCGAGCTTCAGCGTCGAGCGGCTCGGCGCCGCGCGCGGAAACTTCAGGCGCGGGATGCCGCCCGGCCACGGCGCCGCTTCGGCGACGTCGGCGGCGGCGACGAAGGCGGCGTCGCCGGCGGTCAGGCACAGGTGCAGGCGCCAGCGCGAGCCGCGGTCGATCAGCCGGCGCTGCTTCAGCGCCGCGATCAGGGCGGCGTTGAGGCCGCGGCACAGCGCGGCCAGTTCGCGCGCGGCGTCGCTGTCGGGCGCTTCCACCCACGCGTCGCACCAGCGGCGCGGATCGTTCTCGACGATCGGCAGCAGCGCGCCGAGACGGTCGCGCGGCGGCAGGTCGCGCGCGCCGCCGAGCACCTGCAGCAGCTGGCGTGCGAACACCAGCTCGCGCCAGCGCGCGCCGACGGCGAGACGGCGCCGCGCCTCGGCGTCGGCCGCCACGAATTCGACCAGGCCGCTGCCGCGCTCGGCGCGCGCGTAGCCGCCACCACCCCCCTGCGCGTCGGCGGCGGCGAGTTCCTGCGCGCATTCGCCCTCGAAGCCGGGGCGGCAGTACGCCAGCAGACTGGAAGAGTAGGATGCGGACATCGGTGATCCGGGACGGCGCTGCATGATGCCTGCGCGCTCCGTCGATGACGAGCGTGCGGCATCGGACGGGGGGAACATGAGCCAAGCCCGCTGGCGTCACCGGCACGCGCTCGGCGCGGCCTGCACGGTGTGTCTCGGCCTCGGCACGGCGCTCGCCGCGCCGCGCGGCGAACGCGTCGCGGTCGACGTCGACACCGGCGCCGACGTGCGCGCATTCAGCCCGCTGATCTTCGGCGTCGCCTACGGCGATGCCGCGCGCAATGCCGTCGTCGGCTATCCGTTGCGGCGCTGGGGCGGCAATTCCACCACGCGCTACAACTGGCGCGTGGACGTGCACAACGCGGGCTCGGACTGGTTCTTCGAGAACATCCCCGGCGCCGCCGACCGCAGCCAGGTGCCGCCGCTGGGCAACGCCGCCGATGCCTTCGTCGGCGAAACCCTGGCGGCCGGCACGCAGGTGCTGCTGACGATCCCGACGATCGGCTGGACGCCGCGCGCGGACAGCCCGCAGGCGCATCCGTACTTCGCCGGTTTCTCGGTGGCGAAGTACGGCGCGCAGCAGCAGACCGATCCGTGGGATCCCGACGCCGGCAACGGCGTGCTCGCGAACGGCACGCCGATCACCGGCAACGATCCGGCCGACACCTCCGCGACGGCGGGTCCGGCGTTCCAGCGCGACTGGATCGCGCATCTGCAGTCGGCCTTCGGCACCGCCGCGGCCGGCGGCGTGCGCTTCTACGCGCTCGACAACGAGCCGATGCTGTGGAACTCCACGCACCGCGACGTGCATCCGGCGCCGGCCACATATGACGAGATCTGGGCCAGGGCGGCCGCCTACGGCGCGGCGATCAAGCAGCAGGACCCGCACGCCGCCGTGCTCGGCCCGGTGACCTGGGGCTACTGCGACCTGTTCGGCTCGGCCGCCGACACCTGCGTGGACGGTCCGGACCGCCAGGCGCACGGCGGCATGCCGTTCGTCGCCTGGTACCTGCAGCAGGCGTGCACCCAGCCGCTGCCCGGCGGCGCGCGCGCGGTCGACTACCTCGACCTGCACTACTACCCGCAGGGGTTCGACTCGAGCAGCGACGACGACGGCGCGGCGCTCGCGACGCGGCGCTTCGCCGCGCTGAAGGAGCTGTACGACCCGGACTGGGTCTCGCAGTCGTGGATCGCCGATCTGGGCGGCGACTACGCCAGGCCGCGCCTGATCCGGCGCGTGCGTGCATGGATCGACCAGTACTGCCCCGGCACGCGGCTCGCGCTCAGCGAATACCGCTGGAGCGGCGACGGTTCGGCCGGCGGCGCGGTGGCGCAGGCGGAACTGTTCGGCGTGTTCGCGCGCGAGGGCGTGGATCTGGCCACGCGCTGGATCGCGCCGGTGGCGCAGTCGCGCGTCGAGCGCGCGTTCACGCTGTTCCTGGACTACGACGGCGCCGGTTCACGCGTGAACGGCAGCAGCGTGCGCGCGGCCAGCGCGGACGCCGATGCGATCGGCGCCTACGCGTTCGTGTCGGCGTCGCGCAGCTTCGTGCTGCTGACCAACCGCGGCACCTCCGCGCAGGGCGCCCAGGTGAGATTCGCGCGGCCGCTCGCCGCGGCGTGGACGCTGTACGGCTTCGACGCGGCGCAGCCGGTGCACGCGCTCGCCTCGGGCACGCTCGGCGGCGATTCGCTGGTGCTGGACGACCTGCCGCCGACCTCGGCGAACCTGCTGGTGATCGAGTCCGGCGACGGCATCTTCGCCGACGCCTTCGAGGCGGCTCAGTAGCTGGTGCCGCCCAGTTCGGCGTAGCGATGGAACACCTCGCGCGCCTGCTCGCGCAGCACGTCGCGCTGCACGGCGATGCCGCGCCGTTCGAGTTCGCCGATCCAGTCCGCCGGCAGCGGTCCCTCGTCGAACTCGCTCAGCTCCATCACGTCCTGGCTGCGCGCGCCGATCTCCAGCGCGTCGATGCCGGCCCAGAAACTCGCGCCGTAGCACATCGCGCACGGCTGCGCGCTGGTCGCCAGCGTGTAGCGTGCGCCGTCGTCGTTGAGCCGCGCGCGACCCAGGCGCGCCTGCGCGGACATGAACGCCACCACTTCCGCATGCGCGGCGGAACAGCGCTGCGGCAGCACGAGGTTCACGCCGGCCGCGACGAGACCGCCGTCGGCGTCGAACACGGCCGCGCCGAACGGTCCGCCGGTGCCTTCCTCGATGTTGCGCCGCGCGAGGCGGATCGCCAGTGCGATGCGCGCTTGCGCGTCTGCATAGGCGCGTGGCGGGCCGATCTCGGCCTCGAGCCAGGCGGGCAGGGACAGCGTGAGTTCGGTCGCGGGCATGGCGTCGGCTTCCGTGGGGGCGCCGCCGAGCCTAGCAGAACGCCGCGACGCGACGTGCGGCGCCGTGGCGCGCTGCGCATTGCCTGCGGGGACGCAATCGGGCGAACATCGCGGCGCGGCTTCCGCTGCGATTCCGAACCCTTCCATGTCGCCGCCGAACCTTGCCGCGGGCGCCGTCCGCGAGGCGCGCAATCCGGGCATAGACCTGCTGCGCGGCCTGTCGATCCTGCTGGTGGTGCTGCATCACCTCGGCCTGCGCATTCCGCTGAAGACCGGCGCGCTGGCCGACGTCCTGCCCAGGCGCCTGCTGGTCGCGCTGAACTACAACGGCTACGAGGCCGTGTTCGTGTTCTTCGTCATTTCCGGTTTTCTGATCACCAGCAACGCGCTGGCGCGCTGGGGGAGTCTCGCGAGCATCGACCTGCGCGCGTTCTATCTGCGCCGCGGCGCACGCATCCTGCCGTGCCTGGCGCTGCTGGTCGGCGTACTCGCCATGCTGCACCTGGCCGGCGTGGAGAACTACGTGATCCAGCGCGAGGGCCAGTCGCTGGGCGGCGCGGCACTGGCGGCGTTCGGCCTGCACCTGAACTGGTACGAAGGCGTCACCGGCTACCTGCCGGGATCGTGGGACGTGCTGTGGTCGCTGTCGATCGAGGAGGTGTTCTACCTCGGCTTTCCGCTGGTCTGCCTGCTGGTGCGCGACCGTCGCGTGCTGGCGCTGCTGCTGCTCGGGCTGGCGCTGTCGCTGCCGTTCTGGCTGGCGGCGATCGTGGACAACGAGATCTGGAAGGAGAAGGCCTACCTGCCCGGTATGGCGGCGATCGCCGCCGGCGTGCTCGCCGCGCTCGCCGCCGACCGCTGGCGGCCGCGCGCCGCGATCGTGTGGAGCGTGGGCGCGATCGGCGCTGCCGGCCTCGCCTCGACGATGCTGGCGATGCCGTGGCTGTGGAAGTGGCTGAAGGACGGCGTGATGCTGCTGCTGACGCTGTCGGCGGCCTGCCTCGTCGTCGCGATGCACTGGCGGGCGGATCGGCGCGATTCGCCGGCCGCGCCGCGGCCGCTGCCGGGGCTGCCGGGAATGGGATGGCTGCGCTCGATGGGGCGGCTCAGCTACGAGATCTATCTCAGCCACATGTTCGTCGTGTTCGCCGTGGTCACCGCGTACAAGGCGGCCGGCGCCGACGTCCGCTCCGGCTGGCTGTGGTACCTGCCGGCGGTCGCGCTGTGCTGGGGTCTCGGCTGGCTGGTCGCGCGCTTCTGGTCGCTGCCGTGCGAGCGCGCGTTGAAGCAGCGGTTCGGCCGTGCTCCGGCGCTGGCGGCCGAGGCGGCCTAGTCTTCGCGGCCCGACTTTCGGGGAAGCTGCAATGGATGCCCGCGTCCGCGGGCATGACGTCGTCGAAGCGTCAGACGTCGCGATCGAGGGATTCGTGTCGCGTCCGTGAGGCCGCCGCTATCGGAATACCTGCGCTTCGCGAACGGATGCCCGCGTCGACGGGCACCAAGCTCACGCCTTCTTCGCCGCGGCGAGCTGGCGCAGGGCCTGTTCGAACACCTCGACCGGCTGGCCGCCGGAGATCAGGTGGCGCTGGTCGAAGATGATCGACGGCACGCTGTGGATGCCGCGTTCGAGGAAGTAGCGTTCCTGCGCGCGCACCTCGTCGGCGTATTCGCCGGAGTCGAGCACGCGCCGCGCGCGTTCCGCGTCGAGCCCGGCCTGCGCCGCCAGCCGTGCCAGGACTTCGTGCGAGGAGACGTCCTCGCCGTCGGTGAAGTAGGCGCGCAGCAGCGCGTGCTTGAGCGCGCTCTCGCGCCCGTCGCCTTCGAGCGCGGCCCAGTGCAGCAGGCGGTGCGCGTCGAAGGTGTTGTGGATGCGCTGGCGCGCGTTGAAGGTGAAGCCGAGCGCGGCGCCGCGCGCGCGGATCGCCTCGCGGTTCTGCGCGATCTGCTCCGCGCCGATGCCGTACTTGCGCGCGAGGTGCTCTTCGGTGTCCTCGCCTTCGGCCGCCATCTGCGGATTCAGCTCGAACGGCTGGAAGTGCAGTTCGACCTGCGCGTCGTCGCCGACGCGCGCGATGGCCTGTTCCAGCGCGCTCAATCCGATCGCGCACCACGGGCAGACGACGTCGGAAACGAAATCGATGCGGATCGGCGTGGCGGACATGGCGCGGGGCTTTCCTGTACGGCGCAGGACCGCGCCGGAGCGGGGAAGATGCGGCCGCGGGCGGCGGCTTCAAGCCGGCGACGGAGCGGCTGGCGAGGGTAGACTGGCGTCTTCCACGCGGCCCGGAACCCTCCCATGACCCTGCAAGGCAAGACGCTTTTCATCACCGGCGCCAGCCGCGGCATTGGCCTGGCCATCGCGCTGCGCGCGGCGCGCGACGGCGCCAACGTCGCCATCGCGGCGAAGACGGCCGAGCCGCATCCCAAGCTGGAGGGCACCATCCACACCGCGGCGGCGGCGATCGAGCAGGCCGGCGGAAAGGCGCTGCCGCTGGTCGTCGACGTGCGCGACGAGGCCGCGGTCGAGGACGCCGTCGCGCGCACCGTCGAGCGCTTCGGCGGCATCGACGTGCTGGTCAACAACGCCAGCGCGATCTCGCTGACCGACACGCCTTCGACCGAGATGAAGCGCTACGACCTGATGCAGTCGATCAACGCGCGCGGCACCTTCCTGTGCACGCGCGCGGCGCTGCCGCATCTGGAGCGCGCGGCTAATCCGCACGTGCTGACCCTGTCGCCGCCGCTCGACCTGCAGGCGAAATGGTTCGCCCCGCACGTCGCCTACACCATCGCCAAGTTCGGCATGAGCCTGTGCACGCTCGGCCACGCCGAGGAGTTCCGCGGCCGCGGCGTCGCGGTCAACTCGCTGTGGCCGCTGACCACGATCGACACCGCGGCGGTGCGCAACAAGATTCCGCAGCTGGCCGACGCCAGCCGCAGCCCGGCGATCATGGCCGATGCGGCGTATGCGATCGTCACCAGGCCGGCGCGCGAGGTCACTGGCCGCTTCTTCATCGACGAGGAAGTGCTGCGCGCCGAAGGCGTCACGGATTTTTCGATCTACGCGCCGGTTTCCGGAGCGAAGCCGGCGCTGGACTTCTTCATTCCCGACGAGGTCGCCGCGAGCTACCGGCGCTCTTGATGGGCCTGTCGGAAATCAGGATGGATCCCCGCGTTCGCGGGGATGACGACGTCATTCGGGTGCGGAAGCAACGAGACTGGGTTGCGGAAGCAACGAGACTCGGGTGCGGAAGCGACGAATTTCCTGCCGGCGCAAGGCAGCGGAAGCCGCGCGGTTGACTCTCCCGCTCGCGGGTAGAGTCAACCGCAGGCGCGGGTGAGGCAAGCCCGCGCTACGCCATCACTTCCCGGCCGCCCACGAGTCGCGCAGGGTCGCCGTGCGGTTGAACACGGGCGCCGAGCGCGCGTGGTCGTGGCGGTCGGCGACGAAGTAGCCGATGCGCTCGAACTGCACGTGGCGCTCCGGCTCGGTGGCCGCCGCGGCCGGCTCGATCCAGGCGCGCACGACGCGCTTGGAGTCGGGATTGAGGTGGTCGGCGTAGGTCTTGCCGTCGCTGTCGTCGTCGGGATCGGCGACCGAGAACAGGCGGTCGTACAGCCGCACTTCGGCCGCGACTGCGTGGCGGGCGCTGACCCAGTGGATCGTGCCCTTGACCTTGCGGTCGGCGCCCGGGCGGCCCGGGCGGGTGTCCGCATCGAGCGTGCCGCGCAGTTCGACGACGTCGCCGGCGTTGTTCTTGACGACGTCCTCGCAGCGCACGATGCCGACGCCGCGCAGGCGCACTTCGCCGCCCGGAACGAGGCGGTGGAAGCCCTTCGGCGGCACTTCGGCGAAGTCCTCGCGCTCGATCCACACGTCGCGGGAGAACGGCAGCTCGCGCGTGCCGAACTCGGCGTTCTTGGGATGGTTGGCGAACTCCAGCGTCTCCTCGTGCGCCGGATCGAGGTTGCTCAGCACCAGCTTGAGCGGATCGAGCACGGCCATGCGGCGCGGCGCGCGTGCGTCGAGGTCCTCGCGCACGCAGCCTTCGAGCACGCCGAAGCCGATCACCGAGTTCTGCTTGGTCACGCCGGCGCGCTCCCAGAACGTGCGGATCGCGGCCGGCGTGAAGCCGCGCCGGCGCGCGCCGGCCAAGGTCGGCATGCGCGGATCGTCCCAGCCGTCGACGAGGCCGCCTTCCACCAGCGCCATCAGCTTGCGCTTGCTCATCACGGTGTAGTCGAGATTGCCGCGCGCGAACTCGATCTGCTGCGGCTTGCTCGGCGGCAGCCACAGGCCGTCGCGGCGCAGCGGTTCGGTCAGGCTCGCGTCGCCGGGCAGGTCGAGCTGGTCGAGGAACCAGTCGTACAGCGGACGGTGGTCTTCGAACTCGAGCGTGCAGAACGAGTGCGTGATGCCTTCCACCGCGTCGGACACGCAGTGCGCGTAGTCGTACATCGGGTAGATCGGCCAGGCGTCGCCGGTGTTCTGGTGGGTGAGCTTGCGGATGCGGTAGATCGCCGGGTCGCGCATGTTGATGTTGCCCGACGCCATGTCGATCCTGGCGCGCAGCGTGCGTTCACCGTCGGCGAACTCGCCGGCGCGCATGCGGCGGAACAGGTCGAGGTTCTCCTCGACACTGCGCTCGCGGTACGGCGAGTTGCGGCCGGGCTCGGTCAGCGTGCCGCGGTAGGCGCGCACTTCCTCGGCGGACAGGTCGCACACGAACGCCTTGCCGTCGCGGATCAGCTTCTCCGCGCACAGGTACAGCACCTGGAAGTAGTCGGAGGTGTGGCGCAGCGCGTCCCACTCGAAGCCGAGCCACTGCACGTCGTTCTTGATCGCCTCGACGTATTCGAGGTCTTCCTTGGCCGGATTGGTGTCGTCGAAGCGCAGCGCGGTGGTGCCGCCGAATTCGCGCGCCAGACCGAAGTCCAGGCAGATCGCCTTGGCGTGGCCCAGGTGCAGGTAGCCGTTCGGTTCCGGCGGAAAGCGCGTCGCGACGCGTCCGCCGTGCTTGCCGGCGGCGCGGTCGGTGA
Source organism: Dokdonella ginsengisoli (assembly GCF_042652785.1). Taxonomy (NCBI): domain Bacteria; kingdom Pseudomonadati; phylum Pseudomonadota; class Gammaproteobacteria; order Lysobacterales; family Rhodanobacteraceae; genus Dokdonella; species Dokdonella ginsengisoli. The sequence goes on along the minus strand of NZ_JBHSHD010000003.1, from coordinate 236,828 downwards.
GGATGATCTGGCGGATGAAGTGGTTCGCGACGGGCGGATTCGGGTCGGCGGTTTCGGTCATGCGCAAGCGCCGCGTTGGCGGCATCCGGAGGCGAGGGAAAGTCGCCAAGTGTAGCCGTGCGCGGCGCGAAAGCGAACGAACCGGGCGCGGCCGCCGGGCCGCGCGCTCAGGCAGCGTAGTGCGTGCGGCGTCCGGGCAGGTGGCGCAGGCGCAGGCGGACCGGGCCGCGCACGTCGCGCAGGTCGACCGCGATCTCGTTCTGGATCGCCTCGATGATGCCGGCCTGGGCCAGCGAGACCGCCACCGCGCGCACCGGGCGCATCAGGTCCTGCCAGCGGCCGCCCACGCGCACGGCCAGCGCGCGCGCCGCCTCGCTCGGGCAGATGCTGTGGCCGGGGCCGCGCTCGCGCAGCAGCTCCAGCACGCATTCGCGGATGCGTTCGGCCAGCGGGTCGTCGGTCAGGTGCGAGATCATGCGGAGTCGGGAGCGGCGGGAGTTCGTGTGCGCGGACACGCGGCAGCGGAAAGCATGCACGCGTTTCGCGGGCGGCGCATCATAGCGGCGCCGTCGCGCGGCACGGTGCGCCGCGCGGCGACGATACACAAGCTCACATTGTGCTCATTTTCCATTTGCTTTTCCGGTGGTGGAATCCACGGCGGTCCGGCGCGTCGAGCTTGGCAATTCCGGCGTGAAGGGCGCGCCAAGATTTCCGCCGTCCGCGGCGAGGAGAATCCGCAGGCATGAAGATCGTCTATCGGGCCGAGAACATCGTCGACGCCAATCTGGTCAAGGCGGCGCTGGCCGGCGAGGGCATCGTCGCCTTCGTCAGCGGCGAGTTCCTGATCGGCGCGATCGGCGAGCTGCCGGCGCGCGATCTCGTCTCGGTGATGGTCGCCGACGTCGACGTCGAGCGCGCCGCGCCGGTGGCGCAGGCGATCGACGCCGACCTGCGCCAGCGCCGCGCCGACGCGCAGGAGTTCGGCGACGGCGTGGTGCCGGCCTGACCCGGCGCGCCGGGCCGATCTGCTAGGCTCGCGCATCCCGCCAGGAAGCCGGATCCCGGTCATGTCCAAGTCGCTCGCGCTGCTCGCCCTGCTGACGCCGCTGGCAGCCGCGGCCGCGGCCGACGGTGCGGCCGTCAGCGCGACGCCGTACCTGGCGCTCTACCAGGTGCTGGCGCCGGCGCGTTCGATCCGCGCCTATGACCGGCTGATCGCCGTCGAGCGCGTGCAGAGCAAGTCGCCGGACGTGCGCGCGCAGGACATCCACATCACGATCCGCGCCAGGCGCGGCGCGATCGCCGTGCCGGTGGCGGCCGACGGCGCGGTGGATTTCCCGGCCGACGAGGCGCTGCAGGCCGAGAACCCGCCGGTCGAGACCAACCAGCCGAAGGGCTCGCTGATGCTGACCGTGCACGCCGCGCTGCGCGTGCCCGATGCGCTGGAGATGCCGTGGAGCGAGGTCGATGCCGGCCTGCGCCAGGCCGAGGAACTGTTCGCCAGGACGCCGGGCGGCAGCGCGCAGGACGCCAAGCCGCGCGGCGTGGAGATCCGTTTCGCGCCCGGCGACACCGCGTCGGTCACGCTGGCCGGGCGGAGCGAGCGGCTGCTGCAGAGCGATGCCGACGGCCGCGTCCTCGTCACGCGCGACATGGTCGTCGAGTCGGAGCGGCCGGTGCTGAAATTCTCGCGCCGGCCGCTGCGCATCCTTCCCTACGTCGACGACTGACCCCGGCACCGCGGCCTCGATCGGGCGCGGCCTGCGTCGCCCGATCGAGGCGTGCCGGGCGCGCCGCGCCTAGCGCCGCGCCGCGCTCCTGCGCCGGTGCACCCAGGTGAGGCCAAGCACGCCGAGCGCGATGCCGAGCAGCATCGTGCGCGGATCCAGTGGTACCGGCCTGACCTCGGGCGCTCCTTCGCCGGACGCTTCCAGCGTATTGATGAAGCCGACGTCGCGTCCGTCGATCGTCACCGTCTGCGCCGGCGGCGGCGCGGTCCAGGCGAAGCCGGGCGGGGCGGCGGGCAGGCCGGCCGCTTCGCGGAAGGTGCAGACGGCGCCGGCGGGCAGATCGTCGATCCGCACGCTGCCGCTCGCCGCGCCGTTCAGCGCGACGGTATGGACGAAACGGCCGGCCTCGCCGCAGTCGACGTCGAACGAGAAGCGGCCGCTGACGCCGGCGGCCGGACCGCCGGCGACGGTCTTGCGCAGGAAGAACGGCGCGTCGATACGGGTCAGCCGGTTGGCCACGCTCGCGCCGGCGGTCACGGCGCCGATGGTTGCCGGCTGGGCGATCTGCGGCGTCGCCCACACGTGGTTCGCCGGCGGCGCAGGCAGCGCACCTTCGGCGACCGTGCATGTCGCCCCGCGCGGGATGTTGTCGAACGTCGCGCTGCCCGGGGCATCCTGGCCGGCGTCGACGTTCTGCGTATCGGCCGGCAGGATGCCGCCCACCACGGCGCCGTCGATCGTGCATGCTACGCGGATCGGGAAGCGGCCGGCGTAGCCGGCCGGGCCGCCCGTCACGGTCTTGGTGACGGTCAGGCGGCCGGTGAGCAGTTCGATCGGATTGGTCACCGCGATGCCGCGGTCGGCATCGGTCGCCACGCTCACGTCCGGGCCGATCAGCGGCGTCGCGTAGACGTACTGGCCGCCGCTCGTTCCGGGCAGGCCGCCTTCGCTGGCGCTGCACCGGCTTCCGTTCGGCAGGCCGGCGAAGGTCCGGCTGCCGCCGTCGACGAGGTTGGCGGCGGCCGGCGTGATGGGCGTGCCGCTCGGGTCGGTGCAGGCCAGCCGGATCGGGAAGGTGCTGCCGGCCAGATAGCCGACGGTGGCGCCGCTGACGGTCTTGCTCAGCGTCACGCTGCCGGTCAGCAGGCGGATCGGATTCTGCACGGTCAGGCTGCTGCTGGCGTTGGCGACGATCTCGACCGGGCCGTTGATCACCGCCGCATCGTAGGCGTACTGCACGCCGCTGGTGGCCGGCACGCTGTCTTCCGTCGCGCTGCAGGCGGCGCCGGCGGGCACGCCGGCGTAGGTGTGGCTCTGGCCGTCGGCGAGGTTGCGCGTATCGGGGAAGCCCGCCTGCGAGACGCCGCCGATGCGGCAGTCGGTGGTGATCGGGAAGGTGCTGCCGGGCACGTAGCCGTCGATCTGCCCGACCACGATCTTGTTGACCGTCAGCGCGCCGGTCACCAGCGCGATCGGGTTGCGCACGTCCAGGCTCGCCGGCGTGCCGTCGGCGATGACGACGGCGGCCGGCAGCAGCGGCGACTGGTACGCGAACTGCGGCCCGCCGGTCGCCGGCAGGACGCCCTCGGTGACGCTGCACGTGGCGCCGGGGGCGACGTTGGGATAGCTGAAGCTCCCGCCGTCTGTCAGAAGGCGCGTGTCCGGAAAGCCCGGTTCGGAGAAGTTGCCGATGCGGCAGTCCACGGTCAGCGCGAAGGTCGAGCCGGCGACGTAGCCGGCGGTTTCGCCGGTCACGGTCTTGCTCAGCGTCAGCGAGCCGCTGCGCAGGCCGTTGGTCGCCGTCGCGTTCTGCACGCCGCCGGCCGGCATCGGACCGGCCGGGTTCAACGGGCTCACGACGGGTTCGGCCCAGCCGTAGCCGGCCGGCGGCGCGGGCAGGGTCTCGGCCACCGTGCAGGTGGCGCCGGCAGGGATGCCGGCGATGTCGACGCTGGCGTTGCCCGGGAAGTTGCCCAGCGTGGCGCTGAAATGGCTGCCGGCGACGGGCCGGTCGCAGGTCGCGACGAACTGGAAATCGAACGGACCGGTGACGCCGGCGGGCAGGCTCAGCACCTTGCCGATGCGGATCGTGCCCGGATCCGCAGTCAGCGTGTTGGTGACGACCGCGGCGATCGCTCCGGCCGGCGTCATCGCCGCCGTCGTCGCGGGCGCCGGCAGCGGGCCGTAGCTGTAACCGGCGGGCGGCGCGGGCAGCGGCGCCTGCTCGGCCACCGTGCAGGTGTCGCCCGCCGGGATGCCGGCGACGGTGACGCTGCCGCTGCTGGCGCCGCCCAGGGTGACGGTCTGGTTCGCAATCGCGGTGTTGCTCGGCGTGCAGCTGACGGCGAAGGTGAAGCTGCCGGACGCGCCGCCCGCCGGGCCGCCGCTGACGTTCTTCGTGATGGTCAGCGTTCCGGGATCGCCGACCAGCGTGTTGCGCACGTTCACCGTCATCGGCGTCGCCGGGCCGAGCGCTGGTGTCGGATCGGGATCGACGACCGGCGCGCCGGACCAGGCGTAGTCGACCGGTGCGGCCGGCGGCGCGTCCTCGGTCACGTGGCAGGTGTCGCCGTCGAAGAAGGTCAGGGCACCGCTGCTGCCGCTGACGGCGCCGGCGGCGACGGTCGCCGACCAGTTCTGCGGCGGCTGCGTGCCGCAGGTGACGGTGCCGGTGAAGGTCAGCGCCGCCGGCAGGCCGCCGGCGGGCGCGCCCGCGATGGTCTTGACGACGGTCAGCGGCGAGCTGGTGTTGGAGATCTGCAGGTTGACCTGGCTGCTGTTCGACGAGGTCGCCGGATCGATCGTGTCGGCGTTGACCGTGGCCTGGGCGATGTTCGGATAGGTGCCCGGAATGCTGCCGGCGGTGCCGGTGATGCGCAGGCGCACGGCGCCGCCGTTGCCCAGCGACGCAATCGTGCTGCTGACGGTGTGCGTGCCGCCGTCGTAGCCGACCGCGCCGCACGCGGCCGGCGCGGTGAGCACCGTGCAGTCGGCGCTCGCGTAGACGAATCCGCCCGGCAGCGGATCGGAGAACGCGATGTCGGTGGTGTCCGCCGGGCCCGAGTTGGCCACGTCCACGGTGTAGGTGACGAGGTTCCCGCTCGTCGTCGCCACCGGGGTCACCGACTTGTTCACCGAGACGTCGGCGCAGGAGAAGCCCATGAAGGCCGAGGCCTCCTGGTCCACCGGATCGGTGGTGCCGGCAGGCGGCGTGGAGCGCAGGAAGTTCTGCAGGTATCCCGACGGCGTGCACGGCGAGCCGCCGAGCGTGGGCGTCATCGTGTAGACGATGGTCAGGCTGCCGCCGACGGGCAGGGTCGGGACCAGCACGCTGAAGAGCGTGCGATCGCTCGGCCCGAGGACGCCGCTGATGTTGCCGAAGCTCGCGGCGGCGGGGCAGACGGCGCCGCCTGCCGCGGTGCAGCCGACGAAGCCCGTCTGCACGTCGAGCTGCGAACCGGTGCCGCCCGAACGGAAGAAGTCGAGCAGGCGCGCGCCGTCGGCCGCGGACGGGCCGTTGTTGGCGACCGTCATCGTGTAGGTGACCGGAGCGCCGGAGACGAAATGCGTCGGAGTCTGGGTCTTGGTGACCACCAGGTCGGCCTGCGGGCAGGCCGCCGCGGCCGGCGTGGTCATGAACGCCGACGCTTCCTGGACGGTGGGATCGACGACGCCCGGCGGCGGCGTGGAGCGGATGAAGTTCTGCAGATAGCCCGCCGGCGTGTCGCACGGCGCCGCGCCGAGGGTCGGCGTCATCGTGTAGACGATGGTCAGGCTGCCGCCGACGGGGAAGGTCGGCACCACCACGCTGAACAGCGTGCGGTCCGCGCTGCCGATCGGCCCGCTGAGGTTGCCGAAGCTGCCGGCGGCGGGACAGACCGCGCCGCCGGCCGCGGTGCAGCCGAGGAAGTTCGTCACGACGTTGAGGTAGGAGCCGGTGCCGCCCGAGCGGAAGAAGTCGAGCAGGTTCGCGCCGTCGGCCGCGGACGGGCCGTTGTTGGCGACCGTGATGGTGTAGGTGACGGGCGAGCCGGAGACGAACTCGCTCGGACTCTGGCTCTTGGAGACGACGATGTCGGCCTGCGGGCAGGCCGCCGCCGCCGGCGTGGTCATGAACGCCGACGCCTCCGGATCGACCGGGTCGACGACGCCGTTCGGCGCGGTGGGGTGGATGAAGTTCTGGATGTATCCCGCCGACGTGCTGCACGGCGCGGCGCCGAGGGTCGGCGTCATCGTGTAGACGATGGTCAGGCTGCCGCCGGAGGGCAGCGTCGGCACGACCACGTTGAACAGCGGCCGGTCGGCGCCGCCGATGGTACCGCTGATGTTGCCGAAGCCGGCGTTCGCCGGACAGACCGCGCCGCCGGCCGCGCTGCAGCCGAGGAAGTTCGTCACGACGTTGAGATAGGAGCCGGTGCCGCCGGTGCGGAAGAAGTCGTACAGACGCGCGCCGTCGGCAGAGGACGGGCCGTGGTTGGCGACGGTGACGGTGTAGGTGACGGGCGAGCCGGAGACGAAGTCCGCCGGAGTCTGGTTCTTGGTGACCACCAGGTCGGCGACGTAGCTCATCGCCGTGCTGACGGTGCTGGTGTTGGACGCGGGCATCGGATCGGTCACGCCGGCCGGCGCGGCGATGGTGGCCACGTTGGTCAGCGAGGCCGGGCCACTGACGGCGAAGGTGCCGGTGACCTGGATCGCCACTTCGCCCAGATTCGGAAACGTCGGGATCGTGCCGGAAACCGACGCGTTGCTGACCGACAGCGTGGCGGGACACGCCGCGCCGTTGGTGGCCGAGGTGCAGCTGGCGGCCACGTCGGTGACGCCGGGCGGAAGCGTGTCCTGGAACGTCGCCAGGTCCGCGCCACCCGGGCCGTTGTTGCCCATCACCAGCGTGTAGGCGAACGCGTCGCCGCCGCTCGCCGAAACCGGCCCGCTCTTGGTGATCTGCAGGTCTGCGCTCTGCCCGAAGGCGAGCGCCGGAAGCAGCGCGAACAAGGCCCAGCCACGGCGTGCCGCACGCGCCAAACGCGCGCCCTGCCGTGCACTCTTCGATCCCGACATGTGTTCCCCCCGAAGTTCCAACAGGAAGGCGACGCCGCAAGGCCGGCGTCGCCGACGACTCACCCTTTCATCGTGCGACGGCGCAGGCGCGCGAACGCGCTCGCCCGGGCGCGGCACGTTTGCCCGGCAAACGACAGCATCGACAAACGGTCCGGTGACCGGACAGCGGCTGGTGCCGCGGTCGTGTGCATTCGCGGCGCGGTTCGCCGGTTGCGTGGCGTCGCGGCGGAAGACGCCGTGACCGATCCCCACCGCTTCCCCGGCCGGGCACGCGAGGCGCGCACCAGCCCATGCAGCGTTCGTCCCGCCAATCACCTTCCCCTTGCCCCGTGCGCGCGATGCGATGTCGCCGGATGGCCGACACCGCCCCGGATCGACGCGCCCGGCTATGATAGAGCGGCGTATGTGACGCTATTCGGGTTTTTTTGAATAGTTCACAAAGCACTCCCCGCCGATACGGACACTCCCGCCACGCCCCGGCGCAAGACGCACGGCGGCCGCGGGAAACTGAGGACAGGATTCTTGCGCGCGCACACCCATCCGCCCGCCGGGCACAGGACGCACTCCCATCGCACGCACGCAGGCCCGCCGGCGGCGGACGGGACGTCCTGATGCGCGCACCCGAAGCGGAACTGCCGCGCGGCGCGCTGCTGGAGATGATCGTCGGCGCCGCCGCGATCTCGACCACCAGCCTGTTCGTCAAGCTCGCCCACGTCGGACCGACCGTGTCGGCGTTCTACCGCATGGGCCTGGGCGGCGCGATGCTGCTGTTCGGCCTCGTCGCGCTGCGGCGCTGGCAGCCCGTGCGGCTGGCGGATCTGGCCTGGCTGGCGGTGCCGGCGCTGGCGTTCGCGGTCGACCTGATGCTCTGGCATCGCAGCATCTTGTACATCGGCCCCGGCCTTGCGACCCTGCTCGGCAACTTCCAGGTGTTCCTGATGGCGCTGGCCGGTTTCGTGCTGTACCGCGAGCGCCTGGGCTGGCATTTCCTCGCCGGCGTGGCGCTCGGCTTCGTCGGCCTGTACCTGCTGGTCGGCCTGGACTGGAGTGCGGTCGGCGCGCAGTACCAGCTCGGCGTCGTGCTCGGCATCGTCACCGGCATCGCCTACGCGGTGTACATGCTGTCGACGCGGCACGCGCAGCGCAGCGGCCACGTGCGGCTGGCGCCGGCGCAGCTGCTGTGCGTGGTCTCGCTGCTGTGCGCGGCCGTGCTCGGCGTCGCCGTCGTCGTCGAGGGCGAGAGCTTCGCGCTGCCGGACGTGCGCAGCGGCGCGTCCCTGCTCGGACTCGCGTTCTTCGGTCAGGTGTTCGGCTGGGTGCTGCTGACGCGCGCGATGCCGCATCTGCCGGCCTCGCTGATCGGCCTGTTGCTGCTGCTGCAGCCGGCGCTGTCGTTCGTCTTCGACGTGCTGCTGTTCGCGCGGCCGACGCGCGCGACCGACTGGATCGGCGTCGGCCTGTCGCTGGTCGGCATCTTCGTCGGCTCCTATCGCAAGGCGGCGACGCCGGCCAACCCGCCGCCGCCGAACGGCTGAGCCTGGCGCCACGCCGCTTGGAGCGGCGCGGTGCGTGCACCACAATGGCCGTCCCGACGTCGCGGAGTGGGCCGATGATCCGCTGGTTGCTGTCGTCACTCCTGCTGTGCGCGGCCTGCGTCGCGACGGCCGCGGAGAAGGTGCCGGACGCGTCGAAGATCGACGTCCAGCTGCGCCTGCAGATTCCGATGCGCGACGGCGTGCGCCTGAACGCGAACCTGTACCGCCCGCACGCGCAGGCCGGCAAGCTGCCGGTGCTGTTCTGCCTCAACCCGTACACGGCCGATCTCATCCATCCGATCGGCAGCTACTTCGCCGAGCACGGCTACGTGTTCGTCGCGATCGATTCGCGCGGCCGCAACGGATCGGGCGGCGTGTTCCGCTCGTGGACGCACGAGGCGCGCGACGGCTACGACGCGGTCGAATGGCTGGCGCGGCAGCCGTGGTCGAACGGCAAGGTCGGCATGTGGGGCGGCTCCTACCTCGGCTTCACGCAGTGGACCACGTTGAAGGAGGCGCCGCCGCACCTGCGCACGATCGTGCCGACCGCATCCGTGCGGCCCGGCATCGATTTCCCGCTCACCGGCGGCATCTTCTACAGCTACGACGTGCAGTGGCTGACCTTCGTCAGCGGCGTCGCCTCCAACGGCGCGCTGTTCGGCGACGCGGCGTTCTGGCGCGGCAAGTTCGCCGAGCGCTATTTCGGCCACGCCGCGTTCCGCACGCTCGACCGCATCGTCGGCAATCCTTCGGAGATCTTCCAGGACTACCTGCGCCATCCGTCCTACGACGAGCACTGGCAGGCACTGGCGCCGAACGCCGCCCAGTACGCCGCCATCGACCTGCCGATCCTGACCATCACCGGCCACTGGGACGACGACCAGCTCGGCGCGATGAGCTACTACCGCGAGCACATGCGCCACGGCAGCGACGCGGCGCGTGCGCAGCACTACCTGGTGATCGGCCCGTGGGACCACAGCGGCACGCGCCGGCCGCAGAAGGAGCTGGGCGGGCTGAAGTTCGGCGACGCCAGCCTGCTCGACGTCAAGCAGCTGCACGTGCAGTGGTACGACTGGATCCTCAAGGACGGCAAGAAGCCGGACTTCCTCAAGCAGCGCGTGGCCTACTACGTGACCGGCGAGGAGGCGTGGAAGTACGCCGGCCGGCTCGAGGACATCGCCGGCCCGCGCAGCTACTACCTGTCCTCGGACGGCGGCAAGGCGGGCGAGGTGTTCGCCTCCGGTGCGCTGGTGGCTTCGCCGCCGGACGACCAGCCGCCCGACGTCTACGTCGACGACCCGCTCGACGTGCGCCCCGGCCGCCTCGAACTCGAGCGCGGCGACGTCGACGCGACGATGCTGGTCGACCAGACCGACGCGATGAACCTGCGCGGCGCCGGTGTCGTCTACCACGGCCAGGCGCTGCCCGAAGCGGTCGAACTCAGCGGCACGCCGAAGGCGACGCTGTGGATCTCGCTGGACGTGCCGGACGTGGATTTCCAGGCCACCCTGCACGAGATCCGGCCGGACGGCAGCGCCGTCGCGCTGTCTTCGATGATGCTGCGCGCGCGCTACCGCGAGTCGCTCGCCAAGGCCGCGCGCATTCCGCCCGGCGAGGTGCTGCGCTACGACTTCGACCGCTTCAACTTCGTCTCGCGCAGGCTCGCCCAGGGCAGCCGCCTGCGCCTGGTGGTGCGCGCGGTCAACAGCCTGCAGTTCCAGAAGAACTACCACAGCGGCGGCGACGTATCCGACGAGACCGCCGCCGATGCGCGCACCGCGCACGTGCGCATCTACCACGACCGCGAACATCCCAGCGCGATCGAGCTGCCGCTGGTCGTACCGCCGCCGAAGTCCTGACGAAGCGGTTTTTCCTGCGGCCGCGGGACAGGCCGGGTCGGCGCGTGTGGCGCTGCGCTCCGATTTGCCTCACCCCGCCCCTCTCCCGCAAGCGGGAGAGGGAGAAATTCGACTGCGCCTGTGTGGCGATGGATTGCAGCTTCACCTCTCCCGCTCGCGGGAGAGGTCGGCGTGCGCAGCGCGCCGGGTGAGGGGTGCGTGCCGCCCCGCGAGCGGGAGAGAGGAAACGGGTTGCGCTACGCCACGCGATCGGGCGCCTTCGGCGCACGGCGCCGCGCCAGTTCGCCGACGACGTCGGCCAGCGACAGGTCGCTGCCGCGCAACAGCACGAGCAGGTGAAAGAGCAGGTCGGCAGCCTCCTCGCGCAGCTTCGCCGCGTCGCCGCCGACCGCGGCCAGCGCGGTCTCGACACCTTCCTCGCCGACCTTCTGCGCGCGCCGCGCGAGTGGCGCGGCGAGCAGGCGGGCGACGTAGCTCGACGCCGGATCGGCATTCGCACGCGCGGCGATCAGCGCTTCCAGCTCGTTGAGCCACGGGTGCGCCGGTGTGGCCGCGTCGAAGCAGGTCGGCGTGCCGAGATGGCAGGTCGGCCCGGCCGGCAGCGCCTGGCACAGCAACGTGTCGCCGTCGCAGTCGGGCGCGATCGAGACCAGTTCCAGCACATGGCCGGAGGTTTCGCCCTTGCGCCACAGGCGCTGCCGGGAGCGCGACCAGAAATGGATCTCGCGCGTGCGCAGCGTCGCCTCCAGCGCCTCGCGGTTCGCGTAGCCGAGCATCAGCACGCGGCCGTCGTGCGCGTGCTGCACGATCAGCGGCAGCAGGCCGTCGCCCTTGGCGAAGTCGAGCGCGTCGAGCAGGTCCGTGCTCATCGCCGCACCACGATGCCGCGTCCGGCCAGGTAGTCCTTCAGTTCGCCGATGCGGATCTCGCCGGAATGGAACACGCTGGCGGCGAGCGCGGCGTCGACGCCGCTGCGCTCGAACACCTCGGCGAAGTGCTCGCGCCGGCCGGCGCCGCCGGAGGCGACCAGCGGCAGGCTGGTGGCGGCGCGCACGGCGGCGAGCTGGGCCTGCGCGTAGCCGCTGCGCACGCCGTCGGCGCGGATCGAATTCAGCACGATCTCGCCGGCGCCGCGGTCGGCGACCTCGCGCACCCAGTCGAGCAGGTCGCGGCCGCTGTCGCCGGCCGCATCGGGCTTGCCGGCGTTGGCGATCACGCGCCAGCGGTCGTTCGCGTCGGTGCGGCCGTCGGCGTCGATGCCGACGACGACGCACTGGCTGCCGAAGCGCACGGCGAGTTCGTCGACGAGGCCGGGGCGCGCCAGCGCGGGGCTGTTGATCGACACCTTGTCCGCGCCCGCCGCGAGCACCTGCTCGGCGTCGGCCACCGAACGGATGCCGCCGGCGACGCAGAACGGGATGTCCAGTTCGCGCGCGACGCGCCCGACCCAGGCCGGATCGATGCGGCGCCCCTCGGGACTGGCCGTGATGTCGTAGAACACCAGTTCGTCGGCGCCTTCCTCGGCGTAGCGGCGCGCCAGTTCGACGATGCCGCCGACGACGCGATGGTCGCGGAAGCGCACGCCCTTGACGACCGCGCCGTCGGCGACGTCGAGGCAGGGGATCAGGCGGCGCGCGAGCATGCGGCGATGTCCTCCAGCGCGAGCGTGCCGTCGAGCAGGGCGGTGCCGGCGACGCAGGCGGCGACGCCGGTCGCGGCCAGCGCCGCCACGTCGCCGCGGTCGCGCACGCCGCCGGACGCGATCCACGCCAGCGCCGGCCAGCGCGCGGCGAGTTCGCGGTAGAGCGCGAGGTTGGGACCGTCGGCCATGCCGTCGCGGCCGATGTCGGTGGTCAGTACGTGACGCAGCCCGGCGGCGGCGCCGTCGTCGAGCAGGGCGGCGAAGTCGGCGTCGCTGTCGCCGCGCCAGGCGTCGACGGCCGGCCGCCAGTGGCCGGCGCGATCGCGGCGCAGGTCGAGCGCCAGGCACAGTCGCCCGGGGCCGAACGCGGCCAGCCAGTCGGCGAAGGTCCGCGGCTCGCGCACCGCGACGCTGCCGACGACCACGCGCGCGACGCCGGCGTCGAGCAGGCGTTCGATGTCGTCGCGCCGGCGCACGCCGCCGCCGGCCTGCACGCGACCGCCGCCGGCGGCGATGCGCGCGATCAGGTCGACCTGCGCCGGTGCGCCGGCGCGCGCGCCGTCGAGGTCGACCAGATGCAGCCACGGCGCGCCGGCCTCGACGTAGCGTCGTGCCAGCGCCGCGGCGTCGTGGTCGAACGCGCGCTGCGCGGCGAAGTCGCCCTGCTTCAGGCGCACGACGCGGCCGCCGGCGAGATCGATGGCGGGAATGATCTTCATGCGAGCGCGAAGAAATTGGACAGCAGGCGCCGGCCGGCGGCGGCGGATTTTTCCGGATGGAACTGCGCGCCGAACACGTTGCCGCGCGCGACCACCGCGGCGAACGGCTCGCCGTGGTCGCTGGCGGCGAGCGTGTCGTCGCCGGCCGGCGCCGCGTAGCCGTGCACGAAGTAGAACCAGTCGGCGTCGCCGATGCCGTCCAGCAGCGGATGCTCGACGCGGTTGCGCAGCGTGTTCCAGCCCATGTGCGGCCAGCTCGGCGCCGGCGGCAGGCGCCGCACGTGCCCGGCGAGAAGGCCCAGGCAGCGGGTCTGCGCCGCGCGCAGGCCGTCGGCTTCCTCCGAATCCTCGAACAGCAGCTGCATGCCCAGGCAGATGCCGAGCAGGGGCTGGCGCAGCCGCGGCAGCACGCGATCCAGTCCCTGCTCGTGCAGCGCCCGCATGGCGTGGCCGGCGGCGCCGACGCCGGGCAGGATCACGTGCGTGGCGGCAAGGATCTGCGCAGGATTCGCGCTGACCGCCGCGTCCACGCCGATGCGCCGGCAGGCTTCGATCAGCGAGCCGTAGTTGGCGCCGCCGGACGGCACGATGACCGCGCGCGCGTTCGCCGGCGTTTTCATGCGAGCGTGCCCTTGCTGCTCGGCACGGTGTCGCCGTCGCGGCGCAGCGCGTCGCGCAGGCTGCGGCCGACCGCCTTGAAGCAGGCCTCGACCATGTGGTGCGCATTGTCGCCGCGCACGGACAGATGCAAGGTCGCGCCGAGCGCGTCGGCCAGGCTGCGGAAGAAATGCGGCACCAGTTCGGTCGGCAGCGCGCCGACCTGCTCGCGCGGGAAGCGGCCGTCGAACGTGAAGTGCGCGCGCCCGGACAGGTCGAGCGCGACCTGCGCCAGGCTCTCGTCCATCGGCAGCAGGAAGCCGTAGCGGCCGATGCCGCGGCGGTCGCCGAGCGCCTCGCGCAGCGCCTGGCCGAGCGCGAGCGCGCTGTCCTCGACCGTGTGGTGCTCGTCGATGTGCAGGTCGCCGCTGCAGCGCAGCGCCAGCGCGAAGCCGCCGTGCACGCCGAGCTGCTCGATCATGTGGTCGAGAAAGCCGAGGCCGGTCGCCACCGCCGGCCGCGTCGCGCGGTCGAGATCGACCTCGACCTCGATGCGCGTCTCGCGCGTGGCGCGCGCGATCTGCGCACGGCGCGGCGCGGCGAGCAGCGCGTGCGCGATGTCCGGCCAGGTGCACTGCGCGCCGAGGCGGAAGCCGCGCAGGCCGAGGTTGCGGGCGAATTCGAGGTCGGTCTCGCGATCGCCGATCACCGCGCTGCGCGCACGGTCGAGCGCGTCGGAGGCGAGCCAGTGGCGCACCAGCCCGGTACCCGGCTTGCGCGTCGGCGCATTCTCAGCCGGCAGGCTGCGGTCGATCAGGATCTCGCGGAAACGCACGCCTTCGCCGGCCAGGATGTCCAGCAGCAGCTGCTGCGGTCCGCTGAAGGTTTCCTCCGGGAAGCTCGGCGTGCCCAGGCCGTCCTGGTTGCTCACCATCACCAGCTCGTAGCCGGCCTCGACGCAGCGGCGCAGCGCCGCGATCGCGCCCGGCACGAGGCGGAACTTCTCGTAGGCGTCGATCTGCTGGTCGGCCGGTTCCTCGATGAGGGTGCCGTCGCGATCGACGAACAGGATCTTCGCGCCCGCGCTCATGCCGGCTCTCCGGCGAGCGCGGCGAGCAGCGCGTCGTTCTCGTCCGGCGCGCCGATCGTGATGCGCAGGCAGCCCTGCAGGCCCGGCTGCCCCGACACGTCGCGCACGAGGATGCCCGCGGCGAGCGCCCGCGCGAACGCGGCCGCGGCGTCGTCGAAGCGCGCCAGCAGGAAATTGCCGGACGAGGGCCACACGCGCACGCCCGGCGTCTGCGCCAGTGCGCGCGCGACGCGGGCGCGTTCGGCCAGCAGCACGTCGACGCGGCGGTCGGTACGCGCCACCGCGTCGTCGTCGAGCGCGGCCAGCGCCGCGCGCACGCTCGGCGTCGGCAGCGGATACGGCGCGGCGATGCGGCCGACCAGCTCGACGATCTCCGCGGCGGCGATCAGCGCGCCGATGCGCGCGCCGGCCAGTGCATGCACTTTGGACAGGGTGCGCAGCACGGCGAGGTTCGGGTGGCGGTCAACCAGCGCGCTGGCGCTGGCGGCGCCGGAAAACTCGATGTACGCCTCGTCGACCAGCAGCAGCGCGCGGCCGGCAAGGCGGCCGGCCAGCTCGCCGAGCGCTTCGCCGTGGTAGAGCGTTCCGGTCGGATTGTTCGGCGAGCAGACGATCACCAGCTTGGTGTCGGCGTCGGTCAGGGCGAGCAGCGCCTCGGCATCGAGCGCGAAGCCGTCTTCGGCGTCCAGCGCGAGCGTGCGGTACTGGGCGCCCTGCAGCTGCGCGCCGATGCGGTACATGCCGAAGGTCGGCGCGAGCGCGACGACGTTGTCGCGGCCGGCGCGGCAGAACGCGCGCAGCAGCAGGTCGATCGCCTCGTCGCTGCCGCGGCCCAGCCACAGCCGTTCGGGCGCGACGCCGTACAGCGCGGCGAGCCGCGCGCGCAGCTCCGCCGGCTGCGGCGACGGATAGCGATTGAGGCCGACGGCGTCGGCGTCGCCGCTCCACGGGCATTCGTTGGCGTCGAGGCGGATGCGCGCCTCGAAACCGCCGCGCCGCGCCGAAGCGTACGGCGCGAACGCGGCGAGGTCCGGGCGGACGCGCGCGAGCGCGCTTTCGTTTGCCCGGCTTGCGGGGGAAGGGGCCCGGAGCGCGGAAGGGGGCTCGTCGGAGTAAAGCGCATCGTTCCGATTGCCCTCATCCCGGCCCTCTCCCGCAGGCGGGAGAGGGAGACCGGCGCGCGCGGACAGGCGCAGGTCGATTGCACGCGCATGCGCTTCGAGCCGCTCGGCGCGCGCGAGCACCGCGGCTTCCGGACCGATCGCGGCGATGCCGGCCGTGTCGGCCTCGATCACGTTGACGCGGCGCAGGAAGCTGTCGACGCCGACGCCGCCGATCGCGCGCGCGAAGCCGAGCGTGGGCAGCACGTGGTTCGGACCGGCGCAGTAGTCGCCGAGGGTTTCCGGCGTGTAGTGGCCGAGGAAGATGCTGCCGGCGCGGCCGAGGCGCGGCAGCAGCGCGCGCGCCTCGCGCGTGGCCACGATCAGGTGCTCGGGCGCGTAGCGCTCGGACACTTCGATCGCCTCGGACAGGTCGCGCACGCCGATCAGGCGCGCGTGCGCGAGCGCGGCCGCGGCGGTGTCGCGTCGCGGCAGGGTTTCCAGTTGCTTCGCCACGGCGACCTCGACCGCGGCGATCAGCTCGGCGCCGGGACTGACCAGCAGCACCTGCGAATCGGCGCCGTGCTCGGCCTGCGCGAGCAGGTCGGCGGCGACGAAGGCGGGGTCGGCGCTGTCGTCGGCGACGATCAATACTTCGGACGGCCCGGCCGGCATGTCGATCGCCGCACCGTCCGGATCGGCCGCGACTTCGAGCTTGGCCAGCGTGACCCAGGCGTTGCCGGGGCCGAACAGCTTGTCGCAGCGGGGCACCGATTCGCTGCCGTAGGCAAGCGCGGCGATCGCCTGCGCGCCGCCGAGCTTGAGCACGCGCGTCACGCCGCACAGTTTCGCGGCGACCAGGATCGCCGGATCGGCGCGGCCGTCGGCGCGCGGCGGCGTCGCCAGCACGATGTCTGCGCAGCCGGCTAGGCGTGCCGGAACCGCCAGCATCCACACGGTCGAGGGCAGCGGCGCGCTGCCGGCCGGCGCGTACAGGCCGACGCGGCCGATCGCGCGCACGACCTGCTCGCAGCGCACGCCGGGCGCGGTGTCCACGCGCAGGTCGTGCGGCAGCTGGGCGGCGTGGAACGCCTCGACGCGGGCGATCGCGCGGCGCATCGCGTCGCGCACCTCGGCCTCGACTTCCGCCTCGGCCGCGTCGAATTCGTCCGCACCGACCTCGAACGACGAAAGCTCGCAGCGGTCGAAGCGCCGCGTGAAGTCGCGCAGGGCGGCGTCGCCGCGCTCGCGCACGTCGGCGAGGATCGCGCGCACGGCGTCGACCTGCGCCGCGTCGCGCACCGGGCGCGGGCGCGCCAGCGCGTCGCGGCGCTGCGCTTCGTCCAGCGACGCCCAGTCGAGCCGGCGCCAGGCCGGCGTCACGTCCGCGCGCGCGTTCATGCCAGCATGCGCTCCACGTTGAGCACCATCAGGCTGCGTGCGCCGAGGCGCTTGAGTTCCTCCAGATGCTGCCAGTCGAGCGCGGCGCTGCACAGCGCCTGCACGGCGATGTCGTCGGGGCGGCCGTCGAGGCTGAGCACGCTCGGCAGGTCGCGCGAGGGCAGCAGGCGCGTGATGTCCGGCAGTGCCGCGCGCGGTGCCTGCAGCAGCACCAGCCGCGCGCCGTCGCCCGACAGCGCGCCGGCGATGCGCGCGCGCAGGCGCTCGATCTGCACCGCTTTCGCCGCGGTCGGTTCGCGCGGGCTCGAGGCGAGCACGGCCTGGCTGTCGAACACGGTCACCAGTTCGCGCAGCTGGTTCGCGGCGAGGGTCGCGCCGCTGGAGACGAGATCGCAGATCGCCTCGGCCTTGCCCAGACGCGGGGCGATCTCGACCGAGCCGTTCAGCACGACGACTTCGGCCTTCAGGCCGCTGCGCGCGAGCCAGTCGGCGAGCAGGGCCGGATACGAGGTCGCGATGCGCAGGCCGTCGAGATCGGAGGTCTGCGCGATCGCACCGGACTGCGGGATCGCGATCGACAGGCGGCAGCCGCCGAAACCGAGCGGCAGCAGTTCCTGCGGAGCCGGCGCGCCGGCTCCGGCGAGGCGCTGCTCGACCAGCACGTTGCGGCCGACGATGCCCAGTTCACAGCTGCCTTCGACGAGCAGGCCGGGAATGTCGTCGTCGCGCACGAGCAGCACGTCGATCGGCAGGTTCTCGCCGTACAGGAAGAGGTGGTCGCGGCTGGCGCGGAAGGCCAGCCCGGCACGGCGCAGCAGGCCGAGCGAGGCCTCGGCGAGGCGGCCGGACTTCTGCACCGCGATGCGCAGGCGGTCGGGCGCGGCGCTCACGATGCGGCCCTGCGCGCGACGGCGCTGCGCCTTGCCGGCGCGCGTGCGCCGCGCGGCTTGGCCTGCAGGCGCGCGGCGACCAGCGCGTAGCCGCCGGCGCCCTGTTCCAGGCTGCGCGCGACGCGGCCGATCGTGGTGATGCTGACGGCGGTCGCTTCGTGGATCTGCCAGTACGGCTCGCCGGCGATCAGGTGCGGCACCACGCTCCAGCGGTCGCGCATCGCCTCGCGCTCGGCCGGCGTGCACAGATCGGCGAGGAAGGCGCGCACTTCCTCGACGCTGCGCAGCGCCAGCAGCGCCTCGCACAGCGAGCGTTCGGCGCGTTCGGAATCGACTTCGGGCTGGAGATGGCGTCGTTTCATTGCGTTGATGTACTAATGCGTTAGTAGATTGACTGTAGCCGGCCGACTGCCCGCGGTCAAGCGGGAGCCGGGGCGGGCATGGCGGGAGGCCGCTGCCGGGCGCGGCTGAGTGTCGCGAAGCTGCCCGCGCACGAACGGCGGTGTTATCTTCGGGCGATGGGGGACATCCAGGTGCAAGTGCGAATGCCGTACGGTTGCGGCCGGCCGCCGTCTCCGTGGCGCGAGGGGCGTCCCGGTCGGCGGTGTGGAGGCGAGGTTCGCGCAGGCTCGACGGCCTGCCGCAAGGGGCGGAGGCGCTGGATCGCCGTGTTCGTCGCCGGTTTCCTGAGCATGTTCGTGCTGCGGGCGGTCGCCGCCGACGCCGTTACCGAGCAGGACGCCACGCAGGCCGCGCTCGCCGCCAGCTGCCCGCCCGCCTACGCACGGTCGCTCGACGAGACGGCGCGCAAGGCCGCGATCACCACCCTGTTCGAGCGCAGCGAGGGCGAGATCAAGTCCGGCCATTTCGCCGCGGCGGCGGCGGCCTTCGCCTGCGTGGAAGTGCTTTCCGCCGGCTCGACGGACTGGCGCATCGACTACGAGCTGACGCGTCGCCGCGGCGTGCTCGCGTACTACCAGGAGCAGATCGTCGAATCGCTGAAGCTGTTCGAGCGCGCGCTCGGCATCGCTTCCAATCACGGCGACGCGCTGGCCGAGGCCAAGAGCTGGAAGAACGTCGGCAGCGCGCTGCGCCGCCTGGGCGATTTCCGGCGCGCGCTCGAGGCCCTGCTCAAGAGCCTGGACATCTACCGCCGCGCCGGCATCGACACGATCGGGCCGGTGCTCAACAACATCGCCGACGTCTACCGCGATCTGCAGGAACCGGCGCAGGCGCGCAAGTACTACGACGAGGCGCTCGCCGCGTACCGCCGCCAGGGCGATGCGCTGGAGGAGGCGCATACGCTGGAGAGCCTGAGCGTGCTCGCGCTCGACGACGGCGAGGCGGAACGCGCCGAAGCGCTGCTGCAGGAAGCCATGACTCTCTACACGAACGGCGGCGCGCAGCCGCATCGGCTGCGCGTCTACGCCGGTCTCGCGCGCGCCGCGGCCGCACGCCGCGATGCGGTCGCGGCGGCGCAGTGGAGCGAGCGTGGCCTTGCGCTCGCCGCCGAGCTGGGCGTGCAGCCGCCTGCGCCGCTGGTGCTGCAGGCCGCGGCGGCGGAACGCCTGCGCGGCAAGCCGGCCGAAGCGGCGACGCAGTTGCGCCAGGCGCTGGCGCAGCTGGCCACCGATGACGCCGAGCGACCGGCTTTGCTCGACGAACTGGCGCGCAGCGAGGAGGCGGCCGGCGATCTGCCCGCCGCGCTGTCGAGCTTGCGCGAGTTCCAGCAGGCCGATCTCGCCCGGCGCAAGGCCGCCTACGACAGCGAGCTGCGCTGGCTGCGCACGCGTTTCGAGACGGCCGAACGCGATCGCACCATCGCCGCGCTCGCGGCGGAAAACGATCTGCGTGCGCTGACGATCCGCCAGCGCACCACCGTGCTGTGGCTGACGGCGGCGGCGTCCGCCACCGGCCTGCTGGCGCTGACCTTGCTGCTCTATCGCCGCCGCCAGCGCGCGCGCCTGGCCGAGGTCGCCCATGCGGCGCGGCTGGCGGAAGCGGTCGAACAGCATCGCCGGGCTGCGGCCGATCTCGTATTCGACCGCCGCCTGCTGCAGGCAGCGCTGGACAGCCGTCACGATGCGGTGCTGGTGCTCGATGCGGCCGGAATGATCGTCGCCGCCAGCGGCGACGCCTGCCGTCTGCTCGGGCGCAGCCACGCCGCCGTGGTCGGCCGGCCGTTCGCCGAGGCGCTCGCGCCCGATGCCGCTGCCGCGTTCGCCGCCGCGTTCGAGCGGCTCGAAGAGTCGCAGGCGGCCGAGCGATTGGAGGCGAGTGTCGCCGGCGCGCCGGACCGGCTCGCCCTGCACCTCGCGCCGGCCGAGCAGGACCCGGATCTGGTCATCGTCGGCCTGCGCCAGGCCGATGCCGTCGTGGAGAGCGCGGCGCCGCCGACGCTGGACGTCGCCCCCGGCACCGGCGAGGCCGATGCGCAGGGCGGGTTCCGGCGTGCGCTGGTCGAGCTGATGCTGGCGGTGGTCGAAGCCTGGGAGCGCAGTACGGGACTGGGCCGGCTCGAGCTGGCCGAGAAGAGCCGCATCTGGCGCGTCACCGTCGATGACGGCCGCCTGCGCGCGCGAGCGATGGATCGCTACCTCAGCCTCGCCCGGCTGCCGAGCCTGCCGCGCTGGCGCGACGTGCTGCGCTCGGGCTACTTCGTGCTCGCCGAATGCGAGCTCGACGAGCCGCAGCGCGCGGATCTGCAGCGACGCGTCGATGCAGTGCTGGCGTACACGCGGCTGCGCGCGCTGGTGTGAGGCGCCCGCTTGGCGGGCGGCTGTCGGATCCGGCCGCTACTGCGTGGGCTCCACGCACTGCACGCAGATACCGCTCAGTCCCTGGTCGGCCGAGTACAGCGAGTGGTGATAGCTCGGGTCGAGGAAGGTGGCGGGCGACAGCACCTGCGACGTCGCGCTGCCGGTCGGCGACTGGGCGGCGCAGTAGTCCGCCGCCATGTGCGCAGCGCGGCCCCAGGCGTCGTCGACGACACCGCAGCTCATCGTCGTGTAGACCGGGCCGTTCAACGAATGCGTCGGCAGATTCAGCGCGACCTCGGTGCAGTACTGCGGCCGGCACTCGGTCAGCCCGCCGGTGGCCTGGCCGGGCCCGTCCAGCGGCACGTTCGCGCACGAGGACTGCTGCTGCTTGATGCAATGCTCGTAGTCGGTCAATTGCGCCTGGGTGAAATGGAACTGCGCGACCTGGCGCTGGCGGGCTTCGCCGCAGACGCTGGTGGTGGCCATTCCGTGTGCGCCGGCCGTCGTTGCGACGAACGCGCCGATCCAGGCGATGCTGCACAAGCCCCTGCGCATGCGAGTCTCCGAAGTGTGATGTCCGTCCATCTTAGGAAGGCGTCGCTTCGGGCGTCCAGTGGATTCGCGGGCTGAAAAAGGGAATCGATCGCGGCTAAGGCCTTGTCGCGGAAGGAGTCATGTCGCGCGCCGCCGCGCGATCGCATCCACGCGCCTGCCCATCCGTTCCTGCCGCGTCCCGGTTTCGTCCCCGTATCTTCCTTGGATCGCCGGCGCGTTGCTGGCCTGATGGGCGGACCGTTTCGTGCTCCTCCACGCGGCATCCCGACGAGGTTCTCCCGATGAACTTCACGATCCCCAGTTTCTCGCGCGAGCGGCGCTGGCTCCGTCTGAGCGTGCTGCTGCTGGCCACGGTGGCGCCGGCCGCGCAGGCGGTCAATTTCGAAAGCTACTACGGTCAGGCGGAGATGCGCGACGACGGCCAGGACGTCAAGGCCGCCAAGTTCTGCCCGGACGGCGGTTCGATCCTCGTCGGCACGCGTGCGCTGCCGGACGGCACCACCCAGGCGCTGGCCACGCGCATCCGCGACGACGGCACCACGCTCTGGCAGCGCGGCTACAGCGTCAACGGCAGCAAGCAGACCAGCGCGAACGCGGTGGTCGAGCTGAACGACGGCACCGGCTTCGCGCTGACCGGCTCGGTCCTGCGCGATCCGGGCGTCTTCATCTACGTCATGCGCATCGACTGCGAGGGCAAGGTCGCCTGGGCGACGCTGCTGCAGAACCAGAAGGAAGACTATCGCGCCGCCGGCTACGACATCATCCAGTCGGTCGACCGCGGCGCGCCGGCACCCTTCGGCGACCTGATCGTGGTCGGCGACGAGGTGACCGATCCGCGCAGCGGTTCGAGCTTCGGCCGCATCGCGCGCCTGACGGCCGCCGGTGCGGTGACCTGGAGCCAGGCCTACAGCCGCAGCGACATCGCGTTCGGTCTGCGCTTCCGCGCGGTCACCGAGAACCTGGCCGCCAGCGGCGCGCCGACCGACCTCGTGGTCGGCGGATCGGCGGCCGACGCCGGCACCTGGAACAGCGATCGCCGCGCGCTGATGTTCCGCGTCGACGGAGGCGGCACGCCGGTGTGCAACGCGATCCTCGGCCAGAAGGGCGAGAACACCGATTTCCAGGGCGTCACGCCGCTCAGCCTCGGCAACTACCGCGGCGAGACCGTGCTGGTCGGCTCGACCGGACGCGTCGACGCCCTCGCCGACGGCTATGCGGCGCGCTTCTCGGCGGCGAGCTGCTCGGTCAAGGCGCAATCGGAATGGATGGATCCGGAAGCCGGCAACGTGGTCGCCTACGATGTGGCCGAAGTGCGCGACGCCGACGGCGGCCCCGGCAGCGTCGCCGTCACCGGCACGCTGAGCGGCCATGCGACCTTCGGCTTCCTGCTGTCGGCGAGGCTGGCGGACCTCGGCCTGAACTCGCCGCCGGGTGCGCGCCTGTTCGGCACGCAGCGCGAGGCGCCGGAGAACCTGTACGCGATGGACGTGAAGTCCGACCGCTTCGTGCTGGCCGGCAGCACCTACGAGGACTGGGACGGCGTCGGCGATCCGCAGGACTTCTACTTCGTGCAGACCGATCCCGCGTTCAACACGATGTGCTCGAAGGTGTGGGAACCGCGCACGCCGGTGATCGACCTGCCGGCCAAGCGCTTCTCGCCGAAGGTGCTGCGCCTGCCCGAATACACGCGCGTGGAAGTGCGCGAACTCGACGCCGACGGCGAGGGCATCTGCTGCGAACGCGATCCGCCGCCGGAGCGCTGTCCCGGCGTCATCGACAACGGCACCGTGCAGCTGGGCGTGTCCAGCACCGGCTACCTCAACGTCGAATGCGATCCGCCAAATCCCTCCAGCGGCCGCTACGGCACCACCCTGGTCGGCCTGCGCCTGATGGAAACCAATGCCGACGCCTCGGCGCCGGGCTCGCCCTGCGAAGGCTGGGGCGTGGCCAGCGCGGACCTCGGCGTCACCGGCTACACCTCGCGCTGCAGCGGCACCGTCAACATGGCCGTCGGCAGCTTCTCCTACACGCTGTCATCGGCGGTATCGACGGTGACGATCGGCAACACCTTCCGCGTGACGCACCAGTACGACCCGACGCCGATCACGCCGTTCCTGTATCGCGTGGCCGTGACGATCGAGAACATCGGCAGCGTGCCGGTGCTCGACCTGCGCTACTCGCGCGGCGTCGACTACGACGTGGCGCCGAACGGGTTCTCCGAATACATCACGATCGCCGGCTCCGCCGCACCGTTCGTGATCGCCTCGTACGACAACGGCTTCAATTCGCCGAACCCGCTCGCCGCGCACAGCGGCTTCCCGGGTGATTTCGTCGACCGTGGCCCGGGCGATCTCGGCGCGTTCTTCGACCTGCAGCTCGGTACGCTCAAGGCCAACGAGAAGCGCACCTTCGTGACCTACTACGGCGCGGCGCCGGACGAGCTGAACGCGCTGAACGCGCTCGGCCTCGTCAGCGCGAGCGTCTATTCGCTCGGCCAGCCGGACTGGGACGGCAGTGGCGTGTGGCCGTGGTGGCCCACGGGCGCAGGCTTCGGCACGCTCGGTGCGACCACCGGAAAGCCGAACACTTTCATGTACGGCGTGGAATATCGCCGTCAATAGAACGCAGGAGCGGCAGCCGGCCGCCGTCCCGCCGAGGGGATGGCCACTGGCGGGATCGAGAAGGAATCCGCGAAGGAACGCGGGACTCGTCGGCCGCGTCGTGCAACCGCACGGCGCGGCCGAATCTTTTTCGACGTCACGATTTCCCCGTCTCCGACCCCGGCTCGCACCGGCCGGGGCCGGATCGGCGCCGTCTATTCGAAGCCGTCGGCGAAGAGGCGGTCGACGCTGTCGTTGCTCAGGCGCAGCACGGCGAGGTCGACCAGCGGCGAGTTGGTGTCGCGCATCACCGCGCCGGCCAGGATCGGGCGTCCGTCCGGCAGCAGGGTGAGGGCGCCGACGTCGCTGTAGACGCCGTCCGGTGCAAGGTCGGCCTCGAACACGCCGCCGTCGGCGAAGTCCGCATCGAGCTGGCCCGTCGGCGAGACGCGCAGGGCGAGATAGTTCTCGCGGCCGACCGGCGTGGCGTAGCTGACGCCGACCAGCAGCTTGCCGTCGCCCTGACGCACGAGCCCGGTCGCGTAGCGGTTCCAGGCGTCGGGCACCAGCGGGATGGTCTGGAAGCCGGGCGTGGTCGCGGCGCCGAACGCCGGGTCGGAAGCGCCGTCGGCGCCGATGCGGCCGAGCACGAGGTGCAGGCTGGATTCGCCCGCGTCGTAGTAGCCGGCGAACACGGCGCTGCCTTCGGGCTGCAGCAGCAGCTTGTTGACGCCGTTCAAGGTCGAGGCATGGTCTGGGATGTGGAATACGCGCCAGCCGGTGCCGGCGAACCCCGCATCGGGCAGTCCGTCGGCGTCCAGGCGCGCGATCGCGAAGTCGCCGCCCATGCCCTGGCCGTAGGCTTCGTACTGGCCGGCGACGAGGACGCGATCGTCCGGCGTCAGCGCCAGCGAGGTCAGATAGCCGGCCTGGCCTTCGACGCCGTCCCATTCGATCACGGCGCTGCCGTCGGCGGCCGGGCCGAAGCTGGAATCGGGACTGCCGTCCGCGTTCAGGCGCACCACCAGGCTGCTGTACTGGCCCGAGGTCACGCGTTCGCCGGCGGCGACGATGCGGCCCTGACCGTCGACCGCCAGCGCGTGCAGATACGTGGATGGCAGCACCACCAGGCCGTCGCTGCCGAAGACCGGGTCGAGCGCGCCGTTCGCGTCGAGCTTGACGACGAAGCCGCCGAGCGGTCCGAACGCCTCCGCGCTGCCGGCGGCGAGGATCGAGCCGTCGGCGAGCAGGCGGATGTCCTCGATGGTCTGCATCTGGTCGCCCGGCACGAGGTCGGGCAGCACGATCAGCCCCGCAATGCCGGCGGCGTCGACGAAGTCCGCGTCGGGACTGCCGTCGGCGTTCAGGCGCATCAGGGTGGCGCGCACGTGCGGATCGAACGGCGCGGTCGGCACGAACTTGTTGCGCGAGCCACCGAACAGCAGCTTGCCGTCGGGCTGCACGAGCGCGGCGCGCGTGCGCAGCTCGCGTCCCTCGATGTCGTCCAGCGCCAGGATGGCGACGCCATCGGCGCCGAAGCCGGGGTCGATCACGCCATCGGCGGCGGAACCGGGCAGGCTCGCCAGCAGGCCGAAGGAAGCGGCCGCGCCGAGCAGGGTATTTCGCAACGACATCGAGAATTCTCCGAGTGGAAACGCCGCGGCGAGGCTGCCCGCGGGTCGCAACGGATGCATGAAAGACTCGTCAAGGCCGCATTCGATTCGCATCAATGGGCCTGCAAGTGCCTGATTGCGTTCGGCGGTGCCGCGGAAGCCTGCGCTCAGCGCGGCGCGGGCGCGATCAGCAGGTCGGCCGGAATCTCGCGATCGCCGGCCAGCGCGCGGGCGCGGGTCAGGGCGATGCGCCACAGGTTCGGCTCGCCCAGCGCGTGGTAGACGCGCAGCTGCAGGACGGCGGATTCGTAGTCGCGCGCGGCCCAGATCGACACGCGCTCGGCCACCGCGCCGGCCTGGGCCAGCTCGTTCCTGCGCACCAGCCAGCCGGCGTAGGCGCGCGCCGCCTCGCGCAGGTCCAGCGGGATGCGCGTGGCGTCGGCCTCGCCGAGCGCCTGTGCATAGGTCTTGCCGGCGCTTGCGTCGTCGCCATTCGCGGCGGCGACTTCGGCGCGCGCCAGGGTCGCGTGGAAGCGGGCGGTGGCCGAGCCGTTGCGTTCGGCGAAGGCGCTCAGCGCGGCGAGCGCATCCGCGGCGGCGGCCGCGTGACCGGCGGCCAGGTGTGCGCGCACCCGCAGCAGGCCGACGCGGGCGCGCTCGTGCGGATCGTCGGCCACCGAGGTGAAACGCTGCTCGGCGAGATCGGCATCGTCGGCGGCCGTGCGCGCGTCGCCGCGCGCCAGCGCCCGTTCGGCGGCGAGCGTCGCGCCGCGCGCCAGGGCGACGCGGTCGTCGTCGCGCCGGGCCGCCTCCAGCACGCGCGCGAGGTCGTCGTCGAGCGTGCGCAGGCGTCCGTTCGCGGCCAGCACCTGCAGCCGCGTCAGCTCGCCGTTGCGCTGCCGCGCCGGATCGGACACCTGGCCGACGAGCTGGCGCAGGCGTGCGTCCAGCGCCAGCGCCTGGTCCGGCTCCAGCTGGGCCAGCTTGAGTTCGGCCACCGCGGTCAGCGCGTTGAGCTCCATCGCCTGCGCGCCAAACGTGGCGAAGCGGTCGGCCGAGCGCGTGAACGCGGCCTGCGCTTCGGCGTAGCGGCCGCGCAGCATGTCCAGCGCGCCGAGGTTGGAGTCGAGCACGGCCAGCGCAAGCAGGTTGCCGGCGCTCTCGAAGGCCACGCGCGCCTCGGACAGGTCGGCGAGCGCGGCGTCGGTGCGCTGGATCGCGCCGTAGTGCGCGGCGCGCCCGTTCAGCGCCTTGCCCAGCGCGTCCGGCGCCTGTTCGCGGCGCAGCAGCGCGATCGCCTGGTCGAAGCGTTGCTCGGCCAGCTCGTTGTCGTCGCGCTGTGCGGCGATCACGCCGAGGTTGCTGAGTGCGCGCGCGTGCAGGACCGGATCGCGTTCGGCCGAAACCGCGGCGGCGATCGCCTTGTAGCCGGCTTCGGCGGCGTCGAGGTTGCCGGCCTGGTGGTCGATCTGCGCCAGGCGCATGCGCACCTCGGGATTCTCGCGCTGCGCCGCCCCGGCGCCTTCGAGCAGCGCGCGCGCCGCGTCCAGACGTTCGCCGAGGATCGCCGCGTCGACCTGCGGCAGAAGGTTCGCCAGCGCCTGCGTGTCGGCGCCGCTGCCGCGGTCGACGGCCGGCGCGTAGCCGAGCTGCTGCGCCAGCCGGTCCGCCGCGATGCGTGCGGCGGCGAGCACGTCGGTGGCTTCGCCGGTCGCGCTCGCCGACGCATGCTCGCCGTGCACGATGCGCAGGGAAACGCGCCAGCGGCCGCCGCTCTCCTCCGCGCGCGCGTCGATGACGATGCCGGCGCCGGCGGTGCGGGCGAGCGCGGCGAAGTCGCCGCGGCGCGCGGCGTCCGCATGCGAGCCGGTCAGCGCGACCACGTTGTCGCTCGGCACCACCGGCACGCCGGCTGCGCGCAGCCGGGCCGCGATCAGATCCATCACGCCCAGCCGCACCCAGTCGTAGCCGGCGCCGGCGCTGGTCGCCACCGGCAGGACCAGCGCGACGCGGCTGCCGGCTTCGGTTGCCGATGGCGCCGGCGGCAAGGCGGTCCCGTGCATGCGCTGCCAGGCGATCCAGAACGCGGCGGCCAGTACGATCAGCGCCGCCGCGGCCAGCGCGATTCGCCGGGCCGCACGCCGCGAGTCCGGCGATCGGATTTCCGGCACGGTCGCCGCCGGCGCGTCCGTCTGCGTCGGTGCTGCCGGAACCGGCTCGGGCGCCGCCGCCGGTTCGGGCGGGCGCTCCTGCATCTCGTCGGCGACCTCGGTCGGCGCGACCCAGTGGTAGCCGAAGCGGAACACCGTGCGGATGTACTGCTGCTCCTTGCCGGTGTCGTCGAGCACGCGGCGCGCGGACAGCACGGTCTGGCCGAGCATGCCGTCGGTGATGTCGGCCTTGCCCCAGACCGCGGCGATCAGCTCGTCGCGGCCGACCGCGCGGTCGCGGTGCTCGACCAGGTAGACGATGCAGTCGAACGCGCGCGGCGGCACCGGCACCGGCACGCCGCCGCGCCGAAGTTCGCGCGTGGCCGGGTCGAGCTGGAATTCCCCGAAGCGGTGGATGCGAGCCATCACGCCAGTATCGCGTCATTCGCGCGGCGGCGGAACGTGGACGGGTGCTCGCGCCGCGCGCGTTCCCGCCGCCGCGCGGATCTTCTTCAGCGGTGCAGGTGGCCGGCCGCTTCCGGCTGGTAGCGGATCGCCGCGATGCGCAGCGCGGCCTCGCGTCCGCCCGGCATCGGCCAGCGGATCGAATCGCCCACGCGCAGGCCGAGGATCGCGCTGCCGACCGGCGCCAGCACCGAGACCTTGCCCGGATCGCCGTCCGCCTCGCGCGGATAGACCAGGGTCAGCTCGTATTCCTCGTGGTTGTTCTCGTCGACGACCTGGGCGGTCGAGTTCATCGTGACGACGTCGGCCGGCATCTGCTCCGGTTCGACGACCGAGGCGCGCGCGATCTCCGCGCGCAGCGCTTCCAGGCCCGGGAAATGGCGATGCGCCGGCGCGTCGAGCAGGGCTTCGATGCGTTCGAGGTCGAGGCTGGACATGACGATCGGGGGTGTTGCGGTGTTCATGGGTGCTCCGTGCGAGTGGATCGCTGCGAATGATTCGACGATCCGGGGACCGTAGCCGATCGCGGCGGCTTTCTCAAACCGGCGCCGCCGGGATCCCCGGCGGGCGCGTCGTCCTCGTGGATCGCCTTTCGACGGCCGCTGCGGAGTCGTCCGTTTGCGTCAGGCCGAGGAAAGATCGACGCCGATACGCGCTTTCGCGGGGATGACGCTTCCGGGTGCTTGGAGACTTCCGGCGGAGCGGCGCGTGGCGGCGTCAGGCGCGCGCGCGCGAACGCGGCTTGCGTGTGGGATGGGTGGCCTCGTGCGCGACGAGAAGGTCCCGCGGCAGCGTCTTGATCACCTCGGCCAGCTGCTGCAGCAGGCGGGCGATCGCCGAGCTGCGGCGCCACACCATGGCGATGCGCCGGTGCGGCGCGCGGCCGCGGAACTCGACCAGGCGGATGTCGGCGGAGGGCGCCACCGGCGGCCTCACGGCCAGCGCCGGCAGCAGGGTGATGCCGGCGCCGGCGGCGACCATCTGGCGCAGTGTTTCCAGGCTGGTCGCGCGGAATCCGCTGCGTTCGCCGGCGCCGGCGAGATGGCAGACCTCCAGCGCCTGGTCGCGCAGGCAGTGGCCCTCCTCGAGCAGCAGCAGGTTCTGCTCGGCCAGATCGCCGAGCCTGAGCGTCTCGTGCGTCGCCAGCCGGTGGCCTTCCGGCACCGCCAGCACGAAGTCTTCCTCGAACAGGAACTCCTGGTGCAGCTGCTCGTCGTGGATCGGCAGCGCCAGGATGCCGGCGTCGAGCTTTCCTTCGCGCAGCTGGCGCAGCACGACCTCGGTCTTCTCCTCGGTGAGCAGCAGTTCCAGGCGCGGGAAGCGCGCGCGGATCGCCGGGATCACGTGCGGCAGCAGGTACGGGCCGAGGGTCGGGAAGATGCCCAGGCGCACCGAGCCGGATTCCGGATCGGCGGTGCGGCGCGCGATCGAGCGGATCTGCTCGATCTCGTTGAGCACCTGGCGCGCGCGCTGCGCGATCTCGCGGCCGGTCTCGGTCAGCAGCACCTTGCGCGGCGTGCGCTCGACCAGGGCGACGCCGAGTTCGTCCTCGAGCTTCTTGATCTGCGTCGACAGCGTCGGCTGGCTGACGAAGCTGGCCTCGGCGGCGCGGCCGAAATGCTTGTGCTCGGCGAGGGCGACCAGGTACTGGAGATCGCGCAGGTTCATGAGGACGGCATGATGGCGTGAGCGGGGATGATGCGATCGTGGGCCGTGTCTCACAAGCGGGACCGGAACGCGCCGCCGGCGAAAGACGATCGCGCGCCGGGATTGCTCCCGGCGCGCGATCCCGAGGACGGCGGGGTCAGGCCGCCTTCTTCTCGGCGTCGGCCGCGACACCGTCGATCGGCGCGCGGATGAGGTGGTCGAACGCGGCCAGTGCCGCCTTCGCGCCTTCGCCCGCGGCGATGACGATCTGCTTGAACGGCGTCGTCGTCGCGTCGCCTGCCGCGAACACGCCGGCCATCGACGTGCGCCCGTGCGCGTCCACTTCGATCTCGCCGCGCGGCGACAGCGCCAGCGCGCCCTTGAGCCAGTCGGTGTTGGGCAGCAGGCCGATCTGCACGAACACGCCGGACAGTTCCAGATCGTGCGACTGGCCGCTGGCGCGGTCGGTGTACTTCAGGCCGGTGACCTTGCTGCCGTCGCCGACGACTTCGGTGGTCTGCGCACCGAGGATGACGTCGACGTTCGGCAGGCTGCGCAGCTTGCGCTGCAGCACCTCGTCGGCGCGCAGCTTCGAATCGAATTCCAGCACGGTCACGTGAGCGACCACGCCGGCGAGATCGATCGCCGCCTCGATGCCCGAGTTGCCGCCGCCGATCACCGCGACGCGCTTGCCCTTGAACAGCGGGCCGTCGCAGTGCGGGCAGTAGGTCACGCCCTTGGTGCGGTACTCGCTTTCGCCGGGCACGTTCATGTTGCGCCAGCGCGCGCCGGTGGCGAGGACGACGGTCCTGGATTTCAGCGCGGCGCCGCTGGCCAGTTCGACGCGCACGAGGTCGCCGTCGGCGACGAGCTTGTCGGCGCGCTGGCGGTTCACGATGTCGACGTCGTAGTCCTTCACGTGCGCCTCGAGCGCGGCGGCGAACTGCGAGCCTTCGGTGTGCGTGACGGAGATGTAGTTGGCGATCTCCATCGTGTCGAGCACCTGGCCGCCGAAACGCTCGGCGACGACGCCGGTGCGGATGCCCTTGCGCGCGGCGTAGATCGCCGCGGCCGCGCCGGCGGGGCCGCCGCCGACGACGAGCACGTCGTAGGGCGCGCGCGCGTCGAGCTTTTCCGCCTCGCGCGCGTCGGCGCCGCTGTCGAGCTTGGCGAGAATCTCTTCCACGCCCATGCGGCCCTGGCCGAATTCCTGGCCGTTGAGGAAGATCGCCGGCACCGACAGGATCTGCTTCTCGGTGACTTCCTGCTCGAACGTGGCGCCTTCGATCATCTCCACGCCGATGCGCGGATTGAGCGTGGCCATGAGATTGAGCGCCTGGACCACGTCCGGGCAGCTCTGGCAGCTCAGCGAGACGTAGGTCTCGAACTTGTACTCGCCGTCGAGCGCGCGGATCTGCTCGATCGTCTCCGGCGCGAGCTTGGGCGGATGCCCGCCGACCTGCAGCAGGGCGAGGATCAGCGAGGTGAACTCGTGGCCCATCGGAATGCCGGAGAAGCGCAGGTGGATGTCCTGGCCCGGCGTGCTCAGCGCGAACGAGGGCATGCGGATGCCCGGCTCGGCACGCTCGACGAGGCGGAACTGCGGCGACAGCCCGGCGATGTCGGTCAGCAGCTCGCGCAGCTCCTGCGATTTCTCGCCGCCGTCGAGCGCGGCGACGATGTCGACCGGGCGTTCGATCCTGGCGAAGTGCTCTTGCAACTGGGTCTTGATGCTGTCGTCCAACATGGCGTGGCTCCGTGGAATGCGGCGGGCGCGCTGCGCGCCCGCGAATCGAACCTTCCCTTTCCGCGTCTGCGGAAAGGTGGCGCGGCGGCGCCCGAAGAAGGCGGAGTGAGGCGTCTCACCCCGCCGGGGTCCTGCCGGCGATCCCTGCCGGTACGTCACCGGCGCGTCCGTGCGCCGGCCCTCTCCCGCGGACGGGAGAGGAAAGGTGGATCAGATCTTGCCGACGAGGTCGAGCGAGGGCTTGAGCGTCTTGGCGCCTTCCTGCCACTTCGCCGGGCACACTTCACCCGGATGCGAGGCGACGTACTGCGCGGCCTTGACCTTGCGCAGCAGCTCGCTGGCGTCGCGGCCGATGCCGTTGTCGTGGATCTCCAGCACCTTGATCTGGCCTTCCGGGTTGATCACGAAGGTGCCGCGCAGGGCGAGGCCTTCTTCCTCGATCAGCACGTCGAAGTTGCGCGCCAGCGTCGTGGTCGGATCGCCGACCAGCGGGTACTGCACCTTCTTGATCGCCTCGGAGGTGTCGTGCCACGCCTTGTGCGCGAAGTGCGTGTCGGTCGACACGCCGTAGACCTCCACGCCCAGCTTCTGGAATTCGGCGTAGTGGTCGGCGAGGTCTTCCAGTTCCGTCGGGCAGACGAAGGTGAAGTCGGCCGGGTAGAACACGACGACCGACCACTTGCCCTTCAGCGTGGCGTCGCTGACCTCGACGAACTTGCCGTTGTGGTACGCGGTCGCCTTGAAGGGTTTGATCTGGGTGTTGATCAGGGACATGGCTTGCTTCCTCTGTAGTGGTGGGTGGGGTGGGGAGAGAAGACGCCGGCTACTTTAGTGCCGGGATTTCGATTTGTACAATCAATTTATTCACATGAATTGATAGGTATTGCCTATTTATTGGTTCCGGCCGGAGGCCCGGTTGCCGACGGCCGCGAGCGGATCCATCCCGATGCGCCCGGGCACGGGCGCCGCGCTCCGCCGTCCTGTCGGGATGCGGTCGTGTTGCCGGCCAATCAAGCCGCCCCGTGACGCTGGCGACGAAAGCACCCGCTTCGCGCACGGCGCCGGCCTTCCGCCGGGACCATGCCGGGTACAGGAATGGCGCGGACAGGCTCTAAGATGCGCCGGCCGTGTCGGCGAGGGGAAGGGCGTCGGCACCCGGTGTCGGCGTCCGCTTTCGCGAACGCCAACCCCGCGGCCTGCAGCGCTCCGTTGCAACGGCCCACCGCCCGCACAAGGAGAGTCCATGCGTTCGTTCCTGCTTTGCCTCGCGCGTCTTGCGCTGTTGTCGATCGCCGCGGCCGCGCAGGCCGAACCCGAGGTACCGTCCGCGCTCGAACCGTGGCGCGCCTGGGTGCTCAATCAGCAGGAATTCCGCGCCTGTCCGCTGATCGCCGGCAAGGGCGGCGGGGATGCGTCCGATTTCCTGTGCGCGTGGCCCGGTGTGCTGAACGTCGCCGCCGACGCCGGCGGCGCGAACCTCGCGCAGCACTGGCGCGTCGATGCGGATTCCTGGATTCCCCTGCCCGGCGACACCGAGCACTGGCCGCAGAACGTCACGGTCGACGGCCAGTCCGCCGTGGTGGTCGATCGCGACGGGCCGATGCTCTGGCTGGCCGCCGGCAGTCACGAAGTCCGCGCGCGCATTCCCTGGCGCGAGCGGCCGCAGGGCCTGCGCGTACCGTCCACGGTGGGACTGGTCGCGCTCAGCGTCGACAGCAAGCCGGTGACGCCGGTGCAGCGCGACGGCGACGAACTGACGCTCGGCCGCGCCGGCACCGCGGCGCCGGAAGCCGACAGCCTGGAGCTTCGTGTCTACCGCCGCCTCGGCGACGGAATTCCGGCCCAGTTGCGCACCGTGATCGAGATCTACGCGTCCGGCCAGGCGCGCGAGGAAGTCATCGGCCCGGCCCTGCCCGAGGGTTTCGCACCGCTGGCCCTGGACGGCGAATGGCCGGCGCGGCTGGAGGCGGACGGCCGCCTGCGCGTGCGCGTGCAGCCGGGCAGCGACACCCTGACCCTGGACGCGCGCGCGACCGCGGCGCTGGTCGAAGCGACGGCACGCACCGGCGCCGCGCCGTGGCCGCAGCAGGAGATCTGGAGCTACGCCGCCGCGCCGCGCCAGCGCGTGACCGCGGCCAGCGGCGCGCTGCAGGTCGATCCGCATCAGGCGCAGGTGCCGTCCGACTGGCGCGAGCTGCCGGCGTTCGCGCTCGGTGACGGCGCCAAGCTGACGATCGAGGAGCGCTCGCGCGGCATCGCGCCGGACGAACGCAACCGCCTCACGCTGCGGCGCGAGATGTGGCTGGATTTCGACGGCGGCGGCTGGTTCGCGCGCGACCGCGTGCAGGGCGAGATGCTGCAGGGCTGGCGCTTCGACGCGGCCGCACCGTTCCTGCTCGAACGTGCGCAGGCGATCGGCGTCGGCCGCGACGGTGACGAATCGCTGCTGGTCACGAGCGGCGCCGGCGAATCGCTCAGCGGCGTCGAATGGCGCACGCCCAGCGTCGACCTCGCCGCCGGCCTGCGCGTGGCGCCGGCGCAGGCTTCGCTGCCGATCACCGGATGGCAGGACAGCTTCGATCGCGTCGACACCGTCCTGCACCTGCCCAACGGCTACAAGCTGCTCGGCGCGCCCGGCGCCGACCGCGCCGAGGGCAGCTGGATCTCGCGCTGGACCCTGCTCGACGTGTTCGTCGCGGCGGTGCTCGCGCTGCTGGCCTGGCGCCTGTTCGGCGCGCTGGGCGGCGTCGCCGCGATCGCCTATCTCGTGCTCGGCTACCAGGAGGCCGGCGCGCCGCTGTGGAGCCTGCTGGCGGTGCTCGCGCTGGCGCTGGTCGCGCGCGCGCTGCCGCAGGGCCGGCTGGCGACCACGGCCGAATGGCTGCGGCGTGCGGCCTTGCTGCTGCTGGTGCTGACCGCGCTGCCGTTCGTCGCGACCCAGCTGCGCTACGCGGTGTACCCGCAGCTGGAAAGCAGCGGCGACGTGTGGTTCGGCGTCGGCTTCGGCGGCGGCGACGCGCGCATGCGGCATCGCACGGCCCGCCCCGAGCCGCAGGCGCAGGAAATGGCCGACGAAGCGGCGGAGGTGGTGGCGCCGGCGCCCGCGGCCCCGCCGCCGCCGCCTTCTCCGATCGCCGGATCGGCCAAGGATTCGATCGGCTCCGCGGATCGGGAGAAGCTCGAAACGGTCACCGTCACCGGCTCGCGCATCCGCAAGCAGGACGTCATCGACCACTACAGCCAGTCGACGGTCGTGCAGACCGGCGCCGGCGAGCCGAGCTGGCAGCTCGGGCATCGCTACGAACTCGCCTGGAGCGGGCCGGTGCTGCCGAGCCAGGACGTGCGCCTGCTGATCGCGCCGCCGTGGCTGGTGCGTCCGCTGCGGCTGCTGCTGGTCGCGCTGCTGGCGTGGCTCGTCG
This sequence comes from Dokdonella ginsengisoli, assembly GCF_042652785.1. NCBI lineage: Bacteria > Pseudomonadati > Pseudomonadota > Gammaproteobacteria > Lysobacterales > Rhodanobacteraceae > Dokdonella > Dokdonella ginsengisoli. Next base: position 202,249 of record NZ_JBHSHD010000003.1, on the reverse strand, counting down.
TGCGTCTGCTCAGGCCGCGCCTGCGCGTGTCCGCGCCGGCGCCGCTGCTGATCGGCGCGCTGGCCTTCGGCCTGTTCGGAGCCGCAGCGCCGTCGCGCGCGCAGAGCTTCCCGCCGAACGATCTGCTCGACCAGCTGCGTGCGCGCCTGGTCGAGGCGCCGCGCTGCGCACCGGCCTGCGCGGCCATGGCCAAGGCCGAGATCGCGGCGCGCGGCGATGTGGTCGAGGTCGCGCTGGAAGTGCATGCGGCGGAGAAGGTCGCGGTGCCGCTGCCGTTCGACGAGAAGGCGCTGAGCCTGCGCAGCCTGCGCGTCGACGGCGTCGCGCAGGACGCAATCGCGCGCGACGGGGCGACGTTGTGGATCGCGCTGCCGCGCGGCGTGCATCGCGTCGAGCTGGCGTTCGGCACGGCGTTCGACAAGATCGCGCTGGCGTTCGCACTGAAGCCGATGCGCGTGCAGTTCGCCGGCGAGGGCTGGGAATCGAGCGGCCTGGCCGAGGACCGCCTGCTCACCGAGACGCTGACCCTGGCGCGTTCGCGTGCCGGCGGCGAGACGGCGGCGGCCGTCGGCGCGCAGCAGTTCGCGCCATTCGTGCGCGTGCGGCGCACGCTGACGCTCGGCCTGGACTGGGAATCGCAGACCACGGTCGAACGCATGGCGCCGCAGCAGGGCGGGTTCACCGTGCGCGTGCCGGTGCTGCCGGGCGAGCACGTCGACAGCCCCGGCGTGAAGGTCGAAGGCGGCCGCATCGACGCCGCGATCGCCGACGGGCAGTCGGGCACGGTCTGGCACGCCAAGCTCGACAAGGCCGAGACCCTGAGCCTGACGGCGCCGCCGCTCGGCGACCGCGCCGAGGTCTGGCAGGTCGTGGTCAGCCCGACCTGGCACGTCGAGTTCTCCGGCATCGCCGAAGCCGTCGCCGCCGAGGGCAGCGACGCCGCCGACTACCACGGCTTCGAGTTCCACCCGCTGCCGGGCGAGACGCTGAGCCTGAAGATCACGCGGCCGGCCGCCGCGCAGGGCGCCACGCGCGCGATCGACCGCGTGAGCCTGGACCACGAGATCGGCCAGCGCGCGGCCACGTCCACCCTGTCGCTGACGATGCGCGCCAGCCAGGGCGGCGAGCACTCGATCGCGCTGCCGGTCGGCGCCGAGCTGCTCGGCGTGACGCGCAACACGCAGACGCTGAACCTGCGCCTGCGCGACGGACGGCTGAGCCTGCCGCTGGTGCCGGGCATGCAGACGTTCCAGATCCGCTTCCGCGAAGACGCGCCGCTCGCCGTGCGCGCGTCGACGCCGTCGATCGCGCTGGGCCTGCCGGCGGCGAACATCGCGCTGGATCTGCAGCTGCCGATGGATCGCTGGCTGCTCGCCACCTGGGGGCCGCCGGCGGGACCGGCCGTGCTGTACTGGGGCGAGCTGGCGGCGATGCTGCTGGTCGCGTTCGCGCTGTCGCGGCTGCGGCACTCGCCGCTGAAGCCGTGGCAGTGGGTGCTGCTCGGCCTGGGTTTCTCCACGTACTCGTGGCCGGCCCTGCTGCTGGTGGTGGCGTGGCTGTACGCGCTCGACTGGCGCGCGCGGCGCGAACCGCCGGTGTCGGCGCACCGCTTCAACCTGCTGCAGGTCGGACTGGCCGTGCTGACGGCGGTCGCGCTGCTGTGCCTGTTCGACTCGATCCGGCACGGCCTGCTCGGCTATCCCGACATGCACGTCGTCGGCCATGGATCGAGCGCACAGGGCTTGCGCTGGTTCGCCGACCGCAGCACCGATGCGCTGCCGGTGGCGCACGCGATCAGCCTGCCGCTGTGGGCCTACCAGCTGGCGATGCTGGCCTGGGCGTTGTGGCTGGCCAGCGCGCTGATCGGCTGGCTGCGCCGCGGTTTTGCCGCATGGACCCGCGGCGGCTACTGGCGCGCGCTGCCGAAGAAGCCGGCCGCCGACGCGGCAGCGCAAACGCCGCCGTCGCCGTGAGCACGGTCCGGCAACTGCTCGCCGACGGCGCCGCCGCGCTGGCCGGCGAGGACGCGCGCTTCGAGGCCGAACTGCTGCTCGCGCAGGTACTCGGCCGCACGCGTGCGTGGCTGTTCGCCTGGCCGGAGTTCGAGCCGGACGAAGACCGGTGCGCCGCATACGCGCAGCTGGTCGGGGCGCGCCGCGCAGGCCAGCCGGTGGCGTACCTGACCGGGCGGCGCGAGTTCTGGTCGCTCGATCTGGCGGTGTCGCCGGACGTGCTGATCCCGCGTGCGGAAACCGAGTTGCTGGTCGAGCTGGCGCTGGCGAAGATCGCGCCCGAGGACGCCGCGGCCGTGGCCGATCTGGGTACCGGTTCCGGCGCGATCGCGCTGGCACTGGCGCGCGAACGTCCGCGCGCGCGCGTGCTCGCCACCGACGCCAGCGCGCAGGCGCTGGCCGTGGCGCGCGCGAACGCGCAGCGCCTGGGCATCGACGTCGAATTCGCGCAGGGTGACTGGTGCGCCGCGCTCGGCGAAAGGCGTTTCGACGTGATCGTCTCCAATCCGCCGTACATCGAGGCCGCCGATCCGCATCTCGCGCGCGGCGACCTGCGCTTCGAGCCGGCTGCCGCGCTGGCGTCCGGGGCGGACGGCCTCGATGCGATCCGCACGATCGCCGCGGGCGCGCGCGAGCGCCTGCGCGGCGGCGGATGGCTGCTGCTCGAACACGGTTACGACCAGGGCAGCCGCGTGCGCGACCTGCTGTCCGCGCACGGCTACGTCGCGGTGTCGACGCAGCGCGATGTCGAGGATCGCGAGCGCGTCACGCTGGGGCAGTCCGGCACCTGACTCCGCGTCGTCGCGGCCGCGCCGCGCGCGCGTCAGATCGCGCTGCGCAGCGCCGGTGCGAGCAGCAGGTGGCCGAAGCGGTTGCGCACGGCGGCTTCGATGCCGGCCGCGTCCAGGCCGTCGACGGCCAGCAGCTCCTCGCGGCTGGCGTGTTCGAGAAAACGGTCGGACAGGCCCAGCTGCAGCGTCGGCACCTGCACGCCGTGCGCCGCGAGCAGTTCCAGCACGCCGCTGCCGGCGCCGCCGGCGACCGCGTTGTCCTCGATCGTGACCAGTGCGGCGTGCGAATGCGCCAGCTCGAGAATGGCGGCCTCGTCGAGCGGCTTGACGAAGCGCATGTTGACCAGCGTGGCGTCGAGCGCCTCGGCAACCTTCGTGCACGGCGCGACCATCGCGCCGAATGCGAGCAGGGCGATGCCGTGGCCGCGACGGCGCACCTCGGCCTTGCCGACGGGCAGGGTCGCCAGTTCCTTGGAAACCGCCACACCCGTGCCGGTGCCGCGCGGATAGCGCACCGCCGCCGGGCCCTCGTGCAGGAAACCGGTCGTCAGCATGCGGCGGCATTCGTCCTCGTCGGCCGGCGCCATCACCAGCATGTTCGGGATGCAGCGCAGGTAGCTCAGGTCGAAACTGCCGGCGTGGGTCGCGCCGTCCGGGCCGACCACGCCGGCGCGGTCGATCGCGAACAGCACGTCCAGGTCCTGCAAGGCGACGTCGTGGATCAGCTGGTCGTAGGCGCGCTGCAGGAACGTCGAATAGATCGCCACCACCGGCTTGGCGCCTTCGCAGGCCATGCCGGCGGCGAGCGTGACGGCGTGCTGCTCGGCGATGCTGACGTCGAAGTAGCGCTGCGGGTATTCCTTGGAGAAGCGCACCAGGCCCGAGCCTTCGCGCATCGCCGGGGTGATGCCCTGCAGGCGCGGATCGGCCGCCGCCATGTCGCACAGCCAGTCGCTGAAGATCTCGGTGTAGGTCGGCTTCGACGCGCCGGCCTTCTTGGCGACGCCGGCGACCGGGTCGAACGGACCGACCGCGTGGTACTCGATCTGCTCGCGCTCGGCCGGCGCGTAGCCCTTGCCCTTGGTGGTGACCACGTGCAGCAGCTGCGGGCCCTTCAGCTCCTTCAACGTGCGCAGCGTCGAAACCAGCAGCGGCAGGTCGTGGCCATCGATCGGGCCGGTGTAGTGGAAGCCGAGTTCCTCGAACAGCGTCGACGGCACGAACATGCCCTTGGCGTGCTCTTCCCAGCGCTTGACGAAGCGCCACCAGAAGCCGCCGCGCTTCATCATCTTCTTGCCGCCTTCGCGGATGCGGTTCAGCGTGCGGCTGGCCATCAGGCGCGCCAGCATCTGCGTCAGCGCGCCGACGTTCTCGCTGATCGACATCTGGTTGTCGTTGAGGATGACCAGCATGTCCGGATCGATCGCGCCGCCGTGGTTGAGCGCCTCGAACGCCATGCCGGCGGTCATCGCGCCGTCGCCGATCACGGCGACGATCTTGCGCGCGTCGCCGCCCTGGCCTTCGTCGCGCTGCGAGGCCAGCGCCATGCCGAGCGCGGCCGAGATCGACGTCGACGAGTGTCCGACGCCGAACGCGTCGTACTCGCTTTCCTCGCGGCGCGGGAATGGCGCGACGCCGTCCTTCTTCTTGACCGTGGTGATGCGGTCGCGGCGGCCGGTGAGGATCTTGTGCGGGTAGCACTGGTGGCCGACGTCCCAGACCAGGCGGTCGCGCGGCGTCTCGTACAGCCAGTGCAGGGCGACGGTCAGCTCGATCACGCCGAGGTTGGCGCCGAAATGGCCGCCCGAGGTCGCGACCGACTCGATCAGATAGGCGCGCAGTTCGCGCGCGATGTCGCCCAGTTCGGATTCCGGAAAGCGGCGCAGGTCCGCCGGCGAGTCGATGCGGGCGAGGCGTGGATAGCGTTGGCTGTCGATCATCCGGCTATTTTCGGACTGCCGGGCCGCCGGGGCAAGGAAACGACGGTGACGCGGGCGCGGAAGCCGTCCCGGCGGGCCGTTCAGCGAGCGCCGGTCTCGGCGAGGTAGCGCTGCAGGTAGTCGTCGAAGCGGGTGTCGTGCAGATGGCCGCCGAGCCGGTAGGGCGGGTCGTAGGAGAAGTCGAAGCGGTAGCTGCCGTCGCGCTCGACGGTCAGGTCGCAGACGGTCCAGTACTGGCCCTTCTGCGCGTGCATGATGTCGGCGATGCGCTTGAAGCCGTTCTTGGCGGCGCGCGAGATGCGGAAATCGACGATCTCCGGCTCGCCGCCGGGCTTGGTCGCGACGGCGAAGGCGATCGTGCTCGCCTCCGGCTCGGCGGTGTGCAGCAGCGACTCGTGGTTGACGACGAGGCGGCGCCAGTCGCGCTCGCCCCACTCGCCGTCCATGACGTCGGTGACGCTGCCGGCGACGGCCTGCACAGTTTCGGCGTAGGCCTGGTTCAAGTCGTCCATCGGGTCGCGCCGCTTACTTGTTGGGGAATTCGTGCTCGATCCAGCGGCCGCCGTCGGTGCGGTATTCCGCGACGAAGTTGTCGGGGCGGCTGCTGAGGTTGCCCGGATTGTACTCGGGGCTCACGCGTATCTCCACGGCGTGACCCTGCTCGCGCAGCTCGGCGATCGTGTTCTCGAAGCGCTTGTAGGCGCCGTTGTTGAGGTTGGGCAGGCCGTCGCCGATCGGCTTGCCGTTGCCCGGCACGACGTTCAGGCGGTTGGTCGGGCCGCCGAAGCGGTCGGCGATGATGTGGAAGCCGACGTCGGTGTCGCGGCCTTCGTTGCCGATCGCGGTCTGCAGCTTCGGATCGTTGCGGCCGACCGGGGTCAGCTCGACCTTGCCCTCGGCGCGGATCACGCGGCCCTGCGCGTCGGTGGTCCAGCGGAAGTCGCCGAACTGGTACACGCTGTTGGGCTGCGCCGCGTTCGCCGCGGCGTTGAAGTCGTCGAACGAATCGAAGTCGAGCAGCTTCTTGCCGCCGATCGTGGTGCCGGTATCGGCGCGGCTGACGATTTCCGCCACGTCGTCGCTGCCGGCCGTGGCACGCGCCGCGGCGGCCTCGTCGGCCCCGCGCGCGACCTTGCCCGCGTCGGCGGCGCCATCGGCCCCGCGCGCGGCCTTGCCGGCGTCGCCGGCCGCGTCCAGCACGCGCGCCGCGTCGGCCGCCTTGTCCAGCGCATTGGCGCCTTCGCCGATCCGCGCCACCGCGTTGGCGCCCTGCGCGCCCTTGATCGCCGCGTTCGCCTCGCCCGCGCCGATCAGCAGGCTGCCGATGTCCACCACCCCGCGACCGACGAACTTTGACCAGTCGCCCTGCGCCGCCGCATCCTGATAGCCGGCCGTCACCCCGTTCCACAGCGCCTTGGCCGTGTTCAGGTTGCCGTCCGTGTTGGTGATCCACGCCGTCGGGCTGGCCAGGTTGCCCAGGGTCTCGGCCGCCTTGCCCACGTTCTCCAGCCGCTGCAGGTTCTCGCCGCCGTGGGTGGCCCACTCCAGCGGATTGACCAGCTTGCTGGCGCCGTCGGCCAGCTGCACCACGCCCTTGCCCATGTCGTACACGGCCAGGCCCGCGCCCTCGACCACGCCGATCGAGTTGGACACGTTCTCGGCCAGCGCCTTGCCGACGATGCCGCCGTGTTCCTCGCCGAACTCGACCAGGTCCTGGCGGAAGCCGTCGACGGCCTTCTCGGCGCCTTCGACCGCGCCGTCGATCTTGCCGCCGACCCAGTCCTTGGCTTGGTCGATGTCGTCGAGACGGTCGCCGACGAAGTCCTGCGCGCCCTTGAGCGCGTCCGCGCCGGCGTCGACCGCGTCTTCGGCCGTGTTCTTGACCCAGGATGCCGCGCCGCTGATCACACTGCCGATGCCCATGTCGTCGTCCTCGCGGGGATCGAGTCGGCGTCGCGCCGACGGAAGGATGGGCGGAGTGTGGTCGCCGCGGCGCGCGCGGACCATTCGGGCAAACCCTAGATCAGCAACGCAAGTGCGCAATATTTCTGCAATATTTCCGACCCGGCCGCTTCGGCCCGGAGGCGCCGCCGCTATTGGCCGCGGCGCAGGATGGTCAGTCCGATCAGCCGCGAGACGACCAGGGCGAGGTACATCACGCCGGTGAAGATCTCCAGGCTCGCCAGCGCGCGCGCGAAGCCGCTCAGCGGAATCACGTCGCCGATGCCGGTGCTCGACAGCAGGACGAAGCTCATGAACAGCAGTTCGGTCCAGCTGCGCGGCGCGCCCGGGTTGACGGCGCCGCCGAACGCGTCGGGCTGCAGCAGCTGGCACAGCACGAACAGATAGGTGAAGGCCCAGGCCAGCAGGGTGAAGGTGGCGCCGGCGGCGAACAGTTCGTCGCTGGTCGCGCGGCGGTCGGCGAGCATGTAGCGGATCAGGCAGCCGGCAGCATAGAAGTAGAACAATGCTTCGAGCGCGGCCGACCAGACGCGCAGGGCCGGCAGGTCGAGCACGCTTTCGGCCAGGTCGATCAGCAGCACCGGTGCGGCGATGCCGGCACTGATCCACGCGCGGCCCGCGCTTCGCTGCACCATCCACACCGCCAGCCCGAGCACGATCACGCCGAAGCCGCGCAGCATCGCGGTGCCGCCCGGCGTCTGCTCGAGCAGCGGATAGATCATCAATCCGGTCAGCTGCACCAGCAGCAGGATCGCCGACGGATGCCGGTTCAGCCGCACGAGCCAGCGCAGGCGCGCGAAGTTCGGCGTGGCCGGCGCGGCTTCGTCGCTTGCGGGAGGCGTCATCGATGCGGCGGCGAACTAGCTCGCGTGCCGGTTCTTCGGCAGGTGGCTGACCAGAAATTCCATCTGGTCGGCCAGGATATTGCGGTTGGACAGGATCAGATGCTCGACCCAGCTCGGGCGGTACGGCACCGCCAGCAGCGGCATGCCGGCCTGCTGCGGCGTGCGGTTGCCCTTGCGGACGTTGCACGACCAGCACGCGGTGACGACGTTGGTCCAGATGTCGCGGCCGCCCTTGGAGACCGGAACGACGTGGTCGCGCGTCAGCTCGCCGCGATGGAAGTGTTCGCCGCAGTACAGGCACAGCATGCGGTCGCGCGCGAACAGCGCGACGTTGGTCAGCGCCGGTGCCGGATCGATCGCCGCCGGGCGCGCATGGCCGGTGCTGGCGACGATCGGGTGCAGTTCGATGCGGCTCTGCTCGCCGGTCAGGCGGTTCATGCCGCCGCGGATGGTCAGGCAGGCGTCGCCGAGCGTCCAGGCGACCGCGCCGCGCACGTACAGGCAGACGGCGTCCTGCCAGCTCATCCAGTCGAGGATGCGACCGGTCGAGTCCAGCGACAGCACGCGGGTGCTGTGGATGTCGCCCAGGCTACGCACTTCAGCAAGCATCGCGCCTCCGTTGCGGGGCGGCGGCAGATCCGCCGCACCATCGAACACGTACCTGGCCGCGGAGCATAGAACAAATAGTTGACGCTTGGATAACTGCTCTACGGAAGGTGCGACCAGGGACAGTCGCTCCGGACTTCCAGGCAGCATGGACCATCCCGGGAAATCGTCCGCCGTTCGAAGCCACGATCACGAACGATCGCAAAAGCTAGACCCTCTTGGCCATGCGCAGCAGGTCGGTGCCGAAACCGCGGCGCTCGTACAGCGCCCGCGCGCGCTCGTTGCCGGGGAACACCGCCAGGGTGAGATGCCGGCAGCGGTGCTGTCTGGCCCAGCCCTCGGCGAAGCGCAGCAGGGCACTGCCGATGCCGTGCCCCTCGTGCGCGGGCGCGACGGCGAGGTCGGCGATGTGGCAGTTCTGCGCCGCGGTGAAGTGGTCGGTCACCGTCTGCAGGTGCAGGAAGCCGGCGCGTTCGCCGTCCTCGTTCTCGGCGACGAACACGTACGAGCCGGGCGGCTGCTCGCGCAGGTGGCGCGCGAGGTCGTCGCGAATGCCGGCTGCGCACTCGCCGCGGCGGCGCCACGGCGGCAGCTCGAATTCGACGAAGCGGCCGACCAGGCCGAGGATGAAATCGTCGTCGTCGGCCCGGGCCAGACGGACATGCGTCTTGACGAAGGAATCCATGGCGGGATTGCGAAGACCGGCACGTCCCTGTGCCGCGTGTGCGTGGAAGTTTCCCGCGTTACCGGCCGGCGGCCTTGTTCTTGATCAGACCGATGATCGCCGTGACGATCGCGCCGGCGGCGCCGCCGCCGACGAGGTTGCCGGCGATCGCGCCGATGTCGAGGCCGCCGCCCGCGCCCTGCAGCATCGGCAGGGCGATCTGCAGCAGCTGGCCGAGCACGCCGCCGCCGATGGCACCCGCGATCGTGTTGCCGGCTCCGCCGAGACTGACGTTCTTCGACGCGGCCCCCGCCGCATTGCCGCCGATCGCGCCGGCGATGATCTGGATGATCAACGGAAGATACTGTTCCATGCCTGACCCCTCTGTAGTCGGTTGGACATCGGAGCTTCGGCGCGCTCCCTCGACAGACTTTCCCGCTACTGCGCAACGACGGCGGCCGATCCCCGGCGGCATCCTAGCACCGCCGTTTCCGGCGGCATGCTGCAATGCGGAGCGCGCCGCGCCCGCGGCGCGGGCGACGGTCAGCCGAACTGCGCGTCCGCCATCTCCAGCAGGTTCGCCGCGCCGCTGCGCATGGCCGCGGCGTGCGTGTGGATGCGCGGCAGGATGCGCGCGAAGTAGAAGCGCGCGGTCAGGCGCTTGGCGTCGCGGAACTCCTGCGACTGCTTCGACGTATCGGCGGCGGCGACGCTGCGCGCCCACAGGTAGGCCAGCGCGATGTAGCCGGAGTAGAACAGGTAGTCGTAGGCCGCGGCGCCGATTTCCTCCGCGTTCGCGCCCGCGCGCTTGCCCAGCTCCAGGGTGAGTTCGCCCCATTCCTTCGCTGCCTTGCCGAGCGGCCCGGCGAATTCGGCGAGGGCCGCGTCGTTCGCGTGTGCGGCGCAGAACGCGCCGATCTCGGCGAGGAAGTGCTTGAGGCCGACGCCCTGCAGCTGCATCACCTTGCGGCCGAGCAGGTCGTTGGCCTGGATCTGCGTGGTGCCTTCGTACAGCGTGGTGATGCGCGCGTCGCGCGCGAACTGCTCCATGCCGTTCTCGACGATGAAGCCGTGGCCGCCGAACACCTGCAGCGCGTGGTAGGTGCATTCGATGCCGGCTTCGGTCAGCAGGCCCTTGACGATCGGCGTCAGGAACGAGACCAGCGCCTCGGCGCGCTCGCGCTCGGCGGCATCCTGGCTGTGCTTGCGGATGTCTTCGTGCAGGTAGGCGTACAGGCCGAGCAGGCGGCCGCCTTCGGCGAAGGCCTTCTGCGTGAGCAGCATGCGGCGCACGTCCGGGTGCACGATCAGCGGATCGGCCGGCTTGTCCGGAAACTTCGCGCCCGACAGCGAGCGCATCTGCAGGCGTTCGCGCGCGTAGGCGAGCGAGTTCTGGTACGCGCGCTCGGTCAGGCCCAGACCCTGCAGGCCGACCGCGAGACGCGCGGTGTTCATCATGGTGAACATCGCGGCCAGGCCCTTGTTCGGCTGGCCGACCAGCCAGCCCTCGGCGCCGTCGAAATTCATCACGCAGGTGACCGAGCCGTGGATGCCCATCTTGTGCTCGATCGAGCCGCACACGGCGGCGTTGCGTTCGCCGACCGTGCCGTCCTTGCCGACCTTGAACTTGGGCACCAGGAACAGCGAGATGCCCTTCACGCCGGCCGGCGCGTCCGGCAGGCGCGCGAGCACCAGGTGCAGGATGTTGTCGACGAAGTCGTGCTCGCCGGCGGTGATGAAGATCTTGGTGCCGCTGATGCGGTAGCTGCCGTCCGGGTTCGGTTCCGCCTTGGTCTTGAGCAGGCCCAGATCGGTGCCGCAGTGCGGCTCGGTCAGGCACATGGTGCCGGTCCAGGTGCCTGCCACCAGCGGTTTGAGGAACACCTCGCGCTGCCAGTCCTCGCCGTGGTGCTCCAGCGCCGATCCGGCGCCGTGCGAGAGCATCGGATAGTTGCCCCACGACAGGTTGGCCGAATCGATCATCTCCTTCAGCGCCGCGCCGAGCGTCTCGGGCAGGCCCTGGCCGCCGAAGCGTTCGTCGGCGACCAGGCCGATCCAGCCGGCCTCGACGTACTGCGCGAACGCCTCCTTGAAGCCCTTCGGCGTGCGCACGCTCTGCGTGGCCTTGTCGTAGCTGCAGCCTTCCGCGTCGCCACTCTGGTTCAGCGGCGCGAGCACCTGCTCGGCGAACTTCGCGCCTTCCTCGAGCACCGCGTCGACGACGTCGCGCGTGGCGGTCGCGCAGCCGGGCAGGCGGGCGTAGGTCGATTCGACGTCGAGCACGTCGTGAAGCGCGAAGCGCAGGTCGGCGAGCGGGGCGGCGTAGCGGCTCATGGAAACACTCCGGAATTTTTCGGGGGACGCCGGCCGCGGCCGGACGCGTGCAAGCGGTTCAGCGGTACGTGTTCGCCACGCCCGGTACCGGCGACAGCCGGCTCGAGCGTTCGAACGGGAAGCTTTCCTTCGGCTCGCTGGTGTCGATGCGGCCCTTCAGCACGTAGGCGAAGTCGCCGCTGGCCGGCAGCTTCGCCGAAGTCTTCAGCGTCGCCTCGACGACGTCGCCGCCGTTGGCGACGATGTCGACGTTCGGTGCGATCGAGATCTCGCCGACGTCGGTGCCGGCGACGGTGACGGTCGCGGTCAGCGCGCTGTAGCGCATCGGCAGGGTGCTGAAGTTCTGGATGCGCACGTCGAGCTTCCAGCTGCCGTCCGGCTGCACGATCAGCTGCTGGATGCTCGCGGTCGACGGATGTACGCGCCTGGCCGGGCCGCTGCTGCAGGCGGTCAGGGCGCAGGTCAGGGCGAGTGCGGCAAGCGGAACGCGCAACTTCATGTCGGCCTCTTGGATGTCTGACTCAAACGGTCGTTCGGATCGAACGGCTAGCCTAGCCAAGTTCGCATTCCGCCGCAAAGGCGTGCGGCGTCTCGCCTCGCTCCGCGCGCGCCGGCATTTCTGGAAATGCGCCGCCAATCCGGACCAGAATGCCGTCGCGGCCCGGTCGCATCCGCGGTGGGGCGCGAGTCGATTCAAACGGCATTCCTCAGCCCTTCGGGAGATCGTCATGAATTCGCCGCTCGTCGCAGCTCTGGCACGCAACTGGTGGGTGATCCTCGTCTACGGCGTGGTCGCCATCGCGTTCGGCCTGTATTCGATCGTGTGGCCCGGCGCCAGCGTCGTCGCGCTGACCTGGGCGTTCGGCGTCATGGCCCTGGCCGAAGGCGTGATCAGCGCGTTCGCGCTGTTCGACCGCAACGTGAACATCCCGCGCGGCTGGCTGGCGCTGTACGCGCTGGCCTCGATCGCCTTCGGCGTGCTGGCGATCACGCAGCCGCTCGCCGTGGCGGGTGCGCTGCTGCTTCTGCTGGCGGCGTGGCTGATCGTCAGCGGTCTCTACCGCATCGTCTTCGCGGTGCGCGTGCGCCGGTTCATCGCCAACGAATGGCTGCTGATCCTCAGCGGCGCCGTCGCGGTGCTGCTCGGCGTGCTGTTCGCCGCGTATCCGGCGGCGGGGCTGCTGACGATGGCGCTGTGGATCGGCGTCGGCGCGCTGCTCTACGGCGTGCTGCAGGTGATGGCGGCGTTGCGCCTGCGCAAGCTGGCCTGAGCGGTTCGGCGCTCACGGCGCATTGGCGAAGGCGGCGCGCCGCGCGACGAATTCGGCGATCGGCACCTGCCGCACGATGCGGCCGCCGGCGAGGCGGACGACTTCGTCGGCGAGCGCGCCGACCTCGTCGGCGTGGTGCGTGACCAGCACGGTGAACACGCGCAGTTCCTGCTTCAGGCGGCGCAGGTAGTCGAGCACCTGCGTGCGCGCTTCGGCGTGCAGGCCGGTCAGCGGCTCGTCGAGCAGCAGCGCGCGCGGCTGGGAGAGCAGGGCGCGGCCGACCGCGACGCGCTGGCGCTCGCCGCCGGAAAGGTTGTGCGGCCGGCGTTCCAGCAGCGGGCCGAGTTCGAGCAGGTCGACCACCGTGGCGAACTCGGCGCCGTGCGCGCCGTCGCGCGGCGGCGCGCCGTACAGCAGGTTGTGCCGCACGCTCAGGTGCGGGAACAGGCGGCCGTCCTGGAACACGTAGCCCAGGCGCCGCCGCGCGACCGGCACGCGGACGCCGGCGTCGGTGTCGAGCAGCACCTCGCCGTCGAGCACGATGCGCCCGGACTGCGGTTCGAGCAGGCCGGCGACGGCATTCAGCACGCTGGTCTTGCCGGCGCCAGAGTGGCCGAACAGCGCCAGCGTGCGCGCCTCGGAGCGGAACTGCAGGTCGAGGTCGAGTTCGCCGGACGCATGCCGCAGGCGCAGCTCAATCATGCTCGCGCCTCCGCCACGGCGCGCCGCCGGCGACCAGCGCGGCGCTCGCGCTGGCGACCAGCGCGACCAGCAGCGAAACCAGCGCAAGCCGCTGCACGCCGGGCATGCCGCCGGGCGCGTTGAGCAGCTCGTAGATCGCGATCGGCAGGGTGCGCGTCTCGCCGGGGATGTTGGAGACGAAGCTGATCGTCGCGCCGAACTCGCCGAACGCGCGCGCGAACGCCAGCACGCAGCCGGCGACGATGCCGCGCATCGACAGCGGCAGGGTGATCGTGGCGAAGCGCCGCCAGGCGCCGGCGCCTAGCGTTTCCGCGGCCGCCTCCAGACGCCGGTCGACACCGTCGAAGGCGGCGCGGATCGACAGCACCAGCAGCGGAAAGCCCATCACGGCGGCGGCGATCACCGCGCCGGTCCAGCGGAACGCGACGACGATGCCGAACGCGCCGAGCAGTTGACCGAGCGGACCGTGCACGCCGAACAGCGCGAGCAGCGCGTAGCCGGTGACCACCGGCGGCAGGATCAGCGGCAGGAACAGCAGCGATTCGAGCAGGGCGCGGCCGGGGAAGCGCTTGCGCGACAGCAGCCAGGCGAGGGCGAGCGCGAACGGCAGCGCCACCACCACCGCGAGCAGGCCCACGCGCAGGCTCAGCCCCAGCGCCTGCCATTCGTCGGGCGTGAGCGCGCTCATGCCGGCGCGTGCGCCGTGACGGAGCGGCAGGAGCGGTCAGCGTTTGGGCGGTGCGTCGAATCCATGGCGGCGGAAGATCGCCTGTTGCGGCGGCGCGCGCAATGCTTCGAGCAGCTTGCGCGCCGCCGCCGAGTCGTGCCCGGCGATCAGCGCGGCGGGATAGACGATCGGCGCGTGCGTGTCGTCCGGGAACGTGGCGACCACGCGCACCGCTGGTTCCGAGGTCGCATCCGAACGGTAGACCACGCCGAGCGGCGCCTCGCGGCGCGCGACGAAGTTGAGCGCCGCGCGCACGTTGTCGGCGGCGACGATGCGCGCCGAGACGGCGTCCCAGACACCCAGCTTGGTCAGCGCGGCCTTGGCGTACTTGCCGGCCGGCACGCTGTTCGGCTCGCCCAGCGCCAGCCTGCCGTCGGCGCCGAGGGCGTCGGCGAGGTCGAAGCCGGGGGCGATCTCGAGCGCGGCGGTGGAATCCTTCGGCGCAACCAGCACCAGCGCATTGCCGAGCAGGTCGCCGCGCGAGTCGGCGACGATGCGCTTGCGCTCGGCCAGGTAGTCCATCCAGTCCTGGTCGGCCGAAACGAAGATCGCCGCCGGCGCGCCGGCCTCGATCTGCCGCGCCAGCTGCGAACTGGCCGCGTAGCTGACCTTGACCTCGCCGATCGAGGCGACGTCCGCCGAGGCCGCGATCTCGTCGAGCGCGGGTTTCAGGCTCGCCGCGGCGAACACCAGCACCTCGTCCGCGCGCGCGGCGAGCGGCAGCAGGCAGAGGGCGAGGGCAGCCAGGCGCAAGGCGCCGGTGAACCGGCGGAAAGATTTCGCGATGTGCATCGGCGGACGCCTTCGGCGATGGGGTCGTTCAAACATATCGCAGTTCCGCCTCGCGCGAAACGACGGCGCCGGAAGCGCGTCGCGGCGGCCTCATGCTATATAGTCATTCGACTATATCGGTGCGAAAGGGGACAGCCGGATCATGAGCAAGGGGAAGGCGGCCGCGCTGACGGTCGCGATCGTATCGGCGATCGTATTCGCGACCGCGGGAGCCGCGGCGGAGGAGCCCGCGGCCGACGGGGCGCCGGTGGTGCCGCTCGGCGTGGTCGAGGTGATCGGCAGCGCGGGCGACGCGATGCCGCCCGGCGCCGACGTGCTCGACATCGAGGACATCCGCGCGCAGTCGCGTCGCAACGTCGCCGAGGCGCTCGATCTCCTTCCCGGCGTGACGCGGCAGAACTTCGGCCAGCGCCGCGACACGCTGGTCAACGTGCGCGGCTTCGACAGCCGCCAGGTCACGCTGTACGTCGACGGCGTGCCGGTGTACGTGCCCTACGACGGCAATCTCGACCTGGCGCGCCTCGGCGTCGAGGACCTGTCGCGCATCGTCGTGACGAAGGGGCTGACCTCGGTGCTGTACGGCCCGAACGCGCTCGGCGGCAGCATCAACCTGGTCAGCCGCCGGCCGCAGCGCGAGTTCGAAGGCAGCGTCTACGGCGGCTTCGACGTCGACCGCTCCGGCGACCTGCCGGCGTACCGTCTGGGCGGGCGCGTCGGCACGAACCAGGGCTCGTGGTACGCGCAGGCGAGCGCCTCGTGGCAGGACGCCGACGACTTCGAACTGCCGTCCGGCTTTCCGCGCTCGGCGAACCAGCCGGACGGCCGCCGCGCCAATTCCGGCGCGCGCGACCTGGATCTTTCGCTCAAGCTCGGCTGGACGCCGAACGCGACCGACGAATACGCGCTGAATTTCTACCGCGTCGACGACGAGAAGCAGACGCCGCCGTACGCCGGACATGCGGCCGGCGTTTCCGCGCGCTACTGGCGCTGGCCGAAGTGGGACAAGGACGGCGTCTATTTCCTGTCGCGCACGCGCATCGGCGAGTCCGCCGACCTCGGCGTGCGCCTGTACTACGACAGCTTCCAGAACGAGCTGCGCTCCTACGACGACGCGACCTACACGACGCAGCGCCGCCCGTACGCGTTCACCAGCCTGTACGACGACCACACCTACGGGTTCAGCGTTTCGTTCGAGCAGCGCTGGTCGGAGAGCCAGATCACGCGCATGGCGCTGCACGGCAAGCAGGACTTCCATCGCGAGAACGATTCGGTCGGCGCGCCGTGGGAGCGCTTCAAGGACCGCACCTGGTCGGCCGCGCTGGAGCACGAGTGGCGGCCGGACGCGGCGTGGACGATCACCCCCGGCGTGTCGTGGAACCTGCTGCAGTCGCAGCGCGCGGACGACCTGCGCGGCAGCGCGATCGTGCCGTTCGAGGTCGGCAGCGACGTCGCCTTCAACGGCCAGCTGGTCGCCGCCTGGCAGGCCAGCGAGGGCGTGCAGGTGTACGCCGGCGTAAGCCGCAAGACGCGCTTCCCGACGCTGAAGGACCGCTATTCGTACCGGCTCGGTTCGGCGATCCCCAATCCGGGCCTGAAGCCGGAGGACAGCGACAATCTCGAAATCGGCGTGCAGGGCACACACGGCGCGTTCGACTACAAGGCCGCGCTGTTCGACAGCCGCCTGCGCGAGGCGATCCAGAGCGTGACGCTCGCTGCGGACGCCTGCACCTCGCCGCCGTGCTCGCAGCTGCGCAACGTCGGCCGCGCGCGGCATCGCGGCGTGGAGCTGTCGGCGGGCCTGGAGCTGTCCGAGGCGTGGTCGGTGCGCGCCAACTACGGCTACGTGCAGCGCCGCAACGTTTCGCAGCCGACGGTGAAGCCGACCGACACGCCGCGGCAGAAGCTGTTCGCCGCGCTCGACTACCGTTTCGCCGCCGGCTGGCGCGCGACGCTGTCGGCCGACGCCGAGAGCAAGCGCTACTCGGACAGCTTCGGCGCGCGCGTGGCCGGCGGTTTCACGCTGGTCGATGCGAGCGTGCGCGGTCCGGTCGCCGGCCTGGATCTGGGCGTGGGCGTGCGCAATGCGTTCGACCGCCGCTACGCCTACCAGGAAGGCTTTCCGGAAGCCGGGCGCACGTTCTTCGTCGAGCTGGGCAAGCATTTCTAGGAGAAGATCATGAAGCGCATTCTCGCGTGCTGGATGCTGTCGTTCCTCGCTTGCATCACCTGCGGCGTCGCACAGGCGGAAAAGGCGCCCGCGGCCGCTGCCGCGGCGGTGACGATCGGCGGCGAAGTGGCCAAGCCGCTGCGGCTCGACGCCGAGGCCTTGGCGAAACATGCGCGCGTCGCCGTCGAGGCGAACGACCACGGCAAGCCGGGGCGCTGGGAAGGCGTGCGCCTGATCGACCTGCTGCGCGAGGCCGGCGTGCCGACCGGTGACACGCTGCGCGGCCCGGCGCTCGCGCTCTACGTGCGCATCGATGCGGCCGACGGCTATCGCGCCGTCTACGCGCTGGCCGAGCTCGATGCCGGCTTCCGCGATGGCGAGGTGATCCTGGCCGACCGTCGCGACGGCAAGCCGCTGGATACGAAGGAAGGTCCCTTCCGCATCGTCGCGCCCGGCGAGAAGCGGCCGGCGCGCTGGGTGCGCCAGGTGACCGCGATCGACGTGTTGCGCGCACCGGCGAAGTGACGCGCGGCGCTGTTCGCGAGCGATCTCCTCTCGCCGGCATGCCGAAGGCGCATTTCCCGCGCAGGCGCGAAGACGCAGAGGTCGAATCTGCCTGCGCTTGTTCCTCTGCGTCTTCGCGTCTGCGCGAGAGTTCGTTCTCGATACCTGGCAGCGCTATTCTTCGTCCACGACGAGGAAACGGCCGCCGCAGGCTCCGCCATGAAGAAGAATCCAGCCGCCGCCAAGCTGCACCTGCGCGTGACGCTCGCGCCCGGCGTGGCCTTCGGGCCGGGCAAGGCCGACCTGCTCGCCGGCATCCGCGACACCGGCTCGATCGCCGCTGCCGGCCGCGCGATGCGCATGAGCTACAAGCGCGCCTGGCAGCTGGTCGAGGAGCTGAACGCGAGTTTCCGCGAGCCGCTGGTCGAGGCCAGCAAGGGCGGTCCCGGCGGCGGCGGTGCGCGCCTGACGCGCACCGGCGAGGACGTGCTCGCGCGCTACTTGCGCATGCACGAGGCGGCGACCGCCGCGGTCGCCAGGGACATGGCGGCACTGCGCCGACACGTCGGCTAGCCGCCTTCCGCGCACGCTTCGCCGGCATCGGCGCCGCGTGCGCCGGCATGTCCTTACAACGATGCGTCAGTTCCGCGGCGCGGCGGGTGCGTCGGAACATCGTCCGACTTTCCGGGGAATCGTCCGCATGAAACGCGCTGCCCTCCTGAGTGCCGCCCTGGCGTTCGCGCCGTTCGCCGTGCCGGCGTCGGCCTACGACCTGAACGACTGGCCGGTGCACTACACCTTCGACGACGGCACCGACATCGGCCTGACCGGCGTCTACCGCTACGACCTCAACGACTTCAGCGACGACACGCTGCCGAACGGCAGCTCGCGCTTCGAGGATTCGCACACCAACCGGCGCAAGGAACTGGGCCTGACGCTGAAGAAGAAGGGCGTCTACGACGCGGTCGTCGCCTACGAATACCAGGCCAAGAGCTGGCAGGACGTCAACCTGCGCCTGCAGTCGAAGGCGTTCTTCGGCGCGGACTACGGCGCGTTCCGCTTCGGCTATTCGAAGACGCCGGTCGCGTTCGAGGGCGTGACGTCGTCGAAGGCGACCTCGTTCCTCGAGCTGGCCCTGCCGGCGCAGGCGATCTACGAAGGCCGCCGCACCGGCATCGACTGGGCGTTCGAGCGGCCGCAGTATCTCGTCAACCTCGGCTACTACTGGGGCCAGGACCTGCACGGCGACAACGATGGCACGACAGTCGCCGGACGCGTCGCGTGGACGCCGCGCAAGGGCGAGGGCGACGTGATCCACCTGGGCGTTTCCGCGTCCGAGGAACGCCCCGACGCGACGACCGACGGGCGCGGCGTGCGCACCCTGCCGGGCGCGCGCATCCGTTCGGTGCCGGAGGCCGGCCTGACCACGGTGCGCCTGGTCGACAGCGGCGCGCTGTCGAACGTCGACAACATCCGCCGCTACGGGCTGGAGGCGCTGTGGATCGGCGGGCCGTGGTCGGTGCAGGGCGAACTGCTCGGCGTCGACGTCGAGCGCGAGGCCGGCAAGCCCGACTATTCGGCGGGCGGCTTCTACGTGTTCGGCAGCTGGGTGCTCACCGGCGAATCGCGGCCGTACAGCGGCGGCAACACCAACAATCTCAAGCCGAAGGGCGCGTGGGGCGCGTGGGAGCTGCTGCTGCGCTACAGCGAGCTGGATCTCAACGACGGCACGATCCGCGGCGGCAAGCAGCACGACTGGACGCTCGGCGCCAACTGGTACCTGACCCAGCACTTCAAGTTCCAGGCGAACTACATCCAGGCGAGCAGCGACCGCGCCGGCCTCTCGCTCGATCCGCGGATCGTCGAGCTGCGCGCGCAGATCTATTTCTGATCGCGTCGCGCACGGCAGCGCACGGCGGTCGCGGCATCGCACAACGGCGCGCATGCGCGCGACTGCTAGCATGTGCGGATGTCGTACCCGCACGCCAATCCGCTGGTTTCTCCGCCTCCACCGCAACAGCTGCTGCAGGACGTGCGGCTGCCTTCGGTCGCGCACATCCGCGCGTTCGAGGCGGCCGTGCGCTCCGGTTCGTTCGAGCGCGCCAGCGACGAACTCGCGGTCACGCCGAGCGCGGTCGGCAAGCGCGTGGCCGCGCTGGAATCGCTGCTCGGCGTGAAGCTGCTGTGCCGCGTCGGCCGCGGCGTCGAGCCGACGCCGGCGGGGCGCGAATACCTCGACCAGGTCAGCGTGGCGCTCGGCCTGCTGACGCGTTCGACGTTCCACCGCCGCGCCTCCGCCGCGCAGCAGCGCTTGCGCGTGACGCTGCCGCCGACGTTCGCGCGCGAGGTGCTGATCCCGCACCTGGCCGAATTCACCGGCGCGCATCCGGAGATCGAACTCGAGCTGATGCTGTCGATTCCGTACCTGGACATCTCCGCGCCCGGCTGCGATCTGGAAATCCGCTTCGGCGAGGGGCCGTTCGACGCGCTGGAGTGCGAGCGCCTGGTCGACGAGCCGGTGTTCCCGGCCTGCAGCCCGGCATTCCTGGCGCGCCAGGGCGGGCTGGCCTCGCCGCGCGACCTGCGCAAGGAATTCCTGCTGCGCTGTCCGCTGGAGCCGTGGCAGCCGTGGCTGGCGCAGGCCGGCATCGACTGGCCGGACCCGGACTCGGGCCATCGCATCGTCGACCTCGGCATGATGCTCGAGGCGGCCATCACCCATCAGGGCATCGCGCTGGCGCGCCGCAGCCTGGCGCGGCGCGCACTGAAGGAAGGCCAGCTCGTGCAGCTGTTCGCGATCCAGGCGCGGCCGAAGTTCTCCTACTTCGTGTGCTGGCACCGCAAGCACGGCATCGACGAGGCGAAGGGCCACTTCATCGACTGGCTGAAGGCCATCTGCGCACGCGCGGCGGCGCCTACTTCAGCAGCTCCCTGACCGCGTCGAGCCCGGCCTGGGCGCAGATCTCGTCGTTGTCGGGCATGCTGCCGCTGACGCCCACGGCGCCGATCGTCACCTCGCCGACCTTGATCGGCAGGCCGCCGGGAAAGGTCACGAAACCGGGCAGGTGCGCCACGCCGGGCAGCGGTCCACCCTTGGCGTCCTTGCCGAACGCCAGCTCGCCGAACTGGCGCGTCGCCGCGCCCATGCGCGCGGACTGCTCGGCCTTCAGCTGCGCGTGCTCGATCGAGCCGAGCGCGGCGCCGTCCATGCGCTCGAACAGCACCGTGTTGGCGCCGCCGTCGACGATCGAGACGTTCATCTTCCAGCCTTTCTCGACCGCCTTGGCCTTGACCGCATCGGCGATCTTCTGCGCGACGTCGAGCGAGAGCACCGGCACGCGTTCGAGCGCGTGAACCGGCAATGCGAACAGCAGGCCGAGCGCGAGCAGCGCGCCGGCGGCATCGTTGCGGATCTTCATCGGGTTCTCCGGCGGCGCGCCGTCGCCGTGCGGGCGGCGGCCGCGATCGTGAAGGGGAGGGCGGCGCGTGCGCCGCGGAACGCAACGTCCGCGCCGGTCCGGCGCGGACGTTCCTGGCGACGAGACTCTCAGTCGCCGAGCGCGAACACCCACACGCTGCCGCCTTCGGGAACCTTCTCGTCCCAGCCCGCGAGCGTGTGCATCTTGCCCTGGATCCACTGCGCGTCCACGCCCCAGCCGGACACCACCGCGACGTACTGCTTGCCGTCGATGGAGAAGCTCGACGGCGGCGAGATGATGCCGGACGGGGTCGGGAACTCCCACAGCAGCTTGCCGGTTTGCGCGTCGTAGGCGCGGAACATGCGGTCGTTGGTGCCGCCGGCGAACAGCACGCCGCCGGCGGTGGTCAGGATCGAGCCGAAGTTCCACGACTTGGGGTACTTCTCGCGCCAGACCAGCTTGCCGCTGTCCACGCCCCAGGCCTGGATGCCGCCGATGTGGTCGAAGCCTTCCTTCACCGACAGGTCGAGCTTGTTGATGTCCGCGCCCGCCGACCACTGGCCGGGAATGATCGGCTGGATGATGCCGGTCAGCGTCAGGCAGTGGTTGTCGTTGTAGGGGACGTACAGCATCCCGGTCTTCGGGTTGTACGCCTCGTACGGCCAGTCCTTGCCGCCCCACAGGCTCGGGCAGTAGGTGTGGGTCTCGCCGGTGTGCGGCTTGGCGTCCATGTTGTAGGTCGGACGGCCGGTCTTCGGATCGACGCTGGTGAAGACCGTATTGGTGACGTACGGCTCGGACTTGTTGTAGGTGATCTTGCCCTTGGCGTCGCGGTCCAGCCAGTACAGCCGGCCGTTGCGCTGCGCGCTGATCATGCCGCTGACCTTCTTGCCGTTCTTGGTGTACTCCACCAGCGTCGGCGCGTTCATGCCGGCCCAGTCCCAGGAATCGTTCCAGTGGTACTGGAAGTGGCTGATGATGTCGCCGGTAGCCGGATCGAGCGCGAGCACCGAGGCCAGGTACAGGTTGTCGCCCGGACGCTGGTCGCCCATCCACGGACCGCCGTTGCCCACGCCCCAGTAGATGACTTCGTTCTTCACGTCGTAGTTGCCCGGCATCCACATGGTGCCGCCGCCGTGCTTCCAGGCGTCCTTCCACTTGCCGTCCTGCGGCCAGGTGTCCGAACCCTTCTCGCCGGGAGCGGGCACGCTGTAGCGCGTCCATGCCAGTTTGCCGGTCTCGGCATCAAAGGCCTTGAGGAAGCCGCGCACGCCGAACTCGCCGCCGGACGGGCCGATGATCACCTTGCCCTTGACGACGAGCGGAGCGGAGGTGATGTAGGCGCTCTCGGTCTCCCAGTCGCATACCTGCGCGTCCCACAGCAGCTTGCCGGTCTTGGCGTCGAGTGCGCTGAGCATGCAGTCGACGCTGCCGACGTAGACCTTGTCGCCGTACAGCGACACGCCGCGGTTGGTGCGGTGCAGGGCGCCGATGCCTTCGGGCACTTCGCGCTGGAAGTGCCACAGCGGCTTGCCGGTCCTGGCGTTGTAGGCGAACACGTGGTTGTGCGGCGTGGCGACGAACATGTATTCGCCGTTGACGATCGCCGGCGCCTCGTGGCCGGACAGCACGCCCGTCGCGGCCGACCACACCGGCCGCAGCTTGGCGACGTTGGCGGTGGTGATCTGCTCGAGCGGGCTGTAGCTCCAGCCGGCGTAGTTGCCCTTGGTCAGCAGCCAGTTCTCCGGCTCGGGGTTGGCCAGGCGTGCGTCGGTGACGGGTTTGTAGTCGGCCGCGGCGAGCGGGGCCGAGGCGATGGTCGCGACGAGCGCGGCCGTGATCAGCTGCAGTTTCATGCGTTCCTCCCGGTAGTGCGTTCGAGTGGTGAAGTGCGCGGCGTAGCCGAGCGATGTCAGGAGGTCGGCGGCCCGAGCGGGCCGTCGAACTTGCCTGCCACCACCAGCGCGCCGTCCTGAATGGCCAGCGGCAACATCGCGAGCCGCCGCGTGGCCGGCCCCTGGGTAACGGCGCCACGGTTGGCCGCGTCGAAGATCGAGCCGTGGCAGTTGCAGACGATCTGCGTCTTGCTCGGATGCAGCGTCGTGATCGGACAGCCGTAGTGCGTGCACAGCGAGGAGAACGCGACGATGCCGTCGGCGGCGTTCTTCGCGCTGGCCGGCTGCAGTTCCTCCGGCTTCAGGCGCACCACGGTGAGCAGGTTGGCCTTGGCGACCAGCGCCTTGCCGGTCTGCGGATCCATCGGGTAGGCCAGGGTCGGCTCCTTGCCGGCCTCGATGTCGCCCGGCTGGATCTGCTGGCCCTCCTTGGGGCCGAGCATGAAGGCGAGCTTGTCGCCCGGTTCCGGCTTGCGGGTGGATTTCGCCGCCGTGGGCTGCTCCTGCGCCACGGCCAGACGGGTGGCCGTCGCCGGCGCCAGCGCGACCAGCGCCAGCGCGCCGGTCAGCAGGCTGCGGCGCGCGTTGTCCGGCGCGCGGCAGGCGCAGGCGCAGCCGCAGCCGTCGTGTGCGTTAGTCTTGCTCATCGTGCCCGCTCCCTCAGGACGTCTGCAGGTAGACCACGTGGGTCTCGGTGAACTCGTACAGACCGTGCTTGCCGTCGGCGCCGCCGATGCCGGACTTGCGGCGGCCGGCGTGGAAGCCCTGCATCGCTTCGAAGTGCTCGCGGTTGATGTAGGTCTCGCCGAAGCGCAGCTCGCGCGCCGCGCGCATCGCCGAATCGAGGCTGCGCGTGAAGATCGACGAGGTCAGGCCGTATTCGGAGTCGTTGGCCAGCGCGATCGCCTCGTCGAGGTCGTCCACCGCCTGCACCGGCAGTACCGGACCGAAGATTTCCTTGCGCATGATGTCCATGTCGGCGCGCGTGCCGGTGATCAGCGTCGGTTCGTAGTGGAAGCCGCGGCCGAGGTCGGCGCGCTTGCCACCGACGACGATGCGCGCGCCGTCGCTGCGCGCCTGCTCGACCATCGCCGCGACCTTGTCCAGCCCGGCCTGGTTGACCAGCGGGCCCATGTGCAGGTCCGCCTCGACCGACGGATCGCCGTAGCGGGTGGCGGCGAACAGTTTCGCCAGGCGATCGACCAGGGCGTCGTGTACGCCGCGCTCGACGTAGACGCGCTCGGCGCAGTTGCACACCTGCCCGGTGTTGATCACGCGCGAGTCGTAGATCGCCTTCGCGGCGAGGTCGAGGTCGGCGTCGGCGAGCACGATCGCCGGCGCCTTGCCGCCCAGTTCCAGGTTCACGCGCGTGAGGTTGCGTCCGGCCGTCTGCATGATGCGGCTGCCGGTGGCGACGCTGCCGGTGAAGGTGATCAGGTCCACGCCCGGATGCGACACCAGCGCCTCGCCGGCCGTCGCACCGCGGCCGCCGACGAGGTTGAACACGCCCGCGGGCAGGTCCGTCTCGGCGACCAGACGCGCGAACTCGAACGCGTTGATCGGCGTCTCCTCGCTCGGCTTGATCACGATCGTGTTGCCGGTGACCAGCGCCGGCGCGAGCTTGCGCGCGATCAGGAAGAACGGGAAGTTCCACGGCAGGATGCCGGCGACCACGCCGACCGGCTTGCGCAGCAGGAAGATGCTCTCGTTCGGGCGGTCGCTGGTCAGCACCTCGCCTTCCAGGCGGCGCGCCCACTCGGCCATGTAGTCGATGTAGTCGGCGGTGAAATCGACCTCGACCTGGGCCAGTCCCTGCACCTTGCCCTGCTCGCGCACGATCACGCGCGCCAGCTCCGTGCGGTGCTCGCGCAGCTTGGCCGCGATCGCGCGCAGATGACCGGCGCGCTGGATCGGCGGCAGCTTCTCCCACGCCGGCTGCGCGCGGCGCGCCGCCGCCACGGCGGCGTCGACCGTCGCCGCCGAAGCGTCCGGTACGCGCGCGATCAGCTCCTGCGTGGCGGGGTTGGTGACGTCGATCGTGGGCTCGTCCGGCGTGCCGACGAAGGCGCCCGCGATGTAGTTCTGGTAGGTCGGTTGCATCTGAAGTACTCCTGGTGGATCGGGCGCGGCGGCGCCGCGCATTGCCGCGACTAGAATACGTACACGTACTTGATGTTCATCGAGTCATTGGAACTGTGGTTCTCGCCCTCGGTGCTGCGCGAGTAGCGCAGCGCGAGCGAATGCTTGGGATGCAGGTGGAACATCAGGCCGGCGCCGAGGTCGAGCGCATGCGAGGACGGTGTCTTGCCGCCGCCGCGCACGGAGCCCTTGCCGGTGCGCTCGTAGTCGACCGCGACGAACGGTTCGAGCAGGCCGGTGGCCTTGAAGCCGAGGCGGTTGTTGGTGTGCACCGTCACGCCCGGATGCACGCCGTCGTCGCGCGGGCTCTGCACGACGAAGCCGAAGTCGCCGGTCCAGCCCCAGCGGCCGTCGCCGAACGGCACGTACCAGAACGCGCTGGTCAGGTTCTTCCAGTTGGTGTCGCTGACCTCGTTCGAGCCGATCGGCATCTGCAGGAAGGTCTGCAGGCCGAGGGTCGTGCCGGGCGTGGGCTTGTACCAGATCGCGTAGCCGATCATGGTGTCGCCGAAGCCGCTGTTGGTGTTGGCGCGCACCGTGGAGGTCGCGTCCGTGCGCAGGTTGACCTCGGGCTGGATCACCTCGAAGCCCATGCCGACGTTCGGCAGCGAGTCGACGGTGAAGAAGTGCACCCACTTCGACAGGCCGGTGATCGCGCGCGAGCCGGGGTCCAGCTTGAAGCGGTCGCCCGAGCCGTCGAAGGCCTTGTCGTTGTCCTGCACGGTGACGTACTGGACGAACACGTTCCACGGCTCGTAGCCGACCGGCAGGTCGTACTCGTGCGGACCGATCACGTCGAACGTGACCTGCGCCGGCGCCGTCCGCGGCGCGATGGTGGCCGCCAGCGCGAGCGCGGCGGTGGCAGCGAACAGCGGTGTACGGCAGCGGGTGATCCGGTGGTCGTTGCGCATCTTCGTTTCCTCCCCAATGGCCGGGCGCGGGACTTCGTCCGGTCGCGCTGCCCGAAGCGGTGTGTGGATCGCGCGCTATCCGTGCGCGATCCGTGGTGATGTCTCGCTCGCGCAGGCGAGCGGGGCCGGTGCGGGCGCCGGCGCGTAAGGGCTGCCGTCGGCGTGCAGCAGGATCGAGCGGTCGACGCGGCGCACGTCGGTGCGGCCGGTCAGCGCGAGGCTGACGTCGAGTTCGCGCCGGATGATCGCGATCGCCTGCGCCACGCCGGCCTCGCCGTCGGCGCCGAGGCCGTACAGGAAGGCCTTGCCGATCAGCCCCGCACGTGCGCCGAGCGCGAGCGCCTTGAGCAGGCTCTGGCCGCTCTGGATGCCGCCGTCGAACAGCACCTCGAGGCGGTCGCCGACCGCGTCGACGATGCGCGGCAGCGCCGTCACCGAGGCGATCGCGCCGTCGAGCTGGCGGCCGCCGTGGTTGGACACGACGATCGCGTCGACGCCGGCCTGCGCCGCCTGGCGCGCGTCGTCGGCGTCGAGCACGCCCTTGAGGATCAGCTTCCCGGGCCACAGCTCGCGGATCCAGCCGATGTCGTCCCAGGTCAGCGTCGGGTCGAACTGGTTGGCGATCCACTGCGCCAGCGTGGTCAGGCCGTCGGCGCCGGCGACGCGGCCGTCGAGATTGCCGAACGAGCGGCTCGGCGCGGTCAGCACGCGCCAGATCCACGCCGGCTTGCCGAGGATGTCGAACAGGTTGGCCAGGCGCAGGCGCGGCGGCACGGTCATGCCGTTCTTGATCTCGCGATGACGCTGGCCCTGGATCTGCAGGTCCACCGTCAGCATCAGCGCGCTGCACTGCGCCTCGCGTGCGCGCTGGATCAGCGAGCGCGTGAAGCCGCGGTCGCGCATCACGTAGATCTGGAACCAGAACGGCGTCTGCACTGCCGCGCGCACCTGCTCGATCGAGCAGATCGACATCGTGCTGAGGCAGAAAGGAATCCCGGCGGCGGCGGCGGCGCGTGCGGCGAGGATCTCGCCGCTGCCGCGCGTCAGGCCGGTCAGGCCGGTCGGCGCCAGCGCCAGCGGCAGCGCGGCTGCTTCGCCGACGATGTCCGTCGCCAGCGAGCGCCGGTCCACGTCGATCATCACGCGCTGGCGCAGGCGGATCGCCTCCAGCGCCTGCACGTTGTCGCGCAGCGTGATCTCGTCGTAGGAGCCGCGGTCGTCGTAGTCGAAGAACGCGCGTGGCACGCGGCGTTCGGCGCGTTCGCGCAAATCCCTGATGTTGGTGATCGTCTCGCCCATGCCCGCGTCGGTGTTCCTTGCTGCGACGGGCCTGGATACTAGAGACGCTTTTTCGGCGCGTGTCCGAATAAATTTCTGCGCAGCCACGAAGGAAATTCCGGTGTCGCTTGCTGCAGTGCGATGCGCGAGGCCGCGATTGCGGCAGCGCTCGCGCGAACGACGGCGCTGCAATGCGCGGCGTGCCGACTATTGCATTGCGGCAATCGCGGTGCTCGATGCGAGCGGCGAGGCGCAGGAATTTTTTGCGGACGGCGCCGGCGGAGTCGGATAGCCCGGCTACCACACCTCTCCAGCGCGCCAGTCGGTCGACAGCGGAGCGTGCAGATCGAGCGCCGGCGGGGTCAGCGGCAGCCGCAGGATCATCACCTGTTCCTCCGGCGTCGCGATCTCGGCGCCGCCGGGATCGAGGTACGACAGCGGGCCGCGCCAAAGCTCCCAGTCCAGGCGCCGGTAGTAGCCGTCGTCCGACGGCGACAGGGCGGCCAGCGCGAAATCGCCGAGGAGAGCGGGAAGGCGCGACAGGACCGCGCTGGCGTATCCGCGGCCCTGGTGCTCCGGCGCGGTCGCCACGGCCTCGACGTAGGCAGTCCGAAGCGGCGCGAGGTTCGCCGCGCGCAGCTCGCGCCCGATCCAGGCCGCGTGGCTGACCAGCTCGCCGTCGAGCCGCGCCAGCACGTGCGTCGCCGGCGACAGCAGGTCGAGGAACGGCGAGAAGTCCTCCTCGTACGCGCGCGAGCACAGCGACAGCAGCTCTTCGCGCAGCGCGCCGCGGATCGCCTCGCTCGAGACGACACGCAAATCGAGCGGTCGGCCGGATCGCGCGCGGGCATCGGTGGACAAGGTCGAGGATTCCACGGTCGCAACGGGTTCCGTCGCGGCGGCGATTCTACGGCGGCGGCCACGGAATCCGACGGCGAGCCGATGCGCTTTGCTAGCATCGCAGGATGTCTTCTTCGTCTTCCCGCGCCGAGCAGATCCTGCATTCCGTCTTCGGCTACCCCGCGTTCCGCGGCGAGCAGCAGGCGATCGTCGAACACGTCGCCGGCGGCGGCGACGCCCTGGTGCTGATGCCGACCGGCGGCGGCAAGTCGCTGTGCTACCAGATTCCGGCGCTGCTGCGCGACGGTTGCGCGGTGGTGGTATCGCCGCTGATCGCGCTGATGCAGGACCAGGTCGACGCGCTGCGCCAGCTCGGCGTGGAGGCGGCGTTCCTGAACTCCAGCCTCGACGCGCTGGAGCAGCGCGAGGTGGAGAAGCGCTTCGCGCGCGGCGAGCTGAAGCTGCTCTACGTCGCGCCCGAGCGCCTGCTGACCGAGCGCTGCCTCGACCTGATCGAACGCACGCCGGTGGCCCTGTTCGCCATCGACGAGGCGCACTGCGTGTCGCAGTGGGGGCACGACTTCCGCCGCGAGTACCGCGAGCTGACCCTGCTGCACGAGCGCTTCCCGCAGATTCCGCGCATCGCGCTGACCGCCACCGCCGACGCGCCGACCCGGCGCGAGATCGTCGAGCGGCTGGCGCTCGAATCGGCGCACCAGTTCGTCGCCAGCTTCGATCGGCCCAACATCCGCTACCGCGTGGTCGAGAAGGACGACGCGCGGCGCCAGCTGAAGGATTTCCTCGCCGCGCACCGCGGCGAGTCCGGCATCGTCTACTGCCTGTCGCGGCGCAAGGTGGAGGACACGGCCGAGTGGCTGGCCGGCGAGGGCTTCGACGCGCTGCCGTACCACGCCGGCATGGAAGCGGTGCTGCGCGCGCGCAACCAGCAGCGCTTCCTGCGCGAGGACGGCCTGGTGATGGTCGCCACGATCGCCTTCGGCATGGGCATCGACAAGCCGGACGTGCGCTTCGTCGCGCACCTGGACCTGCCCAAGAGCATGGAGGGCTACTACCAGGAGACCGGCCGCGCCGGCCGCGACGGCCTGCCTTCGGACGCCTGGCTCTGCTACGGCCTCGGCGACGTGGTCACGCTGGCGCAGTTCATCGCGCAGTCGGAGGCCGGCGAGGAGCGCAAGCGCGTGGAGCGGCGCAAGCTCGACGAACTGCTCGGTTATGCCGAAACGACCGCGTGCCGGCGCCAGCGCCTGCTCGCCTATTTCGGCGAGACGCTGGCCGAGCCCTGCGGCAACTGCGACAACTGCCTCGATCCGCCGGAGACCTGGGACGCCACCGTGACCGCGCAGAAGGCGCTGTCGTGCGTCTACCGCACCGGCCAGCGCTACGGCGTGGCGCATCTGACCGCGGTGCTGCGCGGCGAGACGGACGAGCGCATCCAGTCGCTCGGCCATCACCAGCTGAGCACGTTCGGCATCGGCGCCGACCTCGACAAGCAGCAGTGGCGCGGCGTGTTCCGCCAGCTCGTCGCCACCGGCCTGCTGACGCCGGACGAGGAGGGCTACGGCACGCTGCGCCTGACGCAGGCCAGCCGCGCGGTGCTGCGCGGCGAACAGGCGGTGCACCTGCGCCGCCAGGCCGATCGCGCCGGCCGCCGCGCGAAGCGCCAGACGGCGCGCGGCGAACGCGCGCGCGCCGTGCTCGACATCGCGCCGCACGAAGCCCCGCGCTGGGACGCGTTGCGCGAGCTGCGCGCGCGGCTGGCGAAGGAGCAGGGCGTGCCGGCGTACGTGATCTTCCACGACGCGACCCTGCTGGCGATGCTGCGCGAACGGCCGCAGACGCTGTCCGCGCTCGGCGCGATCAGCGGGGTTGGCGAGCGCAAGCTGGAGCGCTACGGCGAATCGTTCCTGGCGGAGCTGACCTCCTGAGAGAACCGCGCTTTCACGCGCAAGCGGACGCGAACCGGCTAGACTTGCGCCGCGCGTCCAGCGCAGTTTTCCAGCTTTCGACACCGCGCATGGATCGACGCCCCGCACATCCGCAGCTGCCGCACGGCCTCGATCGGCCGGGCCGGCTCCGGCGGCTGCTGCCGCTCGTCCTCGGCGCCGCGCTCGCCGGCTGCGCGACGCCGCATCTGCCGCAGCTGCCGCGCGAGACGCCGCCCGGATGGCAGCACGCGCCGGCCGACGACGCGGCGCTCGGCCCGGCGCCCGACCTGCACGGCTGGTGGAAGGCGTTCAACGACACCGAACTCGACCGGCTGGTCGAGCGCGCGCTGGCCGGCAACCTGACCCTCCAGCAGGCGGCGCTGCGCATCGGCGCGGCGCGCTCGCTGGACAGCCGCACCTACGCCGAATACCTGCCCGAGGCCGGCATCCGCACCTTCGCCGAGCCGGTGCCGGACAACAGCGCCAGCTATTTCCAGATGGGCTTCGACGCGAAGTGGGAGTTCGGCCTGTTCGGCCGGGCGCAGAGCCACGCGCGCGTGACCGCGGGAGAACTCGGCGTCGCGCGCAGCGAGGCGCAGGCCGCGCGCGTGAGCGTGGTCGCCGAGGTCGCGCGCACCTACGTCGAATTGCGCGGCGCCGAACAGCGCCTGGGCCTGCTCGAACAGGCGCGCAAGCTCGCGCAGGACAAGGCCGAGCTGACCGCCACGCGGCAGCGCCTGCGCCTGGCCTCGGCGAACGAGCTGGCGCAGACACAGGCCGGGCAGGCGTCCGCCGAGGCCGCGCTGTACGAGCCGCGGCTGGAGATCGAGCGCTGCCGGCAGCAGCTTGCCGTGCTGCTCGGGCTCGATCATGCCGGCACCGACCTCGTCGCCGCCGGCGCGCCGCCGCGGCTGGGCAGCCTGCGCATCGCCAGCGCACCGGCCGACCTGCTGCGCACGCGTCCGGAGATCCGCCGCGCCGAGAACGAGGTGCTGAAGGCGGCCGGCGAGCTGGGCCTGGCGCAGGCCGACCTGTATCCGCGCCTGGGCATCGGCGGTTCGCTGACCTACGCGGCGCGCGTGATCGGCCACACGCGCCTGTCCGACGCCGACGGCATCGTCACGATCGGCCCCGCGATCGACATTCCGCTGCTCGACTGGGGCGCGCGACAGGCCGTGGTCGACGCGCGCGACGCGGCACTCTCGGCCAGCGTGCTGGCCTACCGGCAGGCGGTGCTGGAAGGCGTCGCCGAGGCGGAGACCGCGCTGGCCACGCTGCAGCAGCAGAGCGAGCGCGCCGCCGCGCTGGCGCGCGGCATCGACGGGCTGGCGAGCAGCGCCGCCGCCACCGTGACGCTCGGCCGCCTCGGCCTTGCCGACGGGCTGGACCGCACCGCCGCGGACAACGCCCTGCTGCAGGCGAGGCTGGAAGCCGCGCAGGCGGAACAGGCGCGCAGCATCGCCTTCATCGCGCTGTACAAGTCGCTCGGCGGCGCGCCGCTGCCGCCGCCGGAACCGGCCGCCGAAACGGGCAAGGGCGCGTCCTGATGGTGCCGCTCGCGCGCAAGACCCTCGTCCACGAGTGGCGCCGCTTCCTGCCCTCCGCGCTGGCGGTCGCGTTCTGCGGCCTGCTGCTGCTGGTGCAGGCCGCGCTGGTGCTCGGCATCTTCAACAGCGCGGCGGTCTACATCAAGAAATCCGGCGGCGACCTGTGGGCCGGCTATCCCGGCACGCAGAGCATCGAGCTGGGTCGGCCGATTCCGCACGACGCGCAGATCAAGCTGCTGATGGATCCGGAAGTCGAGCGCGTCGAGCCGTTCCGCTGGATCGACGGCGACTGGCGCGGACCGGCCGACAAGGGCGGCGTGTCGGTGTTCATCTCCGGCATCGACACGCGGCCCGACGCGATGATGTTCGCCGACGTGCTCGCGCCGGAACTGCGCGCGCAGCTCGACGAGCCGGACAGCGTCATCATCGATCGCGCGGACCTGGCCAAGCTCGGCATCGACGTCGGAGCGCAGGCCGTGGTCAACGGCAAGCGCGTGCGCATCGTCGGCGTCGGCAACGGCCTGCGCGCGCTCGGCGGCGTCAACATCGTCACCTCCCTGGCGACCGCGCGCCGGCTCGAAGCCGACAACGAAAGCGGCGACGTCGCCTACTATGTGGTCAAGCTGCGCGATCCGCAGCGCGCCGAGGAAGTGCGCAAGCGTCTGCAGCCCGGCGGCACGCGCCGCTACGAGATCTGGACCCAGCGCGCCTTCGCGCACCGCGCGGTCACCTACTGGATGTTCGAGACCGGCGCCGGCCTCGGCGTGATCTTCCTCGCCGCGGTGGTGTTCCTGGTCGGCGCGGTGATCACCAGCCAGACCCTGATGGGTGCGGTGGCCGGTTCCATCCGCGAATACGCGACCCTGCACGCGCTCGGCGTCGGCTTCTCGGCGCTGCGCGGCGTGGTCGTGAAG
Source organism: Dokdonella ginsengisoli (assembly GCF_042652785.1). Classification (NCBI taxonomy): domain Bacteria; kingdom Pseudomonadati; phylum Pseudomonadota; class Gammaproteobacteria; order Lysobacterales; family Rhodanobacteraceae; genus Dokdonella; species Dokdonella ginsengisoli. The sequence continues at coordinate 170,043 of NZ_JBHSHD010000003.1, read as the reverse complement.
CAGTCGGCCTGGGTCGGCGCGTTCGGCCTGGTCGTCGGCGGACTGGTCACCGCGCTGATCGTCTGGCTCGCCAACCGGCGCGACGTGCCGGTGCAGCTCGACGCGCTCACCGTCGCGGTCTGCGCGATCGCCGTGATGGGCATCGCCCTCGTTTCCGGCCTGATGGCGGTGCGCGCGCTGCGCCACGCCGATCCGGCCCTGCTGCTGCGCTGACGGGCTTCGCATGAGCGCCGCGCTGATCGCCGACCACCTCAGCAAGTCCTTCGTCACCGGCGCGGTGCGCACCGAGGTGCTGCGCGGGCTGTCGGTCGAGGTGCAGGCCGGCGAGCTGACCCTGGTCTCCGGGCCGTCGGGCTGCGGCAAGAGCACGCTGCTGGCGATCCTCAGTGCGCTGCTGCGCCCGGACGGCGGACGCGCGTTCGCGCTCGGCCAGGACCTGGCGCGCCTGTCGCCGCGCGAACGCGAGCGCTTCCGCCTGCGCCACACCGGCTTCGTGTTCCAGGGCTTCAATCTTTTTCCGGCGCTCGACGCGATCGAGCAGGTCGCCTTGCCGCTCGGCTATCTCGGCCTCGACGACGCCACCGCGCGCCGGCGCGCGACGGCCGCGCTGGAGGAAGTGGGCCTGGCCAGCCGCATGCGGCTGCGGCCGGCCGAGCTGTCCGGCGGCGAGAAGCAGCGCGTGGCGATCGCGCGCGCGCTGGCGAAGGAGCCGCAGCTGCTGTTCGCCGACGAACCGACCAGTGCGCTCGACGCCGCCAACGGCCAGATCGTCATCGACACGCTGCACCGCATCGCGCGCACCCACGGCGCGACCGTGCTGTGCGTGAGCCACGACCAGCGCCTGATCTCGCACGCCGATCGCGTGCTGGCGATGGAAGACGGACGCATCCTGTCCGACCGCCGCATCACCGCGCAGGCGCCGGCATGACGACCGAAACGACGCTGCGAAGCGTGACACCGGGGTTTGCTATGCTGTCTGGCTTGCGGAGGGAACCTGTGTCGGCGGCTCCAGCGAAAGCATTCGGGAAGAATCGGTTCGGCGCGTACGGTCGCCGCTTCGCCGCGGTCGTGCTCGCGTCGGCGCTCGCCGCGTGTTCGGACGGCCGGCGCGAGAAGTCAGCCGCGGTGCCCGCGCCGGGACCGTACCTGGCGATGGCGCGCGGCCAGGTCGACGTCGAGGGCGGGCTGATCCGCATCGTCGCTCCGCGCGACGGACGGCTGGAGGACATCCGCGTCGAGGACGGCGATGCCGTCGAGGCGGGACAGGTGCTGGCGACGATCGATCCGCGCCAGGCGAAGATCGCGCTCGGCGCCGCGCAGGCGCGGCTGGCCCAGGCCGAGGCGCAGGTCGGCGTGCTGAAGGCGAAGCTGCCGCAGGCGCAGCAGCAGGCGCAGCGGCTCGGCGAAGCCGCCGGGGCCGGCGCCGCGACCGGCCAGTCGGCCGACGACGCGGCCACCGCGCTGGCCGTGCTGAAGGCCGAAACCTCCGTCGCCGAAGCGGCGGTGAAGCTCGCCCACCAGCAGGTCGAGGAAGCGCACACCGAACTCGACGCGCGCAGCATCAAGGCGCCGGCGGCCGGACGCATCGTGCGCCGCTCGGCGCACGTCGGCGACGCGGTGTCGACGCAGCTGGCGACCGAGCTGTTCCAGCTGCTGCCGAACCGCCCGCGCATCGTGCGCGCGGAGCTCAACGAAGCCTACGTCGACCTGGTCAAACCGGGCATGCAGGCCGAGATCGTGCGCGATTCCGACCAGGGCGAGGCCATCCCCGCGCGCGTGCTGCGCGTGGGCGAGGTGTTCGGCCCGAGCCGGCTGGCCGACGATCCGGTCGAGCGCGCCGGCGCGCACGACGTCGAATGCGTGCTGCAGCTCGACGGCGGCGAGTTCCGCATCGGCCAGCGCGTGCTGGTGCGCTTCAAGCGCTGATCCGCCCGCCGCGTTCGCGGCGCGGCCGCCTCGAATCCCCAACGCTTCCCGCGCCGCCGCATCGCGCGGCTTCGCTCGCGCATGCCCGGATTCTTGAATTCCGTCTCAGAAGGCGGGGCCGGGCTGCGTCAGCCTACGATGGTTTCAAACGGAAGATTAAATTAGGTAATCCAATCTTGTTCGAACACGTCCATCGTCCATCCTGGAGGATTCCGCCATGATGAAAGACCGGTGCAAGCGTTTCTGTGCGTTCGCCGTGCTGGGGCTCGCCGTGCCGTTCGCCGGCGCGCACGCCGAGGAGGGCGATTACGACGCCTGGCGCACGAGCCTCAACCTGCTGTTTCCGCCGCGGGCGGACAATCCCGTCACGCCGGCGCAGCACGATGCCGCGCAGTACCCGCTGCTCGACCATCCTTCCGGCTTCGACGACGGCTTCTCGCCCGGCGCCTACGGCGTGTGGCAGACCGTGCAGGTCGACCCGAGCACCGGCGCGGCCTGCGCCGACGGTTCGCCGTACAAGTTCTTCGTCAACCGCGCGCCGAACACCAGCAACATGCTGCTCTACATGGAGCCGGGCGGCGCGTGCTGGGACTACGATTCGTGCGTGATCGGCGGCGACGGCGTGCGCAGCGCGATCAACATGCACGGCATTCCCGACTACTACATGAGCCTGGCGTACTCGGACGTGGATCTCTCCGCGCTCGGCAACGCGCTGGTCACCAGCCTGACCCACAACCTGATCACGCCGCTGGTCGAGCGCGTGCCGCCGTTCCTCGACTTCGTCAAGACGCAGTCCTGGACCCTGGTCTACGTGCCGTACTGCACCGGCGACGTCAGCGGCGGCGACAAGGTGGCGGTCTACACCGACGCGGACGGCGGCAATCCGACCGTCGTCCACCACAACGGCGTGCGCAACACGCGCGCGGTAGCGGCCTGGCTCAAGAACCACCTGCAGCGTCCGGCGCAGCTGGTGCTTTCCGGCAGCAGCGCCGGCGGCGTCGGCAGCCTGATCCACTACTACCCGCTGCGGCGCGACATGGCGCCGAACCGGGGCTTCCTGCTGTCGGACTCCGGCCCGCTGATGAGCGCGCCGACCGGCGCCGACCCGGCGCAGTATCCGTCGGTGCTGCTGCACGAGCAGATCCGCCAGACCTGGAACACCGACGCCCTGTTCGGCTACCTCGCCGCGGAAGTGCCCGGTCTCGACGCCGACGACTACGGCTCGGCCTACGCCGCGCTGGCGAACAAGCTGCCCGGCGACCGCATGGGCACCTCGCACTTCTGGCACGACCGCGACTTCTCCGACTACTCCTACGGCCGCTTCTACGCCGACAGCGCCGGCGCCACCGGCGAGGTGCGCGATGCGCTGAACCTGGAGCGCTGGCGCATCGACACGCAGCGGCTGAGCGCGACATTGAGCGGGTTGCCGAACTTCGGCGGCTATTTCCCGCAGTACCGCGCGCTCAACGAGAGCCACTGCAACCTGATCGTGGACCTGAAGAATTCCGACATCCAGGAGCAGGAGCTGGAACTGAAGGACTTCATCGACAGCGTGCTCGACGGACAGGGGCCGGTGATGCACGCCTCGGAAAGCAGCGACGCGGCCGATCGCGCCAAGCCGCCGAATCTGCTGTACCAGCTCGTCAATCTCGTCCTCGGCACCAGCGGCTGAGGGCGCGGGGCGAGGCGGCGGGCACCGTCTCCGCCGCCTCGCCCGGGCGCATCGACACGATGACCACGAACCGTCCTGCTTGGCCACGCGTGCTCGTCGGCCTCGCCGTCGGCGCGCTGATCCTGGCGCTCGGCTACCGCGCGATGCGTCCGGCGGAGAATCGCGCCGCGCCGACCGTCCCGGCTGTCGCGACGGCGACCGATGCTGCGCCCGTGCGCGACGCAGTGGCGCCGGCGACCGGTGGCGCCGCCGTCGTGAACGAGGACGAGGACGGCGCGGCCGCGCGCTGGCGGTCGTTCACGCGCTTCAAGGAACGCACGTTGAGTTTCCTGCGCGCCGGCGCCGGGCTGGAACCCGAGCGGCGCCGTGCGGAAGCCGACGCGTTGCGCGAGCAGGTACGGCAGTACGCGGCCGGGCGCTACCTCGCCGGCGGCGAGGCGATGATGCTCGAGGTGGCGCTGACGCGCAGCGGCATCGACGATCCCGCCGAGCGCGACGGCCGCATCGCCGACATTGCCGCGCGCTACCGCGTCGAAGCCGAACAGGCGGCACAGGAGCGCGCTTCCTCGCCCGATCCTCGCTTCCTCGACTACAAGGCGCGCGAAAAGGAGATCGTCGCGCAGGTCATGGCGATGCGCGAGATTCCGGGCGGCATCGAGCGCGACGAATACCTGCGCCGGCAGCTGCAGACCGCGCGCGAGCAGGCCTATTCGCGGCGCTGAACGCGCGCCGGCAAGGCCGCGTTGCCGAAAGCCGGCTGAAAGACACCCGCCACTACCCTGTTCGCCGCGAAGAATCCCGCCGGGATTCGCGGAAAACGCAGATCCATGTCCCACTGGACGATCCTGTGCGACTTCGACGGCACCGTCTCGGTCGAGGACATCACCGATTCCCTGCTCGAGCGCTTCGGCCGGCCCGGCTGGCAGGCGATCGAGCAGGCCTGGAAGCGCGGCGAGATCGGCTCGCGCGAATGCATGGAGCGCCAGATCGCCCTGCTCGACGCCAGCCGCGAGGAACTGGACGCGCATCTGGACGGTATGGCGATCGATCGCGCCTTCCCCGCGTTCGCGGCCGCCGCGCGCGAGGCGGGCATGCCGCTGGCGGTGGTCAGCGACGGCCTGGACTACGCGATCCGCCGCATCCTCGGCGCCTACGACCTGGGCGACCTGCCGATCGTGGCGAATCGTCTGGAAGCGGTCGGCGCGCGCAGCTGGAAACTCCAGTTCCCGTACGGCAGCGCGGATTGCCGCAGCGGCAACTGCAAGTGCTCGTGCGCCGGTCGCGCGCACGCCGAACGCCAGCGCGTGCTGCTGATCGGTGACGGAGCGTCCGATTTCTGCGTGGCCGGCGAAGCGGATCTCGTGTTCGCCAAGCATCGCCTGATCGAACACTGCCGCTCGGCCGGCATCCCGTACGTGCCGATCACCAGTTTCGCCGACGCGGTCGACCTGTTGCCGACCCTGATCGCCGGCGAACTCGCCGCGCACGGCAGCGAAGTGCCGCTGGCGGCGTCGCTGCAGGCGGCCTGAGCCGCAGCGGCCGCGCCGGCATCCGGCGCGCCGCCATTGTTCCGAAGCCTTTTCGATCCTCCGCGCCCGGCGCGGGCCGGTCCGTCATTCTGGAGTCGCATCCCTTGAACATCGACAGCTCGAAAACTCCCCTGGTCGCCGGCCTCGACACGGCCCGCAGCGCCGGCCTGTTCGAGGCCGCCTGCAAGCTGATCCCGGGCGGCGTCAACAGCACCGCGCGCGCGACGTGGTCGGGATGGTCACCCTATCCGCTGTTCGTCGAGAGCGGGCAGGGTTCGCGCCTCACCGACGTCGACGGCAACGAATACATCGACTACCTGCTCGGCCTCGGGCCGATGCTGCTCGGCCACCGGCCGCCGCGCGTGACGCAGGCCGTGGTCGACTTCATCCAGTCGCGCGGCACCGTGTTCGCGCTGCCGACCGCCGACGAAGCGCGCCTGGCCGAGAAGATCGTCGCCGCGGTGCCGAGCGTGGAGCAGGTGCGCCTGTGCAATACCGGTACCGAGGCGGTGCTCTATGCGACGCGGCTCGCTCGCGCGTTCACCAAGCGCAACAAGATCATCCGCTTCGAAGGCATGTACCACGGCTTCTCCGACGGCGTGTACTGGAGCAAGCATCCGTCCATCGCCAAGGCCGGTCCCGACGACCGTCCGGTGGCCGTGCCGCAGGGCCCGGGCATGCCGAAGGGCGTGGAGGAGAACCTGCTCATCCTGCCGTGGAACGATCCGCAGGCGCTGGCCGATGCGATCGCGCGCGAGGGCGATTCCATCGCCGCGGTGCTGACCGAGCCGGTGATGTGCAACACCGGCTGCATCCTGCCCAGGCCCGGCTATCTCGAGGCGATGCGCGAGCTGACGCGCGAGCGCGGCATCGTGCTGATCTTCGACGAGGTGATCACCGGCTTCCGCCTCGGCCTGGCCGGCGCGCAGGGACGTCTGGGCGTCACGCCGGACCTGTCGGTGTTCGCCAAGGGCATCGGCGGCGGCTTCCCGGTCGCCGCGATGGGCGGGCGCGCCGACATCATGGCGCTGGTCGCCAACGGCACCGTCTCGATGGCCGGCACCTACAGCGCCAACGGCATCGCGATCTCGGCGGCGAACGCGGCGCTCGACGAACTGGCGACTCCGGGCCTGTACGAAAAGCTCGACGCGGTGTCGGACGAGCTGCGCCTGGGCCTGGGCAAGGTGCTGAGCGAGGCGGGCCTGCCGGCCTACGTCGTTGGCCTCGGCCCGCTGATGCAGGTGTGGTTCGCCAAGGAAGAGATCCACAACTACCGCGACGCCGAGCGCCGCGCCGACCAGGACATCTTCCGCCGCTGGTGGCAGGGCATGCTCGAGCGCGGCGTGCTGTTCCATCCGGGCGCGTACGAGAACCTGTTCGTCTCCACCGCGCACACGCGCGAGGACGTGGCGGCGACGCTGGCCGCGGCGAAGCAGGTGGCGGCGGATCTCGCGCGCAGCGTGTGACGGCAGCGCCGCGGCGGACATTCGGCTGACGCCGCGGCAAGAAAGCTTTCTCGCAGAGGCGCAGAGAAAGCGTTTCGGCGAGAAGGCTTTTCTTTCCTCCGCGTCTCTGCGAGAGATGCTTCTTCGACAGCCTCGCCAGTGGTGCTCACTCGGCAAGTTCGTAATCGAATTCGTAGTAGTGCTTGCCGCCCTCGGCGATGACGATCTTCATCGTGCCGTCGAGCCCGGCGAGTTCGCCGGTGCCCGAGCCGGGCACGACGATGATGTTCAGATGGGCCTCGCCGGGCGTCCGCGTCGCATTGTGCTGCAGCGAGAAAGCGCCGCGCTTGCCGTGCAGCGTGCCGGTCACGCGTTCCACCGCGACGTAGCCGCCGGTGTCCTTGCTGTTTCCGGCGTACAGCATCTCGCCCTGGCTGACCGCGTCGAGGTCGCCGTGGAACTGCTTGTCGATCGACATGCGGCCGAGGCCGGCGTCCGGATTCTTGTTGTAGGCTTCGAGCGGTTGCACTTTCACGTCGAAAGCGCCCTTCGCAGGCTGTTTCATGGCGGTTCCCTGATGGATGGCGGAATGGCCGGAGCGGGTCCGGTCGATGCTGGATGGAATCGGGCCGGCGAACAAGACCGGTGCGATCAGGCAGAGCGTCGTCAGTCGCATGCCGGGTTCTTCGCCTGCGCGGTGCGGACGACCGCGGCGGTAACAGGCTAGCGAGCACCCGAGCGTCGGGATTGAAGAAACGCGACATGGTCCAGCCGAAACACGATCCGCCGCGCGGCGTTCTGCGCGCTGCCGACTCCGCGGCGGGCTTCGCGCACGCGCGCTACTGGCCTTCGCCCGATCTCGCGCCGTTCGTCGAGCACTACTGGACGGTCGAATGGGACCTCGACCGCCCGTGTGTGCGCGAGACGCTGCCGCATCCGGTCGTGCACATCGTGCTCGAAGACGATCGCGCCACCTTGACCGGCCCGACCACGCGCCGCTTCACGGCGAAGCTGCAAGGCCGCGGGCGCGTGTTCGGCATCAAGTTTCATCCGGGCGGCTTCCGTCCTTTCGCGAGTGGACCGGTATCCGCCTATGCCGACCGCACGATCGACCTGGGTCGCGTCTTCGGCGAGGCGGCGGAAGAACTCGCGCCGCGGGCACTGGCGAGCGCCGACCATCGCGCGACGATCGTCGAGCTGGAAGCGTTCCTGCGCGCACGCGAGGCGCACATCGACGCGACCGCGGCGTCGATGACGCGCATCGCCGCGTGCATGGCCGCCGAGCGCGACATCACGCGCATCGAGCAGGTCGCGCAGCGCTTCGGCATCGGCCTGCGCAGCCTGCAGCGCCAGTTCCGCGACTACGTCGGCGTGTCGCCGAAATGGGTGATCCAGCGCTACCGCCTGCACGAGGCGCCTGCGCGCATCGACGCCGGCGGCGACGTCGACTGGGCCGCGCTTGCGCTCGATCTCGGCTACGCCGACCAGGCGCACCTGATCCGCGACTTCAAGCGGATCGTCGGATGCACGCCGGCGCAGTACGCGCGCGCGGCGATGCGCTGAGAAAAGCCGCGCTTCGCACGCCATTGCGCGCATGCGCCGCGTTCCTTCGTTACGGCTTCGTTCATTCTGCAAATCCGCCGCGGCGGCAGTATTCAAGGTCCATCAAGATCGACTCGCGAGGAAGACCGTGGCGAAGAAAAACTCCAAATCCCTGCCGGCGCTGTGCGCGCTGGGCCTGCTCGCCGCCAGCCCGGCGGCGTTCGCCGATCCGTCGCCGGCGCTCGATCGCGTCAGCATCTGGCTCGGCGGCTCCTATCTGAACACCGACGCCCATCTGAAGGCCGACAGCGACGATCTGTCGACCGGCAGGCTCGACCTCGGCAGCGGTCACGAATCGGTCGCGCGCGCGCGACTGGACCTGCTGCTGTTCGACACGCAGGGCTTCACCTTCGACTTCTACCGGCTCAGCCGTTCGCAAACGCAGACGCTGACCGAGCAGTTCAACTTCCAGGGCGTTCCGTTCGACCTCAACGCACGCGTGCGCGGCAAGTTCGACTTCGACATCGGCAGCGCCGCCTACCACTGGTGGTTCGGCAGCGGCAGCGACGTGTTCGGCATCGGTCTCGGCGCCGCCTACTATCGCGCCAAGCTCGGCCTGAGCGGCAGCGCCACCGCGGACGGGCAGACCTACGAGGCCAGCGCCAAGTGGGACGAGGATGCGGTCGCGCCGATGGTCACGCTGGCGTACAAGCATGCGTTCTCCGATTCCCTGCGCTTCTACGTCAATGCCTCGGGCGTGAAGAAGAACGGCGGCAGCCTGTCCGGTCACATCTACGACGGGCGCATCGGCGTGGAGTGGTTCCCGTTCCACAACCTCGGGCTCGGTGCGGAATACGGCAAGACCGAGATCAGCCTCGACCACAAGCGCAGCGGCTACGATGCGAACCTGGATCTCGACCTCGACGGTCCGTCGCTGTTCGCCCGCCTGCGCTTCTGATCCCTCGCTGCGCACGGCAGGTAAAAAAAGGGCCCGCGAATGCGGGCCCTTTCCTTTTTTCGCTCACGCAGCGGCGGACTCAACGGTGCCAGCGGCCGCGCTCGCGATGCCAGCCGCGCGGGCCGTGCGTCCAGCGCACGGGAGCGTAGTGGTAGCCCGGACGCACGTGCGTCCAGTAGCCCGGCACCCAGCGGTAGCGGCCGTGCGACCAGTCCCACGAGCCGCCGACCCAGACGTAGCCGCGGCGCGGCGGCGGAATCCGTTCGGCGCGCAACGGCGGCGGCGCGGACGTGGCGTAGACGACGACGCCTCCCCGTGCCTGCGCCGGCGTGGCGCTCAGGGTGCCGCCGGCGACGAGTGCGGCGGCCAGTATCAGCGACGACAGAATCGGGCGGTGCATGATGTTCTCCTGCTTCGATGCGCTCGACGGAGCGCGTGGTTCGGAGCAGAAATTAGCCGCGCGGCGCTGAATCTCGCCCATGCAAACCGACGTAAAGACGGGCGCGCAAAAGCGTGGCGTACCGGTTCCGGCGTGCCCTAAGGTGCGCGGCGCAGCGCCACGACCGCGTTGAGTCCGCCGAAGGCGAAGGAGTTGCTGATCGCGGCACGCACCGGCATCTCGCGTGCGACGTTGGGCACGTAGTCGAGATCGCATTCCGGATCGGCGTCGCCGAAGTTCGCGGTCGGCGGCACGACGCCGTCGCGCAGGGCGCCGATCGCGGCGACGAGTTCCACCGCGCCGGCCGCGCCGAGCGCATGGCCGTGCATCGACTTGGTCGACGAGACGGCGAGGCGGTCCGCGTGCGCGCCGAACGCGCGGCGGATCGCCTTGGTTTCGGTCGGGTCGTTCGCCGGCGTGGCGGTGCCGTGGGCGTTGACGTAGTCGACGTCTTCCGGTGCCAGGCCGCCGTCCTTCAGCGCGCGCTCGATCGCCTTCGCCGCGCCGGCCTCGGACGGAAACACGATGTCGCCGGCGTCGGCCGACATGCCGGCGCCGACGAATTCGGCCAGGATCGTCGCGCCGCGGCGCTGCGCGTGTTCGAGCGTTTCCAGCACGATCACGCCGGCGCCTTCGCCGAGCACCATGCCGCGGCGCTGCCTGGAGAACGGCCGGCAGGTGTCGTCGGCCATCACGCGCATCGCTTCCCAGGCCTTGACCGTGCCGAGCGTGATGCACGCTTCGGTGCCGCCGGCGAGGGCGGCGTCGGCGACGCCGCTGCGCACCATGTGGAAGGCCTGGGCGAGGGCGTGGTTGGCCGACGAGCACGCGCTGACGGTGGCGAACGCGGGACCGTGCAGGCCGAACTCGATGGCCACGTGCGAGGCCGGCGCGTTCGCCATCAGGCGCACGATCGTCAGCGGATGCAGGCGCGGATTGTTCTCGCCGTACAGGCGCTTGAACGAGGCGTCGTGGGTCTGTTCGCCGCCGATGCCGCTGCCGATCACGACCGCGGTGTTCTCGCCGAGGCCATCCGCGGCGAAATCGATGCCGGACTGCGCCACCGCTTCGCGCGCCGCGACCAGCGCGAACTGCGAGACGCGATCGAGCAGGGGCAGGCGCTTGTCGTCGAAATGCGCGGCAGGATCGAAGTCGCGCACTTCGGCGGCGATGCCGAAGCGCAGCGATTCGCGCGGCAGGCTGATGATCGGGCCGATCGCCGCGCGTCCTTCGCGCATCGCGCGCCAGGAGTCGGCGGCGTTGGGTCCGAGCGGCGTGACGGCGCCGATGCCGGTGATGACGACGCGATGCATGCGCGATCCTGGCGCAGTCGTGTTCAGGACTGCGCCGGCTGTTCGGCGACGAGCTTCTCGACCGCCTCGACCAGGCCCTTGACCGACTCCGTGTCGAAGTTCGGATCGCGGTCGGGCATGGTGATCTTGAAGTGGTCCTCGATCTCGAAAATGATCTGCACGGCATCGAGCGACTGGATCTCCAGATCCTTCAGCGTCGCCTCGGGCGTGATGCGCGCGCGATCGATGCCCGACTCCTTCGCGATGATGTCGAACACGGTGTCCTGCACGCTGCTCATTCCGTCTCTCCTCGGGGTCCTCGCGCATCGGCGGCGCGATGCGTCGCCGGCATCATCGCCGGGCCCGGCGCGATCTTCAAGGACGGTGCGGAACGGTCGACGCTGTCGTCCGGCGCGGGCATACTGCGCCGCCTCCAACCGCAGCCGGCGCCGCAGCGCCGGTCCGACTCCCGCAGGTCCTCGATGTCCGCGACCGTGGTCACGCTGTGGCTGCTCAATGTACTGCTCGATACTTTCGGGCAGCTTTCGTTCAAGGCCGCCGCAGCCGCGCCGGGCCTGGGCGAGGGCGCCGCGCGCTGGCGCGCGATGGCGCGGCGGCCGTGGATCTGGATCGGCGTGGGCTGCTACGTCGGCGAGTTCCTGGTCTGGCTCGCCTTCCTCTCGCTGGTGCCGCTGTCGGAGGGCGTGCTGCTCGGCTCGATCAACATCGTCGCGGTGATGATCGCCGGGCGCATCCTGTTCAACGAGCGGTTCTCGCCGCTGCGCACCGCCGGAATCCTCCTCGTCGCGGCCGGCGTCGCCGTCGTGGGGCTCGCCTGATGCGCCGCTTCTACCTGATCGGATTCCTGGTGCTGATGTGCTTCGACACGTTCGCGCAGGTGTGCTTCAAGCTCACCGCGAACCACGCGATGCCGCCGGAGGCGAACCTGGACTGGGTGCTGCGCCTGCTGTCGACGCCGTGGGTGTACTGCGCGATCGCCTGCTACGTCGGCGCGTTCCTGAGCTGGATGACCCTGCTCGAGCACGCGCCGATCGGACCGGCCTTCGCCGCCTCGCACCTGGAGGTCATCAGCGTGATGGCGCTGTCGGTGGTGCTGTTCGACGAAAAGATCGGCACGCCGCAGCTGCTCGGCTGCGCGCTTATCATCGCCGGCATCGTTTGCCTGGCGATCAGCGAAACCGATGGCGAAAAGCCACCCGCCTAGCTTCCTCGAAGTTCCTCCCACCGCGGGCCTGCCGCCGTACTGGGGCGATCTTTCGCCGTTCGCCGGCTCCGCCGCAGCGCGCGGCGACCTCGCGCGCGCCGCTGCCGATTTCCTCGGCGTCGACGACGTGCAGGTCGAATGCTCCGGCACCGCCAGCCTCGTCGTCGCGCTGACCGCCCTGCATCGCCTGAGCGGCCGCAGCGTCGTCGTCGTGCCGGCCTACACCTGTCCGCTGGTCGCGCTCGCCGTCGCGCATTGCGGGCTGGAACTGCGCCTGTGCGACCTCGCGCCGGGCTCGATCGACTTCGACGCGCAGCAGCTGGAACAGGCCTGCGACCGCGACACGCTGGCGGTCGTGCCGACGCACCTCGCCGGTCGCGTCGCCGACGTCGACGCGGCGCTCGCGATCGCGCGCGCGGTGGGCGCCTTCGTGATCGAGGATGCCGCGCAGGCACTCGGCGCCCGGCGCGATGGCCGGCCGGTCGGGCTCGACGGCGACGTCGGCTTCTTCAGCCTCGCGGTCGGAAAAGGCCTGACCACCTTCGAGGGCGGGCTGATAGTCGCGCGCGATGCCACGCTGCGGCGGGAACTCGCGCGCACGAGCCGCGAGATCGTGCCGTATCGCTTCGGCTGGGAGCTGCGGCGTTCGCTGCAGCTGCTCGGCTACCACGCGCTGTACCGGCCTTCGCTGCTCGGCCTCGCCTACGGCGCGCCGCTGCGCCGCGCGCTGCGGCGCGGCGATCCGGTCGCCGCGGTCGGCGACGATTTCGACGCCGACATTCCGCTGCACACGCTGGGGCGCTGGCGCCGCTCGGTCGGCGCTCGTGCGTTCGCACGTCTGCCGGCGTTCCTCGAGACCTGCACCGCGCAGGCGGCGCGGCGCAAGGCGAGGCTGGCGCGCATCGATGGCGTCGACGTCGTCGACGATCGGCCCGGCGCCGAGGGCACCTGGCCGTTCCTGCTGCTGCGTCTGCGCGACGAGGCAAGCCGCGACGCGGCGCTGCGCGACCTGTGGGGCGCCGGCCTCGGCGTCAGCCGACTGTTCATCCACGCGCTGCCGGATTACGGCTACCTGCAGCCCTTCGTCGGCAAGCGCGCTGAGGAAAGCGGCGCGATACCGAACGCGCGCGCGTTCGCGGCGACGACCTTGACGGTGTCCAACAGCCCCTGGCTTGCCGACGCGGCGTTCGAGACGATCTGCGCGCGCCTGCAAGCGGCCGTCGCCGCCGCCTAGCGGATCATTTCCGGAGCAGGAATACGTCCTGCAGCGCCCACAGCAGGCCGACCGGGAACGTGGTCGTGTGGAACGCGCCCTCGACGACCTTGCCATGCAGCTTCAGGCTCTTGTACTTGCGCGAGGCGAGGCGCTCGAGCATCTGTGCCTGCTGCGCGACCATGTTCGAGCCGTCCGGACATTGCGAAGGCGCATCACCGCAGCCGCCGGGGTATTCGGTCGAGCCGATCGCCATGTACAGGTTCGCCTTCAGGTCGGCGTGCGTCTTCGCGTACGCCGCCTCGGCGTCGAACATCGCTTTCCTGTTGTACCAGAGCGAGGCGCTGGTCAGGATGTAGTTCTGGAACAGTTCCGGTTCGTTGAACATCACCCAGATGCCGAACAGCCCGCCGTACGACTGGCCAGCCAGGCTGCGCCGACGCGGATCGGCGCGGTAGGTCTTCTCGATCAGCGGGATCGCTTCGTCACGGATGAAGTCGAGAAAGGCCGGCGCGCCGCCGGTCGGCGTCGGCTTGTTGCGCCGGTCGACCAGCGGCGTCAGATCGCGTTCGCGGCTGACCACCGGATCGTCGCCGCGTGCGTACGACAGCCCGACCAGGATGAAATCCTCGAACGTGCCGTGGTTGAACGGCACGCGCGTGACGCCCGAAGCGACCTGGAACGTGTACGGCCCGTCGGTCAGGTACAGCACCGGATACGTGCGCTGCGCGTTCTCGGGCTTTTCGTAGCCCGGCGGCAGCTTCACGTAGAGGTCGTAGCTGCGCTCGAGCTTGGTCGAGTCGATGGTGTGGACGGTGCTGCGTTCGATTTGGAAAGGGGGTGGGGCGACGGAGGCGGTCGTGGCAGACGCAGGTTCGGCGGAGGCGAAAGAGGAAAGGAACAGCAGGGCCAAGCCCAGAGCACTCGAGCGTTTGTCGAAATTCATCTTCGGTTGCCGGGATGGTGAAGGTCGTCCAGTCGGGCGTTCAAATTGAACCTACGCTTCCGTCGAGCTTGGTGCTGCCGAATCGATCCCTGGCTCGGGTAAGCATCTTCTGGAGAATCCATGCTGACGCGCAGCCCGGAGTGAGCATGATGAAGGTGAACAAAGTCCAGAAGGCGTAGAGGTCCGGTCGTGAGAGCAACGGCACGTAAGAGCCGTCTCGATTCAAGCTGCACGCCCCGGTTGGGGACTCGATTTTCCCTCCCGCGTCCAGGCAGGAGTCCTCCTCGAAGAAGGTGGCGGCATGTGCCGCTACGAAAACAGATACGGCGAAACCGATGAGCAACGCAATGATCTTGATCATGTGCTTCTGAAGTTTGCCCCTGTCATCCCCGCGTTGCCGCTTCGATCCTCTCCAGCAACCGCAGATTCAACGCATGCTGCTGCGCCTGCCACTGCGCCAGTTGCGCCGCGTCGATCTCCGGTTGCTCGTCGAGCGCGCTGAGCTTGCGCTTCCACCACGTCCGGTAGCGGTAGGCGGAGACGTCGCCGGTGATGTCGCTGCCGACGAGGCGTCCGTGCAGGGCGTCGATGCCGCGCGCGAGATCGGCCTCGAGCATGCGGCCCTGGTCCCAGTTGGTGTGCGCGACCTCGGGGCTGAGCACGTCCTTGTCGATCGACAGGTAGACCGGCACGGTCGAGCCGCGCTGTTCCTCGGCGAAGCGCTCGACCAGCGCCTGCGGCGTGTCGAAGCCGCGGAACGCGGACTGCAGGCCGAGACGGCGCGACCAGCCGGTGTCGACGCCGACGGTCCAGTATTCGAGCTTGCCGCGGCGCAGCGGCGTCAGGTAGTTCTCCCACGCGTGCGCGGCGGACACGTCGGCCGAGCCGATGCCGAGCACGCGCACGCGCACGACCTGCGGCAGCAGCGCGACCTTGCGCACCCACGAGCCGCAGTGCACGCCGAACGGGAAGCGCATGTTGTCCGGGTGGTTGTCGAACACCACGACCTCGAACGGCGCCGGCGCGGCGCAGCGCCCGATCAGCGGCCAGCTCAGATGGTGGTAGTCGCCGCTGCCGAGGAAGACGGTGCCGTAGCTCGGCGGCAGGCGCGTCTCGATCGCGCGCACCACGTTGCGGAAGCGGCGCAGCGTGCAGCCGAAGCGGATCGCTTCCTGCCAGTCGCCCAGGTCGACGACGTGCGCATCGGGCAGCGCGCCGACCGAGCGGTCGAAATCAAGGACGAGCGGTGCCGGAGGGCAGGGCTGAGGACTGAGGGCCGAGGGCGGGCGGTCAGGCATCGTCGTTGGCTGCAGGCGCGGAGGCGCTGCCGTCCAGGCGCGCGCGGTCGCTCTCGAAGCGGCCGGCGATACGCTGCAGCAGCGCACGCAGCACGCGGCTGCGCGGGCGCACGGCGTGGCGCGTGAAGGTGAAGCGCGCGCCGAGGTAGGACTTGATCTGCGGATCGGTCCAGCCGGCGACGTAGCAGCACAGGTCGCGGCGGCGCGCGTAGTCGAGGTTGTGCATCCAGCTCACGAAGTACAGGTTCTGCTCGCGTGCCTGCGGATAGCGGAAGCCGACGTACTTGTCGACCAGCGCGTCGCCGACGACGAAACACAGGTTCCAGCCGATCAGTTCACCGCGGTGACGATACACGAACACGATGCCGCCGCACGATGCGTCCTGCAGCAGCGCGTCGAAGAACTCGCCGCTGAGCTGGTCGAAGTGGATCTCGCTCTGCGCGTAGACCTCCAGATAGCGTGCGTAGAATTCCTCGCGCACGGCGGCATCGGCGAAGTAGTCGCTACCGGTCGGGATCTCGGAGATCTCCAGCTCGGCGCGCGCGCGCAGCTTGCGGCGGATGTCCTTGCGCCGGCCGGAGGACAGCCGCGCGAGGTAGTCGTCGGTCGATTCGAAATCGATCGGCACCCAGGCCAGCGCCTGGCCTTCGAGCAGCACGAAGCCGGCGCGTTCGCAGGCGGCGGCGACCTCGCGCGCGGCGGCGTTGCTGGCCTGGTCGAGCAGGGGCGATTCCTGCGGCAGGTCCTTGACGATCAGGAACGGCTGGCGCGCCTGCGGCGCGGCGCGCCACTCGCGCACCAGCGCATCGGCGTCGCCGCCGCGCGGCAGCAGCGCGTACTCGGACACGGTGGTGCCGACGAAGCAGGTGCGCGGACGCAGCAGGCGGCTCCACCAGCGATACAGCGGCAGCGCGCTCACGCGGCGGCGCAGGTCGTCGTCGGCGGTGGTCAGGAGATCGAAGCGCGCGACGAACACCGGCGTGCCGGACGGCAGCGTCGAGGCGCGGAAATCCAGCGGCGGATGCGCGAGGAAATGGCGCACCAGCGCAGGCGGCTCGAGCAGGTTGTGGTACGACTCGGCGGCCGTCATCGGCGGCCCGTCATCGCGACGCGGGCGATCGCAGCGAACGCCTCCCGCCTTCGCGATTCTCGCGGTTCACCTCGGCCGCTCGCCGGAGAGGCCGGCGCGCGCAGCGCGCCGGGTGAGGGAAATGCTTGCAATGACACACCAGGAATCCCTCATCCGCCTTCGGCACGTTACTCCCGCACGCGGGAGAAGGAAAAAACTTGGCCCGTCGAGCCGGGAATGCCCAGGCGGGCAGTGCCACCCTCAGTCGATCGCCGTCGCGACCGCGGCGCCGCGCGGCAGCTCGGCCGGATTCTGCTCGGCGACGTGCCGGAAGAACGCGGCCGAGCGTTCGATCAGCTTGCCGCGTTCCTGGTCGACCGTGACCATGTGGTAGCTGTTGTCGAGCAGAAGCGTCTCGACCGGCGCGTTCACGCCGCGCTCGACCACGCGCACGTTGCGCAAGCTCGCGACATCGTCGTGCGAGGAATGCGCGACGAGGCACGGCGCGCGCACGCGGCCGAGGCGGTTGCGCACGTGCAGCGAGAGGCGCTGGAACTGGGCCAGCGACGGCCACGGGAAACCGGCCAGGCCGGCGGCATGGCTGTCGCCGGAGAGCATCGCGCCGACGATGCGGTTGCGGATGCGCTCGTCCTTGATGCCGTACGGCTCGACTTCTTCCGACACGCGGTCGCGGCCGAAGCCGAGCGAGGTGATCAGCGGCAGCAGGAAGGCGAGGCGGCCGATCGCCGGCGTGGCCCAGCCGTCGTGGAAGAACGTGGTGCCGTACAGGCCGAGGCCGTCAACGTCGTGCGGACGATCGATGGCGAGCTTGAGCGCGAGCACCGCACCCATCGACAGGCCGGCGACGAACAGATGATCGACCTGCGCGCGCAGGCGGTCGGCGGCGGCCGAGACGCTGGCGGTCCAGTCGCGCCAGCCGGTCGCGAGCAGGTCGGCTTCGTCGCCGCAGTGCCCTGCCAGCTGCATGCCAAGCACGCTGAAGCCGGCGCGGTTGAGGCCGTTGCCGACGAAGCGCATCTCGGTCGGCGTGCCGGTCAGTCCGTGGATCAGCAGTACGCCGGCGCGTCCGCCGCTGAGGTAGAACTCCGCAGGTTTGATCATGAATATCTTCGGATAATCAATGAGTTGATCGGTGACCGGTCCGCTCGTCCGGAGCCTGTCGCCGAATCCTGCCGCTAGCTTGAAGCGCACGTCTTTCGGGCGGCTTTCGAGCGGCGTGCGGCGCATGTCCCGATCCGCCGCAGCGTTGCGTACTACCGGGCATTCCATTCATTCGACGGGGAATGCCATGAAAACCATGCTGCTCGCTCTCGGCCTGCTGGCGTTCGCGCCGGCGCAGGCCACCGACTTCGACAAGGACATCCTGCAGGCGCGCGTGCTCGACGCGGACGGACAGCCGTTCGGCTCGCTCGCGTTCAGCGACCTGACCCCGGACGGCTCGTTCGACGGCACCGGTTCGCGCACCGCCGACTTCAACTCGGGCGCGGCCAAGTTCGACGTCGGCCTGCGCGTCTTCCCGAGCGCCGACGGCGGCTACTGGCTGTTGGGCTACCAGGCCGATTCCTCCGGTGGCCGGAAACTGGCGATGGCCCGCATCAAGGACGACGGCTCCTACGACCTGACCTACAACGGCACCGGGCGCCGGCTGATTCCGTCGACCATGATCGACGTCGTGGACGTCGCCAAGGGGCCGGGCGACACGTTCTACTTCGTCGGCATGCAGCACACCGGTTCCAGCACTGACCTCGACATCCAGATCGCCTGCGTCGACGGTGACGGCACGCCGTGCCAGGGCTTCGGCTCGGCCGGCATCGCGGGAGTCTGGCTGGACCTGGGCGCCGACGCGGCGAACCGCAACGACCGTCCGATGCGCATCGTTTGGTACGCCGCGCAGTTGTACGTCGTCGGCGAAACGGACACCGATTCGGGCGTCGGCACGACCAGGAATCCGGCCGCGTTCGCGATCCATCTCAATCCGGTCACCGGTGCGCGCGACATGACGTTCGGCAACACGCCCGCCCATCCCGGCGTGTTCCTCTACAACCCGGACATGACGCCGAACGGCCGCGACGCCGCGTTCGACGTGCTGGCCTATTCGCCGTCGCCGTTCGCCTACCGGCTGGTGATCGTCGGCCAGAAGCAGCGCGCGCCGTCCGGCGGCGACATCGACGGCTTCGTGATCAGCGTGAACGGCGTCAGCGGGCAGGCCGACGATTTCATCAACGACTCCGTCTACGGCGACCTGGGCACTAGCAAGCAGGACTCGGTGACGCGCATCGCGCGGCGCCACGACGGCGGCTTCGTCGTCGCCGGCTTCGCCTACAACGACAGCGCCAGCCCCTCGCCGCAGTACGAACTGCTGCTCGCGGCGTACCAGCCGAACGGCGACCTGGACAACGCCTTCGGCGGCGGCAGCAGCAACATGCGGCACCAGCTGGTGCTCAGCGGAACGAACGTGCCCTACGGCATCGCCGAGCGCGCCGACACGCGCGATCTGGTGGTCGGGCTGGACATCAAGGACGATCTGTTCGGCGACGGCCATCCGATGCAGTCGGTCGTGCAGTTCGGCTCCAACGGGACGCCGCTGCACGCGGCGGCGGTGCTGGATTTCTCGGCCTTCACGGACGCGCAGAAGCTCTCGTACGGCTCCGACCTGATCATGGACGGCACGCAGGTCGTGACCGCCGGCTACCGGCGCTGGACGCAGGCCAATCCGGCGGCCGCCAGCGACTTCGACATGACCATCGCGCGCTTCGTCGCCACCGACACGATCTTCGCCGACCGCTTCGGTGGCGCCACCTCCGACTGACGCCCGCCGCAGCGCCGGCCGGCAGCGCATCGGCCGGCGCCGCGATTTTCTTTGCGGGCTATCATCGCGGCCGACTGCGGCAGTGCCGCCAACGGAGCATCGCGATGGAACTGGGCATGATCGGCCTCGGCCGCATGGGCGCGAACATGGCGCAGCGGCTGCTGCGCGGCGGGCACCGCGTGGTCGGCTTCGATCCGGACGCGGACGCGCGGGCCGCGATCGTCTCGCACGGCGGCGAAGCGGCCGCTTCGCTGCAGGAACTGGTCGGCCTGCTCGCTGCGCCGCGCGCGCTGTGGCTGATGGTGCCGGCCGGCGAGATCACCGATCGCACGATCCAATCGCTGCTGCCGCTGCTCGACGCCGGCGACGCCGTGATCGACGGCGGCAACTCGAACTACCACGACACCCTGCGGCGCGCGCAACAGGCCGCGCAGCAGCGCGTGGACTACGTCGACTGCGGCACCAGCGGCGGCGTCTGGGGACTGGCCGAAGGCTACAGCCTGATGATCGGCGGCGACGCCGCGGCGGTCGAACGCCTGCGGCCGGTGTTCGAAACCCTCGCGCCGGCCGCTGACCGCGGCTGGGGCCGGGTCGGTCCCTCCGGCGCCGGCCACTACGCCAAGATGATCCACAACGGCATCGAGTACGGCCTGATGCAGGCCTACGCGGAAGGCTTCTCGATCCTGCGGCACAAGGCCGAGTTCGGTTTCGACCTGCACCAGCTCGCCGAGATCTGGCGCCACGGCAGCGTCGTGCGCTCGTGGCTGCTCGACCTCACCGCCGATGCGCTGGCGAAGAACCCGTCGATGGACGGCATCGCCCCGCACGTGGCCGATTCCGGCGAGGGTCGCTGGACCGTCGCCGAGGCGATCGCGCTCGACGTGCCGGCGCCGGTGATCACCCAGGCGTTGCTCGAGCGCCTGCGCTCGCGCGACGACGATTCCTACGCCGACAAGCTGCTCGCCGCGATGCGCAACGAGTTCGGCGGGCATGCGGTGAAGCGCTCCTGAGGGGCGCTCGCGTCAGTCCGCTTCCGCGCGCCGCCCGACGAGCTTGAGGAAGCTCTCGTGCTGGTAGCGGCTCATGCGCAGCTCCTGGCCGGTGTCCATGACCAGCACGTGGTAGCCGTTGAACCACGGATGGATCGCCTTGATGCGCCGCGCGTTGACGATCGCCGAACGGTGCACGCGGGCGAAGTGCTTCGGATCGAGCCGTGCGGCGAGGCCGCTCATGGTCTCGCGCAGGACGTACACGCGCCCGTCCAGGTGCAGGTTGACGGTGTTGCGGTTGGCCTTGATCCACACGATGTCGTCGACTTCGATCAGCTCGATGTGCTCGTCGACGGGAACGGGAATGCGTGCCGGATAGTCGGGCCGCGCCGTGAGTTCGGCCAGCGCGCGCAGCACCTGCTGCGAGACGGCGTGGGCCGGATCGGGCGCGGCGGCGATGCGCGCCTTGGCGCGCGCGAGCATCTTCTGGAAGCGCTCGCGGCTGAACGGCTTGACCAGGTAGTCGACCGCGTTCGACTCGAACGCGCGCACCGCGTAGTGCTCGTAGGCGGTCACGAACACGGTCGCCGGCATGCGTTCCTGGCCGACCGCGGCGACGACGTCGATGCCGCTCATCGCCGGCATCTGGATGTCGAGGAAGACGAGGTCCGGCGCCTGCCGGCGGATTGCCGCGACCGCGCCGGCACCGTCGCCGCACTCGCCGGCCAGCTCGATCTCGCCGTCGTCGCGCAGCAGGCGCACGATGGCGTGGCGCGCGATCGGCTCGTCGTCGACCACCAGCGCGCGCAGCTTCACGCGGTTTCCTCGCCCGGCCGCGCGAGGTCGTCCAGGTCGAGCCGGCGCGCCGGCAGGCGCACGCGACAGACCACGCCGTGCGGCGCCGCGGCCACCAGCTGGATCTGCGCGGCGTCGCCGTAGAGTTCCCTCAGCCGCAGGCGCGAATTGGAAAGGCCGATGCCGCGCCGATAAGTGCCGGTGGAAATGCGTTCGAGCGCGCTGTTGCGGTTGCGCACCTCCAGGCACAGCTGGTCGCCTTCGAGGCGGCTGTCGATCTCGATGCAGTCTTCGCCGACGTTGCGGCCGATGCCGTACTGGATCGCGTTCTCCACCAGCGGCTGCAGGATCAGGCTCGGCACGGCGCAATCGAGCGTGTCCGGCGCCGCGTGGATGCGCGTCGTCAGGCGGTCCTTGAAGCGCGTGCGCTGGATGCCGAGGTACAGGTCGACCAGTTCCAGTTCGTGGCCGAGCGGGATTTCCTGCCCGCGGTAGTCCTCCAGGAACGCGCGCAGCAGTTCGCTCAGGCGCAGCAGCATTTCCTCGGCGGCGGCCGGGTCCTCGTCGATCAGCGTGCCGATCGTGTGCAGCGTGTTGAACAGGAAGTGCGGCTGCAGCTGCATCTTGAGCACCTGCAGGCGCGACTGCGCCAGCTCGGTGGCCAGCCGGCTCGATTCGAGTTCCCTGCGGTTCTTCTCGCGGTAGAAGTGCACGGTCTGGCGGATCGACACCAGCACCCAGTAGACGAGGAAGTCGATCAGCGCGTACTTGCCGGCGAAGTGCCGCAGCTGGTCCCCGAACGACGGCTGGTCCGGCAGCAGCCAGTGCGAGAGCAGGGCGCCGGCGGCGACCGAGAACGCGGTGACCGCGACGCTCGCCGCCAGATGCAGGCCGAGGAAGCGCAGGCGCAGCGGCGAATCGATCGGAAAGCGTTCGGCCAGCCGGAAGACCAGAGGCGCCAGCGGCACCCAGGCGAACCAGCGCAGGAACGACCAGCGCACGTATTCGATCGCCGGCCACGGATGGCCGCCGGAGAACAGCCAGTCGTGCAGGTACCACTGCGCGGCGAACAGCGCGACGATCAGCGCCCATAGCACCAGATGGCGCGGACCGCGCAGCAGCACGCGGTCGAGCAGCGGGCTCGGATCCGGTTCCGTGCGAAGCGGCGGCGGGTTCTCCATCGGGCCATCGTAGTGGCCGGCCCGGGGCCTGAGAAGCCTCGCCGCGGACGGCTACGATTGGTCCTTGCGCGACGACGATTCGTCCCGTTTCGCTGTCGACGCACGGCCCTGGGCGGGCAGATTTCCCGTGCCGGCGATCGTTTCCCGGCGCTGCTCGACAGCTTCTCGACGACGGGAGATTGCCATGCGTTCGTGTCTGCTCGCCGCTCTGTTCGCCGCACCGGGTGCGGGATGCGCCGCAACCGTTCACTACGTCGACGTGGTCAACACCGCCAAGGACAGTCTCGTCGCGTTCGCCGAGGCGCCGGCCGGCAGCGGCGCGTTTCTCGATCTGCCGCTGGGCGGCGCGCTGCGCGGCGGCGGCGACTCGGCCACGGTGGCGATCGAAGGGGATTCGCGCAACTGCCTGCGCGACCTGCGCGCCGAATTCGCCGACGGGCGCGTGCTGATCCAGCGCGGCTTCGACGTCTGCCGCTACCGCAGCTATCACCTCGGCGCGCACCTGCGCGCCGCGCTGCGTTCACGGCCGGCCCGGCCCTAGCGGTCGGTTGCCGGCTGCGCGGTGGGTGCGGCCGCTGTTGCGCCGCTCACTCGGGGTATTCGAAGACCTGGATCGGATTCGGGTCCAGCGCCTTCTCGAGGCCCGATCGGCGGTCGTCGACCTGCACGCGGTCGTTGTCGTCGACGCGCACACGCAGGTTCTGCGTCTGCTCGCGATCGAACTCGTACTCGACGCCGTTGACGGTCACCGTCGAGCTGCCGTCCTCGTGGATCACGATCTTGACGTCATCCGGTCCCTCGCGACCCGTGTCGAGCACGATGAAGATGCCCTTGCCGTACTCGCAGCCCCAGGACATCACGGTATCGTCCCGGCGCAGCAGCGGCTCGAAGGTTTGCCCGGACGGATTGCCCTGCGGTGTCGCCTCACCGGACAGGGAAACGGGATTCCAGATGTTCGCGCCGCCGATCGCAGTCATGCCGCACTTCTCCTCGCACGATTCTCCGGGGCATCAAGCTAGCGGCGGCGTTCGTGCGCGGACAAGACCGGGCCGACCCTAGCTGGTGCAAGCCCTAGGTCGACACGTTCAGGTTGCGACCGTTTCGCGCAGCACGGCATCCAGGTCCGGAACACGGCTTTCGGACGAGGGGAATTCCAGGTGCAGACGATCCGGCTTCATTCGCTGGCCGCCGCTTTCGCGTTGCTGGTCGCGATCGCACCGGCGCGCGCCACCGACGACGCGGGCAGCGCGCAGACCTCGCGCGGCTTCGAGCGCGCTCTGCGCCCGAGCGTGCTGCGCGCCGACCAGCCGGCGCCGGCATGGTCGCTGTCCGAGCGCATGCGGCACTACGGTGTGCCCGGCGTCGCGGTGGCCGTTCTGCGCGACGGCGAAGTCGTGCACGCGGCCGGCTACGGCCTGCGCGAAGCCGGCACGGTGGAGAAGGTCGACGCCGACACGCTGTTCTCGGTCGGCTCGGTGAGCAAGGTGGTGGCGGCCGGCGCGACGCTGCGGCTCGTGTCGCAGGGCCGGCTCGATCTCGATCGCGACGTCGGCGCCTACCTGCGTTCGTGGAAGATTCCGCGGTTCGGCGGCGATCCCGCGCCGAAGGTAACGCTGCGCATGCTGCTGTCGCATACCGCCGGTTTCAACGTGCACGGCTTCGAGGATTTCCAGCCCGGCGCCACGGTGCCGGACGCGCTGCAGACGCTCGACGGCAAGGCGCCGGCGAAGCACGAGCCGGTCCGGCTGGTGCATCCGCCCGGCGAAAGACTGGACTACTCCGGCGGCGGCGTCACCGTCGAGCAGCTGGTGCTGACCGACGCCACCGGCCGCCCGTTCGAGTCGCTCGCGCGCGAAGCGGTGTTCGATCCGCTGCACATGAGCCGAAGCACGTTCGAGAGCCCGCTCCCGGCCACGCGCGGCAACATCGCCAAGGCGCATGGACCCGACGGCCGGCCGCGCGCGCAGCCGCGCGGCTGGGAGACCTTTCCGGAACTCGCCGCGTCCGGCCTGTGGACCTGCGCGAACGATCTGGCGCTGTACGTGCGCGCGCTGATCCGCAGCTATCGCGGCAGCGGCGATTTTCTTCCGCGCGCTCTCGCCAGAGAGATGATGACCGAGGTGTCGCCGAGCGAGCACGGCCTCGGCCCGCGCCTGGCCGGTACCGCACAGAGGCGCGTGTTCCACCACGGCGGAGCCAACGACAGCTACCGCGCCTTCATCGAGGGCAACCTGTACAGCGGCGACGGCGTGGTGATCCTGACCAACGGCGCGCGCGGCGACGATCTCGCTGGCGAGATCCGCAACGCGGTCGCCGACGCCTGGGGCTGGCCGACGCAGCGCCCGCTGCGGACGATCCCGATCGTCCCCGACGATCCGCAGGCTGCGCGCGACGCCGGCACCTACGTCTTCGACGACGGCATCCCGCAGGCCTGGCAGAAGCGCCTGAACGAAGCGCCGCGCGAGCTGCGCGTGGAGGCCGCGCAGGGCCGGCTGACCGGCTACTGGAGCGGCAACTCCAAGCCCGTCGAGCTGCTGCCGTTGGCGCCGAACCGCTACACCTCGCCCGATTGGGAATCCCTGCAGATCGAATTCCATCGCGACGCGCACGGCACGACCAGCGCGCTGAGCCTGGACAACGGCGTTTCGCGCGCCTACTACCGGCGCAAGGCTGCGCCGTGACCGATTCCCCCGACCCAGGAGCGTTCATGAAATCCGTCGTTCTCGCCGCCTTCCTGCTGTGCCTTCCACTCTTCTCCCACGCCGCGCCACGGGACGGCGCCGTGCGCGAGATCGAAGCGGTGGTGGAAGCATTCCGCACGTCGATCATCGAAAAGGACAAGCCGCGCTTCGTCGCGCTGTTCCTGCACGATGCGGTCACCTGGCAGTCGGTCGACAGCGACGCCTTCCTGCAGCGTCGGCGCGCGCGGAACCCGCAGGCGCGCAAGGTCGAGGTCGATCCGAAGCACGGCATGCGCTCCTTCATCGACGGCATCGTCTCCGACGAGGCGCGTACCGAGGAAACGTTCCGCAACGTGAAGATCGACACCGACGGCGACATCGCCGCGGTGCAGTTCGACTACGCCTTCCTCGAGAACGGCCGCGAGACCAACCACGGCCGCGAAGCCTGGCAGCTGGTCAACACCGGCGAGGGCTGGAAGATCGTCGCGGTGATCTGGTCGATGAACCGTCGCGGCGAGTCGAAGTGACGGCCGAGCGTCTCGATCGCGCGGTTCAGGCCAGGCCCTGCGCGAGCTGGCGCGTCAGCTCCGCGGCGGCGATCGCGCGGCAGCCGCTGGCGTTCTGGCCAGCCCACAGCGGCGAGAAATCGCCGCTGCCGTGTGCCTCGGCGTGCATGCGCAGCGGCGCGAGCGCGGCCGAGGCGAGCGGGAACGCGGGCGCGGCGGCGTCGAGCGGCCCCAGCTCGCGCATCAGGCGATTGACGATGCCGCGCGCGGCGCGGCCGCTGAACAGGCGGGTGAGCGCGGTGTGGCGCGCGGCGTCGCTGCATAGGGCCGCGCGATGCACGGCGCCGGTGGTCGCTTCCGGGCACAGCAGGTAGGCCGTGCCCACCTGCACGGCGGCGGCGCCGAGCGCGAGTGCCGCGGCGACGCCGCGCGCGTCAGCGATGCCGCCGGCAGCGATCACCGGCACGCGCACCGCGCGCACGATCTGCGGCAGCAGGGCGAAAGTCCCGGCTTGCAGGCTCAGATCGTCGGACAGGAAATGCCCGCGATGGCCGCCCGCTTCGAGCCCCTGCGCGATGATCGCGTCGACGCCGTGCGCCTCGAGCCAGCGCGCCTCCTCGACGGTCGTCGCCGAGGAAAGAATCTTCGCGCCCCAGCCGCGCACGCGTGCCAGCAGGTCCGGCGCGGGCAGCCCGAAATGGAAGCTGACCACCGGCGGCCGGAATGCCTCGACGATCTCGCAGCTCGCCGCGTCGAACGGCTGGCGCGACGGTCCGCCGGCAGTCGCGTCGGCGTCCAGGCCCGCCTCGCGGTAGTACGGCGCGAGCCGCTCGCGCCAGGCCGCTTCGCGCCGCGCGTCCGGCTCCGGCGGAACGTGGCAGAAGAAGTTGACGTTGAACGCGCCGCGCGTGCGCGCGCGGATCGCGGCCAGTTCTTCGCGCAGCGCGTCGGGCGGGAGCGTGGCGCAGGGCAGGGAGCCGAGGCCGCCGGCTTCGCACACGGCGATCGCCAGCGCGCTGCCCTGCACGCCGGCCATCGGCGCCTGGACGATCGGCAGTTCGGTGTCGAACACGGTTGCGCAGGTCATGACCCAATCACGGATGCGGCCGATCGCGGCGGCATCAAGCGGCCGCCCGCGCGAACGCGACGGCGTGCACCGGCGGCAGGCGCGTCTGGCTCGCCCGCCAGCGTTCGCCCTGGTCCGGGCTGGTCCACAGCCCGCCGGTGGTGGAGCCGAAGGCCAGGCGGTCGCCGGAGTCGTCGACCGCCAACCCGTGTCGATAGACCAGGTCGTAGGCGTGCGACGGCAGGCCGTCGCGCAGCAGCTCGAAGCTGGCGCCGCCGTCGCGCGTGCGCGCGACGACGAGACGGCCGTCGACCGGCACGCGGCACTCGTCCTTGAGCGCGGGCACGAACCAGGCGGTGGCTGGATCGCGCGGATGCACGGCGACGGCGAAGCCGAACACCGACGGCGGCACGTCGGCGACCTCGTGCCACTGCCGCCCGCCGTCGACGCTGCGGAAGACGCCGTTGTGGTGCTGCACCCACAGGTGGTCCGGCGCGTGCGCGCACTGCACCAGGCGATGCGGATCCTGGATCGCCGGATCCTCGCGCCGCTCCGGCGGCATGTAGGCGGCGAACATGCCGCGGGTGGTCACGTTCCAGCTCGCGCCCGAATCGGCGCTATGCCAGACGCCGCCGCAGGAGATCGCCACGCGCAGCACGCGCGCGTCGCGCGGATCGACGCAGATGGAATGGATGCCCGGCGCGTCGTAGCCGCCGCCGAACCACTGCGAGCGTTCCGGGCGGTCCCACAGCGCGCGCACGAGCTGCCAGCTGTCGCCGCGGTCGTCGGAGCGGAACAGGCCGCCCGGGATCGTGCCGGCCCACAGCCGCCCCGGTTCGCCGGCGCCGCCGCAGGCCAGCGACCACAGCAGCTGCAGCTTCGCCGGCGCCGGCGGCTTGCCGTCGCCGGTGGCGCAGGTGTCGCCTTCGGCGTAGGCCGGCACGGCGATCTCGGTCCAGTTGCGGCCGAGGTCCGCCGAGCGATGCAGCTTGACGCCGAAGTGGCCGAGGTTGAGCACGGCGTACCAGTGGCCGTCGCGCGCGTCGGCGAGCGCGAGCGTGACGTTCTCGCCGAGGAAGGCGTGGCGTTCGATCTCCCAGGCGTCGCTCTTGGCAGCGAACACGAACAGGCCCTTGCGCGTGGAAACCAGCAGGCGGTCGGACATCTCAGCCTCCGGAAAGCGCTTGCATGACGTAGACCTCCGAGTCCACCGCGAGCGGTTGATGCAGGCGCCGCTTGTCGCCGATCGCGGTGCCGTCGACGAAGATCGCGACGTGGTGGCGCACCGCGCCGTGCTCGTCGAGCACGTAGCTGCGCAGGCGCGGGTATCGCGCGAACAATTCCTCCAGCGCCGCATCGAGGTGCGCGGCCTGCGCGACGGTCGTCGTCTCCGTGCCTTGCGCGCCGGCCGGTTCCTGCAGCCAGCGCGCCAATGCGGGAGCGAGCACGATCTTCGCCATGCGTCGATTCTCGGAGGGACCGCCCAAAAGCCTACTCCAGCGCGGCGGGCGGCGTCGCGCTGCGTCGCGCCAGATGCGGCTTCGCGCGAGCGGGAAAATTTTTCGCCGGGCGTGTCGATTCCGCCGCCGTCCGCTCGTCGTCCCTGCAAGAGCGCAGGAAACGGGACCGCCGTGACCCGCTCACACCCGAGGAGAGGCGACATGCGATTCATGGTGATCGTGAAGGCGAACCAGGATACCGAAGCCGGCGTGATGCCGAGCGAGCAGATGCTGGCTGCGATGGGCAAGTACAACGAGGAACTGGTCAAGGCCGGCGTGATGCTGGCCGGCGAGGGGCTGCACCCGAGCTCGAAGGGCGTGCGCGTCGGCTTCGGCGCGGACGGCAAGCGCACCGTCGTCGACGGCCCGTTCGCCGAGACCAAGGAACTCATTGCCGGCTTCTGGCTGTGGCAGGTGCGCTCGCGCGAAGAAGCGATCGAGTGGATCAAGCGCGCGCCGTTCGAGCCGGGCGACGTGATCGAGATCCGCCAGGTGTTCGAGGCCGAGGACTTCGGCGCCGAGTTCACGCCCGAGCTGCGCGAGCAGGAAGAGCGCCTGCGCGAACAGATTGCCGCGCGCTGACCCGAACCGACGCACAGGACAATCCGATGAAGCTCACGACCTATCTCAATTTCGACGGCAACACGCGCGAGGCTTTCGAGTTCTACGCCGGCCTGCTCGGCGGCCGCATCGTCGCGATGATGACCTACGGCGAAACGCCCGGCTGCGAGGACATGGCCGAAGCCGATCGCGGCAAGATCATGCACGCGCGCCTGGAGATCGGCGGCGACGCGCTGATGGCCACCGACAGCACGCCGCAGTACCCGTACCACCGGATCCGCTGTGCCTACGTCGTGTTCGACGCCGACAGCTCGGCGGACGCCGAGCGCATCTTCGCCGCGCTGTCGGCCGGCGGCGAAGTGGAGATGCCGATGCAGGAAACCTTCTGGGCGCACCGCTACGGCATCACCGTCGACCGCTTCGGCGTGCCGTGGATGATCAATCACGCCAAGCCGATGCCGGCGGGGTGAGGACGCCTTCCGGGAGGGCGCCCGCGAGCACTCGAGGTCATGCCCGCGAACGCGGGCATCGATTGGGATGCCGCCGCGGTCTGACATACATCTTGGCGAGTCCCGCAAAGCAATCTCTCGCAGAGGCGCAGAGACGCGAAGAAAAGAAGTTCTTTCTCTCCGCGTCTCTGCGTCTCTGCGAGAAAATCTCTCCTGGACTCCCGCAAGGTCATGCCGCGATCACGGGCACGCGATTCCTCAAGAACTCGTCAGCGCTTCGTCGACCATCCCCTGCGCCTCGCGCAGCAGTTCGCCCAGGTGCGCCTCGTCGCGGAAACTCTCGGCGTAGATCTTGTAGATGTTCTCGGTGCCGGACGGACGCGCCGCGAACCAGCCGTTCGGCGCGACGACCTTGATGCCGCCGATCGCCGCACCGTTGCCCGGTGCGCGGTCGAGCACCGCTTCGATCTTCTCGCCGGCCAGCGAATCGGAGCGAACTTCGGCCGGCGACAGCTTCGACAGCCGCTTCTTCTGCTCCGGCGTCGCCGGCGCGTCGATGCGGCTCGCGTGCGAGACGCCCAGTTCCGCGGTGATCCGTGCGTAGCACTCGCCCGGGTCGTGGCCGCTGCGCGCAGTGATCTCGGCCGACAGCAGGGCGGCGGCGATGCCGTCCTTGTCGGTACTCCAGGCGCGGCCGTCGCGGCACAGGAAGGACGCGCCGGCGCTTTCCTCGCAGCCGAAGCCGAGCGAGCCGTCGGCGAGCCCGTCGACGAACCACTTGAAGCCGACCGGCGTCTCGTACAGCCGCCGTCCGAGGCGCGTGGCGACGCGGTCGATGAGCGCGCTGCTGACCGCGGTCTTGCCGATGCCGGCGTCGGCGCGCCACTGCGGGCGGTGCCGCAGCAGGTAGTCCGCCATCACGGTGAGGTAGTGGTTGGCCGGCATCAGCCCGACGCTGCGCGCGACGACGCCGTGGCGGTCGTGGTCGGTATCGCAGGCGAAGGCGACGTCGTAGCGGTCCTTCAGGTCGATCAGGCCGCGCATTGCGTACTTGGACGACGGATCCATGCGGATGCGGCCGTCCCAGTCCAGCGTCATGAAGGCGAAGGCCGGGTCGACGCACTCGTTCAGCACGTCCAGGGCGATGTGATGGCGCTCGGCGATGCGCGCCCAGTAGCGCACGCCGGCACCGCCGAGCGGGTCGACGGCGAGCCTCGGCGCGGCGGCGCGGATCGCTTCGAAGTCGATCACCTCGGCGAGGCCGTCGACGTAGCGGCCGAGGAAGTCGTATTCGTGCGTCGTCGCGGCCTTGCGCGCCTGCGCGAACGGCAGGCGGCGCACTTCGCGCAGGCCGCCGGCGATCAGCGCGTTCGCGCGCGCCTCGATCGCCGAGGTCAGGTGCGTGTCGGCCGGGCCGCCGTTGGGCGGGTTGTACTTGAAGCCGCCGTCGCCGGGCGGATTGTGCGAGGGCGTGACGACGATGCCGTCGGAAAGGCCGCCTTCGCGGCCGCGGTTGTACGCCAGGATCGCCTGCGACACGGCCGGTGTCGGCACGTACTCGCCGTCCAGGGAAATCCTCGTCTCGACGCCGTTCGCGGCCAGCACCTCGAGCGCGGACTCGAACGCCGGCGCCGACAGCGCATGGGTGTCGATGCCGATGAACAGCGGCCCATCGACGCCGCGTGCGCGGCGCGATTCGCAGATCGCCTGGGTGATGGCGAGCACGTGGCTCTCGTTGAAGCTGGCCTCGAGCGAACTGCCGCGATGGCCGGAGGTGCCGAACGCGACGCGCTGCGCGGCCGTCGCCGGATCGGGCTTCAGGGCGTAGTACGCGTCGACCAGCGCGGCGACGTCGACCCGCGGCGCTTCGGTGGCCGGGTGTCCGGCGAGCGGCGAGATTGCGGCGCTCACGGTGCGCTCCGGCGCGCCCGGTAGCGGCGGATCAGCGCATTGGTGGAGCTGTCGTGCGCGAGTTCCGGTTCTTCCTTGCCCGCCAGTTCCGCCGCGGTGGTCTTCGCCAGCGCCTTGCCCAGCTCGACGCCCCACTGGTCGAACGAGTCGATGTCCCAGATCGCGCCCTGCACGAACACGGTGTGCTCGTACAGCGCAACCAGCGCGCCGAGCGCGTGCGGTGTCAGGCGGTCGGCGAGGATCGTGCTGCTCGGCCGGTTGCCCTCGAACACGCGATGCGGCACCAGCGCCGCCGGCGTGCCTTCG
Organism: Dokdonella ginsengisoli; assembly: GCF_042652785.1. Lineage (NCBI taxonomy): Bacteria > Pseudomonadati > Pseudomonadota > Gammaproteobacteria > Lysobacterales > Rhodanobacteraceae > Dokdonella > Dokdonella ginsengisoli. The sequence continues at coordinate 138,715 of NZ_JBHSHD010000003.1, read as the reverse complement.
GCGCGCACCTCGTCGGCGGTCTTGCCGAAGGCCAGCGCCTCGCTCTGCGCGAACAGGTTGGCGATCAGCAGGTCGTGCTGGTCGCCGAGCGGCGCCAGCGCGTCGCAGAAGCCGATGAAGTCGCAGGCGATGCCGCGCGTACCCTGATGGATCAGCTGATAGAACGAGTGCTGGCCGTTGGTGCCGGGCTCGCCCCAGTACACCGGGCCGGTGGCGTAGTCCACGCGCACGCCGTCGCGCGTCACGCTCTTGCCGTTGCTCTCCATCGTCAGTTGCTGCAGGTAGGCCGGGAAGCGCTTGAGGTACTGCTCGTACGGCAGCACGGCGACGCTGTCGAGTCCGAGGAAATTGGTGTTCCACACGCCGATCAGGCCCATCAGCGCCGGCAGGTTGCGCTCGAACGGCGCATGGCGGAAATGCTCGTCCATCGCGCGGAAACCGGCGAGCAGGTCGCCGAACGCGTCGGCGCCGATCGCCAGCATCGTCGACAGCCCGATCGCCGAGTCCATCGAGTAGCGGCCGCCGACCCAGTCCCAGAAGCCGAACATGTTGGCGGTGTCGATGCCGAACTTGGCCACTTCCTGCGCGTTGGTCGACACCGCGACGAAGTGCCGGGCGACCGCCGCTTCGTCGCCGCCGAACGCGGCCAGCGACCAGCGGCGCGCGGCATGCGCGTTGGCGAGCGTTTCCAGCGTGGTGAAGGTCTTGGAGCAGACGATGAACAGGGTTTCGCGCGGATCGAGGTCGCGCGTGGCTTCGACGAAATCGACGCCGTCGACGTTGGAGACGAAGCGGAACGTCAGCTCGCGCCGGCTGTAGTGGCGCAGCGCCTCGTAGGCCATCACCGGCCCGAGATCGGAGCCGCCGATGCCGATGTTGACGACGGCGCGGACCGGCCGCCCGTCGTGGCCTTTCCACTCGCCGCCGCGCACGCGTTCGGCGAACGCGGCCATGCGCGCGAGCACGCCGTGCACTTCCGGCACCACGTCGACGCCGTCCACGTCGACGACCACGCCGGCCGGCGCGCGCAGCGCCGTGTGCAGCACCGCGCGGTGTTCGGTGGTGTTGATGCGTTCGCCGCGGAACATCGCCTCGATGCGTTCGCGCAGGCCGGCCGCGTCGGCGAGTTCGCGCAGCAGGCGCAGGGTGTCGTCGTCGACGCGCTGCTTGGAGTAGTCGAGGTAGAGCCCGGCGGCCTCGGCGGCCAGACGCTCGCCGCGCGCGGGATCGGCGGCGAAAAATTCGCGCAGGTGAAGCTGCGCGCAGCGCTCGGCGTGGGCCTGCAGGGCGCGCCACTGCGGGCGCGCGGTCAGTCCGGGCCGCGCCGGAGGCGTGCGGTCGTTCATCAGGCGGCCCGCTGCGGTCCGAGGTCGGCGCTCTTGTCGGCGATGCGCTGCATCAGCTGGCGCCAGGACTTCACGAACGCCTGCGCGCCTTCGCCCTGCAGGCGCGCCGCGAGCGCCTCCACGTCGACGCCGGCCTGCGCGAACTCGGCGAGCACCGCGTCCGCGTCGCCGCCGTCGGCCGGCATCGCGCCCTTGATCTCGCCGTGCTCGGTGAGCGCGTGCAGCGTCTTCTCGGGCATCGTGTCGATCGTGTCCGGCGCGGCGAAGGCCTCGACGTAGAGCGTGGCGCGCGCGTTCGGATCCTTCACGCCGGTGCTGGCCCACAGCAGGCGCTGCTGGCGCGCGCCGGCGGCGGCGAGCGCGGCCCAGCGCGCGCTCGCGTGCAGTTCGCGGTACGCCACGTAGGTGCGCCGTCCGATCGCGATGCCGAGCCGGTTGTGCAGCGCGGCCGGCACCCCGTCCGCCACGGCGCGGTCCCAGCGGCTGACGAACACGGAGGCGACCGAGCGCACCTGCGGATCGAGCCCGGCGGCGACGCGCCGTTCGATGCCGCGCAGGTAGGCCTCGGCGGCCGCGAGGTAGTGTTCGCGGGAGAACAGCAGGGTCACGTTGACCGGCACGCCGGCGTAGATGGTTTCCTCGATCGCGGCGATGCCGGCCGCGGTGCCCGGGATCTTCACGAACAGGTTCGGACGCGCGGCCTGGGCGTGGATCGCCTTCGCCGCCTCGACCGTGCCGGCGGCATCGTCGGCGAGCAGCGGCGAGACCTCCATCGAGACCCAGCCGTCCTCGCCGCGGCTGGCCTCGAAGATCGGACGGAACTGATCCGCGGCGCGGCGCAGGTCCTCCAGCGCCAGCTCGGTGAACAGCGCTTCGCCGGCGAGGCCGGCGCGGGCCTTCTGCGCGATTCCGGCGTCGTAGGCGGCGGTGCGGGCGATCGCCTCGTCGAAGATCGTCGGGTTGGAGGTCAGGCCGGTAACCGAGAGTTCGGTGATGTAGCGCTGCAGCGTGCCGTCGTCGAGCATCTCGCGGGTGATGTTGTCGAGCCAGAGGCTCTGGCCGATTTCGTGCAAAAGGCGGGTGGGTTTCATGCCCCGACGATACACCGAGCTGCCGGTGCGCCAAAGCGGGCCCGCAGGGGCGCGCCGCGGCGCGCGGGAGACGGCACGTCCGTGTGCCGGGATCGTTCAGGGGCCGGCTTCGAAGCCGTTGCAGAAGATCGTGTCGCCGGTGCGGCAGGTGGCGGGAATGGCCAGGCCGACGAGGTCGACTTCGTCCTGGTCCACGTGCGGCACGTCGATCAGGGTCGCCTGGCCGGTGGTCTTGTCGACCCGGTACACGCCGTTGCCGGCGAATTCGAGATTGGAGAAGTACAGCGTTCCGCTCGATGGATCGAACGCCAGCCCCGAGGTGAACAGCGCGTTGACGCCGAGCGGGCCGACCACCGAGGAGGCGCCGGTGACCTTGTCGATCCTGACCAGGTTGTCGTTCTGCTGCTCGATCCCGTAGAGCTGTCCGTCCGCGTCGACGGCGATCGCGGTGATGTTGATGGGGGTGGCGAGTCCGGAAACCGCGGCCACGAACGTCGTCGCGCCCGTCGCCGGGTCGATGGTCGACAATTGTTCGCCGAAATCGCCTCCGATCCAGTACAGCGTCTGCGTGGTCGGATCGACGGTCATGCCCCAGATGTCGTCGGTCGGGCTGGGCGCGTCGGAAATCCGCGCCAGCGCGCCGGTCGCGACGTCGATCGTGTAGAAGCCGCTGTCGCCCAGCGCGTACAGCTTGCCGCCGAGGAAGCCGGTGCCCCAGATCGTGGCTCCGTTCGGCGATGGTCCGATCGGCGTCACGCTGCCGGGAGCGTTGAAATCGAGCGAGACGAGCGTGCTGGTCTCGTTTCTCGTCACGATGGCGTAGCCGTTCACGACGCTGCCCGCCGGCACCTGCGGTGCGGCGGACGCCGTGGCCGGCAGGGCGGTGGCGAGGCTGGTCAGTGCGGCGAGGGCGAAGCCCCGGATCGTCCGCGGCAATCGGCGTGCGAGAGGTTCGCCGAATCCGCATGCGGTTCGTGTCCATTCCATGATGCATGTCTCCAGTCAGGGGTGAGCGTGGAGACTCGACCTTGGCAGGCGGTCGGAGGACCGTCCATTAGGGTCATCCATAGGTGCATCGCTCGCGATCCCGCCGCCGGGCCGCCGATGTCCGCCGCGCGCGGGCGGGTATGGCAGCCGCTGCGACACGGCGAATGGCGGCGCACGGCGACGACGGGCGAGCCGGGCAACGAGCGCTGCGGGAAACGGGAGCGCCGACGGCGCAGCGGGGGAGACACGAAAATTTTCAATCGCCGGTGCCGCGTGCGTCAGGACCGCAATGCGGCGCGGCGCGCCTTGAAGCGCTCCAGCGCGGCCTGCAGCTCGAGGCTGCGTTCATGCAGCGCCTTGAACTGCGCGCGCGAGCGGATCACCGCATGCATCAGCTGCGCACGCTGCAGCAGATCGTCGTGGCGGCGCATCTGGCCGGGCTTGCACAGGTGCGCGCACGCCGCCTTGGCGCGTTCGAGCACGGCGACGGCGGTCATCACGTCGCGGGCGGCATTCTGGGTCGGCATGGCGATTCCTCGGTGAACACCGTCGCCGGAGCGGCGGCGGCAGAGGGGGTTACGTCGTCCGGTGCGGAAAACTGCCAAGGCGCAGGCCGGCAGAGGTGCGGAGCCGCCCGCCGCGCGGCGGAAGATGAAGAATGTCTTAAGTACGAATAAGTTCGTGATTTATGCGCAGAGGCTTGCTAGGATCGCTGCGCCGCGGTCGACATGGCGCGTGGCCTTCGCCGATGGCACCCGCTGCGCGCCATCGGCCCTCGCGACGAACCGGCCCCGACCCCACGGCGTTTCCCAGGGGCCCTGTGCGGCCTCGTCACGAGGAGGCGGTCATGAAAGCGATTCCTTTTGCCTTGCTGTTCGGTATTTCATTCGCCATGGGAATGGCGAATGCGGCGAGCGGAGTGCCCAGCGACGATCCGAAGATCGTCAACAACGAGTCCTTCATTCGCGCCCATCCCGATCTGCGCTACCGCCGGTCCGGCATGGAGGCTTACGAGCGCCAGCGCTTCGGCGATGCCTATGGATACTTCCGCGATGCGTCGCGCTACGCCGACAAGACTTCGCAGGCGATGGTCGCCGAGATGTTGTGGAAGGGCGAGGGCGTGACGCAGGATCGGCCGCTGGCCTATGCCTGGATGGACCTGGCCGCGGAGCGCAAGTATCCCTCGCTGATCGTGCTGCGCGAGCGCTACTGGTCGCAGATGGGTGAGGCCGAGCGCGCGCGTGCCGTCGAGATCGGCCAGAAGGTCTACGCCGAGTACGCCGACGACGTCTCCAAGCCGAGGCTCGAGCGCGAACTCCTGCGTGGACGCAACCAGGCCACCGGCAGCCGTCTCGGCCGCGTGGGCACGCTGTCGCTGCCGAGCCAGATCCACGTGCCCAAGCAGCAGCCGCAGTTCGAGGGAAGGAAGGTGGAGGCGCTCGGCACCTTCAGCAACTTCATCGACGGCTCGAAGTATTACGCCGCGGAGTACTGGGAGCCGCAGGCGTACTGGAAGTGGCAGGACACGCAGTGGCAGCAGCTGGGCGACGGAATCGTCATCGTCGGCGCGCCGCAGGGCGTGGGCAAGATGAACTGAGCGAATCCGTCGGGCGTTCGCCGGGCCCGCGCCGTTCGCGCGAGCCCGGCGGAACCTGCCGTTCCGGGCGCGAGGGCGCCTGGAACGGCAGGGCGATGCACCGAATCCTCCGTTCTCAAGGCGCAATCGGCGGCAGGTGGGGCTCGTAGCCGCCCACGGCGCGCTGCATCGACTGGACGAGCAGGTCTCGCTCGTTGGCCGGGATGTCCCCGAGCAGGGACGGGTAGTCCTGCCACATCCTGGCTGTCGACTCGGCCCACGCGGCGTGGAGCGCGGCCGGGTTGGGGTGGCTGGAAAGCAGTGCCCTGAGCAAGGCCTGCACCACGATCCGCTCGCCCATGTTCTGAATCTCGTAGATCCGCCACTCCTGTTCTCCAGCCATTCTTTTCTCCGGTCGCGCAAGGTTTGAGAGGGGGTGCAAGCCTACCGCGATCGTGGCCGGCTTCGGGTGGTCTGTGCACTCCTTTTGCTGCGGCGCGTGTCCCGGGGCGCGTTCTCCGTGCGTGTCGATGCGCCGTGCGGAAGCGGCTGCGACGGCCGGCAGGGTGGCGTGGAGTTCACATTGGCTGAATCCTCCCCGCGCCTAGAATGCGCCGCCGCTCTACGGGAGGAGAAACATGAAGCTGTTGGCTTGGGGTGTACCGATGGTCGTGGCGGTCTCGTTGTCCGGATGCGCGGATCCCGCCCAGGTTCGGGCCGAGAACCGCGCTGCGGACCGGCAGCGCTGCGCGGACTACGGCTATCAGGAGGGAACCGACGCCTTCGCGACCTGCATGGAGCGCTCGGACGAGAAAAGGGAATACGCGGAGCAACGGGCGGAGGACCGCAAGGCCCGCATACGCGAACTCGCCCTGAAGCGGAGCGGCGACGAACGCTACCCGATCTGCAGCGCGGCCACGCCCAACGTGGAACTGGACGTGGAAGGGTTCTGGTACGCCGAGGGTTGCCGGGCGCGGTGAAGAAAAGCACCGTGCAGGGCACGGTGCTGCATCACTGCAGGTTCCGTTTCAGTTGTTCATCCTGGGAATCTTGCAGGTCAGCTTCTCGCCGTTCCACGTGCAGGACATCGTGGAAACTCCCCCGCCTCCGACGAGGGTGATTCCCACGGAGTCCCTGAGATATTTCTCGTACGTCCGGGGATCCGCTCCGCCATAACCGTAATTGCCCGAATATTCGTCGGTATTGGCTTCGACGATGGGCGTCAGGCCGTCGGGCTGTCTGGCGGAATTCTTGACGAATTCGAATTGCTGCGTCGTATAGTCGAATTTCATTACGATGCTGGTTCCGTCCTTGAACGAGAACTTGATGAGCAGGGTATTGGAGAAATTCGTGAAATGAGCTCTCGCGGCGGCGCCGGCTGCGGCTAGAAATTGCTGGATGGGAGAAAAGAATCGCGAGATGTCGTTGAACAGGGAGGTTCGGGCGGGATAGTCCCGGATGACGTTGTATACACTGCCGTCGTTGGCGTAGTTCTGGTCGTTGTCTCCGGAATTGACCTCAAAATCGTATCTCGAGCCTGGGTAGTTCGCGTTCCTGGCCTGGATGAACGCCAGTATTTTTGGCCACGCATCCGCCATCGCGGAATCGAGCGGTATTTCCGCAACTTCCAGTGGCTTGTCGAGCGGGCACGCGCCCTGCGTGGAGCCGGTGGCTGGTTCGCCGAGGTCATCCGTGTCGGATGATGAAGAGTCGGCAGCGAATTCTCCGCCGGAGCCTTCGACGACATTGCCGGGACAGGTCACGGAGAATCGATAAATCACTCCGGACGAATAGCTGAATATCCTGTGTGTTCCTTTGCCTTGAGTTTGGGCGCGGGACATCATCCGGGAATAGCTGCATCCCTCGCAAGCGATGTCCGTTGCTCCAGCCGCCGGGGAGGCAAGAAATGAAGCCAGGAAAAGTCCAACGACAAAAGATCCATTCATTGCTTTTGGTCTCCGTACCATGGGTAAAGCAAGCTCGAGAATATGATTACGCCGGGGAGTATCGAGCGTTCCTTATGCCAGAGCTTGCGATTGTGCAGGCTGTCGCAAGCAAGTGGACGATCTCTTCGCGGGATGGTCAACGCCCCGAAAGGGCGCTTGTGACTTCGTTCACGCATGCCTGAAAGGGCTCGTCGCCGAGCAGGAAGGGAGCCGAGGCGGCGGGAGAGCGCGGAACTGCCGGCGCCGTAGCCCTGTGATCGACGGCAGCCTCTGCGATCGGAGAGGTCGCTCATTGCGCTTCAGGTACGGGCGAGTTGACCCCGAGGCTGGGTCGTACCTGATGCTGCCGGGGCATGGTGAAGTGGGCCTCGGTCTGTGAGGGGCTGCGCAGTTTCCTCGGAGGGCGCCAGAGATTATTGTAGAAGTGCAATTTGCCACTTTCCAACAGGGGGAATAGTGATGCGTACTCTTGCCGTGCTGCTATTGGCTGTCGTCGCTTTCGCAGGGCATCCGACGATCGCGCAAGCCGACGTTCAATCGGACATCAATGCCGCGTGCCTGACAGGGGGAACCGTGCAGATGCCTCCGGCAGTGACGGTCACCACCACGCTGAACCTGGTTTGCGATCCCGGCACGACTCCGCTCACGCTCAAGGGCGCTCCCACGGTCATCACCTGCCAGACGGGCGCTGCGCCTTGCCTGAAGGTGGGCAGCAACGCGGCGGACAACGGCAGCCGGCTCAACCTCAAGGTGCGTGATGTCCATCTGGTCGGCCCCGGACGCGCCGTCGTGGGATCGGAAGGTATTCGCGTGCTACCCACGGCGGATGATTCTGCGTTCGATGGTCTCAAGATCGACGGGTTCGAAAAGGGCATGCGCCTCATCGGTGGCGACATCCTCCTGATCGGTGTCCGCGTGTCGAACTCCGACATCTCTTCCATCTGGAACCCGTCGGTCGACACCGCCGTGCATCTGGACGGAAGGGTGGCGAACATCTACTTCACGAGCTTTGCCTTGAACGGATGGCGTCGAGTCATTCTTTCGGACGGCCCTGGCGGTACCGGAGCGTCGGCATCGTTTACGCACGGCCGCCTGAACAGCACGTGGAATCCCGGCACTGCGGCGGTGTACGTCGAGAGCAGCGACGGCGTCGCTCATGAGCTGCTGCTCTCCGACATCGAGGACTGGGAGACTGCATGTCCCTACGTCGAAATCGGGCACGGAGGTCGCGTTGCAATCAACGGCGTGGCGTTCTGGTCAGATCCGCAGCAGTCCGGCATCAGGCCGGGGATCATCGTCGGCAACACGCCGACGGCAGTCTCGTGGCTTCGCATGAGCAACGTGAACGTGACCCACTGCTCCGGTGAAGGCAATCTGGTGACGGTCAACAGCCCTTCCACCTTCACCACGATCACCGGGTCGGATCTGACCGGGCGCGTGCAGTTCAACGCTGCCGGCCAGGCGTCTTTCACGGGCAATCGTTTCCTCGGATCGAGCTGCCTGAACGGCACTTTGACTGGCGTTCGGGCAGCCGCCAACGTCAATTGCGCGGATCGCTGAGGCAGGGCCGGCACCCGGAGCTTGCGCAGTGCGGGGCCTTTGCCTTGGGCGGTGCACTAGGCGCTGGTGCGGCTTCGTCGCTCATCGGTCCTTCGGCTTGTTCTCGTGCAGGGCGCGAACAGCGGCAAGCATCTCCGCTCCGGAGCCGGTGGCCCGGCGCTCATATCCTTCCTTGCGCGTCGCACCGTAAGCGACGGGAGGCCCGCCCGGCCCCCCGGGGCGCTCCGGACGCCTCTTCATCGACGAGCAATGCCCGTCTTTCGCCCCGAATTCCGATTTTCCCCCGGTCCATCCCGATCCGCTACCGACTTCCCTCATGTCGACGCCCAACTCCGCCCTCGACTGGCCATTGCTCGAACGGCAACTCGACGCGATCCTGGATCTGCCGCTGGAGCAGCGCGCGACGCGCCTGGCCGAACTGCTCGACACCGCCGAATCCGCGCATGCCCGCGCCCTGCGCCAATGGCTGGCCGACATCGAGCGGGCGGAACAGGATCCGCTGGCGCATACCCACGACGGCGAGCGCGTCGGCCCCTGGCGCGCCCTGCACCGGCTGGGCCGCGGCGGCATGGGCGACGTATGGATGGCCGAACGCAGCGACGGCACCTACGAAAAGCGCGTGGCGATCAAGTTCCTGTACGGCGACACGCCGCAACTGCGCGCGCGGCTGGAGATGGAGCGCCACCTGCTCGCGCAGCTGCAGCACCCCAACATCCCCCGCCTCATCGACGGCGGCGTGACGGCGGGCGGGCAGCCCTATCTCGTCACCGACTTCGTCGAGGGCCTGCCGCTGGATGCGTGGAGCCGGACCGCCCAGGCGGCGGACTTCGACGCGCGCATCGGCGTCTTCCGCCAGGTGGCCGCCGCCGTGGCCCATGCGCACGCGCATTCGGTCGCGCATCGCGACATCAAGCCGAACAACGTCCTGGTCGATCGCGACGGCCATGCGCATCTGCTCGACTTCGGCATCGCGCGCCTGCTCAACGAGGAACGCCGGGCGGACACCATGCAGCCGCTGACGCTCGAATACGCCTCGCCCGAGCAGGTCCGCAACGGCCAGGCCAGCGTGCGCACCGACCTCTACGGCCTCGGCGCGCTGCTCTACTTCCTCATCGCGAGGAAGCCGCCGTTCGACTTCCACAACCTGTCGATCGCCACGTGCGTGAAACGCATCGGCGAAGACCTGCCGGTACCGCCGAGCACGGCCGGCGACGCCCCGGATCTGCCGCGCGAGCTGATCGCCGATCTCGACGCCATCGCGCTGAAGGCCCTGGCCAAGTCGCCGGACGACCGCTACGCCAACGTCGAGGACATGCTGCGGGATCTGGACGATGCGTTCGCACACCGCCCCATCCGGGCGCGCACGCTGGACGGCGGCCTGTATCGCGTGCGGCGCTTCGTCCGCCGCAACGCGCTGGCGCTGGGCGTCTCCGCGGCCATCGGACTGAGCCTGGCGGCGGGGATCGTAGTGGCGCTGTGGCAGGCGCGCCTCGCATCCGAGCAGCGCGACGCCGCGCAGGCGGCGCGCGCGGTGGCGGAAACCGAGCAGGCCAATGCGCAGGCGCAGGCCGCGCGTTCGGACATGACCGTCGACTTTCTGCTCTCGGTGCTCGGATCGGCCGCACCGAACAACGAGGCGATCAAGATCGACGATCTGCTGGCGCTGGCGGCGCAGCGCGTCACGAAAGAAGCCAAAAACCGTCCGGACCTCTTTCCCCTTCTTCTCGACACCCTCAAGCAGGCCTATGGGCAGCGCGGCAACTGGCAGGCATTCGAACAGTTTCTGCTTCCGTTGCTTACCGACCCGAAGAATGATTTTCCGCCTTCGGTCAGCGCCGAGCTGGCCTGTTCGCTCGCCGGCGTGGAGTGGAACCTCTACAAGTGGGACGAGGCGCGCCGCTGGACCGAAACGGGCCTGCAGCACCTGGCGGCGCTGGCGCCCGATCAGGCTCGCGAGGCTCGGGCGAGCTGCCAGCACGTCCTGGTCAGCCTCGATGTTCAATCGGGCAAGCTCGACCGGGCGCTGGAGTTCTATCGCCAGGCGGTTGCCGATATGGGCAGCGCGCCGAGCGACACGCGCAAGAATGCGCGGACCTACGGCGAATACGCCGAGACGCTGACCCTGGTGGACAAGCCCGTCGAAGCGCGCGCCCTGTTCCGCAAGGCGATCGACATGTATACCCGCCTCGGGCGCGAGGGCAGCGCCGATGCGATGGGCTTGTGGGGCCAGATGGCGTATTGCACCTCCCGCGTCGGCTTCCCCTTGCCGGCATCGGACGAGATGCGGCGCGGCGTTGAACTGAACCTGCAGGCCACCGGGCCTACCGACAACATCGCCGTGATGCTGGTCGGCCAGGCGCAAATCGCGCTGGACCTCGCGCGCCCGCAGGACGCCGCCGCCTTGCTGGAGCGGTCGCAGACCATGGTCCGCGACCATGCGCCGAAGCAGATGGAGCGCTTCGGCGTCTATTGGTCGATTCTGCGCATACGCCTGGCGGGGTTCGCGGGGCAGGAAGCCGAGCGGATCGCGAAGATCGCCCAAGCACGCGACGTGCTCGACAGCCTAAAGTTGCCACCGGAAAATCCCCTGCGACGCTCGGTGCGAGAAGTCGAAATAACCAGCTCGACCACGGCCAAGGCATCCAGTCCGCAAGAGTTGTTCGATCGGTTCGAGCGCGCGGAACACCAATTGCGTGAATTGGGCAGCTTGTCGAAACCGGTGCTGTCCAAGACGATGCTCGGCGGCGCCGAAGCGGCGCTCGACGTCGGCAAGACCGATCTCGCCGTGAAGAAGGTCGAGGAGGCGCGCGAATTCTATCTGGCCATCGCCGACACCGAGGGCTGGCAGTTCGCCGTCTGCGACGCCATCCTGGCGTTCAGCGACTGGCAGGGCGGCAAGGACCGGCAACTCGCACGCGCCAACCTCGATCGCGCCGTTGCGCGCTTGCAGGCAGCGCTTGGCTCCGATCATCCTCGGGTCCTGCAGTGGCAAGCTCGCATGCGTCGGCTCGACGCCCCTGCGTAGGCGCTATGGCAGCGTTTCCGGAGAGGAAATCACTTCCATTCACGCGAATAACGTGCCGCCCAGGCGGGCGCCGGCAAGCGATCGAGACGGCAGTGTACCTGCTTCGGAATTCTCAGTAGGTGGAAGTGCTTTGCCAAACGGCTTTGCGCGAAGCTTTGTACGAAAACCATGATGCTAGTTTGGTTCAACTGACTAACGCAAAGCCCCGCCTAGCGCGGGGTTTTTCTTTTGGACGAGAGGAGAATGCTGTCGCAGTTCAGGCAACGCTGGAGGCCAGGGAGGGGCCAAGAGATCATGATGGGGCTGAAGCCTATAGAGAATGCTCTTCCGCATCTTGGGCAGCGCCAGAAGGACACGTAGGCGAAGTTTGCGATGAACAGGCCGGCGAAGATCCATGTGATCGACGGATCTTCCGCGTACGACCCGTCAAGCAGCGGAGCTACGACAAACACTATGAGTACTAGCGTCCAGCGAGCCAGCCGAAAATTCCGCGACTCGGTCGCCGAGATGGCTTGCGGAAGGCGTTGAGAGTCAGTCACGGCTCGTTCTGGGGCGAGGAACACGCCAGCGTAGGCGTTCTAGGAATGGTAATACCATTCGCATCCTCGTCAGATCCGCCGGACGTCACGCGTCGGCACGATGGCGTTGAGACATTGCACTACGTCGCCCCGCCGTACGTGCACGAAACGCGGAGCGAGAAGGTACGCAGGACCGTCACGCGGAAGGCGTACCAGCACGAGATGGCAGGCAGCGACCACCTCGCGCTTGCGACGACGCTGCCAGGCATTCGCGTTTGTGAGGTAGCGCGCGCAGGACGCGGCGAGTTCACGTACTGCGACGTTGATGAGACGGTCAGCCCGGCTGCAGGTTCAAATCACGCCCCCGCTACCACCAGTAGCGTTGTTGCAAGCCAAGATCAAACGGGCGCCATACGGGCACCATGTCAGCAGAGCGCTAACGGGTCGCGAAGGATTGAGCTAAGCGGGGACTCAACCGAAAAGAAAAGCTAAGGAATTGATATATTGAGATTATTTTGATCGCTGTCTCGAACCGTACTCACGATCCTACTCACAATTCATATTGCTACCCCTGTCGCACGTAGCTCCGCAGGAGTTGGAGTCACTTACCGTTTGCGTCGGCGCCAGCGAAGGCGGCGCGGAGAGGGGAGTGTCTGCGTGTGTCTACGCAACGCTGCACCGCGAACATCTCGCGACGATGGTCGAATTTGGCGAGTAGGCGCGGAGTGCCGGCAGCGCGGGTTTCTTGCCTACTGGCGCTTTCCGTCTGCGGCCTGACCCAAACAACATTGCACCTCAATGTACTGGTGCCCGAAGTCGCCAGCGGATGTACTTATGTCCGAGGACGTCCGGCGTGCACGATGACTCCGAGGACGTCCGGTTAGTCACGCAGGGCGTACCGAGCGACGTTCGGGAATTGAGGCCGCGGCGCGGCAGGAGATGAGTGTGAGCACAACAATCGCAAGCGAGCGACTGATCGATATCGACGAGGTTGGTCAGATCCTCGGGTTGGCGCGGAGCCGGATCTACGAACTGGGCCGGACCCACGGACTTCGGCCGGTCAAGATTGGGCGATCCAGCCGATGGCTCGATCGCGAAGTTCACGCGCTGCTCGCCGCGTTGGTTGCGTCGCGCGGCGCCGACGCGCCGTCCGGGAGTCCGGCGCCGCTAGCGGCTTAGCGCACCAGGGATCGAAACGAGCCGGCGCAACGCTGGCGCCAATGGCGCACGGATCGCGCCGAGCAGTATCCGCGCGCGGGCTCCTTCGTCGGAAAACGAAGAAGCCCGCCGGACGGCAATCCGAGCGGGCTTCGAATGGAACCTACGACGTGAATTCTACTCATCTCGCTTCCGCGAGTGCAACAAATGCTTCTCACGTGCTGGCGAGTCCATTGCCGGATGGTCACTACACCGTAGCAATTAACGATGTCGGTCACTATACGCAGGATGCTGGCGTGCACGTGCTCGACATCGAATTCCGAGTCATCGAAGGCGAGCACCTCGGGCGAGCGTTCTTCGAAACGATTCCGCTCGATCGGAATAGTCGCGATCCACTCCGCGGCCCGTGGTACACGTTGTGGCGAATCGCTCGGGCGATCAATGTTCCAACATGGGACACCATATCGCCGACTGACGACCCGATTGGTCAACTCGCTGCAGGAAACCCTTGCCAGGCGACAATCAAAACGGGGCAGCCGACGACGTACGAGCCGACCGTCGCCAGCCACAGGTATCCACCGGCGCCACCAGCCGCCTCAGCGCTCGTAGCAAGTGCTGAGCCGGTCGAACGCAAAATCCCGTCTCTGGACCGATTGCCTGATTTCACCACCGCGCCGCCGGGGATTCTCGGTGACATCGCGCGATGGGTAACCGAGACCTCGCATCGTCCCCAGCCGCTCCTTTCGCCGCTAGCTGCCTTGTCGTTCTGCGCAGCGGCGCTCGGCAATCTGTGGCGTGGCCCGACAGGGCTGTCGTCGAATCTCTACCTCACGATCGTAGGGCCTTCAGGGGGTGGAAAGGATCACGTCCTCCGAGCCCCCAGGCTTCTGCTCCAGGCATGCGAACTGGACGGCTTGTGCGGGGGCAGCGACATTGCTTCGGGTGCCGGCCTTATCGCGCGTATCGTCGACTCTCCCAACACCGTGTACGCCCTCGACGAGTGGGGGCACTATCTCGCCGCGATGGCAGACCCGAGATTTGGCGGGCATCATCGTGAGGTAGCGAAGTATTTGCTCCAGCTCTCCGGGCGTCTGCATCCCGTATTCGGCGGGAAAGACTACGCTCAACGAACCGACGCATCGAAGAAAACCGCACGGTTCCCATGCGTGAACTTGCTAGGAGCTACAACCCCGAGCACCTACTACGACGCACTAACTCTCGGCCAAGTGCGGGATGGATTTCTCGGCCGCATGATCGTCGTGGAGGCGGCCGGTGTGCCGGCAAAGATCAAACGGCCGATGTCCGACGCGGTTCCATCAAAGTTCGTTGAATGGGCGGCGGCGATTCGGAGCGCGGCGCACGCCAGCCCGAGGAATCTTAGCCTCGCCGGCTGCATCCCTTCGGCGCCGAGAGTCGTGAATTTCACCGACGCACGAGCCGAAGCCATTCTCGACGAATTTGATGACTACGCCGACTCTGAGCGTGTACGACTAGCTGCAGACGGTGACGGCTTCGACAACCTCGTCGTGCGCTGGCACGAGCAAGCCCTGAAGCTCGCGCTTGTCGCTGCCGCAGCGCTAGATCCAATCGAGCCGAAGATCACGCAAGCGGCAGCGCAGTGGTCCTGCGATTTTGTGAAGTTCCACGGCGCGCGTTCAGTATGTACCGTACGCGAGCGTGTGACCGGGTCGGAATTTGAGCGAAAAGTACGAGACTGCATGATGGCACTACGCGCGGCCGGCCGCGGCGGGTACACATTGACGACTATGTGTCGTAGATCGCAAGCCTTCCGAAGGCTCAACCCCAAGGAGCGGATCGAGATTCTCAACCACCTGCAGGATATCGGCGAAGCACGGCAGCAGCCGTCCGCGACTGAGCGGACGATGACCTGGTACGCGGCCGAGTTCGCCCCGCCCCCGCCATGAGGGTTGCGTCGATCGGATACACCGGTTTGCACCAGCGATGTACTAGCTGATTGGTACGTCAGAAACCCGCGCCACAGCTTGCTTTGCAGCGAAATTTCCGTCAATGCACAAGCACCTCATAAAAGATCAACAGAAAAGGCTACTTGGTCGAGAGGGGGGTGGTACTGGTGTATTGATAGAAAAAGTACGCCAGAGCAAGCCCCGATGCGGGTTCTGGATGCACCACGAGTCCGGTGCAATCTGGTGTATTGCGCCGCAGCAGGAAAAAACTCTCAAGTTGCTATTTCCTCCTCGGTGACTTTCGACGGAGCCTTGAACGCGCGAGCAGCATCAGCCGTCATTCCTTGAGCATCCCCAAATATCCGCCACTGAACCCCTGCAGCCACAAGGGACTCATCCCCTTTATCTGCTATCGCTCTTTGCCAGAACCATAGCTCGACGTCACTGAGGTGAGCATCGAGGAGATCCACGTGGGAAACAATGTCTTCCGCACTGGATGAACGCAGCCAACCCACGATTGCACGAACTTGAGCAGCAAGACCCGTAAGATCTTCGAATCTGTCCACCTTGTACAAACTATCTAACCACCTCTCCCTTTCGCTAACGCGGGGATCCTCAGTTCCCGACACATACGCACGAAGGTCATTCATCAGCGGCCGTATCGAGCGATTGATTTTGTCGTCGTAGTAGCTGAGCAACTTGAAGAACACATCGTCAAATCGCTGCGTACGATTGCGCTTACGTTCGTCCTCAAGCTGCTGGCGCTGCGCCTCATAGCTATGCCACGCACCAACCGCTGCTATGAGGGCGAACAACGCCGTGACAGGCGCAAAGGCATCGCCGAACTGTCCCAGGTGCTCGATTGAAATGCCATGTGGTGACGGCAGCCAGTCAGGGCGCTTGGCAATCGTCAGCAACAGAAGAAGCCCGCCCCATGAGGCGAGAAGGATTGCACCGACCATGGCCGGCGCAATCGTGAGCAAGCGCTTGCGCAGACTCCGCATAGGACGTCACTCCCTGACAAAGATTGCCTGTCCCTGCGCCGCCTGTTTGTTCGACGGCAAACCCATGAAGCCACCGGCCCCAGTGGGGACGACCACGGCCGCACCAGTCTGTGCGCCGGCGCCTGTCAGCACGATCCCGTTTGCGCCAATCTTCCCCGCTTGCGCCTTCAGCTCCGCGACGACGTAGTCCATGCGCGCTTGCTCGCCGATTCCACTTCCGCTGCTGGCCTGCACTACACCGACGATCTCAGCGCCCTGGGGCGGCGTCGCATAGATCTTCACCTGATCGGCAGGTATCGGTGCCCGCTTCTCCCCAGTAACGATGGCTGACCCGCTAGCGCAGCCAGCAAGCACCAGAACGAGCGCAGCAATGGCTATGGTTCTCATCCCTCATTCCCCCGTATCCGCCGCGGAGCGCGACAGCCGAGGCAAGCAAACCTCGTGCCGATCTCGCGGATTGAGACGCGGAAAATTTGGGGTCTATGAGGGGTAGACGCCGTGCTTCCCGTCTGCGGCCTGACTCAAACATTGCACTTCAATGTACTGGCGCCCGAAGTCGCCAGCGGATGTACTTACATCTCACGATGCGTCAACGCAAACTGATCGAAAGCACTGCAACCCACGGACGGGCATGAGCGATCTCCTCGACACAGCGGAAGCCGCACGCTACCTCGGCGGCACATCACCGATCTCCGCGAGCACTTTGGCGCACTGGCGGGTCGCTGGCATCGGCCCAGCATTCGTGCGAGTCGGCCGCGCCATTCGTTACCGCTGTTCCGACCTCGACTTGTGGCTCGCCGCGCAAACGCGTGCGCCCGAATCAGCCCATAGCACCGACCACACGCCGCAAGAAGCGGCATCAGGCAGCGACAAGGAGGCCCAATGAGCGAGCTGAAAACCCGAATCGACACCGTAGCGCAGCAGATCCAAGTGGTGCGCAGCAATCTCGCCGAGTTTCGCAATTCCGCCAGCGCGCTAGTCGACTCGATCTCTGCACTTCACATCGGGAATACGCCCGGCGTCCACGAGGTGGTTCGCGAGCATAGCGTTGGTCAGCCGATCTACAACGCATTGAGCACTCTGTCGAATGCGCTCGACGCGGCGCACGAGCTGGTATGCGACTTGCGCCGCCTCCGGTACCGAGACGTGCGCCCGGCGGCGTTCGTGAACGTCTGAAACGTCTGATCTATTGCGGCGCGCAGGACGCGTGCCAGTCGGCCAGGGAGGCCAGCAATGCAGCTCATCTTTCCCGATCCAACGACCACGGCGGGGCGAATCCTGTTCTGTCTTGCGCGCTCGCGCGCCGTTACACCGCGGCACGTCGCCTGCGACCGAGACCTTCCCCGCTTCCTCACTGCAGTTGACGAGCTTCGCACCTCTGGCTGGGGCGTCTTTCAGCCCACGATCGCGCAGAGGTGGCAACTGGTCGACGCCCGCCACGAAGGCTCATTCAGCAGCCCCGACGCGCAGGCATGGCTCAAGCAGGCTGCCGATGCGGCGCGTCGCTTCGGCTCGAACGTCAATAAGGAGATCTAGCGATGCTTGGACGCTACGCCATGAACGACAACGCGCGCACAACGCTGCAGCGCGACGCGACGACGACCGACATCACGATTCGCATCAATGCCGCAGCGGCACCCTTCAACCTGCCGGCCGATCCGGTCGGGCATGCGCCGAGCGGCGGCGTCGGAATCGCGACGATCACCGACTCGATCGTGCAGCCGACCAAGTTCGAGATCATCGCCTACACCGGGCTGGCCGACGTCGGCGGCGGCCGCTACGATTTGACCGGCGTCACGCGCGGCGTCGCTGGATCCTCGGCGCAGAACTGGACCGCCGGCGCTGTCCTGTACCAGGCGATCACGGCGGACGGAATGCTGCATCCGTTCCTGTCCCTCAACATCGCCGACAACAGCACAACGATCGGGTCGGATGAGCTGGTGTTTCCTGGCTCCTTGGCGGATTTCTCGTCCGCGGTTCTCTCGGCGAACAGTGTCAGCGCGACGTCCGCGACGATTGCTACGATCAACGGCTCCTCGCTCCGGGTCGGCACGCAGCCGACCACGTCGCCGGTCGCTGGCGCTCTCGCGTCCGTCTCAGGGACCAACGGCCTCGCCGCCGGCGCGATCCTGAGAACCAGCACCGACACCGCAGGCGCGGTTCTCGCGCTCGGCAAGGGTCGCGGAACCCCGGTCGCGCAGACCATTGTCATCAACGGCGACACGTTGGGGCGAATCGACGCCTACGCGGCGCGCACATCTGCCGCGTGGTCGAACGTCGCCTCGATCACGTTCGAGACAGATGGCTCGCAGACCACGACCTCGATGCCGAGCCGGATTGTCTTTCGTGTCGCACCGGTGAATGGGGTAGTTGGCGCGGAAGCGCTGCGAATCAACTCCGATAGTTCGGTGACGTTCGCTGGAGGCGCAAGATTCGCGGGCGTTGTCACCTTCACCGCCAACGTCATTGCAGGGGGCGACGTTGGAGCAAATTCGCTGACAGCGAATAGCCTGGACGTCAATGGTCCTGCGTCACTGGGTGGAATGACCCTCTCCAGCGGGGTGAGAAGCGTCGCCATCTCTGCGGCTACAAACGATTGGGCGCCGGTCAATTTTTCAGCCACAGGCGCCTATCGAGTAACCACCTCTGGCACCCCGTCGATCACGGGCATAGCCAGCGGAGCTGCAAACCGCGCGATCTCGTTGTTCAACGTAGGAACCGTCGCGCTCACGCTTAGTCACGAGAGCGCTGGGTCGGCTGCGGGGAACCGGTTTGCGCTTCCTGGCTCAGCTAACTACAACGTTCCTGCCAACGACTCTGTCACGCTCTGGTACGACGGCACGTCGTTGCGTTGGCGGGTCAAGCGGTAAGTCCAGCGGCGTCAATCGAAATCTTCAAGGATGAGGATGACCATGAATCCGATCAGCATGGGCGCGATCATCGATGGCTTCTACTCCGGCCTCGATCGACAGAACGAGATCAACTACCGAAACGAGGAGCGCAAATACGCGCGCGACCGCCGCGCGACGCTGGACCAGCGCGAGGATGTCGCATACGGCCAGCAGCAGGAGGATCGCACGCACGCGCTCGAACGTCGCGGTGTCACGGAGGGACGTGAGGACACACAGTACGGCCAGCAGCAGGAAGCCTATCAACACGGCCTCGCGCGCCGGCCGGTCGAGGAGGCGCAGAAGGATCAGGCTTTCGGCCTGAGCGCGGCGCGCGCGCAGCAAGAGATGCGGCTCGCCGACAACCGCGACCGCCGCGAATCCGCGGAGTCCGGCTCGCGCCTGCGCCTCCAGAACATGCAGGCCGAGCTTGCGGAGTATGGGCTTGACGATGCCCGCATCGGACAGGAGTACAAGCGCGCGGAGCGCTCGCTCGCACCGCTATTCCAGCAGTACGCAGTGAGTCGCGATCCGACCATTTTCCAGGACTGGTACAACGCGCACGTGCCCGACGGAAACCGGGTCGAGATCCAACCCAACGAGAATGGCACGTACACGATACATTCGCAGCGCGGTGGATCGCAGACGATGCAGAGCGGCGACGAGATTGCCCGCCTGGCGCGCACGTTGATCCGCCCCGACGTCTACATGGAGTCGCTCTACGCCGGCGTGAAGGCGCAGCAGGAAGCAGCAGAAGCGCGCGCCAAGAACCCGAAGAACTTCGGCGAGCCGGTGGTCGGCTCGGACGGCACGACGGGGATGCTCGACTACTCCACGGGTCGAGTCACGCCCGTCACGTCCAGCATCGACGGGAAGCCATTCGTTGGCTCGCTGAATCACAAGGGCGAGAAGCCGGCGATGCTGCAGGAGGTCGATGCTCTCCTCCAGAACATGCCGCCGCGCGAAGGCGAGTCAACGACCGATCGATGGATGCGCGCCTATGCGACGGCGAATCGCCGCCTCAGCGCGGACCCTCAGCAGGCCGCCAGCGATTTCTACCGCACGACGCTCACGAAGCTCCTGCCATCCAGCGATTTCTCATCGCCAGCGAAGGTTAATGAAGCGCAGCAGTACGCCGCTGAGCTGACACGGCAGTTCGCGTCGCAGTACCTCAGCGGCACTCAGGGTTCCGGTCCCGTGGAACGTATGCGCGCGGGATCCACGTCGGGCAACGTAACAACGCCCGTGATCCCGGATGCTGCAGTTGCGATGCTGAAATCGAACCCAAATCTGCGCGCGCAGTTTGATGCTAAATACGGCGTCGGTGCCGCGGCCTCGGTGTTGGGGCGATAACGATGGCCGACAACCCCTTCGATCAGTTCGACAATACGGCACTCTCGGGAACGGACAATCCGTTCGACGCCTTCGACGCGTCGCACCCTGACTTCTCCAACGTCGACGCCGGCGCCGACTCAACCGCGCCGTATCGGCTCGGCGTCTCGGGATGGTTGGAGCGCGCTGGTCGCTCCGCGGCGTCACGCTCGATCGACCTCGCTGCGTTGCTGCAGCAGGGCACGCCTAGCGGCATGGCCGAAGCCATCTCGGCGCCGTTCACCGGCATCCCGTCGACCGCCGACCAGGCGCGCCAGGCCGCGCGCGACATCGCGCCGGAGGCGGTCGCGAAGGACAACTACGCGGCGCGCAGCGCGGATTTCGCCGGCGCTGTTGTGCCCGACCTCGCCGCAATCGTTGCATCCGGTGGCTCGGCAGGGGTGGGCGTCGTGGGGCGCATGCTCGCCGGCGCCCGCGCGATGACGCTTCCGGCGGCGGAGAATGCGCGGCAGCGCTACGAGCAGGGAGTCGCCGCCGGCCAGAACCGCATCGACGCGCTCGGCGGGGCAGCGGTGACGGGCGCCACGACCCTGGCCTCTGGCGCGCTGCCCGCCAGTGTCGGCGCCTCGTTGCCGGTGCGCCTCGCCTCCGGCGCGGCGATCGGCGCTGGCGCGGCCGAGGCGCAGCGACAGATCGAGAACGCAGTGTCGCCGGAGTCGCTTCAACGAGAGTTCGATCCGTTCGACACGGCGGCAGGGGCCATTTTTGGCGGCGCGATCGGCGGCATGCACGGCGCGGGGCCAGCGCCCCGAACCGATGGTCATGTGGATGTCCTCGCCGGTAAGCCTTCACGCCGGGACTTCGCTCCAGATCGCGTAGAGCTGCGCGAAACCACGGATACCGCAAATCTGTTCGACCAGTTCGATCCGAGAACGGCCAAGCCGATCGACGTGCCACCTCCTGAGGCCATCCCCGCGCCGGCCGCGGCCGGCGAGTCGGTCATCGCCGCGCGAGCCGCTTTCGACGCTGCGCTTGGCGACATTGCCGACTTCGGCGAGGCCCGTTCGCTCGCGGAACGCATCGCGGAGCAACACGGCATCGCCGCAGACGAGGTGCTTCCGCTTCCCGACTGGCTCGCCGCCCCGAAGGAGGGCGTCGCTGCTGCTGACGAGGCACTGCCGCCGCGCCCCTTCGGCGAAACCAGTGCTACGAACCTTCCGCCGCCGCCCGTCGTGGACGACGCGCTGGCGGAACTACAGCGACCCGGCACCGAAGCCGAGCCGCTGGCAATACCCCGCCGCTCGCTCATGGATGAGCCGGCTGCGGAGCCCATCGCCACCGCGAATACTGGAGACGTCCCGGCTCGCGAAGGCACCGAAGCATCCCCGCTGGACTCGCATGCGCAGCGAATACCTGGCGAGGATGCTTCGGTTGGGCAACCTCTTGATGCCCTGATTGACCAAGCCGTCAGCAGCGGAATTTCATTCAGGGCGATTGCAGAGGCAACACGCTCGACGGATGATGCCGTTGCCGCGCGGGCTGTCCGCGATTTGCTCGCAGAAGGAAATGGCTCCGATCATCCGACCGCCACCACAGACTTGGCCCGAGTCGACCGAAACGGAGAGGCAGGAAGCGGATCGCCTGTTCGCGCTGATGGACTCGTGGCCGAAGGATCCGGCGAAAGTGGTGGAGCTGGCAGCGCGCCGAGCCGCCTTGATCCCAGTCGAACCGAGTTCGGCTCGGTAGAAGGAGCTGGCTTAGGTTCGGCCGAGGCTCGACTGCCGAACCGCATCGCCTCGGCCGCGCGCGAGTGGCGGGAACGTGGCACCACTTCCCCCTTCTTCAATAAGTTCTTCCGCGGCTCGAAAGTCATTGACGACGCCGGCGCACCGCGGATCGTTCACCACGGCACTGGCGCGGAGTTCACCGTCTTCCGAGACGAGCACTCCGGCAATGCGACGGCGCATGCCACATCGGCGCTCGGTCACTTCTTCACGACGAACCGAGAGGTGGCTGGCCGGTACGCCGAGAACGCGGCCGAGGGACGGCCGGCGGATGCTCGTATCGTCGACGCCTACCTCGCCATCCGTCGCCCGTACCGCATGCCGCTCGATGAAGCACAGGCCATCCGAAGCGCCGACGAAGCACGCGCGCTACGCGCCAAGTTGGAGCGACGCGGCTTCGACGGCATCGAATTGCCAGAGGCGAAGTCGTGGATCGCCTTCCGGCCCGAGCAAGTCAAGAGCGTCGACAACCGGGGGACGTTCGATGCAACGGATCCGGACATTCGGTTCGCCCGTGCCGCGCGTGACGATTCAGCGCCGACGCTTCGCGACGAGCAGGTGCATGAACTCGCCAGTCGCATCCTTGGCGTGAATGCCTCGAACCGAGTCGTGGTCACGCCGTGGGATTCCCTGCCGGCCGAGATTCGCAAGGCGGCGGAGGAGCAAGGCGCAGCGGCGGAGGATGTTCGGGCAGTTCATTGGCGTGGGAAGACGTATCTCGTTGGTGATCGGCTTCGGTCCGTCGGCGACGTCGCCGAGGCGATCTACCATGAGCACTTTACGCATTTCGGGCTTCGCGCCAAGTACGGCTCGGCGCTCGGAGCGAAACTCGGCGAGATCCTCCATCGCGTCGGCGGATTGGAAGGGGTCCGCCAGCTCGCCCGCGACCAGGGCATCGACTTGTCGGACTACGAGGCAGGCGTGCTCGGTAACTCCAAGATTGCCGCACGCGATCAACGGCTGATCCTCATGGAGGAGCTGTTGGCTCACATGAGCCGGACCACCGGTACGCTGCACCGTACCCTGCAGGAATGGGTCGGCGCCTTGCGAGACTGGCTGCGGAGGAACGGCTTCGCGGAGTTATCGCGGTACGGTGCCACCGATCTCGCGCATGTCCTGCGTGAGGCCCGTCAGGCTGCTCTCAGCGCCGACGCTCCCGAATCGAAGTCGCGGCCAATGTTCCAGCGCACGTCGCGCGCTGCCGGCGATCGAGAAGCCCTGGCGCCTGTAGCGAAGCGACGCGAC
This sequence comes from Dokdonella ginsengisoli, assembly GCF_042652785.1. Classification (NCBI taxonomy): domain Bacteria; kingdom Pseudomonadati; phylum Pseudomonadota; class Gammaproteobacteria; order Lysobacterales; family Rhodanobacteraceae; genus Dokdonella; species Dokdonella ginsengisoli. The sequence goes on along the minus strand of NZ_JBHSHD010000003.1, from coordinate 115,330 downwards.
CTCGATCCCGCGCAGCAGGCCGCACTCGAAAAGATTGGCGCTCGCCCGGAGTCTCTGAGCGCCAAATTCAGGAGCCTTTCCTCGCGCTGGCACGAGAAGGCCGTGCAGGGGCTGGTCGATCAATTCGCGCCGATCAAAGATCTCGATTCGGTCGCCTACCAGCAGGCACGGTTGAGTCGCGGCGTCGACGGGGCCGTAGAGGCATCGTTCCTCCATGGTCCGGTAAAGCTCACCGACGGTGCGCTGGACGTGACTTCGGACGGTAAGGGACTTCGGGGTGTGCTATCTGAGCTGGCCGGCGAGCACGATCTCTTTTTCGCGTGGGTCGCCGGCAATCGCGCCGAGCGTCTTGCGCGCGAAGGTCGCGAACGCTTGTTCACCGAGGCCGACATCACCGCGTTGAAGCGGCTCAATCAAGGTAGGCTTCCGGACGGCCGGAGTCGTGCTGGCGCCTATGCGCGCGCGTTGGTCGAATTCAATCGATACCAGAAAGCGATCCTCGACGTCGCCGAAGAAGCCGGCTTGATCTCCGCGGCATCGCGCGAGAAGTGGGCTCAGGAGTTCTACGTGCCATTTCGGCGCACCGATCTCGGCGAGTCTGGCTCGCTCGATCCAGCCGATCTCACGCCGCCGTTGGTGAAGAAAGGAACCGAGGAGCCGATCGAAGCGCTGAAGGGCGGTACACAACCGCTCGGCGACTTGCTCGCCAATACGCTGGAGAATTGGAACCGCCTTTTAGTCTCCTCGATGCGCAACATGGCTGCGACGAAGGCGCTTGCCGCGGCGGCGAAGGTCGGCGAGGCTCGGCGCGTCGAGGAACCGAGCAAGACGTCTCTGCGCGTCCGCATCGACGGTAAAGCCGAGCACTACGAGGTCAGCGATCCGCTGTTGGTCGATGCACTGACGATGCTGCATTTCAATGGCTGGCAGTCGCCGGCCCTGCGCGTCGCGTCCCGATTCAAGCGCGCGCTGAGCTTCGGCGTCACGGTGTCGCCGGCATTCCGAATCCGCAACCTGTTGCGCGACACGCTGACCGCGCTGGCGGTGAGCGACCATACCGGCACCAATCCGATACGCAACCTCGTCGACGGCTGGGCTGCCACAAAACCAGGTAGCGAAACCGACATCCGGTTGCTCGCCGGCGGCGGGAAGGTCCGCTTCGGCTCGTTGACGGACGGCGATCACGCCGCGGCGGCCAAGCGCTTGATCGCCAGTGGCGTCGACGAAAGCCGAATCCTCGACTCGTCGGCCAAAATCAAGAAGGCGCTGCGCGAAGCCTGGCACTCGTATCAGGAACTCGGCGACCGCGGCGAGTCGGTGAATCGCGCCGCCATCTACGAACGCGCTCGCGCCGCCGGCAAATCTCACTTGGAAGCAAGCTACGAGGCGCGTGATCTCCTCGATTTCACGATGGCCGGAAAGTGGGCTGCCGTTCGCCTACTGGCGCAAACGGTCCCGTTCGCGAATGCACGCGCCCAGGGCCTGTATCGGCTTGGCCGCGGTGCGAAGGCCAGTCCGCAGCGGTTTGCTGCCATCACCGGTGCCGTCGCACTCGCATCGGTGGCGCTCTATCTCGCGCAGCGCGAAGACGAGGACTATCGCGCGCTGCCCGACTACGTGCGGAACGCCTACTGGGCGATCAAGCTCGGCGACAAGTTCCTTTATCTGCCGAAGCCCTTCGAGATCGGCGCCCTCGGCACGGTCGCGGAACGTAGCGTCGAGCTGGCCGTCGCCCGCGATGACTACCGCGCTCGTGACTTCGCGAACTCGCTGCAGGAATTGGTGGTCTCGCAGCTCGCGATGAATCCAATCCCCCAAGCTGTCCGGCCAGCACTGGAGGTTGCGTTCAACTACGACAGCTTCCGCGGCCGCCCCATCGATTCGCAGGGACAAGAGCGGCTGCCACCAGAGAACCGGTACACCTCACGCTCATCGGCGGCCGCTGTCCAGCTCGGCAAGCTGACGAACTCCTCGCCGAACATGATCGAGCACTTGGTCGGCGGCTATCTCGGCTGGCTCGGCGTGCAAGCCCTCAACGTCGCCGACGTCATGGCTCGCCCGTTCACCGATCTCCCGCCGAATCCAGGCCGTGATCCGGCCAGGCTGCGGAACTGGCCGGTACTGGGTGACTTCGTCAAGGAAGCGCGCGGCGGATCCTCGAAGTACGTCGAGCGCCTGTACGCCATGCAGCGCGAGCTTGAGCAGGTCTACGCTGCCCGCCGCGAGGCAGCGCGCGCCGGCGACGATGTCGCAGCGGAGGCGCTGGCGCCGAAGCTGGACAAGCTGGGGCTCTATCGCGGTGGCGCGAAAGCGCTTGCGCGGAATCGAGCCGAGCAGCGCCAGGTCGAGCAGGATCGCGCGCTGACGCCGGCGGAACGTCGTGCACGGCTGGACGAGCTAGCGATGGAGCGAAACCGCATTGCGGCAGATGTCGACCGCGAGGCACGCATGGAACCTTGAACCAAGAGGCTACCAAGCAACGCGCGGATTGAGCAGAGTCTACCTCCGCCCTTGTTCGACCAGCATCCGCACCCGCGCGCGTGTCACCTCGATCGGCTCGAACGCCAAGGCAGTCGGCATTGAGGTCGCTGGGGCGTCGAACTTCTCAAGGTCAACGAACCAGCGACCACCGATCATCCGCGCGCCCGGCAGATCGCCGTTGCGCGCGAGACGCTGCAGCGTCTTCGGATTCCTCGGTGATCGAGGGAAGCGGAGGAGGTTCAGATCCTCCAGGTCGACAAGCTCAGTCACGACGTTTGCCTAACTCGGCGTCTCAGTCCGCTTTTTCCGCGGCACGTACGGCCTTAGCCGAGCGTTCGTCAAGTTGCCCAAGGGGTCGACGAGGCTCTCGAAGTTTGGGGTCTGTCCGTTGAACATCCGCGGACCGGTTGCGACGACAACCGGAAACCAAGTCGGGGCATTCTCGATCATCCGCGACAGCTCGGCTCGCAAGAAAACCTTCTTGCCAAGGTTGCGGCGCGCGCGCACGCCAGCTTCCGCCAGCGTGTCCGTGGATTGCTGGAAGTGAGAAAGGGACACGCAGCAGTAGTGCGCCGCCTCGGCTTCGGTCAGGTAGTCCTTTCCGAGCAGATTGAATTCAGAGCTGTCCTTCATCTTCCGCCTTCAAGGTCGAGCATCGCGGAGAGGAGCCGGCGCTATCACCGACTCCCCGGTGCAGCCTGCGTCAAGCCGCCGCGCGCAAAGCGAGCGCATCGAGCTGACCGTGCGCAGCAGCGATGCGGTCGGCCAGGTCGGTCAGCAGCGTCGCGATGCAGGTCGGGTCCGCGGCAGGGTTCTCGTCACTCGTCTCGCTGACTGCAGCCGCGGCGATGACTCTCGCCTGCTGCTCGGCTAGGAAAAGTGCGGACATCGGGGCGGCGAGATCGTAGGATTGGTTTGCCATGACGTAACTCCTGGTTGCGTTGTGGAAGTGCTACGCCGGCGGGTGCAACCGTCGGCGTAGTGCGATCTTTCCAGACGCCAAAATGTTAGTCAAGTTATTGATTTTGATAGCATTCCTATCGTTTTGTTTAGGATTGCTTCTCTGTCTATCCAGGGCGATCGCCACACGCCAACGGAGCTGCCGATGGATGGATGTCTTGCGTGTGACGTCGTAAAGTATAGGAGACGGCTAAGAGCCCAGCCTGGCCGGATGTGTCATGAAGGACGCAGATGTTCGCAGTGCGCTGATCGCCAGAGAGCTGAAGCGCCAAATACAGTGTGAGAACACTAGGGTAGTGCCTGAGCTGCCCGTTTGCCTTGGTGACGTGCGGATCGATATAGCTGTCATCAATGGCAGCTTCGTCGGGTACGAGATCAAAAGCGCGTCGGATACATTGCGCCGACTTCCCACTCAGGCTGACTACTATTCGCGCGTGTTCGATCGTGTAGTGCTGGTCGTGGATGAGCGTCACCTCGCTAAGGCCCGTGACATCGTTCCCGCGTGGTGGCGGTTGATTTCCGTACGGACAGGGCGCAAGGGTCAGCCCGTATTGTCTAGTGTGCGGAAAGGAATGGCCAATCCCGCGCCTGACCAGCTCGCGCTCGCTCAGCTTCTTTGGAGAGATGAGGCGCTATCGATCTTGGAGCGACTTGGGCTCGACCACGGAGTGCGCACTAAGCCAGTTCGCATTCTATGGGCACGGCTTTGCTCGTCGCTTCCCTTTGATCAACTGCGCGGTGAGGTTCTCAGGGCACTCAAGTCCCGGCGAGTTGCGCGCGAGGTCTTGACCTCAATCGGCGGCAAGCTTTCGCAGTTCATCAATGACGAAGGTCACGTGATGGTTGGTTGCGACTTTACGCCAGGTTGTGTTGTTGCCAACCGTGACGATACTGGCTGCGCAATCCCAAATGTATCTATCGCCCCATGAGAATGTATGTCCCGCGTACTCCTGATGTTGAGTAATGAGTGCGCTTAGATCCCGAAACTGCTCGTATCCATGCTCGCGCAAACGTCCTGCCCGGAATACAAGAAACCGGTTTCTAACCGTATAGCGGATATTCGCTGTCATTTGCAGCATTGCCGGGAGTGGTAGCTGCTCATTGAGGTCGCGGCTTGTGACGCCATAGTCTAGAAAGGATAATGGCTCAGTGCCCATTACTTGTAATGTATCGGTCCAGAGTTTGAGTTCGTGCCGGGGGATTTCATTCTCGCCTCGCTGGAATCCCGCTAGATTGGACGGGAAGCTTGTTCCACCAACCGCAACGTGCGCAAATCCTTTTTGCCTTGTGTCCTTGAGCGCAGAGGCACAAACGGCCGTAATCACAGCAAGATTTGGTTGATCTAGATCGCCGCAATCTAGCAGCAGACTTAAGCGGCCGGAATTCAGCTCCGCAGCTTGGAGCCAGCTCTCGATGAATCCCGAAAAGTTGATTGTTGCCATATCGTTCTTCGATACCCTGAGGGCCAGCGGGCGCTCAGAGTCGCGAGCGATCTGCAGAACGCGTGCAATGTACTGCTCGCTATAGCCGCCAGTCGTTGTGCCGAGAGAGAATCCCACAGTTGGAAATTCTGTCAGACCCGGCAGCATGATATCGAGGGCCGCAACATCGTCTGGGCTGCCAAGTTGACGGAAATCGAGGAAAATTCGCTCGACGCGCGGTTCAATATCTCGTATCTGATCCGGTACGTTGCGAAGATGCTCGTCAAGAGGCTTCGCAGGTTGCTCATTTTCCGAATCCCAGGGAGGAGGGGGGATCTCACCTACGACCGATATGTCTGGGCGCAAGTCGTTGGCTAGCTCAGATAGACCCCGGATCTCACCTTGCTTCCACTTGAGAATGGAAAAGTACATGGCCTAGCTCCTTGAAGAACCGGTGAGTGGGAGAATCCCGTTTTCGATCTCCCATCGAAGGTGCGTGCATATCCCCGGAAGGTCGGGGAAAAGGCGTGAGCGATTTACGCCGAGTGTATTAAGTAGTGATAGCGTGGGCAACTTTGCTTCGCTTTTAATCACTATGGTTTGGATGCCCGCCTGAATTTGGCCAAGGCGAAGTTCATCGCACGGATTCGCGTGAACGGTGAATACGCCAGCTTGTGCTGCCACTCGCCGAGAGTTATAACTTAGCTCCAAGACTAGTCCTGCTTCAATCGAGAATGGATCAATTGGCGGCGCGTTGAATCGTTTGATTTGGAAAGCGTAGAGTGCGCCGTCTGCATCTAAGGCACTCTCGCAGGCAAAATATATTGCGACTAGTGGATTTGTTGTCCAATCTAGGAGGCGTGTTGGCAGGCCGTGGTGTTGCGCGACGGACAATAGATCCCAACGATTCTCAGGTATGGACGGCTCGAATTGTATGGCGATTTTTCTAAATCGCTCCAGCATTCCAGCTTCCAATTCTTCTCTTGCTTCGGGATCGCGGGATTTATACTCGGCCATGCGCCCGAGGGTAGGAATTAGTTTATAGTCGGGATATCGGCTAACCCCTCGGAATACTCCATGCGAATTGGAGGTCAGTCCGCCAATATAGGCGAGGAAGTCATTGGCGGAGGTGATGGATCGCATCGAGCCGTCCAACGGTCAAGGATGATCGTAGCTTACCCGTAGGTGACGTTCCTGGGGGAGTGCTGCAGCTTCCAGGTTTTTTTGAGGAGAAAGTCCTACGACTCTAGTCGGAACATCAGTTCTTACGCCCGGCGTTTCATCGGCAATACGTTTGTCCCGACCTGCAATGTGTCGAGATAGTCTGCCCAGGCTTGCATCATCTTCTTGCGCTCAGGCAGATGCGAGGTGCGGTTGTAGGCTCGGCCTAGCGGGTCGCGAACAGCGTGGGCAAGTTGATGCTCGATCAGATGTGGTGCGAAGCCGAGCTGCTCGTCGAGCAAGGTGCGTGCAATGGCACGCCAGCCATGGGACGTCATCTGTTCTGTCGTGTAGCCGAGCCGGCGCAGCGCGGCGTTCAGTGTGTTGTCGCTGATGCAGCGGCGCCGCGACCGGACGGACGGGAAGGCGAACTCGCCCGTTCCCGTCAATTGGTGCAGCTCTCGCAGAACCTCCAGTGCCGGCCGCGACAGCGGCACGATATGCGGCGTACCCGTCTTGTTGGCCGTGTAGCGCCACTCCGCCGCGTCTAGATCCACGTCAGCCCAGCGCATTGCGCGGAGTTCACCTGGTCGCACGAATACCAGTGGCGCGAGCTTGAGCGCGGCGGCTACGACCGCGTGGCCGTTGTAGCCGTGAATCGCGCGTAGCAGCTCGCCGACCTCCGCGGGATCGGTCGGCGCGGCGAAGTGCGTCGATGCCGCCGGCGGCAGTGCGCCGGCGAGGTCGGCCACGGGGTTTCGTTCGGCTCGCCCTGTCGCGACCGCGTATCGCATGATCTTGCCGGCGAGCGCGCGCACACGATGCGCTGTCTCGACGATGCCTCGATCCTGGATACGTCGTAGGGCCGCGAGTACGTCGGCTGCGCGGATCGAGGTCGCAGGAAGGCTGCCGAGCGTCGGCAGTAGGAATCGGTCCAGCATGGAGCGGTCGCGCTTGAGCGTGCCCGCAGCGAGCTTGGCGCCGTGCGTATCGAGCCATTCGAGGGCGATGGCGCCGAAAGTGTTCTCCGCACGCTCCGCCTGTGCGGTACGGCGTGCACGAGCGGCGGCGACGGGGGAGACGCCGGTCTGTAGCGTCGCGCGCGCCTCGTCACGGAGTCGGCGTGCCGCGACCAGGGAAACGGCGGGGTACTCGCCAAGGGTTGCCATGCTGGCCTTGCCGGCGTGGCGGTATCGGTAGCGCCAGATCCGCGAGCCGGCTGGTGTGACTTCGATCGCGAGGCCATTCGCATCAGCGATGCGGTAGACGCGGTCGCGGGGCTTGAGCGTACGCAGCTTCGTGTCGGTCAACACGGTGAGTATCCCCAAAGTGAGTAGGGGGCCGGCGAGTGCTCCGGCATACTCACTATGCTACTCACATTTCCGCCGGATGCCACCAGACGTCCCCGGACATTGTCGGACGCGAGAGGGCTTATTTCAGGCGGTTTTCGCGTCTTGGGCGGACGTCCTCGGACATCGTCAGACGCTGATATGGTGGCCGGGGACGGAATCGAACCGCCGACACGGGGATTTTCAATCCCCTGCTCTACCAACTGAGCTACCCGGCCATGCGTGCTGCGTGCGTGCGACCGGAGGGCGGCCGCAGCGGGGCCGCGTATTAGAGCCGCGGGCCGGGATTTCGTCAAGCCGGCGGGCGAGGGCGGGCGCGCGCGGTCTTCCGGGTGGCGTGACTTCCGGCCTGTTGCTTCGCCGCGGGCTTTCTACTACAAATGTAGTACTACATGGGTAGAAGAGAGTCGGCATGGGCAAGACGCGCGACGTGAGCCTGAGCGAGCTGCAGATCGCGCTGATGCGCGTGCTGTGGCGGCGCGGCGAGACGAGCACGGCCGAGGTCGCGGCGGAACTCGCCAACGAGCGCGGCCTGAAGCACACCACGGTGGCGACCTTGTTGACGCGGCTGGAGAAGCGCGGCGTGGTCGCGCAGCGCCGCGACGGGCGTCAGCTGTTCTATCGCGCCCTGGTCGACGAGGCCGACGTGCGGCGTTCGATGGTGGCCGGTCTGCTCGGTGCATTGTTCGCCGGCGACGCGCGCGAGCTTGTGGCCCATCTGGTCGAGGAATCGGAGATCGAGCCCGGCGATCTGGCCAAGGTCAGGCGCCGTCTGGCGCGGGGAGGCGGCAATGGCGATTGAAGCGACGCTGGCGTTCCTGCTGACGGTCGCCGCGCATGCGGCGGTACTGCTGACGCTCGCCTGGGCGGTCGACCGCGGCCTGCTGCGGCGGCACCCCGCTTGGCGCGAGCTGCTGTGGCGGTTCGCGCTGTTCGGCGCACTGCTGACCGCGGGAGCGCAGGCCATTTCCGACGTGCGCACGCCGTTGCGCGTCGCCTGGCCGCTGACGCAGTCGACGGCGCCTGCGGTGAGCGAGCCTGCCGTATCCGATCGCCTCGTGCCTTCCGCCGGAACCGTGGTCGCCACGGCTGTTCCGACTGCGCACAGCGGCGCGGCGCCGTCGCGCGCAGCGCCGGCGATCGCGGCGACCGACACCGGTCCGGTTGCACATGGGCTGTCGTGGCCGGCGCTGGTGCTGGCGGCGTGGCTCGCCGGCACCGTGGCCGTCCTGATGCGCCTCGCGTTCGCCTGGCTGCATCTGCGCCGCAGGCTCGCGCTGACCGAGCCGCTGCACGATGCGACCGCGACGACCGATGCCGCGGCGCTCGCCATCCAGGCCGGCATCCGGACGCCGCGGTTGGCTCTGCTCGACGATCTCGCCAGCCCGATCGCGGTCGGCGCCGATCGGGTCGTGCTGCCGCGCTGGTCGGTGGAACTGCTCGATCGCGAGCAGCTACGCGCGATGCTCGCGCACGAGACGGCCCATCTCGCGCGGCGCGATCCGTATTGGAAACTCGCCACTGCGTTGTGGAGTGCCGTGCTCTGGTTCCTGCCGCTGGCGACGCTGGCGCGGCGCCGGCTCGACGAGACGGCGGAACTGGCCTGCGATGCATGGGCGGCGTGCCATCTCGGCGACGGCCGCTCGCTGGCGGAATGCCTGGCCGAATGTGCCGAGCGCCGCATCGCCGGCTTCGACAGCATGCTCGTTCCGGGCATGGCGCAGCGCGAGTCACCGCTGCTGCAACGCATCGACCACCTGATCGGAGGATCGCCGATGGATACCACGTTGTCGCGCGCGCGCGCTGCCGCCGCCGTGATGTTCGCGCTGGTGCTGGCCAGCGTGGCGCTGCCCGGTTTCGGCGCGGCGTTCGCGCAGCCGGCGCCGCCGCCTCCGCCGGCACCTTCACCGCCTCCACCGCCGCCGCCGCCACCACCTCCGCCGGCGGGCAGCGACAAGCACGTGCACATCTCCGGCGACATCGACGTGCTCGGCATCAAGCGCGCCTACACCAGCGTCAAGCTCGACGACGGCGATCGCCAGCTCGACGTGCAGATCAAGGGCAAGGTCGCCTTCAACGATCGCGAGGACGGCGTGGCCAGCCTCAGTGATGGCGGCAGCGCGCGGTTCGCCGAGACGCGCAAAGGCGTGGAGCGCCGCGTCGAGTACACGATGCGCGACGGTGCGCTGTCGCAGCGCTACTTCGTCGACGATCGCGAGCAGCCGATCGACGACGCCGGCCGTGCATGGATCGCGGCGCTGATCCCGTCCGTCATCCGCGACAGCGCGATCGGCGCCGAGGCGCGCGTCAAGCGCATCCACGCGGCCGGCGGCGCGGACGCCGTGTTCGACGAGATCGGCCACATCCAGTCCGGCTACGCGCGGCGCATCTACCTGGAGCAGCTGCTCGCGCTCGGCCGCCTGAAGCCGGCCGAGGTCACGCGCGCGCTGCAGGTGATCGACGGGCTCGATTCCGACTACGAGCGCCGCAATGCGCTGACTGCCCTCGGCGCGGTCGCACCGTTCGACGAGGCGCAGCAGAAGCTCGTGCTCAGCCAGGTCGACAAGATCGGTTCGGACTACGAGCGCGCCGAAATGCTCACCAGCCTGCTGCCCAGGCTGTCCGCCAAGCCGGAGCTGCGCACGGCCTGGCTCCAGGCCGTGGAGGAGATCGGCTCGGACTACGAGCGCCGGCGCACGCTGGGCGCGATGCTCGACGCCGATCCACTCGACGACGCGACCATCGGGCAGGTCATCCAGTCGGCGAACGCGATCGGTTCGGACTACGAGCGGCGGGAGCTGCTGGCGGCGGCGATCCGCCGCGCCGGCGACAGCGAGCACATCGCCTCGGCGTACGCGACGGCGGTCGACGGCATCGGCTCGGACTACGAGCGCCGCGAAGCCCTGCTGGCGCTGCTGCGCACGCCGAAATTCGGCAAGCTCGGCGCGCGGAGTGTGCTGGACGTCGCAGATCGCATCGGTTCGGACCACGAATGCCGCGAAGTGCTCGTTGCGCTGGCGAGAGTCATGCCGCAGGATGCCGATCTGGTCGCGCGCTACCGGGACGTCGCGCGACGTCTGTCCGACAGCGATCGCGGTGCGGTCGAGCGTGCGCTGGACCGCGGCGATACCTGAGCGAGGGGAGGGCGGCCGTTTCGGGACCCGCTTCCGCGCCGTCCCGCAACGTCCATCCACGGAGAATCGCGATGAAAACCCCGCTCGCAGGTCTGCTGTGCGGTGTGCTGCTCCTCGGCGGCGCGGCGCAGGCGGCGACGCCGCAGACCCAGAAGAAGAGTCTGGAAAAGTTCGCGCCCTACTTGCAGGATCCGGTCGACCAGTTCGCCTTCCCGTCGCTGTACAAGTGGCAGCTCGCCAGCGAGGACAAGGTCGCGGTCTGGTCGAGCGCCGACGACGCCTACCTGCTCACCGTCCAGACGCCGTGCGAGCAGCTGCAGTCGGCCGCGCAGATCGAGCTCACGCAGCAGGCGAGCCACACCGTCACGCGTCAGGTGGATTCGGTGACCGCCGGCAGCGCCCGCTGCCGCATCCTCGAGATCGAGCCGATCGACGTCCGGCGCATGGACGGCAAGCCGCCGAAGCCGGCCGAGCCGGCGGGCGACGAAGTCAGCTGAGCGCGGCGCGGCTTTCCGGCCCGGCGCCGTCCCCGCCGCGAGCGGACGTCCGCGGCAACGCCGGCTGAGCGGCGCCGGCAAGCGCTGCGTCGGAACCGCCGCCGGCCACGTCTTGCGGGATGAGCCGATCCACGGAGACGAGCCATGAAAAGACCGATCGCGGGGCTGCTGTGCGGTGCGCTGCTGCTGGCCGGCGGCGCGCGGGCGGACACGCCGGAAACCCAGGCCAGGAATCTCGAGCGCTTCACGCCCTACCTGCAGGAGCCGGTGGAGCAGTTCAAGTTCTGGTGGATGTACAAATGGCAGCTGGTCGGACCGGACAAGGTCGTGGTCTGGACCACGCCCAACGACGCCTATCTGCTGACCGTCGAGACGCCCTGCACGCAGTTGCAGTGGAGCGGCAATCTCGCCGTGACGTCGCAGGCCAGCCATACCGTCATGCGGCGCATGGATGCGGTGCTCGCCGACGACGACCGCTGCCGCATCGCCGAGATCCGGCCGGTCGACTACCGGCGCATGGAAAGCGCGCGCAGGGGAGGCGATCGCGGGAGCGCGGGCGAATCCGGGGATGCCGCGGACGCGAAGCGCTGAAATCGCGGGCGCGGCACCGCCGGTTTCCGGCGCGCCCCGGCGCGGCGCGTTTCGAATCCGGCGGATGAAACGTTCTTCATGTACCGCCTCAGGATTCTCGTTGCGGCGGTGAAAATCCCGGCGCATGATCATCACGTCGGTCGCGTGCGCAGGCCTTGCGCGGTTTCCGTCCGACGACGATCGCGGCGCGGTCGAATGCATGCAGGGTCGAGCCGCGGGTCGATCGTCGTTCGGGAGCAGCGTCGCAGGCCGCCGTGCGGACCGTCTTTCGATGAGCCCACGACAAGGAGAATCGCGATGAAGGGTCCGATTGCAGGGTTGTTGCTCGGTGCGCTGGTGTTGACCGGCAGCGCACAGGCGGATACGCCGCAGACGCAGAAGAGGAATTTCGAGCGCTTCGCGCCGTATCTGCAGGAGCCGGTGGAAAGAGTCGACGGGGTCCGGGGCATCCCCCGGTGGCAGCCGGTCGGCCCGGACAAGATCGTGGCCTTCACCGGAGGCAAGAAGGCGTATCTGCTGACCGTCGAGGCGCCGTGCCAGGCCTTGCAGCTGAACCCCGGCATCTACGTCACCTCGCGACGCGCGACGGACGCGATCGTCAGCGGCGCGGATGCGGTGGTGAGCGGCTATTCCGCCGGCCTGGCTTCCGGGAAAAGCTCGGGCTTCAACGCCAGCGGCTCCGACAGCTGCCCCATCGTCGAAATCCAGCCGATCGACTATGCGCGCATGCTGAAGGATCGCGCGATCAGCGGCTAGGCGAAACGACCGGCGCGCGCCGAACCCGGCGCGCGCCTTCAGCTTTCCGGCGCGATGTAGCCGGAGGGTTTTTCCGAACCGCCGCCGAAGAAGTACTTCTCCATTTCCGCCGCGATGAATTCGCGCGTCTTCGCATCGAGCGGGTTCAGGCGGTTCTCGTTGATCAGCATGGTCTGGTGCGCGAGCCATTCCTGCCAGGCCTGCTTGCTGACCTGCTCGTAGATGCGCCGGCCGAGTTCGCCCGGCCAGGGCGCGAAGGCGAGTCCTTCGCCTTCGCGTTGCAGTTTCACGCAGTGCACCGTGCGCGTCATCGGACTTCCTCGTTCAAGGTTTGCAGCAGCTTGCGCACCGGCGCCGGCAGGCCGAGCGATTCCAGTTCGTCCGGCCCGTACCAGGCCCGGTCGGGCGCATCGGCGACGCGATCGAGCGGCACGGCGCGTTCGAGCAGGAGCGGTGCGATCTCCAGATGATAGTGGCTGAACGTGTGCACGAAGCGCGCGAGCGCGACGCCGTCGTCGACGCGCACGGCGTAGCGGTCGAGCAGGCGTCGTGACGCGCCGGCCGCATCGTCGGTCTCCGGCAGGCTCCACAGGCCGGCCCACACGCCGGTCGGAGGGCGGCGTTCGAGCAGGGTGCGCCGCTGCGCGTCGCGCACGATCAGCATGGTCGTCGCACGCGTCGGTTTTTCGCGAGTGGGCTTGCGCGCAGGCAGCTGTGCGGTCAGCCCGTCGCGCAGCGCGACGCAGCCCGGCGCGACCGGGCAGCGCAGGCAGTGCGGACGCGAGCGCACGCACAGCGTCGCGCCCAGATCCATGATCGCCTGCGTGTAGTCTGCGACGCGCTCGTGCGGCGTGTGGCGTTCGGCCAGTCGCCACAGCTCGCGCTGCGTCGCGGTCTCTCCGGGCCAGCCGCGCAGGCCGTGCCAGCGCGCGAGCACGCGGCGCACGTTGCCGTCGAGGATCGCGTGGCGCTCGCCCCAGGTCTGCGCCAGGATCGCCGCTGCGGTCGAACGGCCGATGCCGGGCAGCGCCGACAGCGCCTCGACGTCGCGCGGAAGTTCGGCGCCGTGCTCGGCGACGCAGATCTGCGCGGTGCGGTGCAGGTTGCGCGCGCGGCTGTAGTAGCCCAGCCCCGACCACAGCGCGAGCACGCGGTCCTGCGGCGCTTCGGCGAGCGTGCGCAGGTCCGGCAGCGCGGCGACGAAGCGCTCGAAGTACGGGATCACCGTGCGCACCTGGGTCTGCTGCAGCATCACTTCGCTGAGCCAGACGCGGTACGCGCTGCGGTCGCGCTGCCACGGCAGGTCCTTGCGTCCGTGATCGTCGTACCAGGCGAGCAGCGGCGCCGCGAACGTCTCGTCCGGCGCGAAGGAGCCTTGCGCGGTCATCGCTGCGGTGCGGGCGCGTCGTCGCGCAGCTCCACGCGCAGGCCTTCCATGCGCGTGTCGCCGATCTGCACGCTGGCGGCCTCGGCGCTGCCGCTCAGCGGCGGCAGCAGGGCCGAGTTCGCCTCGCGCATGCGGCCGAGCCACGCGGCGAGATCGCCGGCGTTGGCGAATTCGAGGTTCAGGCCTTCGGCGAGCGGCTTGCCGGACGCGAGCAGCGTGCCGTTGCGCACCTGCACGGCGAAGCGCACGTCCGGCGCGGCGCCGCCGGACGGACGCGCGGCGAGCCAGCGCGAGAGCGCGTCGAGGTCGAGGCGCGGCCTTTCGATCTCGATGCGTTCGATGTCGACGCGTTCGCCCCAGAGCGTGTGCCAGGGCACGATCACGCCGATCGAGCCGGCATCGAGCAGCACGTCGCCGGCGTCGGCTTCGAGCGAGGATTTCGGCAGCAGCACGCGCAGCCGCGGCAGCAGGCCGAAGCCGGCGCTGTCGGCCAGCGACAGCTTGAGGCCCAGCTGCGAATGCGCCTGCTCGATCAGCAGCGCGGTGAGCTTGTCCGGCCGCGTGTAGTGGCGCAGCACCAGCGCGCCGATCCCGGCCAGCAGGGCCAGCGCCAGCAGCACGTAAGGCCAGCGCCGGCGGCGCGGCCGCGCTTTCGGCGCGGGGTTTTCAGCCATTGCCCAACGCCGCCGGCAGCAGGCCGTCGACGAAGGCCGCGGCGTCGAACGCACGCAGGTCCTCGGCGGACTCGCCCAGGCCGACGTAGCGGATCGGCAGGCCGAACTCGCGCGCGAGCGCGAACACCACGCCGCCCTTGGCGGTGCCGTCGAGCTTGGTCACCACCAGGCCGCTGACGCCGATCGCCTGCTGGAACTGGCGTACCTGGCTGATCGCGTTCTGGCCGGTGGTGCCGTCGATGACCAGCAGGGCCTCGTGCGGCGCGTCGGCGTCGAGCTTGCCGAGCACGCGGCGGATCTTCGCCAGTTCGTCCATCAGGCCGGATTGCGTGTGCAGGCGGCCGGCGGTGTCGGCAATCAGCACGTCGGTGCCGCGCGAGCGCGCGGTCTGCAGCGCGTCGAAGATCACGCTGGCCGAGTCCGCGCCGGAACCCTGCGCGATGACCGGCACGCCGTTGCGGTCGCCCCAGGTCCGCAGCTGCTCGACCGCCGCGGCGCGGAAGGTGTCGCCGGCGGCGAGCAGCACCGAGCGGCCCTCGCCGCGGAAGCGGTGGGCCAGCTTGCCGATGGTCGTGGTCTTGCCGACGCCGTTGACGCCGACCATCAGCAGCACGAAGGGTCTGCGCCCACCGACGTCGAGCGGCTTCTCGACCGGCTGGAGCTGCTGGACCAGTTCCGTGCGCAGCGCGGCGAGCAGGGCGCGGGCATCGGCGAACTCGCGGCGGTCGACGCGCTTGCGCAGCTTCTCGATCAGCTCGGTCGCGGCGGCGACGCCGACGTCGGCGGTAATCAGGCAGGTTTCCAGCTCGTCGAGGAAGGCGTCGTCGAGTGCCGGATTGCGCGTGAACAGCGACGACAGGCCGCGTGCGAAGCCGCTGCCGGAGAGGCGCTCGCGCCACGAGCGTTTCGCCGGAGGCGCAGGCGGTTCGGCGGCGGCCTCCGGCGCTGTCGCGAAGCTGTCGGCGACGGCTGCGGATTCGGCGGCCGGCTCGGGCTCCGCTTGCGCGGACGGCTCCGGCGCGGGAACCTGCGCGGCGGCTTCGGTCGCCGCATCGGCATCGGCCGCGGTTTCGACGGGCGCTTCCTGCGCCGGCGCTGCATCGGCCGGCTTCTTCCTTTTCCAGAACTTCAGCATCGCGGGCGGACAGGCGAGAATGCGAGCCTGTAATGCTAACACCCGCGCCCAGGACGCACGCCCGACCATGACCAAAGCACGCGGCAGCTCGGCGGGCGGCAGCCTGCGCATCGTCGCCGGCAGCCTGCGCGGATCGCGCCTGGCGGTGCCCGACCGCCCGGGTCTGCGGCCGACGCCCGACCGCGTGCGCGAGACGCTGTTCAACTGGCTGGCGCCGGTCATCACCGGCGCGCGCTGCCTGGACCTCTACGCCGGCACCGGCGCGCTCGGCATCGAGGCGCTATCGCGCGGCGCCGGCGAGTGCGTGTTCGTCGAGCGCGACCGCGAGCTGTGCCGTCTGCTGCAAGACAACCTCGCGCGGCTGAAGGTGAGCACGGCGCGTGTAATCACCGACGACGCGTTCGCCTTCCTCGGCGCGCCGGCGGCGACGCCGTTCGACCTGGTCTTCCTCGATCCGCCGTTCGATGCCGGGCTGTGGAACGAGGCGGCGCTGCGGCTGGAGCGCGGCGGCTGGCTGTCCGACGCGGCGTGGATCTACGTCGAAGCGACGCCGCAGGCCGGTTTCGCCGCGCCGCCGGCCTGGAGCCTGCACCGCGAAGGCCGCGCCGGCCTGGTGCACTACGCCTTGTATCGTCGCTCGCCGGCCGATCCGTTAAGCTAGCGGCTTTGCGGCCGGCACGGCCCCAGCAGGCTCCCGAGCAATGGCGATTTCGCAGCAGCGCGCGCGCATCGCGGTCTACCCCGGCACGTTCGATCCGATCACGAACGGCCACATCGACCTGGTCAGCCGGGCGGCGCCGCTGTTCGACCGCATCGTCGTCGCGGTCGCCGACAGCTCGACCAAGGGCCCGGCGCTGACCCTCGACGAGCGCATCGCGCTGGCACGCACCGCACTGGCCGACCTGGGCAACGTTGAAGTGCGCGGCTTCTCCGTGCTGCTGGCCGAATTCGTCGAGGAAATCGGCGCCGGCGTGATCCTGCGCGGACTGCGCGCGGTGTCGGACTTCGAGTACGAGTTCCAGCTCGCCAGCATGAACCGGCATCTGATCCCGGCCGCCGAGACGCTGTTCCTGACGCCGGCCGAGCAGTACAGCTTCATTTCTTCGTCGCTGGTGCGCGAGATCGCGCGGCTCGGCGGCGACGTCTCCGGGTTCGTGCACCCGGCCGTGCAACAGGCGCTCCGTACGCGCTATCTGAAATCGACCAACCAGTGAGGTACACCATGCGCAAGTTTCTCCCGATTCTCGCCGTCGCCTGCGCCGCGGCCTTCGCGCTGAGCGCCTGCGACCAGGGCGAGCAGAAGCAGGAAGCGGCCGTCGAGCAGCAGAAGCCGGCGAAGGTGCCGCTGCCGGCCAACGCGGCCGACAAGACCGCCTGGAAGCAGTATCTGAGCGCGGTCGTCACCGACAACATGCAGGGCGTCAAGAGCAACCGCCCGTACATGTACTTCGTGCCGGCCGGCGAGGACGACACCGCCAAGACCGATCGCGCCAACCAGCTCGACAACGTCAAGACCACGGTGTCGCGCGGCGTCCTGCCGGGCAACATGATGGCGTTCGGCGGCCCGGATTCGGCCGCGACCGCGCAGCTGGTCGTCGATGCGTTCAAGGACGCGCAGCCCGGTTCGTTCAAGGACGTGGTCGTGCTGTTCATCGGCGCGCCGGCCGACGGCGAGACGGTCAAGCAGGCGCTGGCCGCCTCCGCCGCCGACGTGCGCTTCGTCGAGGCCAAGTAAGCCGGGATTTCGGATTGGAGATCCGGGATTGGATCGGCGCCGTCGCGGCCGCACGTTTCTTTTTCCGAATCTCCAATCCCCCATCTCCAATCCCGGCTCCAAGGCATGTCCCTCAAGATCACCGAACTGTGCGTCAACTGCGACGTCTGCGAGCCGGTCTGCCCGAACTCGGCGATCAGCCTCGGCGCCGAGTACTACGAGATTGCGCCGGGGCGCTGCACCGAATGCGTCGGCCACTACGACACGCCGCAATGCGTGGAGGTGTGCCCGGTCGAGTGCATCATCGACGATCCCGAACGTCCCGAATCGCGCGAGCAGCTGCTCGCCAAGTTCCAGATCCTGACCCGCGAGGAAAAGCCATGAAGCGCGCAAGCGGCTTCTTCGCCGCTGCGGCGGTCCTGTTCGTCTTCCTCGGTGTGCCGGCCGCGGCCGCCGACAAGCCGCGCGCGGCGATCGCCAGCGCGCACACGCTGGCCACTTCCGCCGGTTTCGAGGTGCTCGCGCAGGGCGGCAACGCGTTCGACGCCGCCGTCGCGGTGGCGGCTACGCTGTCGGTGGTCGAGCCGCAGAGCTCGGGCATCGGCGGCGGCGGCCTGTTCCTGCTGCATCGCGCCAGAGACGGCAAGGAGGTCATGATCGACGCGCGCGAGACCGCGCCGGCGGCGGTCGATTCCAAGCTCTATCTCGACGCCAACGGCGAGCCCGACCGCGACCATGCCGTCAACGGTCCGCTGTCGGCGGCGATTCCGGGCGAGCCGGCCGGGCTGGTGTGGATGGCGCAGCACTACGGCAAGCTGCCGCTGGCCAAGTCGCTGGCGCCGGCGATCCGCATCGCGCGCAAGGGCTTCAAGCCCGACGGCCGCTTCCTCAAGGAGCTGGCGATGCGCAAGGACGTCATCGCGCGCTATCCGGCGTCGGCCGCGCTGTACCTCGTCGGCGGCGACGCGCCGAAGGCCGGCTGGACGTTCAAGTCGCCGGACCTCGCGCGCGTGCTCGAGCGCATCGCCGAGCACGGCAACGACGGCTTCTACCGCGGCGAGCTGGCGCAAACGCTGGTCGACGGCGTGCGCGCGGCCGGCGGCAACTGGACGCTGCAGGATCTGGCCAGCTACGAAGCCAAGGAACGCGCGCCGATCGCGTTCGACTACCGCGGCTGGCGCATCGTGACCGCACCGCCGCCGTCGTCCGGCGGCGTCGCGCTGGCGGAGATGCTGAACATCCTCGGCGGCTACGACCTGTCCGGCCTCGACCGAGTGCATCGCGTGCACCTGACCGTCGAGGCGATGCGCCGAGCGTACCGCGACCGCGCCGAATACCTGGGCGACCCGGACTTCGTGCAGATGCCGATCGCGCAGCTGACCAGCCCGGACTACGCGGCCGGCCTGCGCGCCTCGATCCACCCGCAGAAGGCGACGCCGAGCGACCTGCTCGCCGGCTATCTGGCGCCGGCGCAGGGCACGCACACGACGCACTTCTCGATCGTCGACCAGGACGGCAACCTCGTTTCCGGCACGCAGACGGTCAACCTGATCTTCGGCTCCGGCTTCGTCGTGCCCGGCGCCGGCTTCGTGCTGAACAACGAGATGGACGACTTCGCCCTCGTCGCCGGCAAGCCGAACGCGTTCGGCCTGGTCGGCAACGACCGCAACGCGCCGCGTCCGGGCAGCCGGCCGCTGTCGTCGATGACGCCGAGCTTCGTGATCGGCGCCGACCGCGTCGGCGTGATCGGCACACCCGGCGGCAGCCGCATTATCACCATGGTGCTGGAAGGCATCCTGGCCTTCATCGACGGTGAGTCGCCGGAGAAATTCGTCGCCAACCCGCGCTACCACCACCAGTACCTGCCCGACGTGATCTCGGTGGAGAAGGGCGCGTTCTCGCCCGACGAGGTCAAGGCGCTCGAGGCGATGGGCCACAAGGTCAACGAAGCCGAACGCCGCTGGGGCTTCATGAACGCGGTCAGCTGGGACCGCAAGACCGGCGCGATGCAGGCGGGTTCGGATCCGCGCGGCGATTCGGGCAGCGGGGTGGTGAAGCCGTGATTCGGGATGGGTGGCCGCACCTTCGCGGAACGGATCCCGGGCCGTGACTTGCGCGAAACTGCGGGACCTGTAGCCTCCTCTTTCCAATCCCGGATCCCGGCTCCGATGAAACTCTGGTCCATCCTCGGCAATTCCCAGAAGCTCGACGGCGGCGCGATGTTCGGCAACGTGCCGCGCGGCATGTGGGAGCGCTGGATCGTGCCGGACGAGCAGAACCGCATTCCGCTCGCCTGCCGTGCGCTGCTGGTCGAAGACCTCGACGGCAGGACGGTGCTGTTCGAGACCGGCATCGGCGCGTTCTTCGAGCCGAAGCTGCGCGAGCGCTACGGCGTCGTCGAGGAGCGCCACGTGCTGCTCGATTCGCTGCATGCGGCCGGCTTCTCGCACGAAGACGTCGACGCGGTGGTCGTCTCGCACCTGCATTTCGACCACGCCGGCGGCCTGCTCGGCGCGTGGCGCGATGGCGAGGCGCCGCAGCTGCTGTTTCCCAACGCCACCTACGTCGTCGGCGAGGAATGCTGGCAGCGTGCGGTCAGTCCGCATCCGCGCGACCGCGCCTCGTTCATCCCGGAGCTGCAGCCGCTGCTCGAGGCCTCCGGCCGGCTCGAGCGCGTGCAGGGTGAACGCTGTGCGGCGCTCGGTCCGCGCGTGCGCTTCAGCTATTCGAGCGGGCACACGCCGGGGCTGATGCTGGCGGAGATCGCCACCGCCGACGGCGGCATCGTGTTCTGCGCCGACCTGATCCCGGGCCGGCCGTGGGTGCACCTGCCGGTCACCATGGGCTACGACCGCTACCCGGAGCTGCTGATCGACGAGAAGCGCAGCTTCCTCGACGACAAGCTCGCGCGCGGCGTGCGCCTGTTCTTCACGCACGACGTCGGTTGCGCCGCCGCGCGCGTCGTGCGCGACGACAAGGGCCGCTACTCGACCGCCGACGAGCGCGCCGAGCTCGTCGCGGAGGCGGCGTGAGCGTTCGCGCGAACCGCGGCGCGACGCCGGCGCAGGTGCTGGTCGGCATCGCGCTCGCCGCCGCGATCGTGGCCCTGCTCTGGATCGGCTGGCGGCAGAGCGCCGAGCCCGCGCCGGAACCGGTTTCGGCGACGACGGAGGCCTCTCCGCCGACGGTGCCGTCCGATCGCATCGACCCGGCCAACCAGGGCCGTCTGATCGAAGTCAGCGGCCAGCTGCGGGGAACCGATCCGCCGCGCGACGAGCAGTTCGGAATCCGCGCGCAGGCCGGTGCGATCGGCCTGATGCGAGGCGTCGAGATGCGCCAGTGGGAGGAAAGCTGCGCGCAGGATTCGTGCAAGTACGAGCAGGTGTGGTCGGGCGAGCTGATCGATTCGAGCGGGTTTCGCGAGCGCCAGGGTCACCAGAATCCGCAGCGCTCCCCGTTCGACGGCCAGCTGTTCAACGCCGCCGAGCTGCGCCTGGGCGCGTTCCGCTTCGATCCGGAACTCGCCGCGCAGGTGCTGTTCGACGACGACAGTCCGGTGCCGTTGCCGGTGCGTGCCTCGCAGCTGCCGCCGAACCTGGCGGCGACGTTCAGCGACCGCGAAGGCATGCTCTATACGGGCGATCCGGAGCATCCCGCGGTCGGCGACGTGCGCGTGCGCTACCACGTCGTCGGGCCGATCGAGGTGTCGAGCCTGCGCGGCGTGCAGGATGGGCAATGGCTGAAGGCGCCGCCGCCGCACTGATCCGCGGCCAATCGAGGGGAGGAGAGAATGCGCATCACCGGAATCTACGCCGCACTGGCCACGCTGCTCGTGCTGATCCTGGCCGCGCGCGTCGCGCTCGTGCGCAACGCGCGCAAGATCGGCATCGGCGACGGCGGCGATCACGAACTGGTCAAGCGCATCCGCGCGCACGCCAACGCGCTGGAGAACCTGCCGCTGGCCTTGCTGCTCCTGCTGCTGCTCGAGCTGAACCAGACGCAGCCGGCGTGGCTGCACGCGTTCGGCATCGTGCTGATCGTCGCGCGCGTCGCGCACGCGATCGGCCTGTCGCGCACGTCGGGATACAGCCTCGGCCGTTTCGCCGGCATCGGCCTGACGTGGCTGGTGATGCTGGCGATGGCGCTGCTGCTGCTGTGGCAGGCGCTGGCCTTCGCGCGGGTGGTCTGATCCGGCGCGAAGAGGGAAGCCGGGCGCGAGGCCCGGCTTGGATTCCCGCCATCCGTGCGCGTCAGGCGCGTGGATTTGCGAACAGCGCTTCGCCGTGGTCGAGCAGGTACAGCCCGGCGAACATCTTCGGATCGATCGAGTAGCCGGCGCGGATCTTCTCGACCAGCCAGGCCGCCGCTTCGCTGCGCGGGATCTCGTGCACGAGGATGTCCTCGGTCTCGTCGCCGCCGCCGGCGTGCGCGCGTTCGAGGTCGTAGGCGCGCACGAAGGCGAGTATCTCGTTGCTCATGCCGGCGGAAGTCGGTCCGGCCATCAGGAATTCGATGCGGCCGGCACGATAGCCGGTCTCCTCGACGAGTTCGCGATGCGCCGCCTCGACCGCGCTTTCGTCGGCGCTGCTGGCGACGTCGCCGACCAGCCCCGCCGGCATCTCGATCGTCATGCACTCGATCGCCGGCCGGTACTGCTCGACGAACAGGATGCGGTCCTCCGGCGTCACCGCGACGATCATGACGCCGCCGCCGGGATTCGTGCGCTCGGCGTATTCCCAGCGTCCGCGCTTCTTCAGGCGCAGCCAGGTTCCGTTGCAAAGTGTCTGGGTTTCGGTCATGTTAGGCGGCTTTCCTGAACTTTTCCGGGCACGCCCGGTCTGCGTACGTCCGGCTAGCTTGCGAGGTACCCTAGATGAAGATCAAGCAGATTCTGTGCGCGCTCGCTTTCACCTCGATGGCAGCGACGGCGATCGCGCAGCAGGCGCCCGCCGGCGAGCGGCCGCAGCTGGACCCGTCCACGCTGAGCGAAGCGCAGATCGCGCAGACGCAGAAGCCGCAGGCGCTGTTCAAGCTGGCCGCGATCTACAAGCAGAACGGCGACCTCGAGCGGCTCACCTGGGTGCTGCGGCGCCTGATCGCGCTGCGTCCGCACACCGGCGACCTCAAGCTCGCGCTGGCGATGGCGTACGCGGCGCAGGGCGACAAGTCCAAGACCTACGAGACACTGCTGGCGATGCAGAAGCAGGGCCTGGGCTACGACCTGTCGAACAACAAGAACTTCGAGAAGGTCACCGACACCGAAGTGTGGAAGTACGTCGTGCAGGGCCTGCAGGCGAACCTCAAGCCGTTCGGCGAAGGCAAGGTCGCCTTCACGCTGCCGCAAGGCGACCACCTGTACGAATCGCTCGCCTTCGATCCGCAGCGCAAGCAGCTCCTCGTCGGCAGCGTGCGCGACGGCACCATCCAGCTCGTCGGCAAGGACGGCAAGCTGCAGGACTTCATCGCGCCCAACGCGCAGAACGGCCTGTGGAGCGTCTACGCGATGGCGGCGGTGCCCGAGGACGACGCGCTGTACGTCGCCAGCACCTCGTCGGTCTATTTCAAGGATTTCAAGAAGGACGACTACGGCAAGGCCGGCGTGTTCAAGTTCAAGCTGTCCAGCGGCAAGTTCGTCGAGAAGTACCTGCTCGCCCCCGACGGCGACGCACGCACGCTGTCGAGCCTGGCGGCCGGCCGCGGCGGCCTGGTGTTCGCGGCGGACGGCCTGCGCAACCAGATCTACCGCCTCGACGGCCGCGAGCTCAAGCTCACCGTGCAGAATCCGCAGCTGACGAGCATCCGCGGCCTGGCCCTCGACGGCGAAGGCAAGAAGCTCTATTTCGCCGACTATTCGCTCGGCCTGTTCGGCGTGGACCTCGCCGCCGGCAAGGGCTTCGACGTCGAATACGATCCGGCCACCCTCGTGCTCGGCGGCATCGACGGCCTGTACTGGTACCAGCACGCGCTGGTGGCGATCGAGAACGGCATGGTGCCGCACCGCGTGATGCGCCTGTCGCTCAACGCCGACGGACGCAAGATCGCGCGCGCCACGCCGCTGGACGCGGGCAGCCCCGAACTCAAGCTGCCGACCTACGGCGCGATCGACGGCGATGGCCTCTACTTCATCGCCAACAGCCAGAAGAACGCCTACGGCACCTACGGCACGCCCAAGGACGACGCCAAGCTCGAGGCCGTGCGCGTGTTCCGCAGCGACCTGAACTTCAACATGAGCGCGTCCGAGCCGAGCGGCGGCCTGCCGATGCTGCCGGCGGCCAGGTCCAAGCCCGGCGAAGGCGTGTTCCGCAACGTCGAAGGCGGATCGAGCACCGCTTCGGCCGGCTGAGCGGCCGGCCCGCCGCGGATATCTCCGGGCGGCGCGGACTCCTTCAGGCGGCCGATTGCGTCGCGGCGAGCGCGCGCACGCGCGCCCGCGTCAGCGGGCCGAAGTTCAGGCGGTCGAGCAGCTCGTCCAGATCCGGCGCGAGCGTGCCGCGACGGTAGACCGCCTCGTCGTCCGGCACCGGCGCGTCGAGCACGATGCCGGTGAGGCGGCGCGACAGCCGCGCCAGCTCGGCGTGCTCGCGCAGCTTCTGCGCCGTCGTCGCCGCGCCGCGCATGCGCAGGAAGGCGACCTCGTCGGAGCGTTCGAGCAGCGCCTCCAGGCTGCCGAAATGGTGCAGCAGGATCGCCGCGGTCTTCGCGCCGATGCCGGGCACGCCGGGAACGTTGTCGGTCGCGTCGCCGGTCAGCGCGAGGAAATCGGCGACCTGGTCCGGCCGCACGCCCAGGCGCGCCTTCACGCCGGCGCCGTCCCAGCGCTGGTTGCGCGAGGGATCCCACTGCTCGTCGTGCAGGCCGATCAGCTGGCCGAAATCCTTGTCGGCGGACACGATCACGCTGCGCAGCCCCGCGCGCCGCAGCGCCTCGAGCGCGCTGCCGATCAGGTCGTCGGCCTCGTAGCGCGTGTCGCCGAGCACGACGGCGCCGAGCGCGCCGGCGATGCGGCGGCAGCCGTCGAACTGGCGCAGCAGGTCCGGCGGCGCCGGCGGACGGTTCGCCTTGTAGTCGGCGTAGATCGCGTTGCGGAAACAGGTGGTCAGCGATTCGTCGAAGGCGACGGCGACGTGCGTGGGCCGCGCGCGTTCGAACAGGTCGAGCAGGAAGCGCGCGAAGCCGTGCACGGCGTGCGCCGGCTGGCCGTCGGCGTCGAACACGTCCGGGCCCTGCGCGAACCAGGCGCGGCAGACGTAGAGGCTGCCGTCGACGAGATGCGCGGTCTTCATCGCGCCGCACCGGTCGCGCGATGCCGGGCGGACTGCGGCACACCGTCTTGCCGCGCGGCGGGAATGTCAGGAATCAAGTCTTCTCCGGATGCGTCGCCGAACGGCGTCTGTGGATTGGTCTAGGATACCCTCGCAAGACCGGGGATGGTCCGCGCCGCGCGTCGCCGCTGCGCCGGTGACCGCAGGCGCCTCGCGCCGCGCCGCGCTCGAGCCTCCCCGCAGCTTCCTGCCGCTCCCGCGGCATCGCTT
This sequence comes from Dokdonella ginsengisoli, assembly GCF_042652785.1. Classification (NCBI taxonomy): domain Bacteria; kingdom Pseudomonadati; phylum Pseudomonadota; class Gammaproteobacteria; order Lysobacterales; family Rhodanobacteraceae; genus Dokdonella; species Dokdonella ginsengisoli. The sequence continues at coordinate 90,538 of NZ_JBHSHD010000003.1, read as the reverse complement.
CCGGACGCAAGGCGAGGTGGCCATGGCGGAACCAGACGAGGCATCGGATCGGCCGCAGGAGACGGATCTCGACGCGCTGTTCCTGGCCTGGAGAAACGGCGAGGGCGGCGCATTCGACACCCTGTTCGCCACGCTGTACGAGCAGCTGCGTCTGCTCGCGCACCGCCAGCTGTCGCGCAGCGGCGGCGGCGACACGCTGCGCACCACGTCGATCGTGCACGAGGCGTACCTGCGCCTGGCCGGCGGCCCGCAGGTCGAGGTCGAGGGGCGCGAGCATTTCTTCTCGCTGGCCGCGCGCGCGATGCGTTTCGTGCTGGTCGACTACGCGCGCATGAACACGGCCGACAAGCGCGGCGGCGCCGCATTGATGCTGACGATGGGCGCGGCCGCCGACGTCGCCGCGGCGGCCGCTTCGGCGGAGGAAGTGCTGGTCGTCGACCAGGCGCTCGAACGCCTGGCCGGGCTCGATTCCCGCCAGGCGCAGGTGTTCGAGCTGCGCGCCTTCGGCGGCCTCACCGTCGAGGAGGTCGCCGACCTGATCGGAGTCGCGCCGGCCACCGTCAAGCGCGACTGGGACAAGGCCCGGCTGTTCGTCGCGCGGGAACTGGCGGCCGACGCGCCGACATGACCGCCGGCGCGCCGGGCAATCCGCAGGCGGAGCGCTGGGCGCGCGTCGGCGAGATCCTCGACGCGGTGCTGGACGTGGATGCCGCCGAGCGCGAGCGGATCCTCGACGAGCGCTGCGCCGGCGATGCCGGATTGCGCGCCGAAGTGGAGAGCCTGCTGCGCGCCGAGGCGGTCGCCGATGCGCGGTTCGAAGCGCCCGCGCTCGAGTGGGCCGGGGCGCTGGCGGACGGCGGCGGGTTCGACGCGGCGGCGCCGGAGCACGTCCGCGGCGAGAGGATCGGCCCGTGGCGGCTGGTCGAGGAAATCGGCCGCGGCGGCATGGGCACCGTGTGGCGGGCCGAGCGCGCGGACGGCGCGTACGAACAGCCCGCGGCGCTGAAGCTGATCCGGCGCGGACTGGACAGCAACGCGATCCTCGCGCGCTTCGTCGGCGAGCGCAGCATCCTGGCGCGGCTGCAGCATCCGCACATCGCGCGCCTGATCGACGGCGGCATCGCCGGCGACGGGCGGCCCTACTTCGCGATGGAACTGGTCGAAGGCGAGCCGATCACCGACTGGTGCGACCGCCGCCGCCTGTCGGTGCGCGACCGCATCCGCCTGCTGCTGTCGGCGATCGACGCGGTGCAGTACGCGCACCAGCAACTGGTCGTGCACCGCGACCTGAAGCCGTCGAACATCCTCGTCACCGCGGCGGGCGAGGTGAAGCTGCTCGACTTCGGCATCGCCAAGGTACTCGACGCCAGCGCCGGGCGCGCCGACGCGGCGACGATGACGCAGTTCGGCTTCCGCATGCTGACGCCCGAATACGCCGCGCCGGAACAGCTGCGCGGCGAGGCGGTGACGACGGCCACCGACGTCTACGCGCTCGGCGTGCTGCTGTACGAGCTGCTGACCGGCCTGCGTCCGACCGCTGCGCGCGGCCAGCGCGGCGCCGCGGCGGAGGCACCGAACGAGGCGTCGGCGCGCGCGCCGACGCGGCCGTCCACGCAGGCATCCGATGCCGCTGCGCGCCTGCGCGCGAGCACGACGCCGCGCCTGCGCCGCAACTTGCGCGGCGATCTGGACACCATCGTGCTGCGCGCGCTGCACGAAGAACCCGAACGCCGCTATCGCACCGCCGAGGCGTTGCGCCGCGACCTGCTGCGCCATCTCGCCGGCCGGCCGGTGCACGCGCGCCCGGACAGCCGCTGGTATCGCCTGCGCAAGTTCGTCGCGCGCCATCGCACCGGCGTGGTCGCCGCCGCCCTGGTTGCGGCGAGCCTGGCCGCCGGCCTGGTCGCCACCGCCTGGCAGGCGCGAAGGGCCGAATTGCGCGCGCTGGAAGCCGGGCGCCAGGCGCAGCGCGCGGAGGAAGTCAAGGCGTTCCTGATCACGGTGTTCGAGTCCGGCGGACCGCGCGAATGGCGCGGCAAGGAACCCACCGCGCGCGAACTGCTCGACGCCGGCGCGAAGCGCGTCGACGAGGAGCTGGCCGGCAATCCCGAGCTGCGCGCCGAGATGCAGGCGATCATCGGCGAGCTGTATTTCGATCAGGGGCGCCTGGATCCCGCCGAGCGCTTGCTGCGCAGCTCGCTGGAGCAGCGGCGCGAGCTGTCGGGCGAGGACAGCGAAAGCTACGCCGACTCCCTCGGCAAGCTGGCCGATCTGCTCTACGTCAACGGCGACTGGACGCAGGCGCGGCAGGCGCAGGTTCAGGCGCTGCGAATCCTGCGCCAGAGGTTCGGCGAGCATCCGCGGACCGCCGCGGCGCTCGCGAGTCTCTCCCTCACCGAGCTGGCGCTGGGCAATGCGGTCGAGGCCATCGATCTGCAGCGTCAGGCGCTCGACATCGATCGCCGCGCGCTGGGGCCGTCGCACGTGCGGGTCGCCGACGACATGCGGATACTGGCGGCCCTGCTCGTGGATCGCGGGGGCGGCGCCGAAGCCGGGCCGTTGTTCGAGCAAGCGCTGGCGATCTACGAGAAGCTCTACGGAGTCCGCAGCGTACGCTACGCGCTCGGGCTCAACGCGCAGGCGATGTTCCTGCAGAAGCAGGGGGAAACCGAGCGGGCCGCGACGGCGTATCGTCACGCCGCCGACGTCTATCGCGAGGCCGGCGATCCGATCAATCTGGAAGACGCGGTCAGCCACTACGGCGCCGCGCTGTGCTCGCTCGGGCGTTTCGACGAGGCGGAACGCTACCTGCGCGAGTCGCTGGAGCTGGTCAGGCGCAACGGCGCCGCGCCCAGCCGGATCGGCATCCGCTCCGTCAGTCTGGGCAGGTGCTTGGCCGAAGCCGGGCGTTTCGCGCAGGCGATGCCGCTGCTGCGCGAAGGGCTTTCGCTGGTCGAGCAGGATCTGGGGCCTGATCACGCCTGGACGCCGATCGCCCTCACCAGATATGCGCAGTCGCTGGCCGACCAGGGGGATGTCGCGCAGGCGATGCCGCTGGCCGAAAGGGCGTTCGCGTTGTTCCAGCACCAGTTGGGTGCGGACAGCGCGCTGGGCGCCGACAGTCTTCGACTGCTGGCGCGCTTGCGCTTCCTCGCCGGGGAGCGCGCAGCGGGAATGGCGCAGGCGCGTCGCGCATGGGAGACCCTGGACAGGATCGACGGACCGCGCCATCCGCTGACGGCGGCGGCGGCGCTGGACCTGGCCGATCTCCAGCTGCAGGCCGGCGAACCCCTGCAGGCCGAGTCTCGCCTGCGTGAAGTGGCGGAGATTTTCGATGCGATCGGCGACCGGCCGGACGCATCCACCGCGCGGCTGCTTCTCGGCATCGCTCAGGATCGGCTGCAACGCGACGGCGAAGCGGAGAAATCCCTGCGTCGGGCGCTGACCGAGCGCAGCGATCTGTACGGACGGAGCAGCCCCAAGACCGCCGAAGCGGAGATCCGCCTCGGCTCATTCCTGCTGCGGCGCGGCGATCCGGTCGAGGGACGGCGCCTGCTGGAGGCCGCGCGGTCGAGCGTGATCCAGCAGAGCGGCGCGACGCATCCGCTGGTCCGACTCGCCGCGGCGGAGCTGAGCAAAGGCCGCTGACGGCTGCTCCACGCCCCGCCGCGCGAGGGTCAGGAATTGGCCGTGGGATTCGTCGTGGGCGGCCCGGCCTCGATTACCTGCGGCGGATTGGTGGTCGGCGGCCCGGCGGCTGGTCGTGACGAATCGGAGGAGGCCTCCGCTTCGGAGCTGCCGGCATCGTCGGCCGACACCTCGTAGACCTTGCCCTCGGGCGTGGTGATTTCCCAGGTTCCGTCGCCGGTCGAGCGGATCGAGGCGGAAGGCGGACTGACCACGGGAGTCCCGTCGGCGGAGCGATTGATGGTCACGTTGCCGTCGCGAAACGGCAGATCGCCGACGCGCAGGCTCTTGCTGGCGGATCCGGCATCCTGCGGTGCAGACGGAGGATTGGTGGTTGGAGGACCCTTGGCGACGCCATGAATGCTCATTTCGTTCTCTCCGGCCGATGACGTTCGCTTCGAACGTAGCACTGTGACGAGAGTCGCATAACTAGGGATACTCCTAGAGCGGGATCGGGCGTGATCAGCCCACCGGAACGCGCCGGCCGACATAGCTTGCGTTGTCCAGGAACTGGCTCGCATCGCTGACCTGTACCGTCGGCGGCGTCGCCTCGAGGACTTCCGCTCGGCCGTCGCCGTCGCGATCGCCGAGATAGATGACGACGTGGCTGCCGGACTTCACCAGAAGGTCACCCGGACGCAGTTCTTCGCGCGAGACGGCCGGAAGCTTGCTCGCCATGTCGCGCGTGTTGGCGATGTCCTGTGCGGCCAGGTCGATGCCGAGCTGCCGGTACACCGCGACGACCAGTCCGGAGCAGTCGTACCCGCGCACCCCGGCGGGCGAAACGTAGGCGCGCTGTCCGTCCATCTGATACGTCCGCCCGTCGCCGGGGTCGCCGAAGCGGAACGGACTGGCGCCGCCGACGTACGGTGCGCCGAGCTGGCTCAGGCCGAAATTCAGGGCCGCATCCATTCGCGCATCGGAGGGTCCCGAAACGCCCGGCCCGGGCGCGACGGGCGTGACCGGCTGCGCACCTGCGGCGGTTCCGCGCAACGCCGCCATCGTCTGCGGCCCGGCCCAGCCGTCGACGGTCAGGCCGCGATCGCGCTGGAAGGCGCGCACGGCGGCATCGGTCTGCGGTCCGAAATTGCCGCCGATGTTGCCGTGGTAGTAGCCCAGCGATTGCAGCCTCTGCTGCAGCTCCGCAACCTCCGGGCCGGAGGCGCCCTGCACGAGGCGTCCGCCGGTGGCCGCGCTGCCGCCGCCGACGGCGTCGAGCCTGCCCCAGGTCTGCGCGCCGACCCAGCCGTCGACGGCGATGCCGCGGCTGTGCTGGAACGCGCGCACCGCGGCTTGGGTGCGCGGTCCGAACCAGCCGTCGACCGGACCGGGATCGAAGCCGGTGGCGATCAGCTGGCGCTGCAGGTCCTTCACCTCCTCGCCGCGCGCGCCGATGCGCAGCACCGGATGCGAGGCCGCGGCCGGCGCCGCGTTCGTCGTCGCCGTCGCGGCGGGATCCGGACTCGGCGCCGAAGCACCGCCATCGGGCAGCGGCTGTCCGAGCAGACCCTGGCGCTCGGCCTCGGCCACCGCCGCGCGCGCTTCGGGGAGGTCGGTGTTGAACGTCGGCGATTCGCCGCGGTACGGCCCCCACGGACGGAACGGCGGATCGAACAGGTAGGCCAGGCCGAACGCGACGCGTGCGTTGACGGCGGGATCGAGCAGCTGTTCCGGCGAGGTCAGGCCGAATTTCTCCATCAGCCAGCGGCCGTTGTCGCCGTACATGTTGATCTGCGTCAGGCCGTAGGAATCGTCGCGCGTGCGCCCGTTGTCGTTGTGCGCCGTCGGCACGCCGTCGGACTCGCGCTTGGCGATGGCCACGATCGTGACCAGGTCCTCGCCGCGGAAGCCGGCCTCGTAGAACACCTGCGCCAGCTCGACGCCGGACAGCTGGCCGCCACGGCCGCCGTAGGACTGCGCGGCGAACTGGACGGAAGGAACGTAGGCGGCTGAGCCGATCGCGGTCATGGGTGTTCTCCGAAATGCCGGGTTGGAAGGGATGCCAACCCAAGGATTCGGATTTCCGGACCGCAACGGCTCACATGGGATTCGCGCCCGCGCTCAGGCGCTCCATTCGCCGACGATTTCCGCCAGCGCCGGACGGTTGCGTTCTGGCACGGGCTCGCGGCTGGTGCCGATGTGCACGAAGGCGACGAGGCGCTCGCTCGGCGCCAGGCCGAGCAGGGCGGCGGCGTCGCGGTCGTAGGCGGCCCAGCCGGTCAGCCATTGCGCGCCGTAGCCGAGCGCCTGGGCGCCGAGCAGCAGGTTGTAGGCGACGCAGCCGGCCGAGAGCAGCTGTTCCTGCTCGGGCACCTTCGGGTGATCGGCCTCCAGCCGCGCGATCACGGCGACGATCAGCGGCGCGAACGAATAGCGCTCGCGGTCCTTCTGCAGCGCCGCCGGCGGCGCATCGGGCTCGTTGCGCGCGTGGATCCCGGCCAGCGCGGTGCCGAGGCGCGCGCGGGCCTCGCCGCGGATCGTGAGCAGGCGGAACGGCACGAGCTTGCCGTGATCGGGCACGCGCACCGCGGCGGCGAACAGGGCGTCGAGTTCGGCGGCGTCGGGGCCGGGTTCGCCGAGCTGGCGCGACGGCACGGAACGGCGCTGGTTGAGTACGTCGAGTGCGGACAAGAGGGCATTCCGGAAGTCGTGGGAAGTGCGCCGGAGCATAGCGGACGCTTCCTTCACGTGATGGCCGCGCGCGCCGCGTTCAAGCATCGTCCGCGCGCGCTCGCCACGCGCCCGCGAACTAGGCTAGGATCGAAACCCTCCTGGGGTGCGAGAGGCAGGCATGGCGACGACGATCGTGGCGTTGCGCGAGACCGTTCCCGGCGAGCGCCGCGTCGCGCTCACGCCCGAAGTCGCCAAGAAGCTGCGCGCGCGCGGCGCCCGCATCGTACTGCAGGACGGCGCCGGCGCTTCCGCTTCCTTTCCCGATTCCGCCTACGCCGACGTCGAATTCGCCGCCGCGCCCGCCGCGCTCGCGCAGGCGAACGTGCTGCTCAAGGTGCAGCCGCCGTCGCTGGAGGAAATCGCGCAGCTGCCGGAAGGGGCGATCGTGATCGGCCACCTGCAGCCGCATCTGGCTCCTGAGCGCATCCGGGCGCTGCGCGACCGCAGGATCACTGCATTCGCGATGGAGCTGCTGCCGCGCACGACGCGCGCGCAGGCGATGGACGTGCTGTCCTCACAGGCCGCCGTCGCCGGCTACAAGGCCGTGCTGATCGCGGCCGAGGCGGCGCCGAAGTTCTTTCCGATGCTGACCACGGCCGCCGGCACGATCCGGCCGAGCAAGGTGCTCATCGTCGGCGCCGGCGTCGCCGGCCTGCAGGCGATCGCCACGGCCAGGCGCCTGGGCGCGCAGGTCGAAGGCTTCGACGTGCGTCCGGAAACCAAGGAGCAGATCGAATCGCTCGGCGCGAAATTCCTCGACCTCGGCGTCAGCGCCGCCGGCAGCGGCGGCTACGCGCGCGAGCTGACCCAGGAAGAACGCGACCAGCAGCAGCATGCGCTGGCCGAGCAGCTGAAGGCCTTCGACGTGGTCGTGACCACCGCCGCGGTGCCGGGCCGCAAGGCGCCGCGCATCATCAGCGCGGCGATGGTCGCCGGCATGAAGCCGGGCGCCGTCATCGTCGACATCGCCGCCGAGACCGGCGGCAACGTCGAGATCACCGAGGCCGGCAGGACGGTGGTCAGCGCGAACGGCGTCAGCGTGATCGGCACGACCAACCTGCCGGCATCGGCGCCGGTGCATGCGAGCGAGATGTACGCGCGCAACCTGTTCAACTTTCTCGAGCTGTCGCTCAAGGACGGCGCGGTGACGCTCGACTGGGACGACGAGCTGATCGCCAAGACGTGCCTGACGCACGCGGGCGAGATCCGGCACGAACCGACCAAGGCGCTGGTAGACGGGGCTTGACGCCGAAAGATTGAAACACGAAGAACACGAAGAACACGAAGGAAGATCTGGATCGAAGGTGGGAATCGAGTTCGACGATTTGTCCAATCGGGTGATTGGGTGTGCGCTGGAAGTGCATCGGCAGCTCGGGCCGGGTTTACTCGAGTCGGTGTATCAGCGATGCCTTGCTTACGAGCTCGTCAGTTCGGGAATCCAGGTCGAAGTCGAACGGCCGATGAGAGTTCGATACAAGGAGATCGACATCGATTGCGGCTTCCGCGTCGATATGTTGATCGAGAGAGAGCTGATTGTGGAGCTGAAAGCGGTCGACACTCTGCTTCCGATCCACGAGTCGCAGCTGCTGACGTATTTGAAGTTGTCGGGCCGGAAGATCGGGTTGCTGATGAATTTCAACAGCGGAATGCTGAAGAAGGGAATCCGGCGACTGGTCCTTTGATTTCTTCGTGCCCTTCGTGCCCTTCGTGTTTCAATCTTTGAGTGCCTTTCGATGCAGGTGACGCCATGATCGACGGATTCCTCGCGCTGTACATCTTCATGCTCGCCGCCTTCACCGGCAAGGAAATCATTGGCCGCGTGCCGGTGATCCTGCACACGCCGCTGATGTCGGGCTCGAACTTCGTGCACGGCATCGTGCTGGTCGGCGCGATGATCGCGCTGGCGCACGCCGAGTCGCCGCTGGCGATCGCGATCGGTTTCATCGGCGTCGTGCTCGGCGCCGGCAACGCGGCCGGCGGCTACGTCGTCACCGAACGCATGCTCGAGATGTTCAAGTCGAGCAAGGGCGAGAAGAAGGGATGAGCGCGATGGACCTGCAGACCACGCTCGTCTGGCTCGCCAAGGCCAGCTACTTCCTAGCCGCGGTGCTGTTCATCCTCGGCATCAAGCGCATGTCCTCGCCGGTCACCGCGCGCAAGGGCATCGTCTGGGCCGGCGTCGGCATGGTTATCGCGACCCTGGCGACGTTCGCGATCACGCGCGGCCACAACCTCGGCTACATCGTCGCCGCGATCGCGCTCGGCGTGATCCCGACCTGGCTGTGGGGCAAGAAGGTCGCGATGACCGACATGCCGCAGATGGTCGCGCTGTTCAACGGCATGGGCGGCGGCTCGGCCGCGGCGATCGGCGCCGGCGAGCTGCTCAAGTTCACCCAGGCCGGCATCGCGCCGCCGCTGGCGACGCTGCTGCTGGCCGTGACCGGTGCGCTGATCGGCGCGATCTCGATGACCGGCTCGATCATCGCCTGGGCCAAGCTCGACGGCCGCATGGACAAGCGCTTCACCTTCGGCGGCCAGCAGGCGGTCAACTTCCTCGTCTTCGCGGCGGCGGTGCTGGCCGGGCTCGCGCTGGTGTTCTGGAAGCTCGACGCGAGCCTGGTCGTCGTGTTCTTCCTGCTCGCGCTGGCCTTCGGCGTGCTGATGACCCTGCCGATCGGCGGCGCCGACATGCCGGTGGTGATCTCGCTGTACAACGCGTTCACGGGTCTGGCGGTCGCGTTCGAAGGCTATGCGATGGGCATCGAGGCGCTGATCGTCGCCGGCATGGTGGTCGGCGCGGCGGGCACCTTCCTGACCCAGCTGATGGCCAAGGCGATGAACCGGCCGATCAGCAACGTGCTGTTCTCCAACTTCGGCGGCGGCGGCGAAGGCGCGGCGATCGCCGGCGCGCAGAAGCCGATCGAGGCCGCCGACGCCGCCTCGCTGCTGTACATGGCCGAGAAGGTCATCATCGTGCCGGGCTACGGCATGGCCGTGGCGCAGGCGCAGCACAAGATCTGGGAGCTGTCGCAGGCGCTGATCAAGGCCGGCAAGGAAGTGAAGTTCGCGATCCACCCGGTCGCCGGGCGCATGCCCGGCCACATGAACGTGCTGCTCGCCGAAGCCGGCGTGCCGTACGACCTGATCGCCGACATGGACGACATCAATCCCGAGTTCAAGACCTGCGACGTCGCCATCGTGATCGGCGCGAACGACGTGGTGAACCCGGCCGCCAAGACCGACAAGTCCTCGCCGATCTTCGGCATGCCGATCCTCGACGTGGTCGACTCGCGGCAGACCATCGTCATCAAGCGCGGCAAGGGCACCGGCTTCGCCGGCATCGAGAACGCGCTGTTCTACGCCGACAACACGCGCATGCTGTACGCCGACGGCAAGGAAGCGGCGAACCAGCTGATCGCCGAGCTGAAGGCGATCGAGGGCGGCGGCGGACACTGAGCGGCGCGTGTACGGCTTCGCGCCGCGGACGCTCCTGCTCGCCGTCGCGGCGGGCTGCGCCGTGTTCGCCGGCGGCGTGCGGGCCGCCGCACCGATCGCCGACGCACGCATCGAGGTGTTCAAGGCCGGGCGCGAGCTGCGCGTGTATTCCGGTGATGCGCTGCGCAAGACCTATCGCATCGGCCTGGGCAGCAATCCGGTCCCGCCCAAGCGCCGGCAGGGCGATCGCGCGACGCCGGAAGGGCGCTACTTCATCTCGCACAGGAATCCGCGCAGCCAGTTCTACCTGTCGCTCGGCGTCAGTTATCCGAATGCGGACGACGCCGAGCGCGGCCTGCGCGAAAAGCGCATCACGAAGACGCAGCGCGACCGTATCGTGCGCGCGATCGACGCGCATCGGCCGCCGCCGGCGGACACGGCGCTCGGCGGCGACATCTTCGTGCACGGCAGGGGTTCGGGATCGGACTGGACCTGGGGCTGCATCGCGCTCGACGACGCCGACATGAAGGAGCTGTACGGCTCGATCGACGTCGGCACGCCGATCACGATCCGTCCCTGAGCTTCAGTCGGGAATGTCCGAGGCCTGCGGCACGACCACTGCGAACAGGTCGCCGAGCGCCGCCAGCGCCGCCGCCTGCACGAGGTTCGCGGCGACGATGCCGCCGTCGGCGCCCGGCAATGCGCGCGTGGCGGTGGTGTCGCCGGCGACGGTCACCCCGTAGCCGAGGTTGAACGCGCCGCGCGCGGTCGAGTTGATGCACATGTGCGTCATGAAGCCGGCGACGATGAGCTGCTGCCGACCAGCTGCCTTCAGGCGTGCATCGAGGTCGGTGCCGACGAAGGAGTTCGGGAAGTTCTTCACCACGACCGGCTCGCCGGCGCGTGGCGCGACTTCGCCGGCGATCGCGCCGATGCGCGCGCGGATGTCGTAGGGCGTGCCGGGGCCGGAATCGTGCTGGATGTGGATCACCGGTACGTTCGCGCGGCGCGCGCGCTCGAGCAGCTCGGCGCAGCGCTGCAGGGCGGCCTCGACGCCGTCGAGCGCCATCACGCCCTCGCGATAGGTGTTCTGCGCATCGACGAGGATCAGTGCGGTTTCGGACAGCGGCGCCGGCGCGGCGGACTGGCCGGAAAGGTCGCGCAGGGTGACGGGACGGGACATGGGCACTCCTTCGGAGATCGGGTCGGGAAGCGCAGGCTAGCCGCCGCCGAGGCCTGCGTGAATTCACGAACGCGCAGGTCGAACCTGCAAGAATGCAGGGCACCGAAGGAGCCGATCATGCAGTGGGACGACTTGCGTTTTCTGGTCGAGATCGGCCGCGGCGGTTCGCTGGCCGCCGCCTCGCGCCGCCTGCGCGTGGACCAGACCACGGTCGCGCGCCGCCTGCGCGCGCTGGAACGGCGGCTCGGCGCGACCTTGTTCGAGCGCATCGAGGGGCGCTGGATCGCGACCGCGGTCGGCGCGCGCGTGCTCGAGCGCGCGCAGGGCATCGAGGAAAGCGTGGCCGGCATCCAGCGCGTCGCCGCAAGCGGCCGCGGCGACGTCGCCGGGCTCGTGCGCGTCACCTCGGTCGCGTCCATCGCGATCGACTACCTGACGCCGCGGCTGGCGCCGCTGTACGAGCGCCATCCGGCCCTGGAGATCGAGCTGATCGCCAGCAACGAGAACCTGAGCATCTCGCGCCGCGAGGCGGACATCGCGATCCGCCTCGCGCGTCCGGACAGCGGCGACTTTCTGATCCGCAAGCTCGTCGACTGCGGTCACGCCCTGTACGAGAGCGCCGATCCCGACGCCGCGCGCCGCGCCGAAGGCTGCTGGGTCGCCTACCAGGACGATCTCGCGCACACGCCGGAAATGCACTGGCTCGAACGGCATCGCGAGGGCGGCCGCATCCGCTTCCGCTCGAACAGCCCGCACAGCCTGGCCGGCGCGATCGCCGGCGGTGTCGGCCGCGGCATCCTGCCGTGCTTCGTCGGCGACGCATTGCCGGGTCTGCGCCGGCTCGGCGGGCGCGAACCGCTGCTCGAACGGCCGTTGTGGATGCTCAGTCATCGCGAGGCGCGCCGGCAGGCTGGTGTCGCCGCCGTCGCGCAGTGGCTGCTCGCGTGTTTCGAGGCGGATGCGGCGGCGTTCGCCGGACTGCGCCGGGCGGCCGTGGACTCGACCCGTCGCGTGCGGCCTACGCGGCGCGGTCGCGCGCCGGCGTGAACCCGGTGGCGCCGGCGGCGAAGAGCACGGCGAGGATCACCACGACGGCGCTCCAGCCGCTGAAGTTCGCCCGCGCGATCGCCAGCGCCATGCCCGGCTCCATCTGCAGCAGCGCCGCGCGCATCGGCAGGCCGAGCATCGCCGCGACCTGCGCGACGGCCTGCAGGTAGAACGAGTACGCCGACGCCAGCGCCACGCAGAACGCGGCGATCAGCGCGCCGGACCAGCGGCCGGCGTAGCCGTTGCCGCGCAGCTGCCAGACCACGGCCAGCGCGACGAGGAACGAGAAGCCGGCCAGATCGCCGCGCGAGTACAGCGAGAGCAGGCACCAGATCGCTCCGCCCGCCAGGGCGTACATCAGGGCGACGGCGAGGCCGAACAGGCGTGGCGTGGCGGATGCTGCATTCATCGTGTCGATCCGGCGCCGACCCCTGGCGCGAAACGACCGATGATAGCGGCGCGCCGCGGATTCGTCGTGCGTCGCGGCGCGTCAGCGCTCCTCGCGCAGGAACGCGTTCAGTTCCGCCGTCGTGAGGCTGCGGTCGAGATAGCCGAAGCGGCCGTTCTCGCGCACCTCGCGCGCCGCTTCGAGCAGGCCAGTCATCGCGGCGCGGTAGAGCGAGGTCGCCAGGCTCACGCGCCGCACGCCGGCAGCCTCCAGTGCGGCGAGGTCGAACGAGCGGCCGCGGATGCCGGCCATGAAGTTCACCGGCCGGGACAGCGCGGCGCAGACCGCGCGCACGGATGGCAGATCCGGCAGGCCCGGCGCGAACAGCACGTCGGCGCCGGCGCGCTCGTAGGCCTGCAGGCGGCGGATGGTGTCGTCCAGATCGGCGCGGCCGTGCAGGAAGTTCTCGGCGCGCGCGGTCAGCGTGAAGCGGAACGGCAGCGCGCGGGCGGCCTCGGCAGCGGCCGCGATGCGCTCTGCCGCGTGGCCGAGGTCGTAGATCGGCTGTTCCTTGTCGCCGCTGAAGTCCTCGATCGAGCCGCCGACGAGCCCGGCTTCGGCCGCCATGCGGATCGTCTCGGTGACGGTCTGCGTGGACGGGCCGAAACCGTTCTCCAGGTCAGCCGACACCGGCAGTGCGGTCGCCTCGACGACGGCGCGTACCAGCGCCAGCGAATCCTCGCGCGTGATGCGGCCGTCGCGGCGGCCGAGCACCGCGGCGCTGGCGCCGCTCGAGGTTGCCAGCGCGTCGAAACCCAGTCCGGCGAGCAGGCGCGCGGAACCGGCGTCCCAGGCGTTGGCGATGACGAAGGCGCGCGGCTGCCCGTGCAGGGCGGCGAAGCGTTCGGCCTTGTCGGCGGAATCCAGCTTCATCGGATGGCCTCGTCGATGTGGGATTTCCGCACGTGGCTAACGTTCGGACATCGGCCTGGAAAAGTGGAAGCCGACGATGGTCAGGCCGTGGCGGAAGTAGAAGCGGTGCGCGCGCTGGCGCTGCGTGCCGGAGTCGAGCGTGAACGCCTGGCAGCCCGCGTCGCGTGCGAGTTTCTGCAGGTGGTCGAGCAAGATCTCGCCGACGCCTTCCGATCGCCGCGCCTCGTCAGTGACGAGGTCGTCGACGTACATGTGCTTGCCGTCGAACGTGTTCTCGTGGATGCGGTACACCGCGACGCCGACGACCACGCCGTCGCGCACGGCGGCGCACAGGCGGCCGCCGCCGGCGAACACGCGAAGCATCTTGCCTTCGTAGTCGGACGGCAGATGCGGGCGCAGCTGCCGGTGGACCGCTTCGGATTTCGCCAGCCATTCGGGCTCGCGCACCGATCCCGACGCGTCGTTGACGTCGACGATGCGCAGCGCCGCTACGTCGGTTGTTTTCGTGTGCGGATGGCGGCTCATGCGCGTGCTCCTTGCGCGAGCAGGGCGAGCACCGAGGCGGGCAGGCCCATGTCGCCCGCCGATGCATCCGGCTGGGCCGCGGCGTGCTGCGTGCGGATCGGCACCACGCCGGCCCAGTACGGCAGGGCGAGATCGGCCGCATCCTCCTTCACACCGCCGTCGCGTACCTTCGCGCTGGCGTCCTCGATCTCCAGGCGCAGCACGCGCGTCGCGGCGAGTTCGTTGCGGTCGGCGGGGCGCGACTCGGCGGCGCGGCCGGGGATCAGCGCGTCGACGAAGTGCGCCAGCGCAGCGGCCTTGTGCACGGGGTCCTCGACGAGCGTGGCGCGGCCGAACGCGACCACCGAGCGGTAGTTGACCGAGTGATGGAAGTGCGAGCGCGCGAGCACGAGCCCGTCCACGTGTGTCACGCTCAGGCAGGCGGGGATGCCTTCGCCGAGCCGGTGCATCAGCCGGCTGGCGATCGAGCCGTGCAGCAGCACGGCGTCGCCGTCGCGCGCGTACAGCATCGGGATGACGAAAGGCTGCGCGTCGATGCAGAAGCCGACGTGCGCGAGCATGCCGGCGTCGAGGATCGCGTGGATCGCCTCGCGCTCGTAGCTGGCGCGCTGCCTGGTGCGCTGGACGCGGTGGCGGGCTGGCGTGCGCATCGCGGTTTCAGCCTGCATGCGCAGCCATCCCGAGGTTGAGGCCGGAGGGAGCAGGGCGTTCGACGGCCCGGCGAAGGTCGATGCGGATCGGCATGGGCGTTCCGTGGCGGAAGGTGGCCTACCGTAGCTCCGCTTATTGGTACCATGTAGTTCCAAGATCCCGCTCATCGATGGGGCCAATCATGTACCTCGACCTGGACGGCCAGGGCGCCCGCTACGCACAGCTCATCCGCGCGCTGAAGGGCGCGATCCTCGACGGGCGCATCGCCGCCGGCGCGCGCCTGCCGGCGAGCCGCTCGCTCGCGCGCGAACTCGATCTCTCGCGCAACACCGTGCTCGCCGCCTACGAACAGCTGCAGGCGGAGGGCTTCCTGCTCGGGCGCGTGGGTTCGGGCAGCTTCGTCGCCAACGTCGGCAGCGCCGCGCCGCCGCGGCGTGCCTCCAACGTGCTGATCGCACCGCTGTCGGCGTTCGCGCGCCGCGCGCTGACGCACACCGACGGTCGGCGCATTCCCGGCCGCCAGCATCTGGACCTGCGCTACAACCTGCAGTACGGCCTGCCGCTGGTGAATCCGCTGCTGGCCAGCGTCTGGCGGCGCGAGGTCAGTCGCGCCGCCGAGCACGCCGAGTTCGACTATCCCGACGCGCAGGGCCTGCCTGCGCTGCGCGAGCAGATCTGCGACTACCTGTCGCGCCGGCGCGGCGTGCCGACCGCCGCCGAGGACGTGCTGATCGTGTCCGGCACGCAGCAGGCGTTCTCGCTGGCCGCGCGCGTGCTGCTCGAGCCCGGCGACGCCGTGGTGCTGGAGGACCCGCACTACCGCGGCGCGCGCCAGGCCTTCACCACGCACGGCGCGCACGCGCGCGGCTGCCGCGTCGACGCCGACGGTCTGGTGCCGGCGGCGCTGCCGGCGAGCGCGCGGCTGGCGGTGGTGACGCCTTCGCATCAGTTCCCGACCGGCGCGCTGCTGCCGCTCGCGCGTCGCGTCGAGCTGCTCGACTGGGCCGCCGCGCAGCGCGCGTGGCTGATCGAGGACGACTACGACGGCGAGTTCCGCTACGGCGGCCGCCCGCTCGCGGCGCTGAAGTCGCTCGACCGCGACGGCCGCGTGATCTACATCGGCAGCTTCTCCAAGGCGCTGTTTCCGGCGCTGCGGCTCGGCTACATGGTGCTGCCGGCGGCGTTGCGCGACGCCTTCGTCGCGGCCAAGTGGCTGGAGGACCGCGGCAACAACTCGCTCGAGCAGGCCGCGCTCGCGCACCTGATGAGCAGCGGCGGCTTCGAGCGCCACCTGCGCCGCGCCGCGCTGGCGCTGCGGGCGCGCCGCGCGGCGATGCTGAACGGGCTGGCGAAGCACGCCGGCGACACCGTCGAGGTCGTCGACTCCAATGCCGGCATGCACCTGACCGCGTGGCTGACGCGCGCCAACCACGGCGACTGCGAGCGCCTGGTCGCACACGCGCGCGAGCGCGGCCTGGGCCTGTACACGGTGGCGCCGTACTGCATGAAGCCACCGGCGCGCCCGGGCCTGGTGCTCGGCTACGCCAGCCTGCCGCCGGCCGACATCGAGGCGGCGATGAAGCTGTTCGGCAAGTGCCTGCAGGAAATCGGCCTGCGCTGAACGACGGCGCATTGAAGCGGCCCGCGGTCGCCCCGATTTCGAAGAAGCCTGAGCGCCGGCCTGCCGCCGCCGGCATAATGCGCGGCCGATTGCGCACCGCGGCCGACCACGGAGAACCATGGGTTACAGCCAGACATCCGAACCGATCCGCCTCGAGCGCGACTGCGCCGCCGTGATGGTGCCGCAGGGCGAGGCCGTGACCCTGCCCGCCGGACAGGTCGGCTACATCACGCAGGCGCTCGGCGGCAGCTTCACCGTGTACGTCGACGGCAACCTGTTCCGCATCCAGGGCTCCGACGCGGACGCGCTCGGCAAGGAGCCGCCGGCCGCGCTGGAGCTGCCGGAGGACGCCGGCGACGCCGAGGTCGAGAAACTGGTGTGGCAGCAGCTGCGCACCTGCTTCGATCCGGAAATCCCGATCAACATCGTCGAGCTGGGCCTGGTCTACGACTGCGACCTGGAGCGCCTGGACGACGGCCGCCGCAAGGTCAACGTGCGCATGACCCTGACCGCGCCCGGCTGCGGCATGGGCGACATCCTCGTCGACGACGTGCGCACCAAGCTGGAGATGATCCCGACGGTGGCCGAGGCCGACGTCGACCTGGTGTTCGACCCGCCGTGGAACCAGACCATGATGTCGGAAGCCGCGCGGCTGGAAACCGGCATGATGTACTGAGCACGCGCCGAACGAGAACGCGCCGTCATTCCGGCGGGCGCGTTTCGTTCTAGCATGGGCGGATCGGGGAGGGCTCATGAGACGCCGTCTGCACCTGTTCTCGCTGTCGCTGTTTCTGATCGCGCTGCTCTACGACCTCGTCGTGTGGGGCGCCGTGCCGGTGCTGGACGAGGTCGGTGCGTCGATCGCCGGATCGGCGCGCCGCGAAGCACCGCTGGCGGCCACCTACATCGCGCTCGGCGCGCCGCTCGACGAGGCGGTGCCGCTCCTGCAGAGCCTGGGCCGTTCGCGCCTGACCGCGGCCCTGTCCGAAAGCTTCGACCGCATCGGCGAGGACAAGACGGTCGCGATGGACCTGGTCCTGGGACCGGCCTGGAACAACCAGCACCGCTGGATCAAGACGATGTACTGGGCCCCGCCGGGCCTGCTGCTGCTCACGTTCGTGCTGTGGCTGCGCCGGCCCAGGCCGGTGCGTACGCTCGCGGACCGCTGAAGGGCGCCTCGCCGGAAGGCCGCCGGGCGGGTTTCCCGCCGATCTGATTTGTTCAGATTTTGCAAATGCCATTCGTCATTTATGTGCGGCCGTTCATGGCATACGGCCGGGTACGGTGCTAGCGTCGGGCCGCGCCCCGCGGCTGTGTGGATTGCGGAGCGCCGGTACCGCGGTGTCGGGCAGCGATGCGCGACACCGTCGCAGCAAAGCCTGGCGGCGGACTGTGAGAGGAAGACCGAAGCCGAGGTGGACGCGACCGCGGGGCGGAAGGAATTCGCAGAACGGCCGTCGTGCTCGTACGGCGGCTTCGTCCACTCCAACGCTTGGGGATACAACCAGTGATGACCCTTTCGCACAGTCGTATGCGGCGCTCCGTGCTCGCGGGCGCCATTCTCGCTGCCGGCTATTTTTCGGCAGCCCAGGCCGCCGGTATCGTGAGTGCGGCCGATCTGCAGACCTACGCGGACCGCGCGAACTTCGCCGCGGCTTCCGAGCAGGTGCTGTACCAGAGCTACATCGTGACCTACGCGCAAGGCAGCGCGCCGCGCCTGCAGCAGGCCGCCAAGCAGTCGGACTTCGACCGCGTCGCGGCGGAGACCGGCCTGCAGGTCGAGCACGTGCGCGTGCTGGCCACCGGCGCCGACCTCGTCACCGTGAAGGGTGACAAGCAGCGCTTCGCCTCGTACGCGGAGAACGCGCGCCAGGTGATGGTCGCGTTCGCGAAGAACCCGTCGGTCGAATACGTCGAGCCGGACCGCGTCATGCGTGCGGTGCTGAGCCCCAACGACACCAACTACGGCAGCCAGTGGGACCTGACCGATCCGACCGGCGGCGTGAACCAGCCGGCCGCGTGGGACGTTTCGACCGGCAGCGGCATCAACGTCGCCGTGATCGACACCGGCATCACGCCGCACAGCGACCTGACCGGGCAGATCGTCGGCGGCTACGACTTCATCAGCAGCTCGGCGACGGCGCGCGACGGCAACGGCCGCGACTCGAACCCGAACGACGAAGGCGACTGGAACAACAGCACCGAGTGCTCTCCGTATCCGGCCGCGGATTCGAGCTGGCACGGCACGCACGTGACCGGCACGGTGGCCGCGCTGACCAACAATGCGAAGGGCGTGGCCAGCATGGCCTACGGCGCGAAGGTCGTGCCGGTGCGCGTGCTCGGCAAGTGCGGCGGTTCGGTGTCCGACATCGTCGACGCGATCGTGTGGGCGTCGGGCGGCTCGGTCAGCGGCATCCCGGCGAACGCGAATCCGGCGCGCGTGCTCAACCTCAGCCTCGGCGGCGGCGGCGCCTGCGGTTCGTTCCAGGCGGCGATCAACACCGCGCGCACGAATGGTTCGGTGTTCGTGGTCGCGGCCGGCAACGAGAACCAGAACGTGACCAACTCCTCGCCGGCGAACTGCAGCGGCGTGATCTCGGTTGCGGCCACGACCAAGGCCGGTTCGCGCGCGTCGTACTCCAACTACGGCAGCACGATCGTCGTGTCGGCGCCGGGCGGCGCGGGCACCGGCGGCACCGCGGACATCCTGTCCACGCTGAACTCCGGTACCACGACGCAGGGCAGCGAGACCTACGCCTACTACGCCGGCACCTCGATGGCCTCGCCGCACGTGGCGGCGCTGGCGGCGGCGGTGCTGTCGAAGAACGGCTCGCTGACGCCGGACCAGGTGAAGAACTACATCACCGCCAACGCGCGTCCGCTGCCGGGCAGCTGCTCGGGCGGTTGCGGCGCCGGCATCATCGACGCCAAGAAGACGCTCGACGCCGTCAGCGGCGGCGGCTCCAACGCCGCTCCGGTCGCGAACTTCAGCTTCACGACCAGCGGCCTGACCGCGAACTTCACCGATTCCTCGACCGACAGCGACGGCAGCATCAGCTCGCGTTCGTGGAACTTCGGCGACGGCGGCACCTCGACCGCGACCAGCCCCAGCCACACCTACGGCGCGGCCGGCACCTACAGCGTCGCGCTGACGGTGACCGACAATGGCGGCCTGACCAACACCAAGACGCAGTCGGTGACGGTCTCCAGCGGCGGTGGCGGCAACGTGCTGCAGAACGGCGTGGCCGTCACCGGCCTGACCGCGACGACCGGCAATTCGCTGACCTACACGCTGAGCGTGCCGGCCGGCGCGACGAACCTGAAGTTCGTCACCTCCGGCGGCAGCGGCGACGGCGACCTGTACGTGAAGTTCGGTTCCGCACCGACCACCGCGAGCTACGACTGCCGCTCGTGGAACTCGGGCAACAGCGAGACGTGCAGCATCACCACGGCCCAGGCCGGCACCTACTACGTGCTGGTGAACGCGTACTCGACGTTCAGCGGCCTCAGCCTGACCGGCAGCTACACCGCCGGCGGCGGTGGCGGCACCGCGCTGACCAACGGCGTGCCGGTCACCGGCCTGTCCGCGACCAGCGGCAACTGGACGCCGACCTACACGCTGGTGGTGCCCTCCGGCGCGAGCAACCTGTCGATCAAGATCAGCGGCGGCACGGGCGATGCGGACCTGTACGTCCGCCTCGGCGGCGCCCCGTCGACCTCGAGCTACACCTGCCGTCCGTACCTGACCGGCAACAACGAGACCTGCTCGTGGACCGCGCCGACGCCCGGGACGTACTACGTCGGCGTGCGCGCCTACACGACGTTCTCCGGCGTCACCCTGACGCCGAGCTACACGCCTTGACGGCAAGCCATCGCAGGACGCGATGAAACGACGGCGGCCGGAGCGATCCGGCCGCCGTTTTTTTTGATCGCCCTCGATCGTGGCACCGCGCGAGTCGTTGAACCTTGGCCGGGCGGAGCCTTCGCGCCATCCACCCGCGGCCAGGCCTGGCCGCACTTTTCGAAAGGCCGCTACAGGCTTTCGAAGCGGTTCGCCTCGACGTTCTTGCGCACGCGTGCCGGGTCCCAGATGCGCCCGTTCATTGCGATGTAGACGCCATCGGGCAGCGTCTGCACCGCGCCGACCGCGCAGCCGATGTTGAACACCGCGTCCGAGCCCTTGAACAGCGCCGGGTTGAGCGCGCCGGTGAGCACGATGACCTTGCCGGCGAGGCCGGCCAGCGCGCGCGCGGTCTCGACCATCGTGTCGGTGCCGTGCGTGATCAGGATGTGGCGGTGCGTCTGCTGTTCGATCGCGGCACGGACCGCGGCGCGGTCGGCGTCGTCCAGATGCAGGCTGTCCTTGCGCAGCACCGGCACCACCTCGAAGCTGAAGGCGACGCCGAGCTGCTGCAGGATTTCGCCGATCTGCGGTGCACCGATCTGGAAGGTGGACTTGTCGTCGAAGTAGATCTTGTCGATCGTGCCGCCGGTGGTGACGATGGTCAGATGCTGCATGGGTCGTTCCGTTGGAGGGTTGCAGAAGCGGGGTTGATGTTCGAGCTTGGCATTCTCATCGACGCCC
Source organism: Dokdonella ginsengisoli (assembly GCF_042652785.1). Taxonomy (NCBI): domain Bacteria; kingdom Pseudomonadati; phylum Pseudomonadota; class Gammaproteobacteria; order Lysobacterales; family Rhodanobacteraceae; genus Dokdonella; species Dokdonella ginsengisoli. The sequence goes on along the minus strand of NZ_JBHSHD010000003.1, from coordinate 69,810 downwards.
CGAGATCCGGAGCATCGAGGATGAGAAGTTCATGCGGTGCGGACCGTCGCCTACAGCGCCCGGGCAATCAGCGCTTCGTCGACCAGCGCGGCGGGCAGGGTGCCGAAGCCGAGCCCGTGTTCGCCGCGCAGACGGCTGCGGCAGAACGCCGGCGCGGCCGGGCTGCCGGCGCGCAGCAGCACGGCGGCCTGCAGGGCCAGCGCGAGGCGCTCGGTCAGCCGGCGCGCGTCGGCTTCCTCGATCTTCTGCGGCGACAGCGCCTCTTTCAGCGCGGGCAGCGCGGCGTCGTAGGCGGCGTCGAGGCCGCGCGCTTCGTCCAGTTCGGCGAGCAGCGCCGCGCCGCATTCCGGTTCGCGCGACAGCGCACGCAGCACGTCCAGACACTGGATGTTGCCCGAGCCTTCCCAGATCGAGTTCAGCGGCGCTTGGCGGTACAGCCGCGGCAGGATCGATTCCTCGACGTAGCCGGCGCCGCCGAGGCATTCCTGCGCCTCGTTGACGAAGGCCGGCGCGCGCTTGCACACCCAGTATTTGCCGATCGCGGTGGCGACGCGCGCCAGCGCGCCTTCGCGCGCGTCACGCGGCGACGCGTCCACCGCGCGCGCCACGCGCATCGCCAGTGCCAGCGCGGCTTCCGATTCGAGCGCGAGGTCGGTCAGCACGTTGCGCATCAGCGGCTGGTCGAGCAGGCGCCGGCCGAACGCGTGGCGATGCGCGGCGTGGTGCAGCGCGTGCGCCAGCGCCATGCGCATCTGCGCGGCCGAGCCGAGCATGCAGTCCAGCCGCGTCAGCATGACCATCTCGAGGATCGTCGCGATGCCGCGTCCTTCCGCGCCGACCAGCCAGGCGGTCGCGCCGGTGAACTCGACCTCGCTGGAGGCGTTGCTCCAGTCGCCGAGCTTGTCCTTCAGCCGCATCAGGCGGAACGCGTTCCTGGTGCCGTCCGGCAGGCGCCGCGGCAGCAGGAAGCAGCTCAGTCCGCCCGGTGCCTGCGCCAGCACGAGGAAGCCGTCGCACATCGGTGCCGAGAAGAACCACTTGTGCCCGACCAGCGTGTACTCGCCCGCGCCTGCGCCCGGTGTCGCCTGCGTGCGGTTGCCGCGCACGTCGCTGCCGCCCTGTTTCTCGGTCATGCCCATGCCGAGCATGACGCCGGGCTTGGCCGCGATCGCGGCGTCGCGCGGGTCGTAGCGGCAGGCGGCGACCTTGTCGGCCCATTCGCGCAGCGCCGGCGCGTGACGCAGCACCGGCACGGCGGCGTGCGTCATCGTCAGCGGGCAGCTGGTGCCCGGTTCGACCTGATGGTGCAGGTAGGACAGCGCCGCGCGCGCGACGTGCGCGCCGGGCGCCGCCTCCGCCCACGACAGGCCGGCCACGCCGTGCTCGACCGCGGCCTGCAGGATGCGGTGGTAGTTGGGATGGAACTCGACCGTGTCGATGCGGTGGCCGTAGCGGTCGTGCGTGCGCAGCCGCGGCTTGTCGCGATGCGCGTCGAAACTCAGCGCGTACAGCTCGTCGCCGGCGAGCCTGCCGTAGGCCGCGACGCGCCCGGTGTACGCGCCGGCGCCTTCACGCCCGAGCGCCTCGCGCAGGGCGACGTCGTCGGCCCACAGGTCGCGCGGCGCGAATTCCGGCGGCTGATTGTCGACGAGGTGCGTCTCGAACGGCGGGAGCGGCGGTGCGGACATGGCGACGGATTCTGTCGGGTCGGCAATTGTCCGACAAATCTCCGTAGCTCGCGATGATGTGTTCCCGCGTCGTCATTCCCGCGGAGGCGGGAATCCATCTTGCCCGTAGCCTCCAAAGCGAAAATGGATGCCCGCGTACGCGGGCATGACGCCGATGTGGGCGGGTTGTCGCGAGGCTGGGCAAGTCGCGAACTTGGGCAAGTCGCCAGCTTGAGCGAGTTGCGAGTCTGAGCGACTCGCCCCGAGCGGAGGTTCGACGCATCCCACCCTTCCGGCGTCACTCCCGCGCAAGCGGGAGTCCATCTCGCTCTTGGCCTCCAAGGCGAAAATGGAGGCTCATGCAGCAAGCACGGCGCCGATGCGGTCCATGAATCCGTCGGGGGCTAAACGCTGGTTCGGTCGCTCATGCGGCGATGCGGGCGCAATCCTCGATCGACTCGCGCGCGGAGGCGAGCGCCTGCGCCTTCTGCTCCGGGCCGAGATTGACGCCCTCGGCGCGCACGAACTCGATGTCGGTGATGCCCAGGAAGCCGAACACCTGGCGCAGGTAGGGTTCCTGGAAGTCGGCCGTCGCGGACGGCGAGGCGCCGGAATAGACGCCGCCGCGCGAGGAGACGACGATGATCTTCTTGCCGCCAGCCAGCCCTTCCGGGCCGTCGGCGGAGTAGCGGAAGGTCTTGCCGGAAATCGCGATGCGGTCGATCCAGGCCTTCAGCGAGCTGGGGATGCCGAAGTTGTACATCGGCGCGCCGATCACCACGGTGTCGGCGGCGAGAAACTCCTGCAGCACCTCGTCGTTGGCGCGCACGGCCGGGTCGTTCGCGTCGGCGACCGGCACCCAGTGCGGCAGCGGCTGCGCGGCGAGATCGCGGTATACGACCGGCGCGCCCGGATTGCGGCGCTTCCAGGCGTCGACCAGGGCCGCACCCAGTTCGCGCGAGACGGAATGCGCGCCGAGCGCGCTGGAGTCGACATGCAGCAGGTTCATGGCTGGCCTCGGTTCGTGGAAAGCCGTTTCCGGCGACGCGAACAAGGTATTGCGTGTACGATGCCTCGATAAGTCCGCAATATTCGGATGGATCGTTCGCGAGGTGAAACGATGAACCTGATGACCGTCGGCGCTCTGGCCGACCTGAACGACCTGCGCTTTTTCGCCAGCGTGGTCGAGCACGGCGGTTTCTCGGCCGCCGGGCGGGCGCTGGGCGTGCCGAAATCGCGCCTGAGCAAGCGCGTCGCCCTGCTCGAGGAGCGCCTGGGCGTGCGTCTGCTGCAGCGGACCACCCGGCGCTTCGCCGTCACCGAGGTGGGGGAGCGCTTCTACGGGCATTGCCGGGCGATGCTCGAGGAAGCGCAGGCGGCGCAGGACGCGGTCGCCGAACTCAGCGCCGAACCGCGTGGCGTGGTGCGCGTGAGCTGCCCGGTGTCGATCGCGCAGACCGTGATCGCGCACATCCTGCCCGACTTCCTCACCGCGCATCCGAAGGTGCAGGTGCGCCTGCTGGCCAACGACCGCCGCGTCGACCTGATCGGCGAAGGCATCGACGTGGCGATCCGCGTGCGCGACAAGCTCGACACCGATACCAGCCTGATCCTGCGCAACGTCGGCCTCAGCCGCATCGTGCTGTGCGCGAGCAAGGACTTCCTCGACGCGCGCGGCCGCCCGTCGGCGCCGGCCGATCTCGAATCGCTGCCGCTGCTGTCCTGGTACGAACACGAGGGCGCGCAGACACTGGAGCTGATCGCCGCCGACGGCCAGCGGCTCAACGTGGAACTGCAGGCGCGCCTGATCTGCGGCGAGTTCAACGTGCTCTACGAAGCGGCCAAGCGCGGCATGGGTGTCGCCGCGCTGCCCGAGTTCGTCTGCGCGCCGGCGATCGCGCGCGGCGAACTGGAAGTGCTGCTGCCGCAGTGGAGCATCCCGCAGGGCATCGCGCACTTCGTCTATGCGAGCCGGCGCGGCCTGCTGCCGGGCGTGCGCGCCTTCGTCGACTTCCTCGCCGAGCGCCTGCCGGACGCGCTGCGCGTGAAGCACGAGCAGTGCAAGCGGCGCAACGACCAGGCGGCCTAGGCGCGGCGCCGGCGGCGCTTCACGGCGGCGGCGTCAGCGCGGTCGGCGCCGCGCGTCCCAGCCGAGCAGCGCGATCAGCACGACGCACAGCAGCACTTCGAGCAGCGCCGGCACGCGCGTGGCCGGATAGGTCCAGGCGGCGACGACGCCGTGGCAGAAGTAGAACAGGGCCAGCACGCCGACCCAGAGCAGGGCGCGTCGCGCGCCCGTGCGCAGCGCGAGCAGGGGCAGCAGCAGCGGCGGCAGGGTCAGCAGCAGGGCGAGGTCGCCGCGGCCTCCGGCCGGCGGCGCCAGCCACAGGTACCAGGCCGGCTGCAGCAGCACGAGCAGTGCCCAGGCCAGCAATCCGAGCCGAAGCGGCATCATGCGCGGGCTCCGAGCCTGGCGGCGACTTCGGCGACGCGCCGGCCCAGCGCGCGCGCGAGCATGCGCTGGTCCTCGCTGATCGCGTTGTCGCCGCCCGCGCCGGCGACGTGGCTGGCGCCATAGGGTGATCCACCGCCGGCCGTGCGATGCAGCGCCGCTTCGGTGTACGGCACGCCGACGATCAGCATGCCGTGATGAAGCAGCGGCAGCATCATCGAGAGCAGGGTCGTCTCCTGGCCGCCGTGCATGGTGCCGGTCGAGGTGAACACGCCGGCGGGCTTGCCGACCAGCGTGCCGGAGGCCCACTCGGCCGCGGTCGAATCGATGAAGTGCTTGAGCGGCGCGGCCATGTTGCCGAAGCGCGTCGGGCTGCCGAGCACGAGGCCGGCGCAGTCGTGCAGGTCGCCGCGGGTCGCGTACGGCGCGCCTTGATCGGGAACGAGAAAGCTCGCGTTTCGGTTCCCCTCATCCGGTCCTTCGGACCACCTTCTCCCGCTTGCGGGAGAAGGGGCTTCGGCGCGGCCTGCGGCCGCGGATTCCTCGATGGGCGCCACCGGCGGCACGCTGCGCAGGCGGGCGGAAAGCCCGGCCTCCTCGACGCCGCGCGCGACCAGGCGCGCGAGCTGCGCGACCTTGCCGGTGCGGCTGTAGTAGAGGACCAGGATTTCGCCCATTGCAGTCTCCGGGTTGGTCGGGCCGGCGCACTGCGCTAGTCTCGACGTCATGTTCGCATCCATCCGGAAGTTTGCCAGATCGCTGCGCGACCGCGATCGCGTCGGTGCCTTCCTGCGCTTCACCTGGCAGCGCTTCCTCGAAGACCGCTGCATGCAGACCGCCGGCGCGCTGGCCTACACCTCGGTGTTCGCGCTGGTGCCGCTGACCGCCGCCGTGCTCGGCATCCTCGCCGCGTTCCCCGGTTTCGCCGGCTGGCGCGATCAGATCACCAGCTGGGTGTTCGAGAACTTCGTGCCCGCCGCCGGCAGCACGGTGCAGGGCTACATCACGCAGTTCGCCGACAGCGCGAGCAAGGCGACCGCGGTCGGCGTGCTGGTGCTGCTGTTCAGCGCGGTGTCGCTGATGATGAGCATCGAGGACGCGTTCAACCGCATCTGGCGCGTGCAGGTCGCACGCGGCGCCACCTCGCGCTTCATCATCTACTGGACCGCGCTCACGCTCGGACCGCTGCTGCTGGTTGCCGCGCTGGCGATCAGCTCCTACGCGTTCGCGCTGCCGTTCATCGACGTGGCCGAGGCGCAGTTCTCGATCAAGGCGCGCGTGCTCGCCGCGCTGCCGTTCCTGATCGTCTGGGCGGCGATGATCGCGGCCTACGTGGTGATCCCGAACCGCAGCGTGCGCATCGCGCACGCGGTGATCGGCGCGCTGATCGCCGCGGTGCTGTTCGAGGCGGCCAAGCGCGGCTTCGCGCTGTACGCGACGAAGTACGCCAGCTACCAGCAGGTCTACGGCGCGCTCGCGCTGGTGCCGATCTTCATCTTCTGGATCTACCTGTCGTGGATCGTGGTGCTGCTCGGCGCCTCGATCACCGCCTCGCTGAGCGCGTTCGACTACCGTCCGGCCGACCAGCTGCTGCCGCGCGGGCAGGAATTCACCGGCCTGCTGCGCGTGCTGTCGTGCTTCGCCGACGCGCAGCGCGAAGGCCGCGGGCTGCACAGCACGAACCTTCTCGCCAGCGAGCCGTACCTGACCGACGACCTGCTGCAGCGCTACCTCGGCGACCTGCACCGCGTCGGCCTGATCCAGCGCGGCGAGCTGGGCGAATGGATGGTCGTGCGCGACCTCGCCGCGATCGACCTGCTGGAGATCTACGAGGAAGGCGGCTACCGCCTGCCGCTCGACCGGCACGCTTCGGCCGGCAGTCTGCAGCCGCCGGCGCGGCAGGTGCTCGACGAACTCGGCCGCACCCTGCGCGAGGAGCTCGCGGTGCCGTTGGCCGCGCTGTTCCCGCTGCAGGTACCATCGCCGTCCGCGTCCGCGCCGCCGGCGCACCCATCGGAGCCCGCATGAAACGATCACGCCTGCTGCGCCTGTGCGCCGCGTTCGGCCTCGCCGCGTTCGTCGCGGCCGCGGGAACGGTCACCGCGCAGACGCCGAAACAGCCCGCGCTCAAGGTCGCCACCCTCGACGGCGGCACCTTCGATCTCGCCGCCGAGCGCGGCAAGTGGGTCATCGTGAACTTCTGGGCGACGTGGTGCTCGCCGTGCATCAAGGAGATGCCGGACATCTCCGAATTCGTCGCCGGCCGCAAGGACGTCGCCGCGATCGGCCTGGCCTACGAGGACACCGACAAGGCCGAGGTCGAGGCGTTCGCCAAGGCGCATCCGGTGAAGTACCCGCTGGCGCTGGTGGACGTGTACAAGCCGCCGGCGGACTTCGAGACGCCGCGCGGCCTGCCGACGACCTATCTGATCGCGCCGGACGGCAGCGTAGCGAAGAAGTTCACCGGGCCGATCACCGCGACCGACCTGGACAAGGCGATCGCGGCGGCGAAGAAATAGCCGCAACGCCGTGGCCAGCGCGCGCTTCCTGGTTTCCGGTCTCGTGCAGGGCGTGTACTTCCGCGCCTCCACGCAGGCGCGCGCGCAGCAGCTGGGCCTGAGCGGCTACGCAAAGAACCTCGCCGACGGCCGCGTCGAAGTCATCGCCAGCGGCGACATGCAGGCTCTGGCACAGCTCGAGGCCTGGCTGCAGCAGGGACCGCCCGCGGCCGAGGTCGAGTCGGTGCTGCGCGAGGAGCTGGCCGAGCAGCGGCACGACGGCTTCTCGCGTCGCTGACGGCATGCCGCGTCGTCCCGCCGCGCGCATTCCCGGGCGGTCCACGGCGCCTTCGCGGCCCGCCGCTCCGCGCCACGGCCTGGCGCGCGTGCTGTCCAAGCTCGGTGTCGCCTCGCGCACGCAGGCCGCGCGCTGGATCGAGGAAGGTCGCGTCGGCGTGGACGGGCGCGTCGTGCGCGATCCGGAGCGGCCGACCGACGCGGCGCGCGAACGCATCACCGTCGACGGAGCCGCGATCCAGGCGCGCGAACGCGTCTATCTCATGCTGAACAAGCCGCGCGGCTACGTCACCACTGCCTCGGACGAGCGCGGCCGCGACACCGTCTACGCCCTGCTCGAACACGCGGGCCTGCCATGGGTGGCGCCGGTGGGTCGGCTCGATCGCGCCAGCGAGGGGCTGCTGCTGTTCAGCAACGACAGCGCCTGGGCGGCCGCGATCAGCGCGCCCGAAACGCACCTGGACAAGACCTACCACGTGCAGATCGACCGGCTGCCGGACGCGGACCTGCTCGCCGCACTGCAGGCCGGCGTCGAGGACCGCGGCGAACGCCTTGCGCTGAAGGCCGTGCGCGAGCTGCGCCGCGGCGACCGCAACGCCTGGCTCGAGGTCGTTCTCGACGAAGGGCGCAACCGACAGATCCGTCGCGTGCTCTATGCCCATGACATCGGCGTGCTGCGGCTCGTGCGCGTGGCGGTCGGCGAATTGGCGTTGGGCACCCTCGCGAAGGGCGCCTGGCGCCGATTGACCGCCGACGAAGCGGCGCAGCTGTCGCGCACCGGCGCATCGGCTTGAATCCCGCCGACGCGCCGGGCCGGTGCGTTGCGGATTCGTCTGAACTTCGGAGGTGGTGATGGCCGGCATTCGGCGGTGGGTGAAATGGTCGGGCGGTTTCCTGCTCGTGCTGGTGCTCGCGGGCGCGGGCGTGGCGTACGCGTTCCTGCACACGTTCTATCCGGATCCGCCGGCGGCGCACTATCCGCCGCCCGCCGACGCGGCGACGGCGCAGCGCCAGGACCTGGACTACTTCCGTCACTACCTCGAGCTGGATCGAAGCTACACGCCGCAGGCGCGCGAGCGCGCCGAAGCGCTGCGCCGGGAATACCTCGCGCAGGCCGGTTCACTGTCGCCGGCGGCGTTCGCTCTCGCCGTCTCGCGCATGGCCGCGCTGGCCGACAACGGTCACTCGCGCGTGCATCCCGGCCCGCTGTCGCGCAGCCAGGCGCGGCTGCCGTGCCGGCTCTATCGCTTCGCCGACGGCTTCCACGTGCTGCGCGCGCGGCCGGCCTGCGCCGAGCTGCTCGGCGCGAAGCTGGTCGCGATCGACGGCCATCCGGTCGACGAGGTCGCGCAGCGCATGTACGAATACTTCGGCGGTCCGCGCAACCACTACGACCAGTTCGCCGCGGTGTTCTTTCTCGAGTCCCCGCCGCTGCTGCACGCGGCGGGCCTGGCGCAATCGCCCGAGCGCCTGAGCCTGCGCGCAATCCTGCGCGACGGTTCCGAGCGCGAACTGAGCCTCGCCGCCGATCCGCCCGACCCTGACGCTCCGCGCGTCTACTCCGACAGCTACCTGTCGCCGCAGCGGATCGAGAACGAGGCCGCCGACTGGACCGCGCTGCTGTCGGCCGACGCACCGCTGCCGCTGTTCCTGCGCGACTACGCCACGCCGTTCCAGTCGGGCCCGCTCGAAGGCGGCTCGATCCACTACGTGCAGCTGCGCAGCAATTCCGACGAGCCGGGACATCCGATCGGCGAGTTCCTGCAGCGCGCCGAGCGCGAGATCGTCGCCGCGCGGCCGCGCGCGATCGTGCTCGACCTGCGCCTGGACCAGGGCGGCAACCTGCTCAAGACCACCGCGTTCATGCGGCGGCTGGCGACGCTGACCGACTCGATCGAGCGCGTCTACGTGCTGACCGGCGCATGGACGTTCTCGGCCGGCAACGTGAATCTCGCGCTGCTGAAGGAGCACGCCGGCGGCAAGCTGCGCGTGATCGGCGAACCGGTCGGCGACCGCGTCCGCTTCTGGGCCGAGGGCGGCACGCTGCAGCTGCCGAACTCCAGGCTCGCGATCGGTTACGCGACCGGACTGCACGACTACGCGCAGTCGTGCTTCGGCCAGGCCGGCTGCTTCTGGATTCTGTGGCTGTATCCGACCCGTGTCGCCAGTTTCGAGCCGGACCTGCGCGTGGACTACACGTTCGACGACTACGCAAAACTGCGCGATCCGGTTCTCGACGCGGCGCTCGCGCGTGCGCGCGAACGCGAGTGAGAGCGCGTCGTGAAACTGAACCGCGCTTGGCTCGCGGCACTGCGCGTTCAGACGAGGGCAAGGCGGGCTTGCCGACCATCGCAGGCGTTCCCTCACGGAGAGCGCCATGAAGAAGACATTCCGCACGTCGCTGCTGGTCACGCTGATCGCCTGTGCTCCGGCGCTCGCGTTCGCGCAGACCGCGGTGCCTACCGCCAAGGATCCCAATCCTCCGCCGAAGGCGCCGGAATGGACCGAGTCCGACACCAATCGCGACGGCTATCTGACGAAGGAAGAACTGATTCCGTTCCCGTCCGTGCTCAAGCAGTTCGAGCAGATCGACACGGACCGCGACGGCCGCATTTCGGAAGCGGAATACCGCGACTGGTTCGAGCGCAAGTAAGCCCTCTCGACGGTCGCCGCTGCGGCGGCGGCCGTCCTCGCGCGAGCCTCAGGCGACCACGCCGAGCTTGCGCCCCACTTTGATAAACGCCTCCACCGCGCGGTCGATCTGCTCGTGCGTGTGCGCCGCGCTCATCTGCGTGCGGATGCGCGCCTGGCCCTGCGGCACGACCGGGTAGAAGAAGCCGATCACGTAGATGCCTTCCGCCAGCAGCTCCTGCGCGAAGGCTTGCGCGAGCTTGGCGTCGCCGAGCATGACCGGCGCGATCGGATGCGTGCCGGGGCGGATGTCGAAACCGGCCTCGGTCATGCGCCTGCGGAAGTACAGCGCGTTGTCGTTGACCTTGTCGCGCAGCGCCGTGCTCGACGACAGCATCTCGAACACCTTGATCGACGCCGCGACCAGCGGCGGCGGCAGCGTGTTGGAGAACAGGTACGGGCGCGAGCGCTGGCGCAGCAGGTCGATGATCGCCTGGCGCCCGGTGGTGAAGCCGCCGGAGCCGCCGCCGAGCGCCTTGCCGAGCGTGGAGGTGAACACGTCCACTTCGGCCATCACGCCGTGCAGCTCGGCCGAGCCGCGCCCGGTCGGGCCGACGAAGCCGGTCGCGTGCGAGTCGTCGACCATCAGCAGCGCGTCGTATTTCTTCTTCAGCTCGACGATGCGGTCGAGCTTGGCGATGTAGCCGTCCATCGAGAACACGCCGTCGGTGGCGATCAGGCGCGTGCGCTTGTCCTGCGTTTCCTTGAGGTGCTTTTCCAGCTCGTCGAGGTCGCCGTTGGCGTAGCGGCGGCGCTCGGCCTTGCACAGGCGGATGCCGTCGATGATCGAGGCGTGGTTGAGCGCGTCGGAGATCACCGCGTCCTGGTCCGACAGGATGGTCTCGAACAGGCCGCCGTTGGCGTCAAAGCAGCTGGTGTAGAGGATCGTGTCGTCGGTGCCGAAGAAGGTCGAGATGGTCTTCTCGAGTTGCTTGTGCAGGTCCTGCGTGCCGCAGATGAAGCGCACCGAGGCGAGGCCGAAGCCGTGCGTGTCGAGCGCTTCCTTGGCCGCCGCGATGATGTCCGGATGGTCGGCCAGGCCGAGGTAGTTGTTGGCGCAGAAGTTCAGCACCTCGCGCCCGTCGGTGGTGCGGATTTCGGCCGACTGCGGCGTGGTGATGATGCGCTCGGTCTTGTACAGGCCCTGGTCGCGGATCGAATCGAGTTCGGCTTCCAGACGGGGGCGGGCGGTGTAGTCCATGGGGATTCCGGTCGCGGAAAAGGCGAATTGTCGTCCAATCCGGGAGCTTGCTCCAGCGCGTCCGCAGGGGTTCGGTCGCCGCCGTACGGGACGCGGGGCGTTTTTCTTCGGCCGCCGGAGGCGAAGCCTTTGTGTTTTTCTCCGGCGCGATCAACCGCAAGATGGAAGTGCCGCCTTCGCGGCAATGATGGCCGTCGAGGCCGCCTCCCTAGGGCAAACCCGGATTGAAACGTCGCCGCATGGGGCATGTACTGGGTTTTCGAGTCCCGCGGAACGGGACGGAGAGCGCGTCGAGCGCGGGAGTACGGCATGTCCATCGCACCGGTATCCGCCGTCCGATACGGCAGCGACGCCCTGGCCGAACAGGGACAGATCCACGTGGCCCAGCGCGGCGATACGCTGCCGGCGATCGCCGAGAAGTTCGGCGTGTCGGCCACCGACCTGGCGGCCGCCAATCCTGCGATCGTCAATCCCGAGGTGATCTATCCGGACCAGGCCATCCGCATTCCCGCGCGAGCCGATTCCGCCCGGGTCGTCGACGCGCAGCCGTACTACCCGGAGCCGAACGATCCCGCACCTCCCGGCGTGGGAGGCGCCGCCGGCGGCGCGACGGGCAACGGCATCGGCGGTGTCGCCGGGGCGCCATCGGTTTCTCCCGGACTGGACGCGGCCAAGCAGCGCCTGCGCGACCTCGAAGCCAATCCTCCGAAGCGCGAGGATTTTCCCGGCGGAATTTTCGGCTCGTTCGCGTACGACTTCGCCAAGACGCTACATGCCGGCCAGGTGAAGACGGCCAAGCTGGAAGTGGAGTACGAGCAGTTGAAGCTCGGCGAGCCCGATCCGAGGGACTTCGTGAGCACCGATGCCTACGAGCAGGCCAAGGCCGACTACCAGGCACGGATCGCGCCGTACCAGGAGGCGCTGGGTCCGGTTCTGCTCGAGCGCTACGAGGCGAAGTCGGCGCAGGCCTCGCCGACGGCGGCGAAGATCCTGGCCGAGGCGAAGCGGCTGGGCGTGCCGGTGACGGTGCTCAGCGACGAGGAATACCAGAAGAGGTACCCCGGCACGGGCGGAGTGACCGTCGGCGATCACGTCTACCTGCCCGTGTCCTCGCTCGAAGACGGCTCGGATACGCTCGAGCACGAAGCGATGCACGCCATCCTCGGCCGCAACGGCGAGATCTTCGATACCTCCAGGCCGATCGACGAACGCGTCGACAAGGCACGGGCGCTGTTCGGGAACATGGGGCTGAATCCGGACGACGGCGAACGGCTCGCGCGCGTGACCGACGGCTGGGGCCAGAGCGAGCGCGGCGACCACGTGCAGACCTTCGTCGACAGCATCGACATCGGTCGCGAGAAGGCCGGGCTGCCGCCGCTCAGTCCGCAGCAGCGCGACGAGCTGTACTCGCTGGCGGCCATACGCGAGGCCGCGCTCGACGTGCAACGCAAGTCGCTCGACGGCATCGAATCGAAGTCGCCGGAAGAACAGAAGAAACTCCTCGCCGAGGCGGAGGAGACGTGGGCGAACACCGCGCAGGGGCGCGCGAATCCGCCGTCGGGCGACACGTTCGAAGAACGGCTCGCGAGCCTGAAGGGCATTCTCCAGCGCTGCGCCGACGAGGGGCAGTTCGCCAAGTTCAAGTCTTAGCGCGCGGGCGCGCGAGACGGGGCTTCAGGGGCGCCGTCGATCGCGATGTTCCCGGCGGGCCAGCCTGCCGGGGACATCGCGATCCGGTCGTCAGTCGCCTTGCGCATTGCGTGCGGCGCGCGTTGCTCCTTGCGCGTTGCAGCGCGGAGTGCGCCCGCCGGTCCGATGCCGTAGGCTGCCGCGACGGCGGCGTGCCGTGTCCGCAAGGGGAGGGGCGACGTGATCATCAAGCGCATCGGCGTGCTCAAGGCCGGCATCGTGCAGAGCTGCGTCATGGCTCTTTTCGGGCTGCTGATCGGCCTTTGCTTCCTGTTATTCGGCACCGTGCTCGGCGGCCTGTTCGGCGCGGTCAGCGACCACGCCGGCGCCGGCCTCGGCTTCGGCCTGCTCGGCGGCATCGGCATGGTGATCTTCCTGCCGATCACGTACGCGGTCGTCGGCTTCGTCGCAGGGGCGATCGGAGCGGCCGTCTACAATCTCGTGGCCGGTTTCGTCGGCGGCATCGAGATCGAGGTCGAATAGACGGTGCAGGCCGCCGGGCGGCGGCCATGCCTTTCGTCAGGGGTTGCACCGGGCTGCTTTTGGTAGTCTCGGGAGTCCTTTACGTTCAGGTACCGACCGATGAAGCATCCTCTCGCTCTGGCGCTGACCGCGGCGCTGTCCACCCTGGCGCTCGGCGCCTGCACGGCGCCGACCAAGCCCGACGCCGGTTCGCGCGCCGCCACGGCCAGCTCCGCCAGCGAGGCGACCAATCCGCTGTTCGCGCCCAGTCCGCTGCCGCTGCAGTACCCGCCGTTCGACAAGGTCAAGGACAGCGACTTCGCGCCGGCCTTCGACCGCGGCATGGCCGAGCAGCTGAAGGAGGTCGAGGCGATCGCGAACGATCCGGCCGCGCCGACGTTCGACAACACGATCGTGGCGATGGAGAGGAGCGGCCAGCTGCTCGATCGCGCCACCACGCTGTTCTACAGCCTGGTCGGCGCCGACACCAACGACGCGCGCAAGAAGATCCAGGCCGACTACGCGGCGAAGATGAGCGCGCACCAGGACGCGATCCAGCTCGATCCGAAGCTGTTCGCGCGCATCCAGTCGCTGTACGAGCAGCGCAGCAGCCTGGGCCTCGACGCCGAGGGCGTGCGCCTGGTCGAGCGCTACCACGACGATTTCGTGCGCGCCGGCGCCAAGCTGTCCGATGCCGACAAGGGGCGCCTGAAGGAGATCAACGGCGAACTCGCCACGCTGGCGACCAAGTTCAGCCAGAACGTGCTGGCCGAGGTGAACGACTCGGCGATCGTCGTCGACACCAGGGAAGAACTCGACGGCCTCTCCGACGAGGCGGTCGCCGCGGCGGCCGAAGCGGCCAAGACGCGCAAGCTCGACGGCAAGTACGTGCTCGCGCTGCAGAACACCACCGGCCAGCCGCCGGAAGCGTTCCTGACCAACCGCGCGCTGCGCCAGCGCCTGCACGAAGCCTCGATCGTGCGCGGCAGCCGCGGCAACGCGTACGACAATACCGCGATCGTTTCGCAGATCATGAAGCTGCGCGTCGAGCGCGCGAAGATGCTCGGCTATCCGACCTACGCCGCCTACAGCCTGGCCAACCAGACCGCGAAGACGCCCGAAGCGGTCAATTCGATGCTCGGCAAGCTGGCGCCGCCGGCGGTCGCCAACGCCAGGCGCGAAGCGGCCGAGCTGCAGGCGGTGATCGACAGTGAGCAGAAGGCCAAGGGACAGCCGAGTTTCAAGCTCGAACCCTGGGACTGGGCGTTCTATTCGGAGAAGGTGCGGCAGAAGAAGTACGCCTTCGACGAATCGCAGATCAAGCCGTACCTGGAGATGAAGAACGTGCTGGAGAACGGCGTGTTCTATGCCGCCGGCCAGCTCTACGGCCTGAAGTTCAAGCAGCGCACGGACCTGCCCGTGTATCAGCCCGACGTGCTCACCTACGACGTCTTCAACGAGGACGGCTCGCAGCTGGCGATCTTCATCGCCGACATGTACGCGCGCCCGTCCAAGCGCGGCGGCGCCTGGATGAATGCCTACGTGCAGCAGAACACGCTGTTCGGCACGCTGCCGGTGGTCGCCAATCACCTCAACATTCCCAAGCCCTCGGCCGGCAAGCCGACCCTGCTGACCTGGGACGAGACGCGCACGATGTTCCACGAGTTCGGCCATGCGCTGCACGGCATGTTCTCGAACGTGAAGTACCCGTACTTCGCCGGCACCAGCGTGCCGCGCGACTTCGTCGAGTTCCCCTCGCAGGTCAACGAGATGTGGGCCGACTGGCCGAGCGTGCTGGCCAACTACGCCAAGGACTACCGCAGCGGCGCGCCGATGCCCAAGGAACTGCTCGACAAGGTGATGGCCGCGGCGCAGTTCAACGAAGGCTTCCGCACGACCGAATACCTGGGCGCGGCGATGCTCGACCAGAACTGGCACCAGATCGGCAGCGCCGATGCGGTGCCGGCCGCCGGCGGCGTGATGGCGTTCGAGGCGGCCGCGCTGAAGAAGGACGGCGTCGACTACGCGCCGGTGCCGCCGCGCTACCGCACGCCGTACTTCAGCCACATCATGGGCGGCTACGCGGCCGGCTACTACGCCTACATCTGGTCCGAGGTGCTCGATGCGAACACCGTGCAGTGGATCCAGCAGAATGGCGGCCTGACGCGCGCCAACGGCGACCGTTTCCGCCAGACCCTGCTCTCGCGCGGCGGCAGCAAGGACGCGCTGCAGCTGTTCCGCGACTTCACCGGCCACGATCCGCAGATCGAGCCGCTGCTCGAGCGCCGCGGCCTGACCGCGGCGCCGGCGCAGAAGTCCAAGGCGACGAAGAAGCCGGGCAAGAACCGCAAGAAGTAGTCCGCTCGCGCAGCACGACGACGAAGCCGCCCGGAGCGATCCGGGCGGCTTCGTGCGTTTCGGGCCTTGCCTCGCGCGGGTGCGTCGCGCTCAGGCCTGTGGAGCCGCGGCGGGTTCGGTGGCGGGTGCGGTCTTTGCGCCGCGGCGGTGTCCCAGGCGCAGCATCGGACGTTCGACGAGGCGATAGGACAGTTCGGCGACCAGGACGGTCGCCAGCAGCAGGATCGGCAGCGACCACGGCAGGCGATAACCCTCGATGCGGTCGAAGACGCCGGCCGCCGTCAGCCACTCCAGGATCGGCGGGTGCCAGAGGTAGACGCCGAAGCTGATGACGCCCAGGCGCCGCAGCGGCCGGTTGGCGAGCAGGACGCGCGCGATGCCGCTGCCGGCGGCCGCCGCGAACAGCATCAGCGCCACCGCGGCGCCGGTCGCGCCGTGCCACACGTAGAGCAGCCAGCTGCCCTGCCAGTACGCCTCGAAGCCGAGCTGCATCAGCACGAGCATCAGCACCACGCCGGCCACGCCGGCCAGGAACAGCGCGTCGCTGACGCGGCGATGCGGCAGGTTTCCGGCGACGGTCATGCGCGCGTACGCGTACGCGGCGAGCATGCCGAAGACGAACTGGTCGAGGCGGCCGGGCATCTGCTCGAGCACGAGCACCTTGCTCATCGTCTCGGCGGCCGGATCGAACATCAGGTGCCGGTACAGCTGCGTCTCGACGATCGCCAGCAGTGCCAGCAGCACCCACCAGCGCGGGCGCAGCAGCAGGGCCAGCAGCGGCAGCACCAGATAGAAGCAGAACTCGATCGGCAAGGTGTAGGCGACGCCGTTGATCGGCGCGACGCCGGAGCTGCCGAAGTTGAACCAGAGCAGGAGATTGCCGATCAGGCGCCGCGCGTCGGGCCACACGCCGATGCCGAACGCGCCGGCCAGCAGCAGGAGCACCGCCAGTTGCGCGTAGTAGGCCGGAAAGACGCGCAGGATGCGGCGCACCCAGTAGGTTCCCAGCGACGGACGCGGCGCCAGGCCCATCTGCCACTGCACGAAGGGCAGGGTGAGCAGGAACGCCGACAGCGTGAAGAACACGTCCACGCCGGTCCAGCCGCCGGAGAACGCGATGGTCAGGTTCAGCGCGTACGGGCCGCTGCCGATCTCGATGACGCGCGGCGTCGCGTTGGCCCAGGCGTGGTAGAGCAGCACCCAGAACGCCGCCAGGCCGCGCAGGCCGGTCAGCGACGGGATCTCGCGGGTCAGCGTCTGGCGGAGAGTGGACATGCGGCGCGGGGCGCGCTGCCGGCGACGCCGGCGTGCGCGCTCAGGTCTCGAGGAAGGCGCCGTGCCGGCGCAGGCGGGCGTAGCGCTGCTCCAGCAGCGTCTTCTCGTCGAGCGCTTCCAGCTCGTCGAGCTGGTTCAGCAGCACGGCCTTGAGGCGGATCGCCATCGCCTTCGGATTGCGGTGCGCGCCGCCGAGCGGCTCGCGCACGATCTTGTCGACCAGGCCCTGCTCCTTCAGCCGCGGCGCGGTCAGGCCGAGCGCCTCGGCGGCGTCCTTCGCCCGGTCGGCGGTCTTCCACAGGATCGACGCGCAGCCTTCCGGCGTGATGACCGAATAGGTGCTGTATTCGAGCATGTTGGTGACGTCGCCGACGCCGATCGCGAGCGCGCCGCCCGAGCCGCCTTCGCCGATCACCGTGCACACGATCGGCACGCGCAGGTCGGACATCTCCAGCAGGTTGCGCGCGATCGCCTCGCTCTGGCCGCGCTCCTCGGCGCCGACGCCGGGATAGGCGCCGGGCGTGTCGATGAAGGTGAGGATCGGCACGCGGAAGCGTTCGGCCAGCTGCATCAGGCGCAGCGCCTTGCGGTAGCCCTCCGGTCGCGGCATGCCGAAGTTGCGCCGGATCTTGGATTTCGTGTCGCGGCCCTTCTGATGGCCGATCACCATCACGCTGCGGCCGTTGATGCGCGCGAGGCCGCCGACGATCGCCGCGTCGTCGGCGTAGGCGCGGTCGCCGGCCAGCTCGTGGAACTCCTCGCAGATCACGCCGAGGTAGTCGAGCGTGTAGGGGCGCGCCGGATGCCGCGCCACCTGCGCGACCTGCCACGGCGTGAGGTTGCGGAAGATCTCGGCGGTCTTGGTCTTCAGCTTGCCCTGCAGCGTGGCGATTTCTTCCTCGATGTTGATCGCCTGGCCGTGGCTGGCATGGCGCAGCTCCTGGAGCTTGGCGTCCAGGTCGGCGATCGGCTGTTCGAAATCGAGGAAATTGGGATTCATTCGCTACAGCGCCCGCGAGCGCGCCCGGTCTCCATCGAGGGAGGCCGGGCGAAGCCAAAGAGGCGGAGTATAGCGGCTCGGCCCCGGGCGGTCAGTCCTCCGGCGGGGACGACGGCGCGGCGTGCGCCGCGCCGTCGTCCGCCCATTGGGCCGCCGACTACTGGTCGGTGAAGCGCGCGGCGCCGGTGATGTGGCTGATGCCGACGAAGCGCAGGTAGCGCAGGTCGACCGGCTGGCTGGTGAGCGCGTTCACCGCGCGCAGCCGGTACAGCTTGCCGGTGTTGGGTCCGCCGTTGACGAGGTTCAGCGGCGGCAGCACGCTGATCGCGAAGTTGCCGGCGGGAAACGTCTGCATGTCCGCGTCCGGCGCGTTCAGCGCTTCGGCGCCGGGATAGGCCTCCTCGCTGACGCGGATCTTGCGCAGCGAGGTGAGCAGCTGCGGCGCCTTCGGCGCGTACCAGTGCGCGCCGAGCGCCTCGGCCTGCGCCTGGGTCACGTTGCGCGCGACCAGATCGCCTTCGCCGCCGGCGAACGTGTAGGCATCGCCGACCGGTTCGGCGTAAGCGCCTCCCTGTTCGACGGCGTTGTCCGCCGGCATGCGCGCGATGCTGACGCCGAGGATCAGCGGTGCATCGGAGGTCGTGGTGCCGCTGAAGGTCTGCCCCTGGCTGCTCGCCGTCCAGCCGGCACTTTCGCTGCCGCCTTCGGCGGAGATCGTGAACGGGCCGATGCGCAGGCCGGTGGCCACCTTGAACTTCTCGTAGAAGCTCTGGTACGTGGCCTTGCTGGTGCGGATCGTGAAGTTCGGCTTGTAGCCGACGTACATGCCGGTCTTGAGCGCGTTGAAGAATCCGTTCTTGCCGAACACCGCCTGCGTGCCGTCGCCGCCGTCGGCGCTGTAGCCGCGCACGAACGGGCCGTTCGCCTTGCTGCGCACGAACGCGCCGTTGTACCAGTCCGACGGCTGGATCTGGATCAGGTCGAGTGCCTCGAACTCGAGCGAGACTTCCAGCTCGTTGTCCGACTCGAACTCGGTGACGCGCTCCCACTTGCCGCTGACCTGCACTTCCCAGAACAGCTTGGGGATCGAGACGGCGCCGCCGGCCCAGGTCTTGGAGTAGTCGTAGGCCTGGTCGCGCGCGGTGAAGCCCATCGTGCCGCCGGCGGGGCCGGTGCCGGCCTTGACGGCGTCGACCCACGCGCTGGCGCTCTGCGCGATGTGGAAGTTCGGCACCAGCGGCGCCTTGCTCAGGCCCGGATCGTTGAGGCGCGCGTAGAAGTCCTGGTTGGCGAACTGCTTCTGCGCGTCGCCGAGCCCGGGCGTGTTGGCCTGGTCCACCAGCGCGTCGTAGTTGAGCTGCGCCTGGGCGGCCTTCTTGTACGCGGCGTCCAGCTGGATGGACCAGCCGCGCCCGCTCGTGGTGCCGAGCCAGGCGGTGAAGCTCGGCTTGTTGTCGACCACGTCCGGATCGTCGGCATAGGCCTGGCGCGCCTGGTTGTTGACCGTGGTGTAGCCGTTGGTGGCCGTGGTCAGCGCGTCGGCGGCCTGGCGCAGCTGGTCGCGCAGCTTCGGATCGTCGGTCGCCGCCGGGATCACGTTGAGGAATTCCTGGTAGGCCATGTTCACGCGGTCGGCGCTGGAGGCGTACATGCCGATCGCGCTCCACTGCGGCGCGGCCGAGCAGAAGTCGTACTGCGCGGCGCCGATGTAGCCGACGTTCTGCGTGGCCCAGGTCCAGGGCGTGAACGGATAGACCAGCTGGAAGTTGCTCGGACTGGCGCCCAGGCTGTTGATCAGGGCGCCGTACAGCAGTCCCCAGGGCTTCTGGTCGAAGTCGATCGCGGTCGAGCGGTCGGCTTCGCGCAACGTGTCCAGCATGGCGCGGTCGCGCGCGCCGCTGCGGAACAGCGAATGTTCGGCGATCTCGCGCATGGCGGGATCGTAGGATTTGGCGACGGCGTTGGATGTTTTGGCGGACATGATCGCTACCTCGTCGAAGGATGGAATCGTGGGTTGGGCAACCGGCCGATGCGGCGAGCGGTTGCGGGGCGAACGGTGTCCGAACCGGCCGCGGCGAACCTTACGGAAACCCTACGATTCCTATCGGGCTTTGCGATCAAGCGGATACGCGCGAACCCTGGACGACGGGAACGGCGTCGGGTGGGCGCGCGCCGTCGGCGCCGCGCACGCAAACTGCGCGCCCGATCACGAAACCCGGCATTCCAGTGCCGTGGCGGTGCTTCTATCGTGTGAGTTCCGACACGATCCGGCCCGGCCAGCCGTCATGCCCGCAACGGACTTGCGACTGCCTCCTGCCACCGCCTTCCATTTCGGCGACTGGTTCGTGATGCCCGCGCGCAACCAGCTGCGCCGCGGCAGCGAGATGCGCACGCTCGAACCGCGCACGATGTCGGTGCTGCAGTACCTCGGGCGCCGCGCCGGCGAGGTCGTCAGCAGCGACGACATGCTGCGCGCCTGCTGGGCCGGCACGTTCTACGGCGACAGTCCGGTGCACAAGACCGTGGCGGTGCTGCGCCGAGCGCTGGGCGACAGCGTGGCGCAGCCCGCCTACATCGAGACCATCCGCAAGCGCGGCTACCGCGTGCGCGTGCCGGTGGTGTTCAACGACGACGCGCCGTCCGATCCGCCGGCGGGCTGGGCCGGCACCTGTCCGTTCCCCGGCCTGGCCGCGTTCACGGCGAAGGACAGCGCCGTCTACTTCGGCCGCTCGCACGCGGTGGCCCGGCTGCTGGAGGCGACGACGGCGCAGCTGCAGGCCGCGCTGCACTTCGTCCTGCTGGTCGGCACCAGCGGCAGCGGCAAGAGTTCGCTGCTGCAGGCCGGGCTGCTGCCGCTGCTGCAGCAGCCGGGCGGCAGCTCGGGCTGGCAGGTGGTGGCGGTGGCGCATTTCCGTCCGGTCGCCACCGAGCCCTCGCTCGCGCGGCTGGCCGACGCCCTGCTGCAATGGCGCATCGGCGAGCGGCCGGTCTACCTGCCGGCCGAGCGCGGTGGCCTGGCGGAAACGCTGGGCAGCGTCCCGGGCACCATCGTCTGGCGGCTCGAGGACGCGTTCGAGCGCGCGCGCGCCTCGTTCAAGAGCGGCGTGCGACCGCTCGCGGTGCTGGTGGTAGACCCGCTCGAGGCCCTGCTCGACGAACGCGCGGACGCCGCCGCGACCTTCGAGGCGATCGACGCTCTCGCGCGCATGGAGCAGGTGCTGGTGCTCGGCGCCTGTCGCAGCGATGCGTTTCCGCGCCTGCTGCAGGTGCTCAACGCGCAGGCGCTGGTCGGGGAGGGCGCGCATTTCGACGTGTTCGCGCCGACGCGCGGCGAGCTGGCGGAGGTGATCCGCCGCCCGGCGCTCGCCGCCGGGCTGGGCTTCGGCAGCGACGCGGCCACGCGCCAGCGCCTGGACGATGCGCTGCTCGCCGATGCGGCCGGCGAATCCGGCGCGTTGCCGCTGCTGCAGCACGCGCTGCGCGAGCTGTACGAACACCGCCCGGACGGCGGCAGGACGCTGTCCTTCGACGCCTACCTGCGCATGGGGCGCCTGACCGGCGCGCTGGCGCAGAGAGCCGAGGCCGCGCTCGCGTCCGCCGACGCAGAAGCGCGGTCGCGGCTCGCGCGCGTGTTCGAGCGCATGATCGCCACGCCCGACGAATCCGACGCACAGCCGATCGGCCGCCCGTTGTGGATCGACACGCTGCACGACGCGGCCGCCGAACGCCTGCTGCAGGCACTGGTCGACGCGCGGCTTTTCACCAGCGAGCTGCTGGACAATCGCGCAGCCGTGCAGGCCGCGCACGATGCGCTGTGGACGGCGTGGCCGCGCGCGCAGGAATGGATCGCCTCCAATCGCCAGCTGCTGCGCGCGCGTGCGCGCCTGGCGCAGCTCGCCGCGCGCTGGCAGGCCGAGGCGCGCAGCGCCGATTTCCTGATCCCGCCCGGCGCCGCGCTGCACGAGGCGCAGCACGTGCTCGACGCGATGCCGGCACGGCTGGACGAGGCGGAGGTCGCCATCGTGCAGGCCTCGCAGCGGCGCGAGCGCCGCCGCGAGCGCCGGCGCCGGCTGTCGTTCGCCGCGATGACCGCGCTGGCCGCCGTCGCCGTCCTCGCCGCGGCGTCGGCCTGGCGCTCGAAGGCGGTGGCCGAACGCGAGCGCGCCGGCGCCGAGAGCCTGGCCGGCTACATGCTCGGCGAGGCGACGACGCGGCTGCGCGCCCTCGGCCGCCTGGACATCCTCGACGGCATCGCCGGCTCGGCGTTGACCTACCTGGATTCCTCGTCCGCCGGATCGTTCGATGCGGACCGCGTCGCCCTGCGCGCCGAAGGACTGCTGCAGATCGGCGAGATCCGCCTGGTCAAGGGCGATGCCGCATCGGCGCACGACGCCTTCGTCCGCGCGGCCGATTCCGTGCGCACGGCCGCGTCGCGCGCGCCTTCTGACCCGGCGCTGCTGCGCGTCGCCGGCAAGGCCAGCTACTGGCTCGGCTACGAAGCGTTCCAGCGCCGCGACTACGCGCTCGCGCAGACGCAATGGCAGTCGTATCGCGAAAGCGCGCAGCGCCTGTTCGACCTGCGGCCGGACGATCCGGAGGCGTGGAAGGAGCTGGGTTACGCGTACAACAACCTCGGCACGCTGGCGTATCGGCGCGGGGAGCTGGATGCAGCGGAGCAGGCGTTCGAGCGTGCCATCGAGTTGAAGCGCCGTGCGCTGACACACGGTGGCGAAGACGCAGAGGCGTTGCTCGATCTTTCCAACAGCTTGTCGTGGTCGGCCAATGTGGAGGACGCGCGAGGTAAGCTGCAGGCTACGCGCGACCTTCACGCGCAATCGCTCGAAATGCTCGCAAAGGCTCGGAAGCTGCGCGAGGACGATTCCGGAATCGCCCGCCGGCAAGTCGTGGCTCTGTTTCAGATGTCTCGAGCGTCTCTGGCGACCGGTGATCTCGCCGCAGCCCGCGCAGCCAATGCGGAGGCACAGACCACGATGGAGCGGCTGGCGCGGCTCGAGCCGGCGAATCTGCAATGGCAACGCGATCTCGCCTACGCCTACGCGCAAGCGGTCACGCTGGGCCTGCTCGAACCCGGCGCGGATGACATGGAAAGACTCAACGAGGCGGCCGTAGCCATTCTGTCGCGGCTGGTGGATCAACAACCCACGAATGCCGACTGGGCCCGGCAATACGGCCTGGTCCTGATGCAGCGTGGTGCCCTGGCTTTGCGCGAGCGCCGCACTGCGGTGGCGAAGAAGGCATTTGCCTCCGCCATGGAGTGCCTCGACACACTTCTGCGAAAGCACCCCGACGATGTTTCCAGCCGCGTGCTCGCCGCGCGTACACGGTTGCTCGAGGCGGGCATTGCATCCGATCCTGCGCAAGCGCGGCGGAGCGTTGATGAAGCCGTTTCGATGCTGGAGTCGGCTGCA
Source organism: Dokdonella ginsengisoli (assembly GCF_042652785.1). Lineage (NCBI taxonomy): Bacteria > Pseudomonadati > Pseudomonadota > Gammaproteobacteria > Lysobacterales > Rhodanobacteraceae > Dokdonella > Dokdonella ginsengisoli. The sequence goes on along the minus strand of NZ_JBHSHD010000003.1, from coordinate 46,791 downwards.
TCCGGCTCGCACGATCGATCCGTGCTCGACCCTTGGGTCAGGGCTCTTGCTGCTTCCGGTCGCACTGTCGAGTTGCAGCCCGCGCTGCGCGAATTGCAGGCGATGGGATATCGTCCGCCGGGATTCGTCGACTACTACGATCGCTACTTGTCGGAGCATTGAATGGGACGCTTCGCCGACCGCGGATATCCATTGCGATCCGGGCACGGGGGCATTGCCTGCCGTGTCCTTATTGAGGAAAACGTTTGCCAACAGGGAGACTAGCCATGAGTGTGCGTGGAAAAGGCATCACCGACTACGTCGTATCCGTCGACGTGCAGGACACCCCGGCGGGCGATGGCAATGCCGTGGGTGGAAAGTATCGATACGCTTTCAGTCCGGATATCGCGATCATCACGAAATCGCCGACACGCTTGGTGTATCAGATGACGGCGGCGACGAAGAAATCTCTATCGTTCAATGCGCTCTACAGCAATGATGGTCGCTATCAGCTAGCTCGGCCCGAGTTGTCACCTGATGGTCGCTCGATCTCGGTTCTCAACGCCAATACGCAGCGTTTGCTGATCAACATCATGCTGCAGATTTCGGACAGCGTTGCCCAGAATCTGGTTCACGTGGACCCGGAGGTCCTCAATGAACCCGAGCTTCCGGACTGAAATCAGTCGGCAGATGCCTCGCCGGCAATAAGCGATGCGCAGCCGAAGGCGTGTGCGGCGCCCGGGTGTCCGGATTCCGTCGCATCCGGCTGGCTCATGCGATTTCGATCGATGGTTGTTTCAGCCCCAAAATGCCGGGCCAGGAGCCACCGCGCCGGGGCTATTCTCCGGTGGAAGCGCCGGAGAATTCAGCATCCGGCGGCATTCGCATCCGTCCATGCCTGCGGTGTCAGGATCGCGAACAGTCCTTCGCGGCGCATGCGCCCGGCCAGCGCGAGTAGCGCATCGTCGCGCGTGATCAGCGCGATGGCGCGCGCCTGCAGGGTCAGCTCGAGGAATTTCTGGTCGTCCGGGTCGGCGCAGCGCGGCAGGCGCACACCACTGGATGGGACCGGTTGCAGTTCGTGCAGACGGGCCACGCGTGCATCGAAAGCCGCCTCGTGGCGTGCGCAGGCGCTTTCGTCCAGCCGGAGCTGCGGGTAACGCAGCACGCGTCGCCATTCCTCGCGGCAGTCCTCGCGCGTGACTGCAGCGACGGATCCGTCCTGCAGCGCCGCGTCCAGCGCCGCCACGCGTGGATCGGCGAAGACGAACAGGTCGAGACAGACGTTGGTGTCGAGGACGATGCGGGGCGCACCCATGTCCGTGCGGTTGCGGGGCGAGGCGCTCACCGGCGTCGCGTCCGCGTTCCGGCCGTTCGTTTTGGCGGCGTCGAATGCAGATACTGCGGCACGCGAGCCCGCAGCAGCTCGACCAGCGCCGGCGCCATGTAGTCGTAGTCGTCCGGAATGTCCAGGCAGATCACGCGCCTGGCACCGAGCAGGTGCCGGAATTTCGCCGACAGCTTGTCGCGGTGGGCGCGTTCCATCACGAAGATCGTATCGGCCCACTCGACCAGTTCCGCGCTGAGCGGCTGGTCGGCGTCACGGCTCACCCCGGCCGACGCGGTCGCGAGGCCCGGCCAGTCGGCGAAGACCTGCTCGGCCGTCGGGCTGCGCAGCCGGTTGCGGCTGCAGACGAAAAGGATGTTCCGCGACATGCATTCATTGCCGTCATCGACGGCGATCGGAATGAAACCGGCCTATCGTTCCTGCGTCGCGCCGTCGATGCGCAGTTCCGCATCGGAGATCATCGTCCCGGTGCGCAGGTCCGCTTTCGCGACGCGATACTGCCCGCCCTTGGTGTAGAACAGGAACGTTTCCGCGGTGTCCTCCACCCAGTGCGCTCCGTTGAAATTCTCCACGCCGTTGATTGCGAGATGCACATGGGAGCCGTCAGGGTCCGAGACATAGAGATCCTTGGCGTCGGCTCTCGTCAGTCTTCCGTCTCCATCGGAGTCCGTTCCGACCGCTTGGTAGACGAATCCCCGCGTCGGTTTCGGGGATGCGGAGTAATCCTTGCTCGGCAGTCGGTGCTCCTCGACGAGGATTCCCTGAAAGCCGGGAAGAAGCCAGCGTGCCCGACCGCTGGCCGGGTCGAAGAGCAAGACATTGCGGAATGAGTTTGCTTCCTTCATCCCGGATCCGAACCCATATTCCTGCTTGAGCCAGAGGGTGGCGCGAAGGATCGGCGATCCCTCGATCGATTCGAATCCGGAGAGTGACTCCTGGGCCGTGTCGACTTCCTGATCGGCAACCCTCATCACGTTGCGCGTGTGTTGCGTGCGGAACGATTCACGGAGGAAGATGTGGAGTGCGAAGGCGAGCATCGCGGTGCCTAACAGGCCGCATATGAGGATCAGAATCGCATTGATCCGCCAGATGCCCGAGAAGAAACGCGATCTCTTCATTGCGCAGTCTCCTTGTCCTTCGCGAGTGTGAAATTGCCGGGCGACGCCGCCCGCATGCGACGGCACACCAGCATAGAGCAGCACGGCAGTAGATGCGGCAAACGACGCGAAGTTCCGCGCCGTCAGCCGAACACCAGCTCCGCGGCGAGCACGCCGTCGAGCGCTTCCAGCGTCTGCTTCAGCGCGGGGCTGGCGCGCACGCGCCATTCCGCGCCGAGTTCGATCTCGGCGCGGCTGGTCGCGTTGCGCACGCTCAGGCGCACCGGCGTCGCGCCGCCGCGGTGCGCGGCCAGCGTGTGCTGCAGCTTCGGCACGAATTCCGGCCGCACGCCGTTCAGGCGCAGGCGCAGCAGGCGCGCGCGCCGTTCGCAGGCGGATTCGATCGTCGATACCGAATTCACGCGCAGCTGGTAGCCGCCGGAGAATTCGTCGACGCTGAGGCCGCCTTCGAACACGAGAATCGCGTCGCGCGTGAGCAGCGGGCCGTATTCGACCCAGGTCTCGCGGTAGAGCACCGCCTCGAACTTGCCGGAGAAATCCTCGACGGTGACGAACGCGCGCGAATCGCCCTGCTTGCGCAAGCCGATCACCGAGCCGGCCAGCGCGACCTGCTGCAGGTCGGCGAAGCGGCTGCGGCCTTCGCGCGCGGAAGGCTTGTGGTGCTTGTCGAGTTCGCCGATCGGGCAGGTCGCCACGGCCGCGATCAGTTCGCGCCAGGTGTCGGTCGGATGGCCCGACAAGTAATAGCCGAGCGTGTCGCGCTCGCCGGCGAGGCGCTGCGCGGCCGGCCACTCGTCGACCTCGGGCAGGACCAGCTTCGGCGCCGCGGGACTGGCGGCGCCGAACATGTCGTTCTGGCCGGCCAGCGCATCGCGCGCCTGCTGCTCGGCCGCGCGCATGCATTCGGGCAGCTGCGCCATCAAGGTGGCGCGGTTCTTCGCCAGCGCGTCCATCGAGCCGGAAAGAATCAGTGCCTCGAGCGTGCGCTTGTTGAGCCTGGAGGCGTCGATGCGGCGGCAGAAGTCGGCGAGGTCCGCGAACGCGCCGCCCTGCCTGCGCACCTCGACGATGTTCTCGACCGCGCCGCGGCCGACGCCCTTGACCGCGCCGAGTCCGTACTGGATCGTCTTTGCATCGGTGGCCTCGAACATGTAGCCGGAGGCGTTGATGTCCGGCGGCCGCACGTCCAGGCCGAGTGCGCGCGCTTCGCCGAGGAAATTGACCACTTTGTCGGTGCCGTCCATGTCGCTGGACAGCACCGCCGCCATGAACTGGGCCGGGTAGTGCGCCTTCAGCCAGGCGGTCTGGTAGGAGACCAGCGCGTACGCCGCCGCGTGCGACTTGTTGAAGCCGTAGCCGGCGAACTTCTCCATCAGGTCGAAGATCGCGTCGGCCTTGCGCTCGTCGAGGCCGTTGCCGGCGGCGCCGTCGCGGAACTTGGCCCGCTCCTTGGCCATTTCCTCGACTTTCTTCTTGCCCATCGCGCGGCGCAGCAGGTCGGCGCCGCCGAGCGAGTAGCCGCCGACGATCTGCGCCATCTGCATGACCTGCTCCTGATAGACCATGATGCCGTAGGTCTCTTTCAGGACCGGCTCGACGCGCGGATCGGGGTATTCGATCGGCTCGCGGCCGTGCTTGCGCGCGCAGAAGCTCGGGATCAGGTCCATCGGGCCCGGGCGGTACAGCGACACCAGCGCGATGATGTCCTCGAAGCAGTCGGGCCTGGCGTCCTTGAGCATGCCCTGCATGCCGCGCGATTCGAGCTGGAACACGGCGACCGTGCGCGCCTTCTTCAGCAGCTCGAACACCGCCGCGTCGTCGAGCGGGATCGACATGATGTCGAGCGGTGTTTCGCCATTCTGCGCGCGGCTTGCGTTGATCGCCTTCACCGCCCAGTCGATGATGGTCAGCGTGCGCAGGCCGAGGAAGTCGAACTTGACCAGGCCGACCGCTTCGACGTCGTCCTTGTCGTACTGCGTGACGAGGCCTTCGCCGCCCGATTCGGAGAACAGCGGGGCGAAGTCGCTCAAGGGCCCCGGCGCGATGACCACGCCGCCGGCGTGCTTGCCGGCGTTGCGCGTGAGGTCCTCGAGCTTGAGCGCGAGGTCGACCAGCTCGGTGACTTCCTCGTCGTTCTCGTACAGGCCCTTGAAGTCGGCGACGATGCGGTCCGGTTCCTTGCGCGACTTGTCCGAGCGGCCGAGCGCGTCCTCCAGCGAGAGGTCGAGCGGCATCTTCGGGATCAGCTTGGCGATCTTGTCGACCTGGCCGTACGGCATGCTCAGCACGCGTCCGGTGTCGCGCAGCACGGCCTTCGCCGCCATCGTGCCGTAGGTGATGATCTGGCTGACGCGGTCGCGGCCGTACTTGCGGCCGACGTAGTCGATCACCTCGTCGCGGCGGTCCATGCAGAAGTCGACGTCGAAGTCCGGCATCGACACGCGTTCGGGATTGAGGAAGCGCTCGAACAGCAGGCCGTAGCGCAGCGGGTCCAGATCGGTGATGCCGAGTGCGTAGGCGACCAGCGAGCCGGCGCCCGAACCGCGCCCGGGGCCGACCGGGATGTCGTTGGACTTCGCCCAGTTGATGAAGTCGGCGACGATCAGGAAGTAGCCGGGGAAGCCCATCTGCACGATGACGTCCAGCTCGCGGTCGAGGCGGGCGAGGTAGTCCTCGTGCACGAAGCCGGGTGCCGGCGCGTGCGCGGCGAGGCGCCTGGCCAGCCCCTCGTGCGATTGCGAGCGGATGAAGCTGTCGAGCGTGTGTTCGGCCGGCACCGGGAACGCCGGCAGGAAGTACTTGCCGAAGCTGAGCTCGAGGTTGCAGCGCTTGGCCAGCTCGACCGAGTTCTCCAGCAGCTCGGGCAGGTCGGCGAACAGCGCCTGCATCTCCTCGGCGGTCTTGAGGTACTGCTCGGGCGAGTAGTCGCGCGGCCGCTTCGGATCGGCCAGCACGCGCCCGGCGTGGATGCACACGCGCGCCTCGTGCGCCTCGAAGTCCTCGCGCGCGAGGAAGCGCACGTCGTTGCTGGCCACCGCCGGCAGGTCGAGCCGCGCGGCGAGATCGAGCGCCGCGGCGAGGAACGCGTCCTCGTTCGGACGCTGCGTGCGCGCCACCTCCAGGTACAGCCGGTCCGGAAAGCGCGAGCGCCACCACTGCGTGCGCTCCAGCGCGGCCTCGTCGCGGCCGGCGAGCAGCATCTGGCCGACGTCGCTGTACTGGCCGAGCAGCACGATCAGGCCGTCGTGCGTGGCCTCGAACCAGTCCGCCTCGACCAGCGCGTGGTCGCCGTGGCGGTTCTCCGCATAGGCCCGCGACAGCAGGCGCGAAAGGTTCAGATAGCCTTCGCGGCTCTGGCACAGCACGGTGGCGCGCTGCGGGCGGCTGCGGTCCTGCGCATCGGCCAGCCACAGGTCGGCGCCGGCGACCGGCTTGATGCCGGCGCTTTCGGCGGCCTTGTAGAACTTGACCAGTGCGAACAGGTTGGCCTGGTCGGTCAGCGCCACCGCCGGCATGCCGGCGCGCGCGCAGCTGGCGACGAGGTCGCCGACGCGGATCGTCGAGTCGGTCAGCGAGTACTCGCTGTGGACGTGGAGGTGGACGAAGCCGGGAGGCATGGAGATGCAGGACGTCGGGACCGCAGCGTAGTCGCTGCCCCCGCCGGGGGCAAGGTTGACAAGCGGCGGCGCCGGCGGCTGGCCGCGCCGCCGCCGGCGCGGGTCAGAGCAGCTCCGGCTCGATCAGCCGCCGCACCGGCGCGAAGCCGCGGCGGTGGATCGCGCAGGGTCCCAGGCGTTCGAGCGAGGCCAGGTGCTCGGGCGTCGAATAGCCCTTGTGCTGGGCGAAGCCGTAGCCGGGATGGATCGGGTCGAACGCGCGCATGATGCGGTCGCGCTCGGTCTTGGCCAGGATCGAGGCGGCGCTGATCGCCGGTTCCGAGGCGTCGCCGCCGATGATCGCCCGTGCGTCGCACGGCAGCGACTTGGGCAGGCGGTTGCCGTCGATCAGCGCAAGGCCCGGCAGCAGGGCCAGCGTCTCCAGCGCACGCCGCATGCCGAACAAGGTGGCGCCGAGGATGTTCAGCCGCTCGATCTCGTCGACCTCCACCGCGATCACCGAGAAGGCCAGCGCGCGTTCGCGGATCCGCGGCGCCAGCTCCTCGCGGCGTGCCTCGCTGAGCACCTTCGAATCGGCCAGGCCATCGATCGGCCGCCGCGGATCGAGGATCACCGCCGCGACCACCACCGGGCCGGCCAGCGGTCCGCGGCCGGCTTCGTCGACGCCGGCGACGAACGGGAAGCGTGCGCCGCTCATTCCTGCAGGTCCTCGAGCTTGGTGAACACGTAGTCGTGGTAGGAGGTGACGGTACGCGTGTCCTTGCAGTCCAGGTAGCGGCCCTTGCAGCGTTCGCGCAGCAGCGTGTTGGCCTGGAAGAACTCGTCCTTCGGCACGCCGGCCACGTCGAGCAGCAGCGAGCCGAGGAAGGCGATGTCGAGCACGGGATAGTCGAACTTGCGCCGCACGGCGTAGTTCGACTTCAGCATGTAGTAGGTCAGCCAGTGCGCGTTCGGGCCGGAGCCCTTCGGCAGCGTCTTGGGAATTTCGTTGATGGCGCCGTCGAAGGAGGGCTGGTGGTCGCCGAAGTGCATCAGCACGGCCGGGCGTTCGCCGCCGAGCAGGAACTTCTCCAGGTCCGCCAGCATCGCGTCCGATTCCTGCAGGCGCTCGAGATAGTTGCCGAGGTTGAGGTTCAGCCATTCGTCCAGCTTCTTCGGCTTGAACCGGCCCGGGAACAGCGGCTGGTCGAACGGCGGCTTCAGCTCGGCCAGCGGCTTCATGTGCGGGCCGTGCTGGTGCAGGGTGAGCATGAAGACGAACAGCGGCTGCTTCGGATTGACGCGCTTTTCGTCCTCGTAGATGCGCTTGAACACCTCCAGCAGCTCGGCGTCGTGGCTCTCCCAGCCCAGGCCGTACTGGGTGCCGTCGTAGAACGCGTCGAAACCGTAGTAGTCGTAGGCGTTGCGCGCGTTGAGGAAATCGCCGGTCATCGGATACACGGCGATGGCGCGGTAGCCGGCGCGCTTGAACGCCTTCGGCAGCGTGTAGGCGACGCGCGGCGCGAGGTTGTACGGCGCGTACAGGCCGGCGTTGCCGAACAGCGTGTGCGCCAGTCCGGTCAGCAGCGAGAACTCGCTGGTCCAGGTGCCGCCGCCGAAGGTGTGCACGCTCAAGGGGCCGTGCGAGCGCGTGGACTTGTCCGGCTCGAACATGCGCGCCTTGCACTGCGGCAGCGTGCACAGCTTGAGCAGGCGCGGATCGAACGTGCTCTCCTCCAGCACGGCGACGACGTCCGGCGGCGTCGGCGGCGCCTGCAGCGGACGGTCGAGCTTCCACGAGATGCCGCGGTCGACGTCGGCCGGGATCGACGGCTGCTCGATCACCGTGTCGTTGAACGAGGTGACGAAGTCGGTGATGAAGCTCTTGTCGTTGATCGCGATCCACATCGGCTTGTTGAACACCGAGGCGAACGGACCGCGCGGATTGGCGCAGGCCAGCAGCAGGCCGGCCGCGGCGACCGTGCCGAGCACGCGCACGGCGGCGCGCTGCGCCGGCGGTCGCGCGGCGAACAGGCCGGCGCGCTCGCCGGCGAAGGAGACGATCAGCAGCAGCGGCACCAGCACCAGCGCCGCGATGCCGATGCCCAGCAGCAGCGGGTAGTGCGTGAACAGCTCGATGGTGTCGCCGTTGACGAAGTACTCCAGGTCCGGTGCCAGCAGCGGCGTGTTGAGGAACAGGAACTTCAGGCGGCCGGCGATCTCGACCAGGCCGAACAGCAGCGCGACCAGCACCAGCGAGAACGCCAGGCGCGCGCTGGCGAACAGTGCGAGCAGCAGCGACAGCAGCGCCAGGATCGCGGCGAAGATCTTTTCGGCCGTGGTGTTCTCGGTCAGCGGACCGAACGCGATCATCGCGGCGAACGCCGCGAGAGCGAAGGCGCGCAGCAGCACGACGCGGAGGCGGGCGCGCTCGGCCGTCATGCAGCGCCCGCCGGTACGGCCGGGCCGACGAGTTCGGCGATCGCCGCGGCCGCGCTGCGACTCGCGTCGCGGCGCAGCTCCAGGTGCAGGCGGCGGTATTCGGCGAGCAGCCCGGGATCGATTTCGCGCCGCTCCAGCGCCGGCTGCAGCGCGGCGGCGAGCGCTTCGGGCGTGCAGTCGTGCTGCATGCGTTCGGCAACGAGGTCGCGTCCGGCCAGGATGTTCGGCAGCGCGTAGCGCTCGGTCTTGAGCAGGCCCAGTCCCTTGACGATGCGGTAGGTCATCGGCGCAATGCGGTAGGCGACGACCATCGGCCGCTTGGCCAGCATCGCTTCCAGCGCGGCGGTGCCGGAGGCGAGCAGTACCGCGTCGGCGGCGAACATCGCCTCCTGTGCGCGTCCGTCGGTGACGAGGATCGCGGGTGTGGCGTCGGTATTCTCCGTGACGGCCGGCGATGCGCCGGCCACGTGCTCGAACGCGGCGCGGCATTGGGCATTGGCCATCGGCGCGACGACGCGCAGGCCGGGAATGCGTTCGGCCAGCAGCCGGGCCGCCGCGACGAAGTCCGCGCCCAGGCGTGCGATCTCGCCGAGCCGGCTGCCCGGCAGCACCGCGAGCACCGGCGCGTCCTGCGGCAGGCCGAGCGCCTCGCGCGCCGCGGCGCGGTCGGGCTCGAGCGGCATCTCGTCGGCGAGCGGATGACCGACGAAGCGCGCGTCGACGCCGTGGCGGGCGTAGATCGGCGGCTCCATCGGAAACAGGCACAGCACGCGGTCCGCGCTGCGGCCGATCTTCGCGGCGCGCTTCTCGCGCCAGGCCCAGACCGACGGACTGACGTAGTGTACGGTGCGCACGCCGGCACGCTTGAGCGTGCGTTCGAGGCCGAGGTTGAAGTCGGGCGCGTCGATACCGACGAACGCGTCCGGTTTCAGCGCGATCGCGCGGCGTGCGACGTCGCGGCGGATCGCCAGCAGCTCGAACAGCCGCGGCAGCACTTCGACCAGCCCCATCACGGCGAGCCGCTCGGCCGGATACCACGCGTCGAGCCCGGCGGCGATCATGCGCGGGCCGCCGATGCCGGCGAAGCGCGCGTGCGGATAGCGCTCGCGCAGTGCCTGGATCAGCCCGGCGCCGAGCAGGTCGCCGGAAGCTTCGCCGGCGACGAGGACGAAAAGCCGTGATTGGGAAGCCGGGAATGAAGAATCGGAATTCCTCATCATGACGGCGACTCGTCTATTGCCGTCTTTCCCGCGTCGATGGCAATGGAGTTCTGCTTCAAGGCCTTCTGCTCAGAGCGAACCAGAATGGATTCCCGCGTTCGCGGGAATGACGAAGTCGCAAGCTTCTCCGATTCCCGATTCCCGAGGGTTCACCGCGCCAGCGGCCGCTCGCTGCGGTCGATGAACTCCAACATCGCGGCGACGTCGTCGCTGCCTTGCGCCTGCTCGGCCAGCTTGACCCGTGCTTCGGCGAGCGGCGAGCCGGCCGCGTAGAGCGTGCGGTAGGCGCGCTTGATCGCGGTGATGCGGCCGGCGTCGAAGCCGCGGCGCTTGAGTCCTTCCGCATTGATGCCGCGCGGGCGGCCGTAGTCGGCGGCGACCATCACGAACGGAGGCACGTCGCCGCTGACCAGGCAGCCCATGCCGACGAACGCGTGCGCGCCGATGCGGCAGAACTGGTGCACGCCGGCGAAGCCGGACAGGATCACCCAGTCGCCGATGGTGACGTGGCCGGCGAGCGTGGCGTTGTTGGAGAACACGCAGTGGTCGCCGACGTCGCAGTCGTGGGCGATGTGGCTGTAGGCGAGGATCCAGTTGTCGCTGCCCACGCGCGTGACGCCGCCGCCGTCGCTGGTGCCGCGGTTGATGGTGACGAACTCGCGGATCAGGTTGCGGTCGCCGATGACGAGCTCGCTGCGCTCGCCGTGGAATTTCTTATCCTGCGGATCGCTGCCGAGCGAGGCGAACTGGAAGATGCGGTTGTCGCGGCCGATGCGCGTGGGACCCTCGATGACGACGTGCGGCCCGATCTGCGTGCCGTCGCCCACCTCGACCTCGGCGCCGATGACGCTGTAGGCGCCGATGCGCACGCCGGCGCCGATCTTCGCGGCGGGATCGACCTGCGCGGTCGCGTGGATCATCAGCGCGGCACCTCGGCGCAGAGGAATTCCGCCTCGGCGGCGACCTGGCCGTCGACGATGGCGCGGCCGAAGAACTGGCTCATGTTGCGCAGGCGGCGCTTGTGTTCGATTTCCAGCCGCAGCTGGTCGCCGGGCACGACGACGCGGTTGAAGCGCACCTTGTCGACCTTGACCAGGTAGAACACCACCGGCTGCGCGGGATCGCGCGACTCCGACAGCATGATCAGCACGCCGGCCGCCTGCGCCATCGATTCGATGATCAGCACGCCGGGCATGACCGGATGCCCGGGGAAATGGCCCTGGAAGAACGGTTCGTTGGTCGTCACGTTCTTGATCGCGGTGACGCTCTTGTTGAGGTCGAACGCGGTCACGCGGTCGATCAGCAGGAACGGGTAGCGATGCGGCAGCAGCGCGGCGATCTGTTCGACGCCGAGCGGGAGTTGGATCGGCGTGGCCGGTTCGGTCATGACTTCGTTTCCTTTTCCGCGGCGTCCAGGCGCCGCGCGAGTTCGTCCAGATGCTTGAAGCGCGCCGCGTTGCGGCGCCATTGCCGGTTCGGCTGGATCGGCGTGCCGGAGGAGTATTCCCCCGCTTCGCGGATCGAATGCGTGACCAGGCTCATCGCGGTCACCGTGACGCGGTCGGCGATGCTCAAATGACCCAGTATGCCAGCCGCGCCGCCGATCAGGCAGTAGCGGCCGATGCGCGCGCTGCCGGCGACCGCGGCACAGCCGGCGAGCGCGGTATGCGCGCCGATCGTCACGTTGTGGGCGATCTGGATCTGGTTGTCCAGGCGCACGTCGTGCTCGAGCACGGTGTCACCGAGCGCGCCGCGGTCGATCGTCGTGTTGGCGCCGATCTCGCAGTCGTCGCCGATGCGCACGCCGCCGAGCTGCGGCACCTTGATCCAGGCGCCGTGGTCGGCGCCGCCGCGGTCGAAGGCGAGGCCGAAGCCGTCGGCGCCGAGCACGGCGCCTGGATGGATCAGCACGCGCCTGCCGAGCGTGACGTCCTGCACCAGGGTCACGCGCGCGACCAGCCGCGACTGCGCGCCGACCCGGCAGTCGCGTCCGACCACGCAGTGCGGGCCGAGGATCGCGCCGTTCTCGACGACGGCGCCGTCCTCGATCACGCAGAACGGACCGACGCTGGCCGCGGCGGAAACGTGCGCGCCGGGCGCGACGACCGCGCTGGCGTGCACGCCGGGAGCGGCGGCCGGGGCGCGCTCGAACAGCGCGGCGATGCGGGCGAAGGCGACGTAGGGATCGTCGGCGATCAGGCAGGCGCCGGGCCAGGCGTCCGCTTCCGCGGCGCGCAGCACGATCGCGCCGGCGCGCGTGAGCGCCAGCTGCGAGCGGTAGCGCGGATTGGCGAGAAAGCCGAGCTGGCCGGGGCCGGCCTGCTCGAGCGTGGCGACGCCTTCGATGCGCTGCGCCGGATCGCCGCGCAGGGCCAGGCCGAAGCGTTCGGCGAGTTCGTCGACGCGGAATGCGACAGCGCTCACGGCGTGTCCGCCTTGGCCGAGCGGCGCAGGCGCTCGAGCACGCGGTCGGTGACGTCGACCTTCGGGCTGGCGTAGACGACCGGGCTCGGCACGATCAGGTCGTAGCCCTGCTCGCGCGCGAATTCGACCACCGCGTCGTTGATCTCGCGCCAGCTGCGGTCCAGCTCCTGGTCGCTGCGCGTCTTCAGTTCGGCGCGCAGGGTGTCGCGGCTGCGCTTGATCGAACGGTCGAGCGCGTCGATCTCGCGCTGCAGGGCGTCCGCCTGTGCCTGGTTCATGGTCGCCGCGTCGCGGGCCTGACGCTCGCGCAGCGACGCGGCGCGCGTTTCGTCGGCCTTCAGCGCGGCGTCGCCGGCGGCGAACTCCCGCTCCAGCTTGCGCCGGCCGGTGACGACCTGCGGCGCGTTGTCGAGCAGGCGCTTCATGTCGACGTAGCCGATGCGCACGGCCGGCGCGGGTACGGGCTGCGCGGGCGCGGACTGGGCGAACGCGAGCGCCGCCGCCGTCAGCAGCAGCAGGCGAAGCCAGAGACCCGATTGTGCGTGAAGCGTCACCCGGCGTCTCCTCGCTGCCCCCGACGCTGCGCGCCGCCCCCTGTCAATGCCTCAGAACGTGTTGCCGAAGGTGAACTGGATCACTTCGGTGTCGTCGCCTTCCTTCTTGCGGATCGGCCGCGCGATGTTGATCACGATCGGGCCGACCGGCGCGCGCCACTGGAACGACAGGCCGACCGAAGCGCGCAGCTGGTCCGCGCTCCACGACTTGTAGCCGCCGCAGTCCTTGAGCAGGTTCACGTTGCACAGGTTGTTCTTGAACACGTTGCCGACGTCGAGGAAGGCCGACAGGCGCGTGCTGTCGTCGTTCTCCTTCACGAACGGCGTCGGGAAGATGATTTCCGCCGAGGCGACCGTCTTGAACGAGCCGCCCAGGGGCAGGCGGCAGTCCTTGTTCGACGGCGGGCACAGTTCCGGATCGAACACCGTGTACGGGCCGAGCGTGTTGTCGCGGAAGCCGCGCACGTCGGAGACGCCGCCGGCGTAGAAGTTCTCGAAGAACGGCAGGCCGCCGATGTTGGGAATGTAGCGGTCGTGGCCGACGGCGTTGGGATCGGCGAGCACGCTCTTCGGATCGTTGTAGGTGTCGCCGTAGCCGATCTTGACCTTGCCGAGGAAGGTCAGCGAGTTGGTCAGGCGCAGGTACTGGTTGTACTGGTAGTTGATCTTGAAGTACTCGACCGTCGAGCCCGGCAGCGTGGCCTCCAGCGAGACCTGCTGCAGCGAGCCGCGCGTCGGGTTCCAGTAGCGGTTGCGCGTGTCGTGCGCCCACGACAGCTGCATGTTCCAGGCGTGGAACGTGTTGTGGCCGAGGTTGTCGAGGTAGTCGATGATCGCCGGCGGCGTGTAGTAGGGCGACGCACGGATCGAGGTCTTGTTGACGCCGAGCTGCGTGTTGATCGTGTCCGATTCGGTGATCGGGAACGACAGGTAGATGTCGAACGAGTCGGTGTTGCTGTAGTAGCTGGCGAGGTTGTTCTCGCCGGCGTCGTAGCGCGTGTGGCGCAGGTTGTAGCCCAGGCCGATGCCGTCGTCGGTCAGGTACGGCTCGAAGTACGACACGCCGTAGCTCTTGATGATGCCGCTCTGCTGCGCCATGACCGAGATGCGGTCGCCGCTGCCGAGGAAGTTGTTCTGGGTGACGCTGATGCTGGCGATCACGCCCTGCACCTGGCCGTAGCCGAGGCCGAACGTGAAGGCGCCCGAGTTCTGCTCCTCGACCGCGATGGTGAGGTCGACCTGGTCGTCGGTGCCCGGAACCTTGGGCGTGTCGATGTTGACGGTGCGGAAGAAGCCCAGGCGCTGCAGGCGGATCTTCGAGCGGTCGATCGCGGCCTGCGAGTACCAGGAGCCCTCGAGCTGGCGCATTTCACGGCGCAGCACGTCGTCGCGCGTGTGCACGTTGCCCTTGAAGACGATCTGGCGCACGTACACGCGCTTGCCGGGCACGATGAAGAAGTTGAGGCCGACCTCACGCTTCTCCTTGTCGATCGCCGGGATCGGCTGCACTTCGGCGAACGCGTAGCCGATGTTGGACAGCGCCGAGGTGATCGCGTCGACCGACTGCTCGATCTGCTTGCGCGAGAAGGTGTCGCCGACCTTGATCTGCACCAGCTTGCGCAGGTCGTCCTCGTTGAGGACGAGGGTGCCGGTCAGCTTGATGTCGTTGATCTTGTAGACCTCGCCTTCGGTGACGTTGGCGACGACGTACATCTTGCGCTTGTCCGGACTGATGCCGACCTGGGCCGAATCGACGTTGAAGTCGGCGTAGCCGCGGTCCATGTAGTAGGACTGCAGCTTCTCCAGGTCGCCGGAAAACTTCTCCTTCGAGTACTGGTCGTCCTTGGAGTACCACGAGGTCCAGTTCGACGTGTTCGACTCGAACTCGCTCTTGATGTCCTTGTCGGAGAACGACTTGTTGCCGACGACGTTGAGGTGCTTGATGCGCGCCGGCTTGCCTTCGGCGATGTTGATCGCGACCTCGACGCGGTTGCGGTCGAGGTTGACCTTGGCGGTCTTCACCGAGACGTTGTACTTGCCGCGGTTGTAGTACTGCTTGGTCAGTTCGTTCTGGATCTCGTTGAGCTTGAGCTCGTCGAAGGCTTCGCCTTCGGCCATGCCGATGCCCTTGAGGCCCTTGAGCAGGTCTTCTTCCTTGATGTCCTTGTTGCCGCGGATGGCGATCTTGGAGATCTGCGGGCGCTCCTTCAGCGTCACCACGAGGATTTCGCCCTGGCGCGCCAGCTGCACGTCGCTGAAGAAGCCGGTCTTGTACAGGGCGCGGATCGCCTGCTCGGCGCGGTCGCCGGTCAGCGTGTCGCCCTTCTCGACCGGCAGGTAGGTGAACACCGTGCCCGGTGCGATGCGCGACAGGCCTTCGACGCGGATGTCGGAGATCGTGAAGGCATCGAACGCGGACGCGTCCTGGACGGCGAACCAGGCGAGCAGGAATAGGGCGGCAATACGCTTCATCGTCGATTCCGTAGGGCATGCACGCGGCTCGCGGCGGATGTCCGCCGCGGTCGCGCTTGTTGTCGGGCAGACCGCGCGATCAGGATGCGATCCGCAGTATGTCGTTGTAGAACGCGAGCCCCATCAGGGCCATCAGCAGGGTCAGCCCCACGTACTGGCCGGCGATCTGCATGCGATCACTGACCGGGCTGCCCTTGACCAGCTCGATAAGGTAATACAGCAGATGGCCGCCGTCCAAGACCGGGATCGGCAGCAGATTCAGGATCGCCAGGCTCAGCGAAATGATCGCCAGGAAGTTCAGGAACCAGGCGATGCCGAGCTGGGCCGAGCTGTTGGCGACCTGGGCGATCGTGATCACGCCGGACAGGTTCTTCAGCGAGGCCTGCCCGGTCAGCATGCCCCACAGCATGCCGAGCGTCTGCCGGGTGCGGTCCCAGGTCTCATTCAGCGCCTTGGGGATCGCCGCCAGCGGACCGTAGTGCAGGGTGGCATCGTAGTTCGTCTCCGGCGCCTGCACGCCGATGCCCAGCACCCAGCTGGTGCGCCCGCCCTGTTCGCGCCGCACCGGCGTCGCCGCCAGCTCCAGCGTCTGCGCGCCGCGCTGCACCTGCAGCGCCAGGGTCGCGCCGCCCTCGGCGTGCTTCTGGATCATCGCCGGCACTTCGCGCCAGTCCTTCACCGGCTCGCCGCCGATCGCGGTGAAGCGGTCGCCGGGCTTGAGGCCCGCGCGCGCCGCGGCGCTGTCGGGCTCCACCGCGCCGACCACCGGCGGGGTGGCCCACTGCCGCGGCGTCAGGCCGATCTCGCGGAACACGCCCTCCTCGTTGAGCGAGGCGGGCAGGGTCGACAGCGGCAGCTTGCGGTCGAGCCGGCTGCCGCTGGCGTCGACCACGGTCAGGTCCAGGTCCTGGCGGTTGATGCCGGCCTGCAGCAGTTCCATGCTGGCGTCGGTCCAGGTCTCGATCGCCTTGCCGTCGATCGCGGCGATGCGGTCGCCGTCGCGGAACCCCGCCGTGGCGGCCAGATGGTCGACGTGGCCGACGATCGGCTGGTAGTCCGGCTTGCCGATGACGAACATCAGCCAGAAGGCGCACAGCGTGAAGATCAGGTTGAAGGCCGGACCGGCGGCGCTGATCGCGATGCGGTTGCCGACCGGCTGGCGGTTGTGCGCGCCGGCCAGGCCTTCGGGGCCGACCGCGCCTTCGATCTCGCGCTCGTCGAGCATCTTGACGTAGCCGCCGAGCGGAATCGCCGCGACCACGAACTGCGTGCCGTGCCGGTCGAAGCGCGACCACAGCGCCGGGCCGAAGCCGATCGAGAACTTCAGCACCTTCACGCCGCAGCGCCGGGCGACGACGAAGTGGCCGTATTCGTGGAACGTCACGAGCAGGCCCATCGTCACGATCAGCCACCAGACGGAACCGAAAAATTCATTCATGACGCGGGTTTGGTGGTTCGGCGTTAAAGGGAGGCGATGATACGTTGGGCTTCCCGACGCGCAGTTAAATCAGCGTCAAGGACGACGTCCAGGTCGGTCGCCGGCTGCGAATCTACCGCATTCAGGCAGCGATCGATGGTTTGGGCGATGCCGGGGAACGGCAGGCGCCGCTCGAGGAACGCGGCCACGGCCTCCTCGTTGGCCGCGTTCAGCACCGTCGTCGCCGTGCCGCCGGCGCGCAGCGCCTCGTAGGCCAGCGCCAGGCAGCGGAACGTGGCGAGGTCGGGCGCCTCGAAATCCAGCCGCGCCACCTTCAGCAGGTCCAGCGCGGCGACGCCGGCCTCGACGCGCTCCGGCCAGGCCAGCGCATAGGCGATCGCCGTGCGCATGTCCGGGTTGCCGAGCTGGGCCAAAACCGAGCCGTCGACGTACTCGACCAGCGAGTGGACGATGCTCTGCGGATGCACGACGACCTCGATGCGCTCGGCGGCGGCATCGAAGAGATGGTGCGCCTCGATCACCTCCAGGCCCTTGTTCATCAGGGTGGCCGAGTCGACCGAGATCTTGCGGCCCATGCTCCAGTTCGGATGCGCGCAGGCCTGCTCGGGCGTGACGCCGGCGAGCTCGGCACTGGTGCGGCCGCGGAACGGCCCGCCGGACGCGGTCAGCAGGATGCGCCGCACGCCGGCCGCGGCCAGGTTCGCGTGCCGCGGCGGCAGGCACTGGAAGATCGCGTTGTGCTCGGAATCCAGCGGCAGCAGCTCGCCGCCGCCGTCCTCCAGCGCCTTCGCGAGCAGGCGGCCGGCCATCACGATCGCTTCCTTGTTCGCCAGCAGCAGGCGCTTGCCGGCGCGCGCGGCGGCGAGCGTGGATTCCAGCCCGGCGGCGCCGACGATGGCGGCGACGACCGTGTCGCAATGCGAGCCGGCGGCTGCTTCGAGCACCGCCTGCGGGCCGGCCGCCACGCGGCAGCCGCTGCCGGCGAGCCGCTCGCGCAGCGCCGCTTCGCAGGCCGGATCGGCGATCACCGCCAGCTGCGGGCGGAAGCGCAGACACAGCTGCGCCAGCGCGTCGACGTTGCGATGGGCGGCCAGCGCGGTGGCCTGGAAACGGTCCGGGTGGCGCGCGACGACGTCGAGCGTGCTGGCACCGATCGAGCCGGTGGCGCCGAGGATCGCGAGCCGCCTCATGCGGCGAGGGCGAGGTCGAGCAGGGCCTTGCCGGCGACGAACACCGGCAACGCCGCGAGCAGGCTGTCGATGCGGTCGAGCAGGCCGCCGTGACCGGGGAAGAGCGTACCGGAATCCTTCACGCTGGCCTGGCGCTTGAGCAGGCTTTCGAGCAGGTCGCCGGCGATCGAGGCGAGCACGGCCAGCAGCGACAGCGCGACCAGCGCGACCAGCATCGGACCGCGCGCGCCGAGCAGCCAGCCGCCGATCGCCGCGACGACGCCGGCGCCGAGCAGGGCGCCCCAGGCGCCGGCGGTGGTCTTGTTCGGGCTGATCCGCGGCGCCAGCTTGGTCGTGCCGTAGCGGCTGCCGGCGAAATAGGCCGCGATGTCCGCGGTCCAGACCAGCACGATCGCGAACAGCGCCCAGGCGTGGCCATGGCCGGCTTCGCCGTGCAGGCGCACCAGCGCCAGCCAGGCCGGCAGCACGGCCAGTTCGCAGGCGCCGATCTTCAGCGCGGCGTGCTCGTGCGTGGGAGCCGCGCCGTAGGAGAAATGGCGCATCCACAGCAGCGCGAGCAGCCACCAGGCCAGCCCCGCGCCGATGACGTACCAGGCCGCGTCGTCGTCGCGGATCGTCCACAGCAGGCCGAGCAGCAGCGCGTTGGCGACCACCACGCCGATGCGCCACGGCCTGGACACCAGCCCGGCCAGCTGGGTCCATTCCCAGACCGCCTGCAGGCACAGCGCCGAGACGATCAGGGCGACCGCCCAGGTCGGCAGGAACAGGAGGATCGCGATCGCGACCGGCGCGAGCACGAGGGCGGTGAGGGTGCGTTGCTTGAGCATGCTCAGCTCGCCGCGCGCACTTGCGCGGTGGTCAGGCCGTAGCGCCGTTCGCGCCGGGCGTATTCGGCCAGGGCCGCGTCGAGCACGGCGGCGTCGACGTCCGGCCACAGCGCGTCGGTGAAGTACAGCTCGGCGTAGGCGACCTGCCACAGCAGGAAATTGCTGATGCGCAGCTCGCCGCCGGTGCGGATGAACAGGTCCACCGGCGGCTGGTCGGCGAGGCAGACGTGGCGTGCGAAGGCGGCCTCGTCGATCGCTTCGGGCGCCAGTTCGCCGCGCACCGCTGCCTGGGCCAGCGCGCGCGCGGCCTGGACGACGTCCCAGCGGCCGCCGTAGTTGACCGCGACGTTGAGGCGCAGCGCGCCGTTGTCCTGCGTGCGCCGCATCGCGGCCTGCATGCGCGCGGCCAGCTCCGGCGAGAACGCCGACAGGTCGCCGACGAACGCGATGCGCACGCCGTTGGCGTGCAGCTCGTCCACCTCGCGTTCGAGCGCCTTGAGGAACAGCTGCATCAGCGCGCCGACCTCGCCCTGCGGACGCTTCCAGTTCTCGCTCGAGAACGCGAACAGGGTCAGCGCCTCGACGCCGCGGCGGCGGCAGTACTCGACCGCCGCGCGCACCGCCTTCTGGCCCTCGCGATGGCCGAAGCTGCGCGGCCGCCGGCGACGCTCGGCCCAGCGGCCGTTGCCGTCCATGACGATCGCGATGTGGCGCGGAATGCGGGGAGCGGCGTCGGTTTGCATGAACTCCGGGGCGTGCGGCGGCTGCGAAAAATTCCTGACGTGGCGGGGCGCCGGTGTCGTCGCGCGGAGCCCGTCCCCTCGGGCCACGCGCCGGCGTCTGCGTTGCCGGAGCGTACTGCGATCGGCTGCGCCTCGCACGGCCGGGGCCGCATCGATCCGCGGCCGGCCGGCGCCGGTCACATGGACATCAACTCGTCTTCCTTGGCCTTGACCACACCGTCGATGTCCTTGACGAACTTGTCCGTGTACTTCTGGACGTCTTCCTCGGCACGGCGCTCCTCGTCCTCGGTGATCTTCTTGTCCTTGAGGAGTTCCTTGATCTGGTGCAGCGCGTCACGGCGCACGTTGCGCACCGCGACCTTGGCGTTCTCGCCCTCGTGCGCGACGTGCTTGGAGAGCTCCTTGCGGCGCTCTTCGGTCAGCGCGGGGAGGTTGATGCGGATCACGTTGCCGACGGTGGTCGGGGTCAGGCCGAGATCGGAGGCGAGGATCGCCTTCTCGATCGGGCCGATCAGGCTCTTCTCGAACGGCGTGATCGTGATCGAACGCGCGTCGGCCAGAGACACGTTGGCGACCTGCGAGACCGGCGTGTCGGCGCCGTAGTACGACACCTTCAGCGGCTCGACCAGGCTGGTGCTGGCGCGCCCGGTGCGCAGGCGCGTGAGGTCGTGCCGGAGGGAGTCGACGCTCTTCTGCATGCGCGTCTGCGTGTCTTTCTTGATGTTGTCGAGCATGGCGCGGTCACCTGTGGTGCGTCTGCGATCGGCCGCGCAGTATAGCAGCGGCGACAAGAGCGTCTGCTGCGCAGCGGCGACGCAGGGCGGGCCGAGCGGGCCTCAGCGGCCGTAGACGAGGGTGCCGATCGGCTCGCCGCGCATGATGCGCATGAGGTCGCCTTCGCGCGACATGTCGTAGATGCGCAGCGGGATCTTGTGATCGCGGCACAGCGCGATCGCGGTGGTGTCCATGACCTGCAGGTTGCGCTGGATGACTTCCTCGTAGGACAGCTTCTCGTAGCGCGTCGCGCTGGCGTCCTTGGCCGGGTCGGCGGTGTAGACGCCGTCGACCTTGGTCGCCTTCAGCAGCAGGCTGGCGCCGATCTCGATCGCGCGCAGCGCGGCGGCCGAGTCGGTGGTGAAGAACGGATTGCCGGTGCCGGCGGCGAACAGCGCGATGCGGCCTTTTTCCAGGTGGCGGATGGCGCGGCGGCGGATGAAGTCCTCGCAGACTTCGTTGATCTTGATCGCACTCATCGTGCGCGCGAAGCCGCCGGCCTTCTCGATCGCGTCCTGCATGGCGAGCGCGTTCATCACCGTGGCGAGCATGCCCATGTGATCGCCGGTGACGCGATCCATGCCGGAGGCGGCGAGGCCGGCGCCGCGGAAGATGTTGCCGCCGCCGATGACCACGCCGACCTGCACGCCGGCGCGCTGCACCTCGATGATCTCGCGCGCCAGCCGGGTGAGCACGTTCGGGTCGATGCCGTAGTCGGCCTCGCCCATCAAGGCCTCGCCGGAGAGTTTGAGCAGGATGCGCTTGTACTTGATCTCGGGCACGGGACTCTCCGGAAGGCGGGCAAAACTGCCGTATTGTAGCGGGCGCACGGTGCGCCCAACAAAAAAATGCCTGCGTGAATTGCCCTGCGCGGATCGGCGAGGGCCTGAAACCTCATGAAGGTCAGCGCCTTGGTTCCATGGCCGTGCCTTGCAGAAAGGGAGCCTGGTCGGCTCGGGGGCCTGGAGTCCGGCAGGCCGTGAGTTTGTCCGTGTTCTCAGCCTCCTTCGTCGACAGAGCATTCAGATCGGTCGCATCAGGCTTCACCGGAGCCGGCTCAAGCTGCAGCAATATCTTTCAGGCTCGGTTCCGATCGAGTGGCTTGCTCATGTGGATTCCGGTCACGCGAAAGCCGGTGACGTCGTACACATGCCTGGCACGCTGGTTGTCGGGCGCGACCCGAAGTTTGATTTGCGCAAACCCTTTGCGTTTCAGATCCTGTTCGAGCGCCATCAAGGCCTGCTTGCCGAAGCCTTGCCCCTGGTACGCAGGGAAAATCGAAAAATCCATGATGAAGGCCACCTGCGCCGCCAGATCCTGCCGGTACCACAGATAGCCGACCAGCCTTTCAGGGGTCTGGGTAGCGTCGACCAGGCAGGTCAGGACCTGACCTGCCGTATGGATGCCGTCCGGCAGATCCGATGCCATCTCCCGCTTGACCTGCTCCAGCGCCGCGCTTTCCGGAATGCCGTAGTTCGAGGCGACTTCGACGGAAAATTCACGGATGAAACTGTCCAGATAGGAGGAGAACTCATCTTCTCGCATGGGTCTTAGCGAAATCATGAAGCTCTTCCTTTCGTTGAAACGTGGTCGTACCGCGTGGGGGCCTTGTCAAACATGGTCATCGGTCTGGTTTTCCGGTTTCGTTGTCCAGGAGATTGTCAACGCGTTCTAGGCCATGTCTGCCCCCGGCAGCCGTGCAATCCGCTCGCTCAGAAAATCCACCAGTACGCGTACGCGCAACGGTTGATGGCGGCGCGGCGCATACAGCAGATGTGCCTTCTGCGCCGGGCCGGTGTGGTCGGGCAGCACCCGCACCAATCGTCCCTGCGCCAGCGGCTCGGCCACCATCCAGGTGGGCTGCAGCGAAATCCCTGCGCCGTTGAGCACGCTGTCGAAGAGCGCGACGGCATTGTTCACGCGATAGCGGCTTTGCACTGGCACGGAGACCAGGCCGTCAGGCCCCTGCAGCAGAACGCCGTCGCCGCCTGAGGCGTAGCTCAAGTAGTCGTGTTCGAGCAATTGCTGGGGCGCGGCAGGCTGGCCGCGGGCCGTGAGATACGCCGGCGATGCGACGAGTACCCGCGGCCAGGTGGCCAGATGGCGGCCCACCAGGTTCTGCGGCAGCGTGCCGCCCAGGCGCAGCGAAACGTCGATGCGTTCTTCCAGCGGATCGACGAAGCGGTCGTCCAGGAGCAGCTCCAGCCGGATGTCCGGGTACTGCGCAAGAAACTCGATGGCCATTGCATTCAGGTGCCGCTGGCCCAGGGTGACCGGCGCGCTGACGCGCAACAAGCCGCGCGGCTGCTGGATGCCTGCGCGCACGTCGGTTACCGCCTCTTCGTAGTCTTCCAGCATGCGCCTGGCGCGCTCGTAAAAGCGCTGCCCTTCGTCGGTCGCGCTCAATCCTGCGGCATTGCGGCGCAGCAGGCGGACGCCCAGCTGCTGCTCCAGCTGCATCACCTGCTTGCTGATGGTGGGCTGCGTGGTGCCCAGGGCGCGCGCGGCCGCCGACAGGCTGCCGAGCTCGACGCTGTGCGCAAAGGCTTCGATGGCGCGCAGGGTGTCCATGCAGTATTCGAATTTGGAATTGTTTGGATGCCATTCTGCCGTCTACCCGGGCAGATTGGAAACAAGGAAGCTGAAGCCCTCGCTTCACCTGCTTCATGTTCTTCCAAGGAGCCCGACATGACCCCGATCCAACTCACCGCCATCGCCCGCCGGGGCGTCATCGCCCTGGCGCTGGCCGGCAGTGCCGGCTGGACCAGTGCAGCAGCGTCTGCACAAGCTGCGTTCTGGAGCCCGAGCTGGATGGCGGCCACCCAGCCGATGTGGGACGGCAATTTCGTTCTGCCGCTGGGCGTTCCCTTCCAGTACAGCCGGCAAACCATTCGCCAGACGGCGCGGCTGAGCATCGGTGGCAGCCGGCTGCGCGTGATCATCAGCAATGAAGAGGGCACCGCGCCGCTGCACATTGGCGCCGCCCATGTGGCGCGGCATGGCAAGGCCTCGGCGATCGTGGCGGGCACCGATCAGGTGGTGCGCTTCGGTGGCGAGCCGCAAGCCGTGGTTCCTGCGGGCGGGCGCCTCATCAGCGACCCGGTCAACCTGCCGCTGCCGGCGCTCACCGAAGTGGCGGTGTCGCTGTATCTGCCGCAGAACACCCAGCCTGCCGGTTTTCACTTCGATGCGCGCGATACGGCCTACGTCGCAGACGGCGACCTGACCGGGGCCGAACGCCTGCCCGGCAACGCGGTGCCATACAGCACGCGGGTCTTTTTCAGTGGCCTGATCGTGGAAACCGAAAAGGCACCCACGACGGTCGTCGCTCTGGGGGATTCACTGACCGACGGCAACGGCTCCACGCCGGGCGCCAATGCGCGCTGGCCGGATGTCCTGGCCGAGCGGCTGGCCGGACGCGGTGTCGGCGTACTCAATGCCGGTATCTCCGGCGGCCGTCTGCTGAAGGACGGCATGGGCCGCGCAGGCTTGGTGCGCGCCGCCCGCGATGTGTTTGCGCAGCCCGGCGTGAAGGCCGTGATCGTCAAGTTCGGAACCAACGACATCGGCTGGCCCGGCGGCGGCTTTGCGCCCCAGGAGGCCATGGTCAGCGCCGAAGACATCGTCCAGGGCTATCGCGAACTGATCGGCATGGCCCACGCCAGCAACGTGCGCATCATCGGCGGCACCATCGCCCCCAACGAGGGCGTGGCCAAGGGCTCGATCATCGAAGGCCACCACTCGCCCGCAAAAGACGAGATCCGGCACGTCGTGAACCGGTGGATCCGCGAGAGCGGCGAGTTCGACGGTGTCGTCGACTTCGATGCCGTGCTGCGCGACCCGGCCCATCCGGCCCGCATGAAAACCGCCTTCGATTCCGGTGACCACCTGCACCCGGGCGATGCCGGCTACCAGGCGATGGCGGCGGCCATCGACCTCGACGTCCTGCTCGGCGACTCCGTGCAGCCCTGAAGAGATCAACGACACGTCCAGTTCATCAATCCGAAGGAGAACCTCATGGAATACCGCAGCCTCGGCCAGTCCGGCCTGAAAGTCCCCGCTCTCAGCTTTGGCGCCGGAACCTTCGGCGGCTCTGGCCCGCTCTTCAGCCACTGGGGCCAGTCGGACGCCGCCCAAGCGCGTCGCCTGGTCGACATCTGCCTGGAAGCCGGCGTCAATCTGTTCGACACGGCCGACGTCTACTCCAACGGCGCTTCGGAAGAAGTGCTCGGCCAGGCCATCAAAGGCCGGCGCGATGCGGTGCTGATCTCGACCAAGACCAGCCTGCCCATGGGCGACGGCCCGAACGATGCCGGCTCGTCGCGCTTTCGCCTGATCCGCGCCGTGGACGACGCGCTGCGCCGCCTGCAGACGGACTACATCGACATCCTCCAGTTGCATGCCTTCGACGCGCATACGCCTGTCGAGGAAGTGCTGTCCACGCTCGACACGCTGGTGCGCGCCGGCAAGGTTCGCTACACCGGCGTTTCCAACTTCGCGGGCTGGCAGATCATGAAGTCGCTGGCCGTGGCCGAGCGGCATGGCTGGCCGCGCTACGTCGTCAACCAGGTGTACTACTCCCTCGTCGGCCGCGATTACGAATGGGACCTGATGCCGCTGGGCGCCGACCAGGGACTGGGCGCGATGGTCTGGAGCCCGCTGGGCTGGGGGCGGCTGACGGGCAAGATCCGGCGCGGCACGCCGCTGCCCGAAGCCAGCCGCCTGCACGAAACCGCCAGCTTTGGCCCGCCGGTGGAGGATGAATACCTTTACCGGGTAGTCGATGCGCTCGATGCCGTGGCGGCGGAAACCGGCAGGTCGGTGCCGCAGATCGCGCTCAACTGGTTGCTGCAGCGTCCGACGATTTCGACGGTGATCATCGGCGCGCGCAATGAAGAGCAGTTGCGCCAGAACCTCGGCGCGCTGGGCTGGAGCTTGACGCCCGAGCAGGTGGCGCAGCTCGATGCGGCCAGCGCCGTCACTGCGCCTTACCCGTATTTTCCGTATCGCCGGCAGGAGGGCTTTGCGCGCCTGAACCCGCCCATGGCCGGGTAAGGTCCAGCTCCAGCCGCCGATCCGTACACCAGCCCGGGAAAGGCCGCGGGTCTGGTTTTCCATCGACCCCGCTGCGCGTGCCAGGTCGCGCTGGCTGGTGCCGGAGCCGGCTTGAAAAACAAAAAACCCGCAGTCGCCTGCGGGTTTTCTGCTTCATCTGGAGAGCCGCGGATGGCCTTGCCGGACTGCGCGGGGCATTGGCTTCACCAGACCGCCGGCCTGCGCGGCGCGGCGATCTCGGGCGATCGCAGGAGGGCCTGCCTCAGACCTGCATCGCCTTGGCGACTTCGGCCGCGTAGTCCTCGACCACCTTCTCGATGCCCTCGCCGACGGCCAGGCGCTGGAAGCCGACCACGTCGGCGCCGGCCGCCTTGGCCGCCGCTTCCACGGTCTGGTCGGTGTTGAGCACGTAGGGCTGGCCGTACAGCGTGTTCTCGTTGACGATCTTGGCGATCTTGCCGCCGATGATCTTCTCGAGGATCTCGGCCGGCTTGGCCTTGTCCTTCTCGCTCATCTTGGCCAGCTCGATTTCCTTTTCCTTGGCGACGAAGTCGGCCGGGACGTCGGCTGCCTTGTTGTACGGCGGGTTCATCGCCGCGATGTGCATCGCCACGCCGCGGGCGAACTCGGCGTCACCGCCCTTGACCTCGACCAGCACGCCGATGCGGCCGCCGTGCACGTAGGCGGCGACGTTGTTGGCGCTGTCGATGCGCACCAGGCGGCGCACCTGCACGTTCTCGCCGACCTTGGCGATGACCGAGGCGCGGGCCTCCTCGACGGTCTCGCCGGAGGCGAGCTTGGCCGTCTTCAGCGCTTCGGCGTCGGCCGCGCCCGAGGCCAGCGCGGCCTTGGCGACGGCGTCGGTGAAGGCCTTGAAGTTGTCGTCGTTGGCGACGAAGTCGGTTTCGGAGTTGATCTCCACCAGCACGGCCTTGCCGCCGTCCTGCGCGGAGACGATCTTGCCTTCGGCGGCGACGCGGCTGGCCTTCTTGTCGGCCTTGGCCAGACCCTGCTTGCGCAGCCACTCGGCCGCGGCGTCGATGTCGCCGTTGTTCTCGGTGAGCGCCTTCTTGCACTCCATCATGCCAGCGCCGGTGCGCTCGCGCAGTTCCTTGACCAGTGATGCGGTGATTTCCATGGGAATCCTCGGAATGCTCGGAGCGGCGCCGGGATGCGCCGCTCGTTCTCTTGAAGAATCGTCGTTCCCGCGCGGGCGGGAATCGGGTCGAAGCGACGGACGTCCCTCGCGGGGACGCGACGTCCGGATGGGTCCGGCGTCCTCGCGGGCAGGGCGGTCCCGCCCGCGGAAAGGCCGTCTGCCGGGCCGCGATCATGCGGCCCGCAGATGACGATTACTCGGCGGCCGGCGACTCGGAGTCGGCCTTCGGGCCGCGTTCGCGCGGCGCCGGACCACGGCGGTTGGACGGCGGGCGACGGTCGCCGCCCGGCTTGCGCGGGCCCGGCTTGCGGCGGTCGTCGCGCTCGCGCGCTTCCTTCTTGGTGACCGGGTTGCCTTCGGCGTCGAGCTCGACGAAGTCGTCCTTCTCGCTGGCGACGATCGCCGGCGCGGCGGCCTTGCCTTCGAGCACCGCATCGGCGGCCGCGGAGGCGTACAGCTGCACGGCGCGGATGGCGTCGTCGTTGCCCGGGATGGCGTAGTCGACCAGGGCCGGATCGTAGTTCGTGTCGACCACGGCGATGACCGGGATGCCGAGCTTCTTGGCTTCCTTGACCGCGATGTCCTCGTGGCCGATGTCGATCACGAACAGCGCGTCGGGCAGGCGGTTCATGTCCTTGATGCCGCCGAGCGACTTCTCGAGCTTTTCCTTCTCGCGGATCAGGCCGAGCACTTCGTGCTTGACCAGGCGCTCGAAGCGGCCGTCGGTCGACATCGCCTCGATTTCCTTCAGGCGCGCGACCGAGCCCTTGACGGTGCGGAAGTTGGTCAGCATGCCGCCGAGCCAGCGCTGGCTGATGTAGGGCATGCCGCAGCGCGCCGCTTCTTCCTTGATCGCCTCGCGCGCGGAGCGCTTGGTGCCGACGAACAGGATCGTGCCGCGCTTCTGCGCCAGGCCCGAGATGAAGTTCATCGCGTCGGTGAACAGCGGCAGCGTCTTTTCGAGATTGATGATGTGGATCTTGCCGCGCGCGCCGAAGATGTACGGCGCCATGCGGGGATTCCAGTAGCGGGTCTGATGACCGAAATGCACGCCGGCTTCGAGCATCTGGCGCATGGTGACTTGAGGCATTGCAGGTATTCCTTCATGAAAGGGAGTTGCGGCAGGTCCTTCCATGAAAAGCCCGCACAGGGATGTGCGTGCTCTGGCGAGGGACTTGCTTACAACTCCGGGGTTGGGACCTCCACGTATCCTCCGCGTGCGACCCCCGAAGGGGCACCCCGAACGCGGTGACGATACGTGTGCGGATTCGGTCTGATGACCGTAGCGACCTTGCGGATTGCCCGCGCGGCCGCATCTTGCGTTCCGCGTCAACGACTTACGAAAGTCGGGGCGCGGAACCGTAAGATTGTAGCTTGTGCGGCGCGCCCGCGCCACAACCCAGCTTCAGAGGAACCATGGCAGTCACCGTCAAGACCCCGGACCAGATCGAGAAGATGCGCGTCGCCGGCCGCCTGGCCGCCGAGGTGCTGGAAATGCTGGTCCCCCACGTCAAGCCCGGCGTGAGCACCGAGCAGCTCGACCGCCTCGCCTACGAACACATCGTCGAGGTGCAGAAGGCGATCCCGGCCAACGTCGGCTACAAGGGCTTTCCGAAGACGCTGTGCACGTCGGTCAACCACGTCATCTGCCACGGCATCCCGAACCCCGGCAAGGTCCTCAAGGACGGCGACATCGTCAACATCGACGTCACCGTGATCAAGGACGGCTGGCACGGCGACACCAGCCGCATGTACTTCGTCGGCGCGCCGTCGGTGCTGGCCAGGCGCCTGGTCGACACCACCCGCGAGGCGATGCTGATCGGCATCGCGCAGGTGCGCCCTGGCGCCACGCTCGGCGACATCGGCCACGCGATCCAGAAGCACGCCGAGGCGCAGGGCTTCTCGATCGTGCGCGAATACTGCGGCCACGGCATCGGCCAGATCTACCACGAGGATCCGCAGGTTCTGCACTACGGCCACGCCGGCGCCGGCCTCAAGCTGCAGAAGGGCATGACGTTCACGGTCGAGCCGATGGTCAACGCCGGCAAGCCGCAGACGCGTCTGCTGCCGGACGGCTGGACGGTGGTGACCAAGGACCACTCGCTGTCGGCGCAGTGGGAGCACACCATCGCCGTCACCGACGACGGCTACGAGATCCTGACGCCCTGGCCGAGCGCGGCCTGATTCCGCCGAGTGGCGTCGTTGGAAGCAGATCTTTCGCACAGGCGCAGGGAACGCGGAGGAAAAGCTTTTCTCCCTCTGCGACCTCTGCGCCTCTGCGAGAAACGCTTCCTTGAAGTCCCCGCATCCACTCGACCTGCATCCACTCGACAAGCAGGACCGCTAGAGTAGGGGGCATGCCCTCCCATCCCTCCCACGTCCTGCCGCCGCTGCCGCGCCTGCCGCCGGCGATGCCGCGCAGCGGCGTGTCGGCCCAGGCGCGGCTGGCGCTGCGCCAGGTGCTCGGCGACGTCGATCGCAGCCTCGCGCTGGCGTTCCGCAGCGGAGCGGACGCGCGCGACCTGGTGCGCGCACGAGCGAACGCGATCGGCAGCGTCGTCGCCCACGTCTGGCAGGCCTGCCTGGGCGAGGCGGCCGATTGCGCGCTGTTCGCCGTCGGCGGCTTCGGCCGCGGCGTGCTGTTTCCGCAGTCCGACGTCGACCTGCTCGTGCTGGTGCAGCCGCAAGCGGCGTCGCGCCAGGCGCGCGCGCTGGAAGCCTTCTTCACCTGCCTGTGGGATCTGGGCCTCAAGCCCGGCCACGCGGTGCGCACGCCGGCGCAGTGCCGTGAGCTGGCCGCCGGCGACGTCAGCGTGTTCACCGCCCTGCTCGACGCGCGGCTGCTCGCCGGTGACGCCGCGCAGGCCGCCGAACTCGCCGCCATCGTCGACGACCCGGCCCTGTGGCCGCCGGCCGAGTTCTTCGCCGCCAAGCGCGCCGAGCAGAGGGCGCGGCACGCGCGCTACGACGACACCGCCTACAACCTCGAGCCGAACCTGAAGGACGGGCCCGGCGGCCTGCGCACGCTGGACCTGATGCGCTGGCTCGGCCGCCGCATCGCCGCGGCGCCCGACTTCGCCGCGATGGTCGAGCACGGCCTGCTCGACGCCACCGAACGCGCCGCGCTGGAACGCTCCGAAGCGACGCTGTGGCGTTACCGCTTCGCCCTGCACCTGGCCGCCGGGCGCCCCGAGGAGCGCCTGCTGTTCGATCACCAGCGCCGGCTCGCCGCCGACCTGGGCTATGCCGACGAGCACGAGAAGAATCTCGCCGTCGAGCAGTTCATGCAGCGCTACTACCGCGCGGCGACGATCGCCGAGCGGCTGTGCGTGCAGTTCAAGGAGCGTTGCGCGGAGCTGCTCGAGCCCGCCACCGGCGAGCCGCAGACGCTGGACGAATGGTTCGTCGCGCTCGGCGGGCGGCTGGAACCGCGCGACGCCGGCCTGTTCCTGCGCCGCCCGCGCGCGATGGTCGACGCGTTCGCCGTGCTGCTCGACCACCCCGGGCTGCGCGGCCTGTCGGCGCAGACGATGCGCCTGCTGCAGCAGGCGCTGGCACGGCATCGAGGCGGCTTCGCCGAGGATCGCAACGTGCTCGCGGCCTTTCTCGCGCTGCTGCGCCGCGGCGCGCCGGCGGTCGAGGCGCTGGCCGGAATGAACCGCCACGGCGTGCTCGCGGCGATCCTGCCGATGTTCCGCCGCGTCGTCGGCCGCATGCAGTACGACCTGTTCCACGTCTACACCGTCGACGAGCACACCCTGCGCGTGCTGCGCAACGTCGCGCGCTACGCCGATCCGGCCGCGCGCGAGGAACTGCCGCTCGCGTGCCGCACGTTCGAGGCACTGGACAAGCCCGAGCTGCTGCTGCTCGCCGCGCTGTTCCACGACATCGCCAAGGGTCGCGGCGGCGACCACTCGGTGCTCGGCGAGCAGGACGCGCGTGCGTTCGGCACGCGCCTGGAGCTGCCGCGCGCCGACGTCGAGCTGGTCGCCTGGCTGGTGCGCTGGCATCTGCTGATGAGCGTGACCGCGCAGCGGCAGGACATCACCGATCCGGAAGTCGTGCATCGCTTCGCCAGCCAGGTCGAGGACACCGAGCGGCTCGATCACCTGTACCTGCTGACGATCGCCGACATCGCCGGCACCAATCCCAAGCTGTGGAACGAGTGGAAGGCGCGCCTGCTCGCCGACCTGTACGTCGCCGCCCGCTACGCGCTGCGCGCCGGGCTGGACAGCCCGCCGCACGCTGAGGTGCGCGCCCAGGCGTGCCGCGCGCGCGCGGTCGAGCTGCTGGCCGAGGGCGGCGTCGAGGCGGATCGCGCCGCAGCCCTCTTGGCCGACTTCCCGGAGGCGAGCTTCCTGCGCCATCGTCCCGAGCTCGTCGCCTGGCAGGCGCGCGCGATCGAACGCAGCGGCGGCGTCGATCCGGTGGTCGCCGTGCAGCCGCGCTCGGCGCGCGGCGGCAGCAGCGAGGTGTTCGTGCGCGCGCCCGATCGCGACGGCCTGTTCGCCGCGATCGCGGCCACGCTGGATCGCCTGGGCTTCGACGTGCTCGGCGCGCGCCTGCTCGCCTCCGGCCGTGGCCGGGTGTTCGACACCTTCGAGGTGCTCGACGCGGCGACGTCGGCGGCGCTGGATGCCGAACGCGCGCGCGAACTCGAAGCCGCGCTGGCGCGCGTGCTGTCCGGCGACCGCCTCGACGCGCGCGTCGCACGCCGCACCCTGCCGCGGCGCCTGCGCCATTTCCAGCGCGCGCCGCGGATCGAATTCGGCGCGGTCGGCGCGGCGACCCAGCTGGCCCTGGTGTGCAGCGACCGGCCCGGCCTGCTGGCGGAGGTCGCGCAGGCGCTGCGCGACGCACGCGTGCGCGTGCACGACGCGCGCATCGCGACGTTCGGCGAGCGCGTGGAGGACTTCTTCGTGCTGACCGACGAGGACGACCGCAGTCTCGACGGCGCGGTGCAATCGCGCCTGCGCGGTCTGCTGCTCGACCGCCTCGGCGAGGTCGAGGCGACCGGCTGAGCGCGTTCGCCTCAGGGCATCGGATCGGGGATGAGCGCCGTCGTCCACGGCGAGTGCAGCGTCCAGCCGAGGCTGGCGTACAGGGTCCGGCCCTCCGGCGTGGCCACCAGCACCGGCCGCGATGCCGCGGAGCGCCGCGCCGAACCCAGCGCCGCCATCACCGCGCGGCCGAGCCCGCGCCGGCGGTGCGCCGGCTCGGTCACGATGCGGTCGTAGGCGAACACGCCGGTGTACTCGACGGCGTAGCCGCTGGCGGCCAGCTCGCCGTGCGCGGTCAGGATGCGCGCCTGGGTCGTCGCCTGCATCGTGCGCAGTTCGAGCCGATATCCGTCCGGGCATGCCGCCGCGCCGGCGTGCGGCCGTTCGCAGGTCATCAGGAAGCCGGGTTCGGCAATCTCCCATCGGGCCGGCAGCAGCGAGGCCATTTCCTCGCGCGTGCCGGCGAGCTTCAGCGCGACGCGCGGTTCGCGGATCGATTGCGCGAGTTCGCGCAGGCCTTCGCCCGGGCACGCGAAGACGTAGCGCCGGTGCTCCTGCGGCATGGCCGTGTCGACGCGCAGTCCGCCGCGGTCGGGCACCGGCAGCGGCAGCCCGCGTCCGATCGAACGCGCGCCGACCCAGGCTTGGACGAGTGCGGGATCGACCTCGGACACGGGGCTGGCCTTGCGCAGGGCGAGCGCGGCATTTTCGCAGAATCGCGCGCCGCGGTGACCTTCGCGGCGCGCGGCAACGGCATCGCGTTCGGTACACTTCCGCTTCGCCGCGGCGGCGGATTCCGTCGCCGCCGGACGGCTCGCGCGAACCTCGCGCGGCCCCCCATACGAGGAATGCAATGCCATCGCATCAAGCCCTGATCGACGACGCCTGGGAGCGCCGCGCCGCGCTCGCCGAAGACGAAATCGCCGAGCGCCTGCGCCCGGCCATCGACGAGACGCTCGATGCGCTCGAAGCCGGCACGGCGCGCGTCGCCGAGCCGGACGGCAGCGGCGGCTGGCGCGTGCACCAGTGGCTGAAGAAGGCGGTGCTGCTGTACTTCCGCATCAACGCGAACCGCATCATGGACGGCGGTCCGATGGCCGCCTTCGACAAGGTGCCGCTGCGCTTTTCCGGCGCCGACGAGGCGGCGTTCCGCGACGCCGGTGCGCGCGTCGTGCCGGGCGCGCTGGTGCGCCGCGGCGCGCACGTGGCCAGGGACGCGGTGCTGATGCCCAGCTACGTCAACATCGGCGCGCACGTCGGCGCCGGCACGATGGTCGACACCTGGGCCACGGTCGGCTCGTGCGCGCAGATCGGCGCCAACGTGCACCTGTCCGGCGGCGTCGGCATCGGCGGCGTGCTCGAGCCGCTGCAGGCCAATCCGACCATCATCGAGGACGACTGCTTCATCGGCGCGCGTTCGGAAGTCGTCGAAGGCGTCGTGGTCGAGAAGGGCAGCGTGATCGGCATGGGCGTGTTCCTCGGCCAGTCGACCAAGATCTACGACCGCGCCAGCGGCGAGGTCAGCTACGGTCGCGTGCCGGCCGGCAGCGTCGTCGTCGCCGGTTCGCTGCCGGCGGCGGACGGCAGCCACAGCCTGTATGCCGCAGTCATCGTCAAGCGCGTGGATGCGAAGACGCGCGCGAAGACGGCGATCAACGAGCTGCTGCGGGCGTGAAAGGGATCGGCAGGATGTGGATCGGGACGAATGAACACGGATGAGGATCTTTGATCCGTTTTTCTGCGCTCCGGTCCGCGCCTGGCTTTGCGCTTCTTTCGCTTCCCATCGCTCGCGCCGGCGGCACGTAACCTACAATCCCGCGCCATCCTTCACGCAAGCAATCGACCATGACCACGACGATCTACGGCCTGGAGAAATGCGACACCTGCAAGAAGGCGCGCAACTGGCTCGACCGCAAGAAGGTCGCCTACGAGTTCGTCGACTACCGCGAACAGCGCATTCCGGCCGAGTCCCTGAAGCAATGGGCGAAGCAGGTCGGCGGCTGGGAGAAGTTCGTCAATCGCGCCTCGACGACCTGGCGCAGCCTGCCCGACGCGCGCAAGTCGCCCGGCAGCGACGCCGAATGGACCTTGCTGATCAAGGAGCACCCCGCGCTGGTGCGACGGCCGCTGGCGGTGTTCGACGACGGCCGAGTGATGCAGGGATTCACCGACAAGTTGTACGCGCAGGCGTTCGAGGCGAAGTAGCCGTCGAGGCGAGGTGGTATCGCGTGGGTTTGTGCGCCGTCATTCCCGCGAAAGCCGGAATTCATCAGGCTCTGGCGCTTGCAAAGCGAAAATGGATTCCCGCTTTCGCGGGAATGACGGCGATGTAGTCTTCTCCGAATCCCGAATCCCGAATCCCGAATCCCGAATCCCGGCTCTTCCATGTCCGCCGTCCTCGAACTCACCTGCGACCTGATCCGCCGCCCTTCGGTCACGCCGGCCGATGCCGGCTGCCAGGACCTGATCGCCGAGATTCTCGCGCGCGCCGGCTTCTCGATCGAGCGCCTGCGCCACGGCGAGGTCGAGAACCTGTGGGCGACGCACGGCGGCGACGGACCGGTGCTGGCCTTCCTCGGCCACACCGACGTGGTGCCGAGCGGGCCGGTCGAGGCCTGGACGAGCGCGCCGTTCGAGCCGGCGGTGCGCGACGGCCGGCTGTACGGGCGCGGCGCGGCGGACATGAAATCCGGCGTCGCCGCGATGGTCGTCGCGCTGGAGGAGTTCGTGCGCGCGCATCCGCGCCATCCGGGCCGCGTCGCGCTGCTGCTCACCTCCGACGAGGAGGGCATCGCGGTCGACGGCGTGCGTCGCGTCGCCGCCGACTTCCGCGCGCGCGGCGAGCGCCTGGATGCCTGCGTGGTCGGCGAGCCGTCTTCGCGCCGGCACCTGGGCGACCTCGTGCGCGTCGGCCGCCGCGGTTCGCTGACCGGCCGCCTGCGCGTGCGCGGCGTGCAGGGACACGTGGCGTATCCGGAGAAGGCCGACAACCCGATCCACCGGCTCGCGCCGGCGCTGGCCGAACTGGCCGCCGAGCGCTGGGACGAGGGCGACGAATCGTTCCCGCCGACCTCGTTCCAGATCTCCAATCTCAACGCCGGCACCGGCGCCGACAACGTGATCCCGGGCGAGCTGCGTGCGGTGTTCAACTTCCGCTACGGTACGGCCAGCACGGCCGAAGGCCTGCGCGAGCGCGTGGAGGCGACCCTGCATCACCATCGCGTCGCGTTCGACCTGGACTGGTGGCTGTCGGGCGAGCCGTTCCTGACGCGCGGCGGCGCGCTGCGCGACGCGACCATCGCCTCGATCCGCGCGCTGTGCGGGGTCGAGCCCGAGCTGAGCACCGGCGGCGGTACCTCGGACGGACGCTTCATCGCGCCGCTCGGCGCCGAGGTGGTCGAGGTCGGGCCGTGCAACGCGAGCATCCACAAGATCGACGAGCACGTCGCGCTGGACGAACTCGAGCGGCTGCCGGCGCTGTACCGCGCGATCGCCGAGCGCTATCTGGGTCTGGCCTAGGCGGAAAGCGCGTGCTTTTCGCCGCGCTGCGCGGCCGCAGCGTGACGCCGTCGAGCCTTTGGGCCTACACTCGGGATCGGCGTTGCGGAGTCGGGTCTT
This sequence comes from Dokdonella ginsengisoli, assembly GCF_042652785.1. Taxonomy (NCBI): domain Bacteria; kingdom Pseudomonadati; phylum Pseudomonadota; class Gammaproteobacteria; order Lysobacterales; family Rhodanobacteraceae; genus Dokdonella; species Dokdonella ginsengisoli. The sequence goes on along the minus strand of NZ_JBHSHD010000003.1, from coordinate 11,834 downwards.
ATCGGGGGGCTCGTGTTTCGACAGGCTCGCACCGGACGACGTCATTCCCGCCACGGATTCCGTTGCCTTCATGCGCTCGCCCCATACGCCAGCCCTGCTCCGCCTCCTGTTCGTCCTGTCCATTGTCCTGATTTCGCCGTCCGCCGGAGCCACCGGTGCCGACTGGGCGCACATCGCGTCGCTGATGGCGCCGGCCGGCGGCGCGACCGACTTCACGCCGCACGGCACCCAGCCCGGTCTGACCTACCTGCTGTGGAAGTCCGACGACTGCTCCGGATGCCACGGCCCCGGCGGCCCGGCCACGTCGCGCGAGTTCCGGCCGTATCCGACCTGGTCCGGCTCGATGATGGCCAATGCCACGCGCGACCCGCTGTTCTGGGCTGCGCTGGACATCGCCAACAACGACGTGCCGGGCGTGGGTGACTACTGCCTGCGCTGCCACACCTCCGAAGGCTGGTATGGCGGCCGCGTGGTCAAGCAGGGCTCGGGCCTGCCCGACAACGACGTGACCAAGGGCGCCGCCGGATGCCTGCTGCAGGGCAGCTACGACGCGCCGGACGCGTACGGCGACTTCAGCGGCCTAGGCTGCCATTTCTGCCATCGCCAGCTGCCGCAGGGGCCGGGCGGCGAGGCACTGCCGGGCAACGGCGCGACCTGGCTGGACGACCAGCCGTGCCCCGGCGGCACCGAGCCGTGCCGGCGCGGGCCGTACACCTACGCGCCCGACGGCAGCAGTCCGCCGCACGAGTGGGCGCAGTCGCCGTTCCACGCCGACAGCGCGATGTGCGGGCAGTGCCACGACGTGACCACGCCCGACACCGCCGCCGGTCCGCTGAAGACGCTCAAGCTCGCCGACGGCACCGATACCGGCGTGCCGTTCCCGATCGAGCGCACCTTCAGCGAGTGGCAGCGCAGTTCGTATTCGGCGCCTTCCGGCAAGACCTGCCAGGGCTGCCACATGCCCGACAGCGAGGATCCCGACGCCAGCGCCTGCACGCTCGGCGGCTTCCCCAGCCGCACCGGCAACCTGCCCACGCACGAGTTCGCCGGCGGCAACGCCTGGGTGCCGGGCATCATCAAGGGCGAGTTCAGCGACACGTCGACGATCCCCGATTCCTGGCAGGGCATCGGGCGCGAGGCCTCGTTCGACCAGACGATCGCCTTCGCGCGGGCGATGCTCGCCTCGGCCGCCGCGGTGGAGACCACCATCGGCGCCTATACCGCGCCCGGCGCCGGCGCGGCCGGCACGATCGCGCTGAACGTCAAGGTCACCAACCTCAGCGGCCACAAGCTGCCGACCGGCTATGGCGAAGGCCGGCGCATGTGGCTGAACGTGCAGCTGCGCGACGCGGCCGGCGCCCTGGTGGCCGAGAGCGCGGCCTACGACGCGGCCGGCGGCGTGCTGACGGCCGATTCGCAGGCGCGCGTGTACGAAGTGCTGCAGGGCATCTGGGACCACAACGGCAGCGGCGCCTGCGACGTCGTCGACGGCAGCGGCAAGGAGATGTTCCACTTCGTGCTGAACGACTGCGTGGCGAAGGACAACCGCATTCCGCCGCTCGGCTTCAAGCCGGCCACCGCGGCCGATCCGAACGGCTACGAGGTGCGGCCGGTGCCGTCCGGCGCCTACCCGGAAACCGCGCCCGGTTCCGGCGAGCTGGTCAACTACGACAGCGCCGCGTACACGTTCGCGATTCCGGCCGGGCGCGTCGGCCCGTTCACCGCGACGGCGCGCCTGTACTACCAGACGGCGAGCAAGGAGTACGTCGAGTTTCTGCGCGACGAGGCCGCCGCCAACGACTTCCCCGGCGAGAACGATCTGTGCAGCGGCGAATCGAACCGGCCGTTCGTGGTCGGGCCGAAGGAGCGCACGCGCGGCCAGTACGTGTTCGACCTGTGGAACGAGCCGACGGCGGAGGAACGGATCTTCGCCGACGGCTTCGACGGCGTGAGCGCTGCCGGCGGCTACGGCAAGTCTCCGCCGGAGCTGATGCAGCTTGGCGCGGCGACGACGCCGTAGCGTCGCCGGCGTGACGCGGGCCGCGCACCTTGTGCGCCGCGCAAACGCCGGGGCGGGCGAAGTGTTATGTTTTACAGGTTATGTCGACGCTCAATGGCCCACGCCGGCGGCGCGATTCGAGCAGGCGCCGAGGGTGCTTTCGGCGGATGAGGGAACGGGTCCGGTCGGAATCGCCGGAACGGGCTTGCCAGGATCGGTACCCATTTGAACGTTGATCTGTCGGGGTAGCCATCAATGAAATTTCGTGTACTCGTTTCGGCGCTCGCGCTCGGCTTCGCGTGCGCCGGTGTGCGGGCAGATTCCTCCTCCGTTGCGACGCCGGCGCCGGATGAAGCGCCGACGCAGACTTCCGCTCCGGGACTGTGGGCCGCGTGGGGCGGCACGGTCGAGGTGCGCTGGAACCGCGATCTCGCCGGCGATCTGGGTCTGCACGTTTCCGCGCCGAACTCGGCGCTGCCCGGATTGAGCTGGCGCGGACGCGACCGCTTCGAGCTGCATCGCGGCGGCAGCCTGGAGTTCCACGTCGAGCACGGCTACTTCCGCGGCTTCGACGCCGGCTCGCTGACCGCCAGGGGCGGCTACTCGATCGAGTTGTCGAACGGCGAACGCATCGACCTGAGCAATTTCCGCCTGCGCCGCAGTCCCGACGACGCGCTGATCCTCGACTTCGTCGGCAGTGACGGCGTCGCCTGGTTCTACATCGATCGCCTGATGTACGAACTGGTCGACGACAACCGCGTGCTGTCGGTCGGCGCGATGGACATGCGCATCAGCAAGGCGCTGGCCGAACGCATCGGCCGGCCCGACGTCGCCGGCTGGCCGATCGCCGACCTGGCGCTGACCACGCAGGTGCAGCTGTCGGGCACCGGCGCCGTACCGCTGGGCAGCTCGCCGCACTGGCACGGCGATCCCGCACCGAACGGCGGCACCTACCTGGCCGACCTGTTCATGCAGAACTTCCAGATGTCCTACACGCGCTGCCAGGGGTGCACCGGTCCGTCCGGCACCGGCCGCGTCGTGTTCACGCCCAGTTCGACGCTGAAGAACAACGTCAACGCCGGCACGGCGCAGACGACGATTCCGGGGCAGGGAGCGCTCGGCACCAGCACGGCGCTGTGGACCGCCGGCATTCCGTGGAACCAGAAGTTCAGCGGCAACTTTCCGCCGTACGGCAACGACCAGCATCCGTACCTGATCTGGAACCTGTACCGCACCGACGCCGAAGGCCGCCTCGAGCAGATCGGCCGCTCCGGCGTGAAGCACGCGTGGCTGACGACCAATGGCAACTGCCTGGATCCGAGCGACCACGATTCGCACATCCTCGGCCGCGGCTGCACCGACACCTACGGCACCGGCAACAACGACACCAGCTCCGACCTCGGCCCGCGCTCGGAGATCGTGCCGGCCACCGGCGTGTGGGGACGCTGCGGCTCGATCTACGATCCCGACTGCAACGGCTCGCAGAACAGCGGCGGCAACGGCGACTACGACCAGCGCCTGATCGTGCGCGAGCAGCAGATCAGCCCGAGCCTCAACACCGGCGCGACCTATCTGTTCGAGTCGTGGTACCTCGCGCGCGAGGACATCAACATCTACAACTCGATGGCGAGCGTCACCGGCGCGCCGAACTGGAGCGGCAGCCAGTGGTCGCCGGGCGGCGGCTCCGGCTACAAGCTCGGCCCGGCAGTCGACCGCTGGGTCGATCCGGCCAATCCGGGCGCGAACGCGCGCAGTTCGGAACTGATCAACACCGATGGCCACGCCAAGCTCGCGGTCAAGGTCAAGGACCTGGGCAACGGCAGCTGGCGCTACGACTACGTCGTCATGAACCTGGACTACGCGCGCGCGGTCACCGAGGGCAGCGCGCCGAACGTGCGCGTGGTCAGCAACAAGGGCTTCGACCGCTTCACCGTGCCGCTGCCCGAGGACGCCGTCGTCAGCGCGACCTGGTTCAGCGACGGCGACGTCGACGCGGCCAACGACTGGACCGTGAGCACCAGCGGCAACCAGGCGGTGTGGAGCGCGCCGGCGAGCGGCAACACGCTCGACTGGGGCACGCTGTTCTCGTTCTCGCTGACGGTGAACAAGCCGCCGGTCGACTCGCAGGGCGACCTGCACGTCGCGCAGGCCGGCTCGCCGGCCAGCTACGCGCTGCCGACGCTCGGCCCGTCCGACGCCGCCATCCCCGATCCGTCGGCCACGGTGTCGCCGGCCTCGCTCGACTTCACCGTGACCGCCGGCGACAGCGCCGACGACACCCTGACCATCGGCAACGACGGTGCCGTCGGCAGCACGCTGAACTACTCGATCGCGGAAGCGCCGACGAGCTGCGGCAGCGCGTCGGACGTCGCCTGGCTGAGCGTGGCGCCGGTGTCGGGTTCGGTGGCCAGCGGCGGCTCCTCGTCGGTCACGGTGACCGCGAATGCCGGTGCGCTCGCCGCGGGTACCTATTCGGCCAAGCTCTGCGTCGCCACCAACGATCCGGCGCAGGCCAGCGTCGAGGTGTCGGTTTCGCTGGTCGTCGACGCACCGGCCACCTACACCGTGGGCGGCACCGTCAGCGGCCTCGGCGGCAGCGGTCTGGTGCTCAAGCTCAACGGCGGCAACGACCTGCCGGTCGCGGCGAACGGCGCATTCACGTTCCCGGCCGGGCTGACCAGCGGCACGGCGTACACGGTCACCGTCGGCACGCAGCCCTCGGCGCAGACCTGCACTGTCGCCAACGGCAGCGGCACGATCGCCGGTTCGAACGTGACCAACGTCAGCGTGACCTGCGCTGCCGACACCTACACGCTCGGCGGCAGCGCCAGCGGTCTGCAGGGCGGCGGCCTGGTGCTGAAGAACGGATCGACCACCCTGGCGGTGGCGAGCGACGGCTCCTTCACGTTCCCTGGCACCCTGCCGGACGGCACTGCCTACAACGTGAGCGTCGACACGCAGCCGACGAGCCCGGCGCAGGTCTGCACCGTCGCCAACGGCAGCGGCACGATCCACGCCGACGTGACCAACGTCGCGGTCACCTGCACCACCGACACGGACACCATCTTCGAGAACGGCTTCGACGGTCCGCTCGACCGACGCTGAGCGGGAAAGCGATCGGCTCTGATCGATCGCTTTCCTTCCGGATCGCATGGATTTCGAGGCCTCCCGTCGGAGGCCTCTTTTTTTGCCCGCCTACGGCGAAAAGTGCAGGACGCGCTGCGCGGGACCGGGCAGGAACGGCGTCGGCCGGCCCGCGACCCAGTCGGCGTGACCGCTGCCGTAGTAGGGCGAGAGCGGATGGCCGCTCTGGCCACCCGGCATCATGAAGAAACCCTTCGCCTCCTGGCCCGGTGCAACGGCGAAGCGCTCGGACGCGCCGAAACCCGGCGCCTGCACGCGCGGCAGGTTGCTGTCGCCCGGCAGGGGTTCGTGCGGCATGTCGAGAAACCGCGCGAGGAAGGCCGGCAGACCGCGCGAGACCGGATGCGCGATGCGCGCCGTATTGCGTTCGCCCCAGCTGCGCGCGGCGATGCCGCCGGGCTGTGCGTCGAGCGCCTTGCCGGCGCGTTCGGCGCAGGCCAGCAGCAGCGCATCCCAGTCGGCCTGGCCCGGCGGCAGCAGATGCGCCGGGCGTTCGTCGACGAGCTTCCACACCGCGTATTCGCTCTGCGCGAGCTTGGGCAGGGTGAAATCGGGGAAGCGCCGGCGTACCGCCGCGGCGAAACCGTCGAGCACCGTGTCGACGACCTCGCCGCGCCACGCGCGCACCAGGCGATAGGCGACCGAATCGATCGAGGCGTGCCCGCTCCAGTCCTTCAGCGCCCGGCGCATCGCGTCGGTCAGGGCCGACGCCGGCGCGCGGTCGAGCTCGCGCTGCAGCAGGTCCTTCCAGTGCTCGAGGAACCGTGCGCGGTCGTCGAGCTGGATCGCCAGCAGGTCGTCCGGCGCGAAACGCCCGCGCGCGGCGAGCGCATCGCGGATCTGGCCCGCACGGGCGCCGAGGTCGTAGCCGCCGTCGCCGAGCACGGCCAGCCACGGCAGGTCCGTCACGCGCTGATTGGCCGTCCACAGGCGCTGCGACGACGGATCGGCGATGCGCGGGTAGTCGTGATCCGGCAGCCAGCCGTCCCAGCCGGTGCCCGGCTGCGACCAGTCCGCCGGTAGCGTGGCGTCGTACGCGCCGATGCGTCGCGGAATGCGTCCGGCGATCGTCCACGCGACGCGCCCGTCGCGATCGCCGACGACGAAGTTCTGCGGCGGCAGCCCGCTCTCGCGCGCGATCGCGGTCGCCTCGTCGACGTTGCTTGCCCGTTCGATCCGCTCCAGGTCGAGATTGAACGCGCCCGGCATCTGCGCCGTCCAGGCCAGCGCGAGCGGCGTCCCGTCGGTGTCTTCGGCGAGGATCGGCCCCCAGCGCGTTTCCTCCACGCGCAGCGTCTCGTCCGCGCCGCCGCGCACGCGCAGGGTCTCGGTCTTCTCGACCAGCGGTTCGGGCCCTTGCGCGGTGAGATAGCGTCGCGGATCGGCCGCATCGCGTTTCACGCGGACCCAGTCGGTGGTGTCGATGTAGCTGTTGGTGAAGCCCCAGGCGACGTGGCCGTTGCTGCCGACGATCATCGCCGGCGTACCCGGCAGGCTGGCGCCGGTGACGTCGACTTCACGGCCTTCGTCGGTGGAGTACACGAAGCGCGCACGGAACCACAGGCTCGGCACGCGCAGTTCCAGATGCATGTCGTTGGCGACCAGCGCCGCGCCGTCCGCGAGCGCGCCGCCGACCGCGAAGCTGTTGCTGCCGGGCAGGGCGGCGACGGCGGTGTCGGTCGGCTTCAGCAGCGCCGGATCGAGCGAGCGCAGATCGAGGTCGGCCGCCGCCGGCACGGGCGGCACCGGCAGCGCCGCGCCGGCCAGCGGCGCGTCCCACTCGCCGCCGCCGGCCATCAGGAGGCGGAACGCCGATTCGGGCAGCGCCGCGCGCATGCGCGCCTGCGCGAGTTCGCGCTTGTTCTCCGCGTCGTTCAGCGTGAACGCCATCGCCGCGACGACCAGCAGCGTGTCCTCACTGCGCCACGCGGCGGGCGTGTTGGACGTCAGCAGGTAGGCGAACGGCCGCACCGACAGCGCGCCGAGGCCGGCGTTGACGCCGTCGGCGTAGCGTTCGATCTCGTCGCGCTGCCATTCCGGCAGCGCCGCGACGGTCGCCTGCATGCGCGCGCGCATGCGATGGGCCCGCGCGAGACGGTCGGCCGGCAGGGCGACGGCGCCGAACATCTCCGCCAGCTCGCCGGCCGCGCGGCGGCGCAGCAGATCCATCTCGAAGTAGCGCTCCTGCGCGTGCACGAAACCGAGCGCCCAGACGAGGTCGCGGCGGCTCTTCGCGCGGAACGTCGCGGTGCCGAGCGCGTCGCGCTCGACGTCGACCGGCTGTGCCAGCGCGGACGAGGCGACCCGGCCGTCGTACTGCGGCAGGCTGCCGCGCAGCAGCAGCCAGGCGGCGAACACGATTGCCGCCGGAATCAGCAGCAGCGCGGCGAGGAATGAACGGAGGCGGTTCGGACGTGGCATCGGCGCGCCCTGCGTGGCGGGGCATGGTAGTCGATCGGCGGAGAATGCAGCGATGGCGCGCCGCGGCGACGCGCGTCCGGCGGCGGGAATGTTGCGGTGCGCAATCGATTTCCGGTCGGGGTGTATAAAAAAAAGTTGTTACAGTTCGCAGAACGGGCATATATTCGGGGGGCAGCCAGCGCGGGTTCAGGGTCGCGGTAAGCGTTGGCGGCAGCGAAATCGATGCGTACGGGACAGGGGCGACGACGTGCCAGGCAGGGCGCGGACGTTCGGCGCGTACGCGAACCTTGGGGAAGGCGATGAAGCGATACAGCACGGAACATCCCTGCAGCCGGCGTCAGCGCTGCTCATTCACTTTTTGACTTTTTGAACCAGATTTGTCGGACGCCGGTTGGTCGGCGCGCTCGGCAGTGCCTGGGCGGGCGTTTTGCGCCTGCCCGAAACGTTCCTTGGGGAGTATTGGCATGAGAAGCAGGTTGAAGACAGCGATAGCCCTGGCGGCGCTGGCGGGAGGGCTCGTCACGAGCGGCTCCGCTTTCGCCGCCTATTGCACGCGCACGTTCAATACGAACGAGCCGATCACGCACGTGAAGATCGACGGCATCGACAACACCACGCCGGCGGCGCTCGGCGGCGGTGCCGCGGCCTCGTATCAGGATTTCACGTCGATCACCGGTGCCTTGCGCCCGGGATCGAGCTACACGATCACCGTCGAAGGCAACTCGGACGGCAACTTCCAGAATGCCTACAGCGTCTTCATCGACTGGGATCGCAACGAGACCTTCGACGACGCGACCGAGCGCTACGACATCGGCGCGATCGTCAATTCCACCGGCGCCGACGGCAAGCAGGCCTCGCGCCTCGTCGCCGTGCCCGCCGCGGCGACCTCCGGTCCGACGCGCATGCGCGTGGTCAAGTACTTCAACTCCGCCACTCCGCCCGTGTATCCCGCCGCCTGCGGCGTGGACGCCTCCGGCTTCGGCCAGACCGAGGACTACACGGTCAACATCGACGCGAATGCGCCGATCGAGGTTCCGCTGAGCAAGGCGTTCAGCCCGAACAACGCGGAAATCAACACCAGCAGCACGCTGACCATCTCCCTCGGCAATCCGACCGCGGCGGCGCTGACGCTGACGGCGGCGTTGACCGACAACCTGCCGTCCGGCATGCAGGTCGCGGCGACTCCGAACCAGGCGACGACCTGTACGGGTACCGTCACGGCGACGGCCGGTGCCACGGCGGTGTCGCTGGCCAGCGGCGCGACGATTCCGCCGGGTGGCTGCACCGTCAGTGCGGACGTCACCGCCACGGCTCCGGGCATCTACACCAACACGCTGGCAGCCGGCGCCCTGCAGACGAGCGGCGGCAACAGCGGCGGCGCAGCGAGCGCGGTGTTCCAGGCGACGGCGCCCGGCTTCGTGACCTACAGCACCGGCTTCGAGCCGCCGACGTTCGCAGTCGGCAATCTCCTCACCCAGGGTGGCTGGGGACGTGGCGGCGGTCTGGCCGCCGACCTGACCATCTCCACGGCCAATCCGGCCGCCGGTGCGCAGCACCTGCGCGCGACCTGGACCGCGGCGGGATCGGGAACGGTTGCGGCGATTTCCTCGACCCAGCCGGTCGGCACCACGGCCTATTCGGTCGCCAGCGCCAAGCTGATGATCACGGTCGCCGGCGGCGGTACCGAGTTCGACTTCGCCCCGCAGGATCCGGCGGCGGGCTCGGTCGTCACGCGCGTGCGTTTCCTGCGTCCGACCGGCGGCGTCAACAAGATCCAGGTGCTCGATCCGAACGGCGGCGGCGCCGGCGTCATCGGCTACGTCGACACCGGCGCGACCTGGACGGCCGGCTCGTACTTCGACGTCAAGGTCATCACCGACCGCGCGGCGCAGACGTACGACGTCTGCCTCAACGGTACGTTGATCCACACCGGTGCGGCGTTCGCCAAGAACATCGCAAACCTGGCCATCATCGGCACCAAGGGCACCGGCACGCAGAACAATATCCTCGACGCCGATGAAGTCGTCATCGACAACACCAGCGTCGGCACCTGCGACGGCACGCCCGGTGCGATTGCGCCGACCGTGACGAATGCGTTCGTGCCGAACAGCGTGGCGGTGAACACCGACAGCACGGCGACGATCACGCTCAACAACGCGAACGCCTCGGCGATCGCGCTGACCTCGGATCTGTTCGTCTCGCTCGACGCCGGCCTGGTCACGGGCACGGCATCGACGACGTGCGGCAGCGGCGCGGCGACCTTCGTCGCCGGCGGTGTTGCGCTGGCTTCCGGCTCCACGATTCCGGCCAACGGTTCGTGCACGCTGACCGCGACCGTGCAGGCCGCGGGCGCCGGCACGTACAACAGCAACGTCGCCGCGGGCGCGCTGCAGACCGATGCGGGTGCCAACGCGGCGGCGGCTCCGGCCACGCTGACGGTGACCGGCGGCGGTGGCGGCGATCCGGTGGCGAGCGTGACGCCGACCTCGCTGACCTACGCGCTGGACACCAACACGACGTCGACGCAGAGCCTGGCCATCGCCAACACGGGCGGCGGTTCGCTGACGTGGTCCATCAACACGGCCGCGGCGCTGGGCGCCCCGCGCGGTGGCGCGCCGGCGCAGGTCGGCGGTGCGATCGGCTCGGCGCACTTCCAGTCGTACGGAAACTCGCAGGCCATGCAGGGTCCCGGCGGCAGCCACGCGTCCCTGCAGGACGTGCAGATGTCGCAGACGGCCGACACCGTGATCGCCGCGGCGAACTCGGTCGCGTGCCCCTCGGGTGAGAACCACCTCTATCGCCGCTTCTACTTCAGCGAGCACGCCGGCGCGACGGGCAACATCACCAGCGTCGACCTCGGCATGCAGGAGACCGGTGCCAACCAGACGATCACCGTCAACCTGTACACGATCGCGCACTCGACGGCCGTGGATACGATTCCGCTGGCCAACCTGACGCTGATCGGTACCGGCACCAAGGCGGTCACCGATGCGGACGAAGGCACGCTGATCAACGTGCCGGTGACGGCCAGCGTGGCCGACATGGCGGCCAACGACCTGGTGGTGGAAGTCGCCGCCACGACGGCTCCGTTCTACATCGGCGCGACCACGGGGGCGGAAACGCACCCGGGCTTCATCGCCGCGGCCGGTTGCGGCGTCGCCACGCCGACGCCGATCCATTCGCTGGGTCCGGACTTCGCCAACACCAACATCATCATGGTGGTGAACACCGGCGGCGCGGCGGGCGAGACCTGCGACAACCCGACCACGATTCCGTGGCTCAGCGCGACGCCGACCAGCGGCTCGACCGCCGGAGGCTCGTCGTCCAACGTCGACGTCACGGTCGACGCCAGCGGTCTGGCGCCGGGCAGCTACTCGGCCAAGCTGTGCGTGACCACCAACGATCCGGACAATGCGCTGATCCGCATTCCGGTCGGCGTGACGGTCAATCCCACCGGCGGCCAGAACGGCATCATCGCGTCCGGTCCGCTGAGCCATCTGATCGCCGCGACCACCGCCGGTACCTCGCTGAACATCGTCACCAGTGCGCTGGACGATGCCGGCCCGGTTTCGGGTGACTGGGACTTCAACTTCTGGTCGAGCAGCAGCAACCTGACGCTGTGGAAGATCAACAGCGCCAACGGCGGCCAGTACGCGATCGACGGCAGCGGCAAGGCGATGGTGTTCCACTCGGGCGACACGGTCGGGTCGAGCAACACGTTCTCGACCGGCACCAGCGGCAGCGTCAACATGGCGGCCGACTGGCTGGCCGGAACCGACGGCTACCTCGGCGTGAAGTTCAACTGCAACGGTCGCCTGACGTTCCCGGTTTCCGGCGTCTGCTACGGCTACGTGCATCTGCAGACCACCGGCACGACCGGCTTCCCGGCGACGATCCTCGACACCGCGTTCGACGGTGACGGCAATGCCATCACGATCACCGGCGGAACGCCGCTGAACGATCCTGCGGCGACGGTGACCCCGACGTCGCTGAGCTTCACGGTGGCGTCGAACGCGACGGCGACGGAGCAGGTGAACATCGCCAACGCGGCGGGCAGCAGTGCGCTGACGTACTCGATCGAGGCACGCGAGGCGGCGAAGGCGGTGCTGTATCCGCACACCAGCCGCATCGACCGCAACCGCCTGAGCAAGGCGGGCGCATCGAACCCGGATCGTGAGGCGAAGCTGGCGGAGCTGAAGGCACACAAGCCGAGCACCCTGGCCGTGGGCGGCCGCCGCGGCGGCAGCACGACGCCGTGGGCACCGCAGGG